>JAKPTF010000042.1 GCA_029571225.1 Candidatus Omnitrophota bacterium | reverse complement strand
TTTCAATCGGAAAGGCTACGCGACTCTGGCAATATGCTCTCATTGCGGTCATACGTTCCAGTGCCCCAGGTGCAGCGTCAACCTGCATTTTCACTACCAGACCGCAGTCCTGGCGTGCCATTACTGCGGCTATTCGATTGCGGTTCCGTCGATATGCCCGGAATGTAATTCCGGGTATGTCAGGTTCCAGGGCGCGGGGACGGAAAAGCTGGAAAGCGAACTTTTCCGCATTTTCCCGAAAGCGCGAATCAGCAGATGGGAATCGGGTATGCAGCTTGCGTATGATTCCGCCGATATCTTCATAGCCACTCAGGCGGCGATCCGGCATTGCCAGCGGCGTTTCAGCCTGGTGGCGGTTTTAGCCATTGATAACGCGCTCAATAATGTCGATTTTCGCTCATCTGAAAGGGCCTTTCAGACACTGACAGCCCTTGCGGATATGGCCGAGCGTGAGATGATCGTTCAGACAAACATGGCAGGGCATTACGTGCTCGAAGCAGTGGCATCGCGCAACCCCGGTCTGTTCTACGCGGAAGAATTGCGACAGCGCAGGCAATTGTTGTTTCCGCCTTACAGGCATTTCTGCTTCGTCAAAGTGAGGGCTGCCATTGAAGAGAAAGCCGCCTCCGCAGCCAGGTCATTGTTTGAAGCGCTGGCTGCGGCGCAGAAGCCGGCAGGGGTTAGCGTTATGGCGGTTTCTCCTGCACAGGTGCCAAGGTTAAGGGGCAATTACTATTGGCAGATACTGCTTGCCGCAAAAAACGCCCAGCGCATGAGCGATTTCCTAAAAAAGGAATTAAAGATATTCAGGCGGTCGGGTATAATAGTGACTGTGGATATGGACCCCGAATAGGAGGCATAGTGCATGAACATCGTGTATCTGGGAACCGGCGACTTCGGAAGGCCTTCGCTTGAAGGCCTTGTCGAAAGCAGCCATACTGTCAGATGCGTCGTCAGCCAGCCTGATAAGCCGCGTAACCGCGGCATGCGCCTGGAACCTGCTGCCATGAAAAAAGCTGCTGCCGAGCTGGGGTTAGAGGTGTATCAGCCTGAGGACATCAACAGCAGAGCAAGCGTTGAATATCTCAAAGGGCTCAGGCCGGATTTGCTGGTCGTCATCGCCTATGGCCAGAAATTATCGCAGCCCGTGCTTGATATCCCCCGTCTGGCAGCTGTCAATGTGCATGCGTCTTTATTGCCCGCGTACCGCGGGGCGGCGCCGGTTAACTGGGCAATTATACGCGGGGAAAAGACCACGGGTGTCACGCTTATGAAGCTTTCCACGCGCATGGATGCCGGGCCTATCATACTTCAAAAGACTGCTCCCATACTTGATTCCGACACGTCTCTGACTCTGTCCCGGAAGCTGTCGTTGCTTGCTGCGGAGGCGCTTGACGAAGGAATCGGCCTGATAGGCAAGGGGACATACGATTTAATGGAGCAGGACGAGTCAAAGGCCACATACGCGCCGAAGCTCAAGAAAACCGACGGTTCGATAGACTGGAACAGGCCGTGCAATGAGATCGTCAACAGGGTCCGCGGATGCGTTCCGTGGCCGGGCGCTCATACCTTATATAAAGGCAAAGTCGTCAAGATCCACGGCGCATCAATGCTGCAGGATGCATCTGCCGGCAATCATCCTGCAGGGGCGATTATCGGCATTTCCCGTCAGGGCATCGCTGTTGCGGCGCGGCCGGGAGCTGTACTTATACATCTCCTGCAGATGCAGGGAAAGCGACAGGTAAGCGCCGATGAATTCATTGGCGGATACAGGGCCAAACCAGGGGATATATTCGGTTAAAAAGGCTTGCATCAGTGTATTTGTATGGTATAATCAGGGATTTGTAAATCCATGGGTTCAGTAACATACTCGGGTTCCATCGGTTAAAACAAATACTATGCCTGAATTACGCAGGGATCCAATTGTCGGAAGGTGGGTCATCATCGCGACCGAACGTGCGAGAAGGCCCGATCAGTACATCCAGCAGGCGCCTGAACCCGGCGCTGAAAAGCCGTGCCCGTTTTGCGAGGGCATGGAATCCCACACCCCAAAAGAGATCTATGCGATACGCAGCAAGAATTCCAGCCCGAACGGGCCCGGATGGGAGGTGCGCGTTGTGCCCAGTCTGGCTCCGTTTCTTCGCATCGAAGGCGACCTGGACCGTCGCGGCAAGGGGTTGTATGACCTGATGAACGGCATAGGGGCGCATGAGATCGTCATAGAGACCAACAGCCATATTGCGAACATGGCTGACCTGGCTGAAGATCAGATAGCCAGGGTCATAGGCTGTTACATCACCCGAATCCAGGACCTCGAGCGCGACGGAAGGTTCAAGTACGTGCTGGTTTTTAAGAATTACGGCTGGTCGGCAGGAGGCAGCAGGGTTAAGCACGCTCGGTCCCAGCTTATCGCCACACCAGTCAATCCCAAACGGGTCAAGGAAGAACTTGTGGGCGCGCGCAATTATTATGATAACCACGAGCGTTGTATCTTCTGCGACCTGATCAGGCAGGAAGTGGAGATGAAGACGCGTGTGATCGTGGAGATCGACGGCTTCATTGCGATCGTGCCGTTCGCCGCGAGGTTCCCGTTTGAGATCTGGATACTTCCCAGGCAACATTCATGCGATTTCGTGCAATTAACCGACGCGCAGAAAACAGCGATGGCGAAAATCCTCAAAACTGTGCTGCAGAAGCTTAAGATAGGGCTCAACGACCCGCCGTATAATTATATCATCCATACGGCGCCGTTCCGCAGGCAGAAAACGGGGTACTGGCGCACTATCGGCGAAGATTATCACTGGCACATGGAGATCACTCCGAGGTTGACCCGCGTCGCGGGCTTCGAATGGGGGACCGGTTTTTACATCTGCCCGGTCACGCCCGAGGCTGCAGCGAAATACCTGCAGGAAGTCGCAACATAAAAGGCGGATACGATGTCTGAATTGAGAAGGGACCCGATCGCAGGAAGGTGGGTGATCGTCACATCCGACGACCCGAACAAGCCTGAGGATTACGAGCATGACGAGCCGCATAACTGGCGGCAGGGCGCCTGCCCGTTCTGTTTCGGCAACGAATCGAGCACTCCTGCGGAAATAGTCGCGATCAGGGATAACCACACTGCCGCCAATTCGCCCGGATGGCAGGTACGCGTCGTGCCGAACAAGTTTCCGGCCCTGCAGATAGAAGGGGATATTGAGCGAAGGCCAATGGGAATGTACGATATGACCAACGGCATCGGGGCGCACGAGATAATTATCGAAAGCCCCTACCATCATAAGGATCTGTGCGACCTGCTGGACAGCGAGGTCACAAATATTCTTCATATGTACTGCCAGCGCACGCTTGACCTTGAACGCGATAAACGATTCAAATACATCATGATTTTCAAGAACCACGGCCCCGGGGCAGGGGCGTCTCTGGAGCATCCTCACACGCAAATCATCGCGCTGCCCATGGTGCCCAAAAGCGTCAAAGAGGAAATACAGGGGGCACGAAATTATTTCGATTACCGGGAGCGGTGCATCTTCTGCGACATCTTGAGGCAGGAATCCGAGGACAGGGAGCGAATTGTCATGGAGAACAAGAATTTCATGGCGTTCTGCCCATTCGTGTCCCGGTTCCCGTTCGAGATATGGATCATGCCAAAGAAGCACACGGGGCTGTTCTGCCAGACGCCGTACGAGCAGATCCCGGATCTGGCCGTGATGCTTAAAGGTATCATCACAAAGGTGAAGAGGGTGTTCGGCAATACATCGTACAATTTTATAATTCACACGTCGCCGATAAATTCGGACGCGCATTCCATGGACAGCTACCACTGGCATCTGGAGTTCATGCCGAAACTGACGCGCGTAGCGGGATTCGAATGGGGCACAGGCTTCTATCTTGTCCCTACCCCGCCCGAGAACGCCGCTAAATATTTACGGGAAGCGTAATCGTATCAACACACAAACCAAACGGAGGTAACCATGGCAGTAAAAGTCGGCATCAACGGATTCGGGAGGATCGGCCGCCTTGTCGCGCGGGCAATCCTTGAAAAGAAGAGCAAGAACATCGAACTGGTGGCGGTGAACGACATCACCGATTCCAAAACCAACGCCTACCTGTTTCAGTACGATTCGGTGCACGGAAGATTTCCCGGAGTCGTAAAGGCGGTGTCGGACGGAGAGATTTCGGTTGACGGCAAAATCATCAAGAATCTCTCCAAAAAAGACCCGACCGAACTGCCTTGGAAGGACCTGGGCGTAGATATCGTCGTTGAATCCACCGGCCTTTTTACCATAAAAAAGGACGGCGTCAACAAGAAAGGCAAGGAAGTCAAGGGGGCTGAGAACCATATTACCAGGGGAGGTGCAAAAAAGGTTATTATCTCTGCTCCCGCTGAAGGCGAAGACATCACGATCGTCATGGGCGTCAATGAGAGGAAATATGACCCCAAGAATCATCATGTAATTTCCAACGCCTCATGCACTACGAATTGCCTTGCGCCGCTTGCCAAGGTGATCAATGACGAATTCGGCATCGAGAAGGGGCTTATGACCACGATCCACGCTTATACCAACGACCAGCGCGTGCAGGATATGGCGCATTCGGATCCACGCCGTTCCCGCGCCGCAGCCATTTCCATGATACCGACGTCGACGGGCGCTGCAAAGGCATTGTCGCTTGTGATCCCGGAACTAAAAGGGAAGCTTGACGGTTTTTCCATGAGGGTTCCCGTGTGCAACGTATCTGTAGTTGACCTGTCTGCGCAATTAAGCAAGAAGACGACCGTCGAAGCCGTCAACGCTGCCCTAAAGGCTGCTGCGGACGGAAAGATGAAAGGGATACTCGGGTACACGGAAGATCCTGTCGTCTCGGTCGATTTCAACCATTGTAAATTAAGCTCGATCATCGACGCGAAAAGCACCAAGGTCATCCAGGACGATTTCATAAAGGTTTTGTCCTGGTACGATAATGAATGGGGATATTCGAATCGCGTTGTTGACCTGATCGATTTCATAATCGAAAAAGGGCTGTAAACCAGAGAAATGGGACGCTTTCCAGGGACGTAGGATTAAAACCCTGGAGAGCGTCCCCTTTCTTTTTATGCACTTCTTTCCTTTATGCTCTTCATCGTTATACTCATCGTCGGGGCAGGGGGCATCATCGCGCAGACGGTTCTGTTGCGCGAGCTCCTTGTTTCGTTCCTCGGAAACGAGCTTACGCTTGGAGTGATACTCGCCTCATGGATGCTGTGGGAAGCGGCAGGAGCCTTACTTATAGCCGCGGCGCTCCGGAAGTTGAAGGATAAGGCATCGGTCATGATCTGGCTTCTTGTGTTGTTCGCCGTATCCCTTTGCCTAAGTGCCGCTGCCAGCCGTCTTTTCAAGCCGGTGTTTGATATCCTTCCGGGAGAGGCAATCGGGACAGCGATGATATGCCTCAGTAGCTTCGCGCTCACGGCCGTGCCTGCCTTCTGCCACGGGGGGCTTTTCAGCGCTGCCTGCGCGTACTCGCGACCGTGGCAAGCTTACGTGCTTGAGACCGCGGGCACTCTGGCCGCTGGTATTGTGCTGACGTTTTGGCTGATACCGGCCTTTTCTCATTTTCAGATCGTCCGGGCAGCGTCCCTTATCAGCGTTGCCGCGTGCATACCCCTGGCTGCCATGGTGCCGGGCCCGTGGCGTAAAGCTGTGTTGTACTCCGTGCCGCTGTTCTGCTTTTTATTCCTGCTGATGCTGGATCCCGCTCAGATCGAACAGTATACGCTTGCAAGGCAATACCGTCAGGGAAAGGTCATAGATCAGCGCAATTCATGGTACGGCAATATCGTGGTCACGCAGAGGCAGGGCCAGAAGACCTTCTTTTACAACGGTGTTCCGGTGGTCACGACACCTGTGCCTGATGTGATTTGGAATCAGGATTTCGCCCATTTCCCGCTGGTGTTCTGCCAGGATCCGGCTGAGGTGCTTGTGGTCGAGTCAGGGCTCGGTGGCACGGTCGGCGAAATTTTGAAGGTGCAGCCGGTTGACCGCGTTGATTACTGTCAGCAGGACAGTCTCCTTGCGGCGATGCTGCGCAAGTATCCGTCGCGGCTGATCGACCAGGAATTGTCTGACCGGCGACTTAACGTGATCCATGACGACGCCAGGTCATTTCTTCGTAATGCCGTTGGTGCTTACGACGTCATCTATATAGGTTCCTCCGCCCCGGGTGACCTGGCCTCCAACCGATTTTTTACCGACGAATTTTTTCGTTTGGCAGCGGACAGACTCCGTTCCAACGGCGTCCTTGCGTTATCCCTTCCCGGATCCCTTGCGTACATCAGCCCTGAACTGCGCGATATGAATTTCGTGATTCTGAACGCGCTTTCGCGCCATTTCAGCCGCGTGCGCATTATCCCGGGCGATCTTAACATCGTTCTTGCCTCGCATTCCGCTGATTTCAATGTCAAACCAGAAATCCTCTACCGAAGGCTCGTGAAGCGCGGCGTGCGAGCGTCGAACCTGAATCCGGCCTACTTCAAGAGAAGGCTCGCAGGGCAGTGGATAGACTGGTTCAGGCTGGAGACCGCAGGCGCCACGCAGTCGATCAACAGCGACGACCGGCCCATCGCGGTGTACCATACGCTTATCCTCTGGAACAAGAAGTTCTCCGGCCGCGCCATGGCGCTTTTGCAGCGAATGTCTGGCCTGCGCCTGTGGGTGGTGCTGGCATGCGTTGCGCTTTCCGGGATCATTGCGGCCGCGGTCGTATTGTTTCGCCGCAGGCGGCGTGTCAGGACCGGCGTCCTGTATGCTATGCTGACGACCGGCTTTTTCGGCATGTCCATGACCCTGGCGCTGGTCTTCAGGGTTCAGGTTCAATACGGTTATGTATACCAGCTCATCGGCATTTTGACAGCCTTATTCATGTCAGGCGCGGCCGCAGGAAGCGTGGCAGCCGGATATTTCATTCGAAGGGCGAAGGATCCTCTTAACGCCCTGGCCGTTAACGAGGTCGCCTGCGTTGCGTTCGTGCTTGCTGTTTTTTTTGCTGTTATGCGCGGTTCTTCGGTCAATGTGTCCTCGGCTGTGTATTGCGTGCTTTTTGTAATTTCGGGTTTTTTTGTCGGAGTTGAATTTCCTCTTGCGGCTCATCTGTACCGCGCAGGCAGGACAGGGCGGCCCGGGGACCCCGGCGTTGTGTTCAGCGCGGATCTGGCTGGAGGTGTTTGCGCCAGCGTCCTGTCAGGAGTTTTTTTTCTGCCGCTTTTAGGCCTTGCCGGGACCCTTGCCGTACTGGCGGCTCTAAAGGCCGTTTCGGCTGCCTTAATATTATTAATAAAAAATATGAAATAGTATTTGACAAAAATAGTATTTTAGTGTATATTTAAAACCTCTGCCAAAACTACCTGAACCTATCGTCGTGCATTCAGTTAAAGGCTAAGAGAAAAAATCAACAAGAAGAACATTCTTGGGTGGTTTTTTTTTATCTTTGCTGAAGTAGCTCAGTTGGTAGAGCACGTCCTTGGTAAGGACGGGGTCACGAGTTCAATTCTCGTCTTCAGCTTAAATTATCGTGCGGCGGCGGACAAGAGCGGAATAAATCATGCGAGAGATCATTACGTTAGAATGTACCGTGTGCAAGAACCGGAATTATACGACGCTGAAGAATAAGAAGAAGCATCCGGACAAGCTTGAGACCAGGAAGTATTGCCGTGCGTGCAGGAAGCATACGGCGCATAAAGAGATCAAATAAAAGCCTCGACAGGCGGAGTGGGTATAGATTTAGGGGCGTCCGTTAATGGCAAACGGCGAGACTCCAAATCCCGTCCTGGGGGTTCAAGTCCCTCCGCCCCTGATATATTGCAGAGGCAAAAAAGAGTTTGGTGCGTCATGATCAAGAAGATCAATACGTTTCTGACCGAAGTGCGGGGTGAGCTGGCAAAGGTTTCCTGGTCCACACGCGAGGAATTGATGGGATCTACCGCGGTGGTTCTGGTATTCACAGCGTTAATGGCGATATTCATAGGAATGACGGATTTTGTTCTGTCGTTCGTATTAAAAGTCATATTCCGGTAAATCAATGAAGAACTGGTACGTCGTTCATACACAGACAGGATTTGAGGACAGGGTCAAGACGATCCTTCAGACGCGCATCGCCGCCCAGGGACTGCAGGACGCGATCTCCAGGATTGTGATCCCTACGGAGCAGATCTCCGAAGTGAGGTCCGGCAAGAAACGCGTTTCCGAACGCCATTATTTCCCGGGATACATCCTGGTCGAGATGGAAATGGCCGATAACACGTATTCCCTGGTCAAGACAATACCCGGAGTCACCGGTTTCATCGGATCAGGAAAAAAACCCACCCCATTGCCCCCCGGAGAAGTCGACAATATCCTCAAAAGAACAGAAGAAACAAAGCTCAAGCCGAGCCCCAAGGTTATTTTTGAAAAAGGCGAATCCATAAGGGTCAAAGAAGGGCCGTTCATGAACTTCAACGGCACCGTTGACGACGTTTATCCTGAAAAAGGAAAGGTAAAGGTCAATATTTCAATCTTCGGCAGATCAACCCCAGTTGAACTCGAATACTGGCAGGTAGAAAAGGTATAAGTCCATGGCAAAAAAGATTACCGCACAGATTAAGCTTCACGTCGCAGCAGGCCAGGCTAACCCAGCGCCTCCGGTAGGTCCGGCGCTCGGCCAGCACGGCGTAAACATCATGATGTTTTGCAAACAGTTCAATGACCAGACTAAGAACAGGGACGGTTTGACCCTGCCCGTGGTCATATCGGTTTACGAGGACAGGACTTTTTCCTTTATTATAAAGAGCCCCCCGACATCGGTCCTCCTGAAGCGAGCGGCTAATCTTGCCAAGGCTTCGGGATCGAGCGGCAAGGAAGTCATAGGGAAGGTCACGATGAAACAGGTTGAGGAGATCGCCAAACAGAAAGAAAAGGACCTTAACACCGCGAATCTGGCGCAGGCGGTCAAATCCATAAAGGGCACGGCCCGGAGCATGGGAATACAGGTAGAGGACTAAAGATCATGAAAAAGCGAAGCAAGAGATACGCTGAATCTGCAAAGAACCTGTCCGCGGACAAGGCCTATTCGCTCAAGGACGCGATTGCGCTCCTCAAGGCGATGAAGATGACCAAGTTCGACCAGTCTGTGGATCTGCATTTTGCGCTTAATGTCGATCCCAAGAAGGCTGAACAGATGATACGCGGCACGGTGATCCTGCCCCACGGAACTGGAAAAAAAGTGCGCGTTGCGGTGTTCTGCCGCGGCGAGCACGAGCGCGACGCCAAGAACGCCGGCGCAGATATCGTGGGAGGCCAGGAGCTCATTGATAAGGTTGCGGGAGGATTCCTCGATTTTGACTGCGTCATCGCAACTCCCGAGATGATGAAAGATCTGAGCAGGCTGGGTAAGGTCCTTGGGCCCCGCGGCCTCATGCCCAGCCCCAAGACCGGGACCGTCACCAACGATATCGCAAAGGCGATTGAAGACGTGAAGCGCGGCAAGGTCGAATACCGCGTGGATAAACAAGGCGGGATTCATCTTTCCGTAGGGAAAATATCGTTCGATCAGGATAAATTGTATGATAATGCCCAGTGCGTCATAAACGCGATCGTCGAAGCCAAGCCTGGCACGGTAAAGGGGAAATTCGTGCGCAGCCTTTACGCTTCCACATCGATGAATCCGGGCCTAAAAATCGAGTTGTGATTATGAAAAAAGTCAGTCTTATTATTAAGGAAGTCTCCGAGAACAGGATCAGGGAAAGCATAAAACAAAGCGGCAGCTTTCTGATAGTAAAATATTCCGGCGTTTCTTCGCCCGACATGTCGAACCTGCGCATTGCCTTGCGCGCGGTTGACGCCGACATGTTTGTGGTAAAGAATACCACCGCGCGCCGCGCGGTAAAGGATTTAGGCGGTGAAGAACTGCTGAAGCTTATTGACGGCCCGTGCGGGTTTGTTTTTTTTAAAGATGAGCCTGTTGCCGCGTCGAAGGTGCTCTACGGCTTCGCAAAGGATCATGATAAACTGAAGCTTGAGGGCGGATTTCTCAAGGATAAAATACTCGGCATAAAAGATATAGAGAAGATGGCCAAGCTGCCCACCAGGGAACAGTTGCGAGGCCAGGCCGTGATGGCGCTCAAAAGCCCGATTTTCGGAATTGTCGGCGTGCTCAAGGGCAATCTTCGCAAGCTTGTGTGGTGCATGGTGGAAATAAAGAATAAAAAGGATAATAAACCAGCGTAATCAATGAAGGAGGAGTGGAAATGGCAAACCTGGAAGAGATGATCAAGAGTATCGAAGGCATGACCGTCATGGAGCTTGCGGATCTCGTCAAGGCCCTTGAAGAGAAATTCGGCGTGAGCGCTAATATGCCCATGATGGCTGCGGCACCGGCAGGGGGCGCGGCAGCAGGCGCTGCACCGGCGGCAGAAGAAAAATCGACCTTTACCGTGGTCCTAGCCTCAGCGGGCGCTAACAAGATCGCCGTTATAAAGGAAGTGCGCACGATCACGAACCTCGGCCTGAAGGAGGCCAAGGACCTGGTTGACGGCGCTCCGAAACCCATCAAGGAAGGCGCAACCAAAGAAGAGGCAGAAGAAATCAAGAAGAAACTTACAGCCGCGGGCGCGACAGTCGAGCTGAAATAACACGACCCCTGAAGGATCGTGAACGACAAAGGCAAGAATATCATGCTTAAAAGAAAGAACTTCGCGAAGATCAAGGACGTATATGATTTCCCGAACCTGCTGGATATTCAGACGGAATCGTACCGCGAATTCCTGCAGATGGATACCCCTGCTGACAAGCGTCTGAACCAGGGTCTTGAGGAAGTCTTTACGGAGATCTTTCCGATCGAATCAAACGACAGGTCTGTCAGGCTCGAGTATATCAGCTATACGCTCGGGAAGCCCAAGTATGACATCGCTGAATCCAAGGAGCGTTCCGTGTCATACGCGTCTCCGCTCAAGGTCCGGTTCCGTTTGACCACTCCTCACGAGACCAAGGAACAGGATGCGTATTTCGGCGAGATACCCCTCATGACCGAGACCGGTTCCTTCATCATCAACGGCGACGAGCGCGTCGTGGTCTCGCAGCTGCACCGCTCACCGGGCGTGTCGTTCGAAGAAGAAAACCACCCGACAGGCAAGAAGATATTTTACGGAAGAATCATCCCTTACCGAGGGGCGTGGCTTGAGTTCAAATACGACCTGACCGAGACGATAATTGCATATGTGGACCGCCGCAAGAATTTCCCTGCGACCCAGATACTGCGCATCATGGGGTTCTCGTCCGATAACAATATCATCTCGGCCTTCTCCAAGGATTATCCGGAGATTCGCAATACGCTCAAAAAAGACAATACCAAGAGCAAGGAAGAGGCGTATATAGATTTTTACCGCAAGATGCGCCCGACCGAACCGGTCTCCAAGGAAGCGGCGGAAACGCTCTTTTTCAGACTATTTTTCGATCCGGCCAGATACGACCTCGAGCGTTCGGGCAGGTTCATCCTGAACCGCAAGCTCGGAATGGACGTTTCCACTGATAAACGCGTCCTCGACAGCGATACCGTCATCAAGGTCATTGAATATCTGATCCGGCTCAAGGAAGGCGTCGGTAAGATAGACGACATCGACCACCTGGGCAACCGCCGCATCAAGACGGTCGGCGAACTCGTACAGAACCAGGTGCGCATCGGCATCAGCCGCGTCGAACGGTCCATACGGGAACGCCTCTCCGTCATAGGGGACATGGCGAACCTGAATATCCACTCGCTCATCAATTCAAAGCTTTTTTCCACGCAGATACACGACTTTTTCGCGCGGTCGCAGCTTTCGCAGTTCATGGACCAGGTCAATCCACTGGCAGAGATGACCCACAAGCGGCGTTTGAGCGCCGTAGGTCCCGGCGGGTTGTCGCGCGAGCGCGCGGGATTTGAGGTGCGCGATATACATCCGTCGCATTACGGAAGGATATGCCCTATAGAGACGCCCGAAGGGCCGAACATCGGCCTTATTGCGTCTCTGTCTACCTACGCGAGGGTCAATCAGCTCGGGTTCATTGAAACCCCGTACCGCAAGGTCGATAACGGCAAGGTCACCCGCAGGATAGATTATCTTACCGCTGATGTCGACGAGGAGAAGATGATCGCGCAGGCGAACATGCCGATAGATACGGACGGAACCTTTACGGAAAAAGAGGTCAGCTGCCGTTTCAAGGACGATTTTCCAAAAGTCCCTCCCAAACAGGTAGATTATATGGACGTTTCTCCGCGCCAGCTTGTTTCCGTCGCGGCTTCATTGATACCGTTTCTAGAGCATGATGACGCAAACCGCGCGCTCATGGGTTCCAACATGCAGCGCCAGGGCGTCCCGCTCATGATTACCGAGGCGCCGATCGTGGGCACCGGCATGGAGGCAAAGGTAGCTTATGACACCGGCGCGGTCGTCAAGGCCCTGGAGGCTGGCAGGGTCAATGCGGTGGACGGCGGTTCTATCACCATCGGCAAGCGCACATATCAGTTAAAGAAATTCCTCAGGACCAACGCCGATACGTGCTTGAACCAGCGTCCAATCGTCAAGCTCGGAGAGCATGTCGAAAAGGGGCAGGTCATCGCTGACGGCATGTCAACCAGCCATGGCGAGCTGGCCCTGGGAAAAAACCTGTTCGTCGCGTTCATGCCGTGGCGCGGGTTTAATTTTGAGGACGCGATCCTAATCAGCGAAAAGGTGGTGCGCGAGGACGTTTTTACCTCAATACATATCAAGGAATTCGAAATTGAATCCATCGAAACGCGTCTGGGCAACGAAGAGATCACCCGTGACATACCCAACGTGAGCGAAGAAACCCTCCGGAACCTCGATGCGACGGGCATCGTGCGTATCGGCGCCGAGGTTGCGGCTGGCGATATCCTGGTCGGCAAGGTGACTCCAAAGACCGAATCGGAACTGTCTCCTGAAGAGCGGCTTCTGCGCGCGATCTTCGGCGAAAAGGCCTCTGATGTGCGCGATACGTCGTTGCGCGTGCCTCCGGGGGTCGAGGGATTCGTTGTTGACGTGCATCTTTTCCAGCGGAAGGAACGCGGCAGGAAATCCAAGGAAGAGAAAACCAAGGAAATCGCAAAGATAAAAGAGCTCAAGGCGTATTACGCCCAGGAGATTGAATTTATCAGGGTAGAAAAGATTAACCGCTTAAGCGATCTTCTCGGGGTCGATAAATCGAAGATTGAGCGCATGAACCTTGAGAACAACGAAGAGGCGAAGATCCTTTCCGCATCGTTTGACGATCAGATACAGGAGCTTCTCAATGAAGAGGCGCAGGAAATAGAAAAGGTAAAGCGCGGGGATGAACTTCCGCCGGGCGTTCTCAAACGGGTCGTGGTTTATATTGCCACCAAGCGCAAGCTGTCGGTAGGGGATAAGCTGTCCGGCCGCCACGGGAACAAGGGGGTTGTGGCGCGGATCCTGCCCGAAGAGGACATGCCGTACATGCCTGACGGCACACCCGTTGAGATCGTGCTCAATCCACTCGGCGTTCCGTCCCGTATGAACATCGGCCAGATCCTCGAAACCCATTTAGGATGGGCGGCAAAGGCGCTTAATCTGCATATTATGACCCCCGTATTCGACGGAGCGACCGAACCCGAGATCAAACAGCTGCTTAAACAGGCCGGACTGCCGGAGAACGGCAAGGTGCGTCTACATGACGGCCATACCGGCGAGCAGTTCGACCAGGAAGTTACGGTCGGCATCATATACATGATGAAGCTGATCCACCTCGCGGATGAAAAGATACACGCGCGTTCGATCGGCCCATATTCTCTTGTCACCCAGCAGCCGCTCGGAGGCAAGGCGCAGTTCGGCGGCCAGCGCCTCGGGGAGATGGAGGTATGGGCGCTTGAGGCGTACGGAGCGGCATTCACCCTGCAGGAAATGCTAACCGTCAAGAGCGACGACGTAGCGGGCAGGACGCGCATTTATGAAGCTATTGTCAAAGGCGAACAGAGATTAACTCACGGCATACCCGAATCCTTCAACGTCCTCGTCAAGGAACTGCAGGGATTGGGGCTTGATATCCGTATGGAGAAGGCGGCATAATGGCAGATACTATCGAGTTCGACAATATATCCATCAGGTTGGCATCTCCGCAGACGATCCACGGATGGTCTAAGGGCGAGGTGAAGCGCGCCGAGACCATCAATTACCGGACCCTCAAGCCTGAAAAAGACGGCCTTTTCTGCGAGCGCATCTTCGGGCCCGTGCGGGACTGGGAATGTAACTGCGGGAAATATAAAGGAATAAAGTTCAAAGGGATTACCTGCGACCGCTGCGGCGTTACCATAGACCGTTCCGCTGTCAGGCGCGAACGCATGGGGCATATCGAGCTTGCAGCGCCGGTTACCCACATCTGGTTCTTCAAGGTCGTCCCCAGCAGGTTATCCGCGCTTCTGGACATGTCCCTGCGCGACCTCGAGCGCGTAATCTATTATGAGGAATACGTGGTCCTTGACCCTGGCCCGACGCCTCTCAAGAAGCGCGACCTGCTCAATGAAGAAAAATACCAGGAGGCCATGAACAAATACGGCGCCAAGTTCAAGGCAAAGATGGGCGCCGAGGCGATCGGTGAGCTCCTAAAAGAACTCGATCTGGATGCCTTGTGCAAGAAACTGCACAAGGAACTTGAAAAATCAAGGGACAATCTGGGAAACCGCAAGATATTGAAAACGCTCAAGGCGGTAGAGGATTTCCGCAAATCCGACAACAAGCCGGAATGGATGATCCTTGAAGTGCTTCCGGTTATCCCGCCTGACCTTCGCCCGCTCGTTCCGCTTGACGGAGGGCGTTTCGCCACATCCGACCTTAACGATCTGTACCGCCGCGTTATCAACAGGAACAACAGGCTCAAGAAATTAATGGAGTTGAACGCGCCCGAAATAATTGTGCGCAACGAAAAGCGCATGCTTCAGGAAGCTGTCGATGCGCTATTGGACAACGGCAGGCACGGCAGGGCAGTGGTAGGCGCTAACAACAGGCCCCTTAAATCCCTGGCGGACATGCTCAAGGGAAAACAGGGCCGGTTCAGGCAGAACCTTCTGGGCAAACGAGTCGATTACTCCGGCCGTTCGGTCATCGTCGTTGGCCCCGAGCTGAAGCTTCACGAATGCGGCCTTCCCAAGCAGATGGCGCTGGAGCTCTTTGAGCCGTTCATCATAAAGAAGCTGAAGGAAAAGGGTTTTGTCCATACGATTAAGGGCGCGCGGCGCATGGTCGGCCACGGCAAGATCGAGGTCTGGGACATACTCGACGAGGTCATCAAGGACCATCCGGTGCTGCTGAACCGCGCTCCGACGCTGCACAGGTTGAGCATACAGGCGTTCCAGCCGGTGCTTACCGAAGGCAAGGCTCTCAAGGTCCACCCGCTTGTCTGCGCGGGTTTCAACGCTGATTTCGACGGCGACCAGATGGCGGTGCACGTGCCCCTTTCGCTTGAGGCGCAGATGGAATGCCGGATACTCATGCTTTCGATCAACAACATCTTTTCGCCGGCGCAGGGCAAGCCGATCGTCACCTCCACCCAGGACATTGTTCTGGGCCTTTCCTACCTTTCCAAGGAGAAGCCCGGAGTCAAAGGCGAAAACAAAATATTCTCTAACGCCGACGAGGTCATAGTGGCGTATAACGATAAAGAGGTAGACCTGCACGCTCGGATCAAGTTGCGCGTCGAGGATATCTTCGACCTTGACGAAAAGACCTATGCCCAGGGCCGCCAGATCATCACGACTACGCCGGGCCGCGTGCTTTTCAATGAGGTGCTGCCCGAGAAATTCGGGTTCGTTAACCGCGAGCTCAACAAGGGAAACGTCGGTGTAATCGTTGCCAATACCCACAAACGATTCGGCCATGCGAGGACCATCCAGCTGCTCGACGATCTTAAACGCCTCGGTTTTGAGATGGCGACTCTCGGAGGGATTTCCATAGGCATTGACGACCTTGTAATTCCCAAGGCCAAGCCCGAGGTAATCAAGGAGGCGCGGGCAGAAGTCGCGCACGTAGAAGAGCAGTACCGCAACGGCGCCATCACCGACAGAGAGCGGTCGAACAAGGTTATTGACGTGTGGACCCGGGTGACCGATAGGATTTCGGACATGCTTTTTAAGGAGATGCATCCGTTCAACCCGATCTTTATCATGGCGGATTCGGGCGCCAGGGGGTCAAAGCTCCAGGTGCGCCAGCTTTCAGGCATGCGCGGCCTAATGGCCAAGCCGTCAGGCGAGATCATCGAGAACCCGATTACTGCAAATTTCAAGGAAGGGCTGACCGTGCTTGAGTACTTCATCTCCGCGCACGGCGCGCGCAAGGGGCTGGCGGATACGGCGTTGAAAACGGCGGACGCAGGATACCTGACCCGGCGCCTTATAGATGTCGCGCAGGAAATCATTGTCACCGAACAGGACTGCGGCACCCTGAACGGCATAACGGTCGAGGCCATAACCGAGGGCAACGAGGTCGTCGTAACTCTTGCAGAACGCGTAATCGGACGCGTTGCGCTTGACAACATCGTGGACATCATCACTGACCAGACAGTAGTTGAAGCCGGTCAGGAGATCACGGAAGAGAAGGCTGAGCAGATCGAACGCCTCGGGATCGAAAAGATCCGAATTCGTTCCGTCCTCACCTGCGAGGCGGAGCGCGGCGTGTGCGTTAAATGCTACGGGAGGAACCTGGCAACCGGCAGGCTCGCCGAAGAGGGCGAGGCAGTCGGCGTTATCGCCGCGCAGTCCATCGGCGAACCCGGCACTCAGCTGACCCTGCGGACGTTCCACATCGGCGGCACGGCGTCTCGTACGATCGAGCAGTCGTTCATCAAATCCAAGAACGAAGGCACCATTAAATACCATTTAATGCGCACTGTTCCCAAAAAGAAAGAGCATGTTGTCCTCAACCGCAACGGCGCCATATCCATCAATGACACGGACGGCCGGGAGCTCGAACGGTATCTCATCCCGCAGGGGTCGTTCCTGGCGTTCCAGGACGGAGATCACGTGAACGAAGGCGTCGTGTTTGTGCGCTGGGACCCGTATACCGCGCCTATACTCACAGAGGTGAGCGGTAAGGTCAAATACGAGGACCTCAAAGAAAAAGAGACATTTATCGAAGAATACAATCCGACGACTAAGCTCACCGAGGTCGTCATCGTTGACCATAAGGCAGATTACCATCCGCAGATTATTATAATGGGAGAAAAGGACGAGATCAACGGCATATATCCTTTGCCCACCGGCGCGCATATCATGGTCAAGGACGGCGCATACGTTGAGGCCGGCGACCATCTGGCCAAGATCCCCCGCGTCACGGTTAAGACCAGGGATATCACAGGCGGTCTGCCTCGCGTGGCAGAATTGTTCGAGGCACGCAGGCCCAAAGACCCGGCCATCATAAGCGAAATCGACGGGTTTGTCGAATTCGGGCAGAAAAAAAATGGCCAGGTAGTGATCGTCGTCAAATCTCCTACCGGCATGACACGCGAGTATATCGTGCCGCACGGCAAGCATCCAAACGTATATAAGGGCGACCGCGTGACGAGCGGCCAGCAGCTGACAGACGGGCCCGTGGTCCTTCAGGACATTTTGCGCGTTTGCGGGGACAAGGTGCTTCAGGAATACCTTGTCAACGAGGTCCAGGAAGTTTATCGACTTCAGGGCGTGCATATCAACGACAAGCACATCGAGGTTATCATACGCCAGATGCTTAAAAAAGTCCGCATCGAGGAGCCGGGAGACACGGATTTCCTGCCCATGCAACAGGTGGACAAGATCATATTTCAGCGCGAGAACGCACGCGTTGCGAAAAAAGGCGGCAAGCCCGCGCAGGCAACCCCGCTTCTGCTGGGAATCACCAAGGCGTCGCTGACGACCGAAAGCTTTATGTCGGCCGCAAGCTTCCAGGAGACAACCAGGGTTCTGACCGAGGCGGCAGCTTCCGGCAAGCATGATGATCTTTTTGGATTAAAAGAAAACGTCATTGTCGGGCATCTGATACCAGCCGGGACCGGGTTCCATAGCCATCGTCTGATCGACGTGGTCAAGGTCGGCGCGGAAAAGTCGGAAAGCCCGGCTGAACAACCGAAGGAATAACCGTATGCCAACGATAACGCAATTGATACGCCATGGGCGCATCGCAAAGTCACGCAATACGAAATCACCGGCGCTTAAATCATGCCCTCAGCGCCGAGGCGTCTGCACGCAGGTCCGCACAATGACGCCCAAGAAGCCCAACTCGGCGCTGCGCAAGATTGCCAGGGTTCGTCTGACAACAGGGATAGAGGTAACGGCGTATATACCGGGCGAAGGACATAATCTTCAGGAACACTCGATCGTGCTTGTGCGCGGGGGCCGCGTCAAGGACCTTCCGGGCGTCAGGTACCATATCGTCAGGGGGACCCTCGACTCGGCCGGCGTGAACACGCGCCACAAATCGCGTTCTAAATACGGGGCAAAACGGCCTAAGGAAGGCGCTGCCCAGAAGGCAAAATAAACATATCCGTGAAAGAGTGATCATAAACAATTATGAGAAGACGACACGTATTTAAAAAGGATACCGCCGCTGACCCGAAGTTTAACTCCAAGGTCGTAGGCAAATTCATCAATATGGTAATGCTCGAGGGCAAGAAGGCGGTTGCGGAGAAGATCGTCTATGACGCCTTTGAGAAGGTAAAGACCGTTCTCAACGAGCCGGACGCTCTTAAAATTTTTCATAAGGCCATAGACAACGTTCGTCCGCGCGTTGAGGTAAAGCCGCGCAGGGTCGGCGGCGCGACGTATCAGGTGCCGGTTGAGGTCAAACAGGAGCGCGGGGTCTCGATTGCGCTGCGCTGGATCAGGGATTTTGCCGCAGGCCGCAAGGGCAAACCGATGGTAGATAAGCTGGCTGATGAGATCATCGCGGCGTACAAAGCAGAGGGTTCGGCGATTAAGAAACGGGATGATACACATAAGATGGCCGAATCGAACAAGGCATTTGCCCATTTTCGCTGGTAATATAAAGGTAACATGCGTAAACACGACCTTCATAAATTAAGAAATATCGGCATCATCGCGCACATCGACGCGGGGAAAACAACCACATCGGAGCGCGTCCTGTATTATACCGGCAAAAATTACAAGCTGGGCGAAGTCCATGACGGCACCGCGACCATGGACTGGATGGTCCAGGAGCAGGAACGCGGCATCACGATCACAGCCGCTGCAACAACCTGCATGTGGAAGGATCACACGATTAACCTGATTGATACTCCGGGGCACGTGGATTTCACGGTTGAGGTGGAGCGTTCGCTGAAGGTTCTGGACGGCGCGGTTGTCGTTTTCTGCGGGGTCGGCGGGGTCGAGCCCCAGTCCGAGACGGTCTGGAGGCAGGCCGACCGCTATGAGGTTCCGCGCCTGGCGTTCGTCAACAAGATGGACAGGACAGGAGCCAATTTCCCCGAAGCAATCAAGCAGATGCACGAACGGCTCGGCGCCAATGCCGCTGCGATCCAGCTGCCTTACGGCGAGGCGGAGAACTTCAAAGGCATTATCGACGTCATCGAAGAAAAAATGACGCTATATAAAGACGACCTCGGCAAGGACTTAGAGCTTGTAGATGTCCCGGCCGATATGAAGGACGCGGTCGCCAGGGCGCGAACCGAGCTGATCGAGCGTCTCGCTGAGGTTGACGATCCCATCATGGAAAAGTTCCTCGGCGGCAAGGAGATAACGGCCAAAGAGATCAAGGAGGGCATACGCCGCAGCGTCGTGACGTGCAAATTCACACCGGTCCTGTGCGGCAGCGCGTTCAAGAATAAGGGAATCCAGCGGCTTCTCGACGCGGTGGTGGATTATCTTCCTTCGCCTCTCGATGTTCCCGCTGTAAAAGGGACAAATCCTGACACGGGCGAGTTCGAGGAGATCAAGGTTGATGATAAGTCTCCGCTTGTCGCCCTGTGCTTCAAAGTCGCCACGGACCCTTTTGTAGGCAAGATTTATTATTGCCGCATCTATTCCGGGTGCATGACGCCGGGTAAATATATTTTTAACGTCACCAAACGGGAACGGGAGCGCGTGACAAAGCTGCTTCGCATGCATGCAAACCGCCAGGAAATTATTGACAGCGCCTACACCGGTGATATAATCGCCGCAGTCGGCTTGAAGGAAACGCGGACCGGAGACTCATTATGCGACGAGTCCACCCATATCCTGATCGAGGCAATGCGGTTTCCGGAGCCGGTCATCCAGCAGGCCATCGAGCCTAAGGTCAAGAACGACCAGGAAAAGCTTGGCCTGGCGCTGCACAAAATGGTCGAGGAAGACCCGTCGTTCCGAGTCACGTACAATCATGAAACCGGCCAGACGGTCATGTCGGGCATGGGGCAGCTGCACCTCGATGTCATAGCAGACCGCATCAAGCGAGAGTTTAACGTTGAGGTCCAGGTGGGGTACCCGGAGGTTGCCTACCGTGAGACCATATCGAAAAAGGTTAATGTTTCGGGAAAGTTCGTTCAGCAGTCAGGCGGCAGGGGCCAGTACGGCCATTGCGTGCTTGAGATCGAACCGCAGGAAGTCCCCGGTACGGGAGTGACGTTTGAAAACAAGATCAAAGGCGGCGCGATACCGCAGGAATTCATACCTTCGGTAAAACAGGGCGTATTTGATGCCGCGAAATCAGGCATACTTGCTGGATACCCGATCACCGATATCAAGGTGACGCTCGTGGACGGCTCATTCCACGAAGTCGATTCGTCAGAAATGGCGTTTAAGATGGCGGCGGGAATGGCTCTGTCAGACGGAATGCGCAAGGGCCACTCAAAGCTTCTTGAACCTATCATGGACATCGAGATCACGACGCCCGAGGAATTCATGGGTGCGGTCATCGGAGACCTTTCGAGCAGGCGCGCCAAGATTGTATCGATCAATCCGCGGGCGAACGTACGCGCGATCAGAGCTGACGTGCCGCTGGCGGAGATATTCAATTACGCTACTGTGCTGCGTTCCTGCACCCAGGGGCGCGCGTCCTATACAATGGAGCCCTCGTTCTATGCCGAGGTGCCTTCACATATAGCTGAAAAGATCATAGCAGGGTCAACGCATCAGACGGCTCGCAGAACCTAACATAAAAGGAGGAGGATCACATGGCTAAGGAAAAATTTGTACGTTCAAAACCGCACGTTAACATCGGGACCATCGGGCATATCGACCACGGCAAGACGACCCTTACCGCGGCGATCCTCAGTGTCCTTTCAAAGATGGGACGGGCGACCGCGAAGAGCTATTCCGATATCGCAAAAGGCGGCACGGTACGCGATGCATCCAAGATTGTCACCATCTCCGTATCGCACGTGGAATATGAGTCTGAAGGCAGGCACTATGCCCATATAGACTGCCCGGGCCATGCCGATTTCATCAAGAACATGATCACGGGGGCTGCGCAGATGGACGGCGCCATCCTAGTCGTTTCGGCGGTGGACGGACCCATGCCGCAGACCCGCGAGCATATTCTTCTGGCGCGCCAGGTAAACGTTCCTTCAATGGTCGTGTTCCTCAACAAAGTGGATCTGGTGTCCGACAAGGAACTGATCGACCTGGTTGAAATGGAAGTCCGCGATCTGCTGACGAAATACGGTTTCCCGGGCGATAAGACCCCGATCATCAAGGGCTCTGCGTCAAAGGCCCTGGCTGCGACCGATCCCAATTCAGAAGACGCAAAACCGATCATTGAGCTTATCAAGGCTTGCGACGAGTTCATCCCCATGCCGCAGCGCGAAACCGACAAGCCGTTCCTTATGGCAGTCGAGGACGTGTTCTCCATCGAAGGCCGCGGCACTGTCGGAACCGGCAGGATCGAGCGCGGCAAGGTCCGCGTGAACGACGAAGTCGAGATTATCGGCCTGCGCCCCGAACCGCAAAAATCGGTTGTCACCGGAATCGAAATGTTCAGAAAGCTCCTTGATGAAGGCCAGGCGGGAGACAACGTCGGACTTCTTCTGCGCGGCATCGACAAGGATGACATCGAGCGCGGTATGGTTATCGCGGCTCCCAAATCGATCACGCCTCACACGAAGTTCAAGGCGCAGATTTACATCCTGACGAAAGAGGAAGGCGGTCGCCACACCCCGTTCTTCAAGGGGTACCGGCCGCAGTTCTATTTCCGCACGACCGACGTCACGGGTGCCGTAACTCTGCCCCAGGGAGTCGAAATGGTTATGCCGGGCGATAATATCAACCTCGAGGTCGAGTTGATTATCCCGATCGCCATGGAGAAAGAATCACGCTTTGCGATCCGCGAAGGAGGCCATACGGTCGGCGCAGGTGTCGTCACCGAGGTCATAGCGTAGAAAGTGAACAGGAATACACATGACACAGAAGTTCAGAATAAAACTTAAGGCATATGATCATCGGCTCCTCGACCAGGCAGCGGGTGAGATCGTTGAAGCTGCGAAGCGCACCGGCGCCAGGATTGCCGGGCCTTTGCCGTTGCCGACAAAAAAAGAGATCTACACCGTCAACCGTGCATCGTTCATCGATAAAAAGTCGCGGGAGCAGTTTGAGCTCAGTACGCATAAACGCCTCATAGAAGTGCTTGAGCCGACTTCCAAGACCATCGATGCGTTAAGAAAGCTGAATCTGCCTGCCGGTGTGGATGTCGAAATAAAATAAAAGGGTTACTGCTGCTGCATGAGGCCGGTCCTGCGGCTGTTCTGGGCAGGACTTGACAGGGCCGGTTTTCAGCATCCGCATACACAAGGTCTATGATTGCAATACTAGGAAAGAAGATAGGAATGACGCAGCTTTTTGATAAAGCTGGCGACAAGGTGAGCGTTACCGTCATCGAGGCAGGCCCTTGCCCGGTCCTGGCGGTGCGGACAAAAGCTTTACAGCTGGGTTTCGGCGATATCAAGGAAAAATCCCTGAGCAAACCCCAGGCCGGATATTTCAAAAAGCTGGGCATCCGGCCCAGGGCCTTTGTGCGCGAGGTTGACACGGATGCCGCAACGCAGGCGAAGGTCGGGGATGAGGTCAAAGCGGACATATTCGCCTGCGGCGATTACGTCGATGTAACGGGCATATCGAAGGGGAAGGGTTTTCAGGGCGGCATGAAGCGCTGGCACTGGGGAGGCGGACCCGCAACTCACGGACATACGTCGCACCGCAGGATAGGATCTATCGGGTCGACGACAACGCCGGGACGCGTATGGAAAGGCCATCATCTTCCGGGCCATATGGGAAATGACCGCGTCACGACTCAGAACCTCATGGTAGTCAGGGTTGATGCGGCCAACAATCTGCTCGTGCTAAAGGGGGCGGTACCCGGACATAACAATTCCTACTGCATCATACGCAAGGCAAAGAAAAAAAAGGCTAAGAAATAACCATGTTCACACTACCAGTTTTTAACTGCGACGGAAAAGAGATCGAGTCAATAAAGCTTGACGAGAAAGTTTTTTCTGATAAAATACTAACTTCTCCGATATATCAGGCGATACGGCAGTACAGGGCAGGACAGCGAAGCGGCCTGGCTGCCACCAAGACACGCGGCGAAGTATCGGGCGGAGGCAAGAAACCCTGGAAGCAGAAAGGGACCGGCAGGGCGCGCGTCGGATCTATCAGGTCACCGCTCTGGAGGCACGGCGGCGTCGTATTCGGGCCGCATCCGCGCGATTTTTCTTTTTCTATTCCGAGGAACATAAAGACAGTCGCGTTGCGCAACGCCGTCAGTGCCAAGGCTGCTGAATCACGCCTCGTTGTCGTGGACGGTTTTCAGGTTCCGAACCCCAAAACAAAGGATGTCGTCAAGATCCTGCAAAACCTGAAGGCCTTCAGGCCGGGCAAGAAGGTTCTTGTAGTCGTATCCGAGATAGATAAAAATCTTCGCCTGGCATGCGCGAATCTGCGGATTGTAAAGCTCGATCTTCCGGCCCGCATCAACACCTATGACGTTCTTGTTGCGGACAGGGTCATCGCGACGAAGGCGGCTCTGAAAGAATTGACTAAAAGGATCGGATAAAACGAAATGAAAACATCCCAGGACATCATAAAGGCATTGATACGGACTGAGAAATCGACTGCCGTTGAGCCGCAGGGAAAATATCTTTTCCTTGTTTCGCCGTCTTCGAACAAAATTGAGATTAAACGCGCGGTCGAACAGCTCTACAGGGTTAAGGTTGCAAGCGTCAATACCATGATTAACAGAGGCAAGATGAAGCGCGTTCGCTATCAGGTCGGAAAAACCCCCGATACGAAACGCGCGATCGTAACTTTGCGGGAAGGACAGAAAATAGAGGTAGGTCAATAATGGGCATTATAAATTTTAAACCGACAACACCGTCGCGCCGGCATATGATCGGCCCTGACTTCAAGGAGATCACAAAAAGCGTTCCCGAAAAATCGCTCCTCGAACCCCTTGCGCAGTCAGCTGGGAGGAACTGCTACGGCCGTATCACCATACGCCACCGGGGAGGCAGGCGGAAACGCATGTACCGCATCATAGATTTCAAACGCGATCTTATGGATACGCCGGCCAAGGTCCTGGCCATCGAATATGACCCGAACCGTTCAAGCCGCATAGCCCTGGTCCAGTACGGCGACCAGAAAAAGAGCTATATCATAGCTCCGGTCGGCCTGTCGGTGGGGGATGAGGTTATTGCTACGAAAGAAAAGGATGCAGAGATCAAACCCGGGAATTGCCTACTGCTTCGCAACATCCCGCAGGGCACCCTGATCCATAATATCGAGCTGACCAGGGGCAGGGGCGGGCAGATCGTCCGTTCAGCCGGCTCCGCAGCGCAGATCATGGCCAAGGAAGGATCTTTTGCGCACGTCAAACTGCCTTCGGGCGAAATACGGCTCATCAATCTTGATTGCCGCGCGACAGTCGGCCAGGTAAGTAACGTCGATCATGACGCCGTTATTCTCGGAAAGGCCGGAGCGTCGCGCTGGCGCGGCCGCAGGCCGCAATCCCGCGGTTCGGCGATGAACCCCATTGACCACGGCCACGGCGGCGGCGAAGGCAAGGCAGGCCAGGGCAACCCGCATCCGGTCACTCCGTGGGGTAAGCCGACGAAAGGCTACCGGACGAGGAAACCGCAGCGATATTCTAATAAATTCATCGTGAAAAGGAGAAACAAATAATGCCGCGTTCAGTCAAAAAAGGCCCTTTCGTCGAACAGAAACTTATCGATAAGGTTGACCGCGCGCGCCGGTCCGGCTCGCGCGTCGCGATCAAAACATGGTCGCGCGCTTCGACGATTATCCCGGATTTTGTCGGGATGACGTTTGCCGTTCACGACGGACACAAACACGTTCCCGTCTTTGTAACCGAGAACATGGTCGGCCATAAGCTGGGAGAGTTCGCGCCGTCCAGAGTGTTCCGCAAGCACGGCGGCGTCAAGGCGAAAAAAGCAGTCGAAAAAACGTAATCTAATTACAGGACAGGACCATGATCGCTAAAGCTGAAATAAAACACGTACGCATAGCGCCCCCGAAGATCCGGCAGGTTATCGCCCTGGTGCGCGGCAGGGATGTCATTGCCGCGCAGGCGACCCTCAAGGCGTTGAACAAGAGGCCCACGGAATTCCTGACTAAATTGCTTGATTCCGCTGTTGCCAATGCTAAGGTCAAGGGATTCGACGCGCAGCAGCTCTATATATCAAAGATCATCTGCAACACAGGCCCGAGCTGGAAACGCTTCAAGGCAGCAGCGTTCGGGAGGGCGGCACCAATCCTTCGCCGGACAGCGCATTTAAAATTGGAACTTGACGTAAAGTAAAGGAGAGGCATGGGACGTAAAATCCACCCGTTTTTACAGCGGATAGGCATTATCAGAACAGAGAATTCGCGCTGGATCGCAACGCGCAAGGATTACGGAAGGTTCATTTACGAGGATTTTGAGATACGCAAACTCATCAGCTCAAAGTTCAAACTGGCTGCTGTGTCGCGAATCATCATCGAGCGCCTCGCGGACAAGATACGCATCCGCATCCATTCCGCGCGCCCCGGCATCATCATAGGCAGGCACGGAGCTGACATAGAGAAGCTTCGGGAAGACATCAACGCTATGTGCAAAAAAGAGGTTTCGATCGACATTGAGGAGATCAAGAATCCGGCGCTTGACGCACAGCTTGTCGCGGGTAACATCGCCAGCCAGATAGAAAAACGCATCGCGTTCCGCAGGGCAGTCAAGCGCGCGGTCGAACAGACCATGATGGCAGGCGCCAGGGGCGTTAAAATAAGCGCCGCCGGCCGGCTCGACGGAGCGGAGATGTGCAGGACAGAGACCTATAAACAGGGAAAACTTCCCCTGTCCACGTTCCGCGCAGATATCGACTACGGATTCGTTGAGTCTTTGACGACCTATGGCCTGATCGGCATAAAGGTGTGGATATATAAAGGTGACATTCTTGTGAAGGGCGGCACGGACCGGGTTCCGGCAGAGGCCAGGGAAACGAAGCCTCAAAAAAGTTTCGCCCCGCATCAACAGCCGGCAAATAAACCGGCATAAGTGTAAGGATAGATATCCATGGTCATGATGCCCAAGAGGGTTAAATACAGAAAATTGCTCAAAGGTTCGCGCCGGGGCATAGCGACTCGAGGATCGAACCTGGTATTCGGTGAATTCGGGCTTAAGGCGTTGCAGAACGGATGGATCAAGAACAGCCAGATCGAGGCGGCGCGCGTCGTCCTTGCAAGGCAGCTGCATAAAGGCGGAAAGCTCTGGATCAGGATATTTCCGGATAAATCGATCACAAAAAAGCCGGCGGAAGTCCGCATGGGCAAAGGCAAAGGCGATATAGACCACTGGGTTTGCGTCGTCAAGCGCGGCAAGATCCTGTTCGAGCTCGGCGGTGTGCCCGAAGAGTACGCACGCATCTGCTTCAGGCTTATCGCATATAAACTTCCTTTGAAAACCAAATTCGTAACCAGAGCGAGCGAAAAAGAATAATACCATGAAGATGACCGAACTTGAAGCATTGTCAAAAGAAGAATTGCAGGGCAAGCTCATTCAGTTGAAAAATGACCTGTTCAAGCTGAACGCCGGCAGATATACGGGCAATGTCGATAAACCGCACATGTTCGCTGTTATAAAGAAGGATATTGCCAGGATACATACGATCTTAAACAGGAAAGAGAAGAAAAATGGGTAAACAGAGGGAATTAACGGGTACGGTAGTGAGCGATAAGATGGCCAAAACCATTGTGGTGAAGGTCATGCGAAAGGAAAAGCATCCGACATACGACCGCATCATAAAATCATACCGAAAGTTTAAGGCCCATGATGAGAAACAGAGCGCTCATGTCGGAGATACGGTCACTATCATACAGACGCGGCCGATCTCGAAGGATAAGTCCTTCAGGCTCCTTTCGATCGTCAAGAAAGCGCAATTACACTCCGTTGAACTAAAGGATCCAGCGATATGATACAGATACGGTCAATTCTGGACGTTGCCGACAACACAGGCGCCAAGCGCGTCTCTATGATCGGCGTACTTCATAAAAAAGACTGCCTTATAGCCAATGTCGGCGACATCATCAATGTCAACGTCAAGGAAGCGGCGCCGAACGCCGTAGTCAAAAAGGGCGAAAAGGGCAAAGCGGTGGTAGTGCGTACGAGGGCGGGCATCCGCAGGCCGGACGGATCGCTTTTGCGCTTTGACCGCAACGCTATCGTCTTCATCGATGCGGCGAACAATCCCCGGGGCACACGCGTGTTCGGGCCCGTGGCCAAAGAATTGAGGGAAAAGAATTTCACCAAAATAATCTCTTTGGCGCCGGAGGTCATTTAATGCAGAACTTAAAGAAGGGCGATGTCGTGCAGGTATTAAAGGGCAAGGACCGCGGCAAAAAAGGCAAGGTCATTACTGTGTTCGCCGCGTCGCAGAAGGCGCTCGTCGAAGGCTGCAACCTGGCTAAGAAGCACACCCGCCAGACGCGCCAGGACCAGAAAGGCGGCATCATCGATATCGAGGTGCCGATCGCGTTGGCGAACCTGGGCATCGTCTGCAAGGCGTGCGACAGGCCCGTCCGGGTCGGATTCAAGACCGCAAAGGACGGCGCAAAGGAACGCGTCTGTAAACGCTGTGGAGGAACGCTCTGATCATGATACCGCGAATGCAGGAAAAATACCGCAATGAGATCATCCCTGAGATGATGAAACAATTTTCCATTAAAAACAGGATGGCCGTGCCGCGCCTGGATAAGATCGTCATCAATATGGGCGTCGGCGAGGCTTTGACGGACGTCAAGATACTCGACAAGGCAATGGAAGAGCTCGCAGCCATAGCCGGCCAGAAACCGATTATGCGCCGCGCGCGAATCGCCATATCCAACTTCAAGGTCAAGGAAAACAACCCGGTAGGATGCAAGGTGACCCTGCGCAGGGCGAAGATGTACGAGTTCCTGGACAGGTTTATATCGGTCGCGCTGCCGCGCATCCGCGATTTCCGAGGCGTTCCCTCCAACTCGTTCGACAAGGCTGGGAATTACAGCATGGGTCTTACCGAGCAGCATATCTTCCCGGAGATCGAATTCGACCGCGTAACGCGCACGCAGGGCATGGATATCACGTTTGTCATCAAGAACTCAAAAAATGTCGAACAGTCACGGACGCTTTTGAAATTGTTCGGGATGCCGTTCCAAGTAAAGGAATAACGTTCAATGGCAAAAAAGTCATGGATCAACCGCTGGAAAAGGACGCCGAAGTTCTCGACGCGCAAATACAACCGATGCCCCATCTGCGGCAGGTCGGGCGCGTATCTGCGCCGGTTCTCCCTGTGCCGTATCTGCTTCAGGGAGCTTGCGTGGAAAGGCATGATACCGGGCGTCAAGAAGGCCAGCTGGTAAAAATATAACAGAGGAGTCAGGTAGATGTCACGAACAGATTTGATCGCCGATACGTTTACGATGATGCGCAATGCGATAATGGCGCATAAAGATTCGCTCGATGTGCCCGCGTCCAAGGTATCCCGCGCTGTACTGGAAATACTGAAGAACGAAGGGTATATCGACAACTTTAAGGCGATCGAGGACAAAAAACAGGGCATCCTGCGTATTTATCTCAAGTATGTATCAGGCAAATCAGCCATTATGGCCATCAAACGCGTATCCAGGCCGGGATTGCGCCATCATGTCCGCGCAGGCCGTATCCCCAATGTCCTGCGGGGCAGGGGAATTTCTATACTTTCCACGTCGAGCGGCATCATGACGGGAAAAGAGGCAAAAGAAAAGAACCTGGGCGGCGAAGTCATCGGGTACGTCTGGTAAGGAGTGCACACATGAGTCGTATAGGCAGCAGGGCAATAACGGTCCCCTCAGGGGTAAAGGTTGAAGTTAAAGACGGCAGTGTCTGCGTCGAGGGCCCCAAGGGCAAGGCCGCGCAGAAGCTCTCCGACCGGATAACGCTGGATATAAAGGACAATATCGTCAAGGTCAGCCGCAACGGTAATATCGCTTCCGACCGGGCGCTGCACGGCCTGTACAGGGCGCTTATAAATAATATGATCATCGGCGTCACACAGGGGTACAGCAAAGAGCTTGAGATTAACGGCGTCGGGTTCAAGGCCCAGGTTCAGGGAAAGAAACTCACCATGGCGCTCGGCTTCTCGCATCCGGTCGTTTTTGAAATGCCCGAGGGCATTACCATCGAGGCGCCCAAACCGACCAATATCGTAATACGCGGCGTGGACAAAATGCTGGTGGGAGAGATAGCGGCAAAGATCCGAGATGTATACCCGCCCGAACCGTACAAGGGCAAAGGCATCCGGTATGCGGGCGAATTAGTGCGCAAGAAGGTCGGCAAGGCGCAGGCTACCGCTAAATAATCGTCAAACATACAGGGCATTCACATGACAAAGAACAACGATAAAGTACTCTTACGGATCAAGCGGCACAGGCACATCCGGCGACGGCTTTCGGGCACGGCGGAATCGCCGCGCCTGGTCATCCGCCGCAGCCTAACGAACATGTACGCGCAGCTTATTGACGACGTCAAAGGCGGCGTTCTGCTGTCAGCGTCGACAAACGACAGCGCGATCAAGACGAAGATTGCCTACCGCGGGAATATCAAGGCCGCGGCCGCCTTCGGAGAGATGTTCGCGAAAAAGGCGCTTGACAGGGGCATAAAAAAGGTCGTATTCGACCGGGCCGGATACCTTTATCACGGCAGGGTCAAGGCGTTTGCGGACAGCGCCCGCAAAGGCGGATTGCAGTTTTAATTACGGGGAAGGGCACACGTTATGCGAACAATGAGCATTGATCAGAAATCAGAGCTTGTCGAAAAGATCGTATCCATAAACCGGGTCACCAAGGTCACCAAGGGCGGCAAGAAAATGTCATTCTCTGCGCTTGTCGTAGTAGGAGACCGCAAAGGTCATGTCGGATATTCGCTGGGCAAGGCAAACGAAGTCGCCGACGCCATCCGAAAGGGGCTGGCTGCGGCAAAAAGGGAAATGCGCGCCGTGCCTCTTGAAGGAGGCTCGATACCGCACGAGGTCCTGGCTGAGTTCAACGCGGCCAAGGTGCTGCTCAAGCCCGCATCCGAAGGGACAGGCATTATTGCGTGCGGCCCCGTGCGCGCCGTGTGCGAGGCGGCAGGGGTCAGGGATATACTTACCAAATCGCTTAAATCCAACAACCCGATCAACGTCATCAAGGCGACAATGGCGGGGCTGGGACAATTAAAGGGTTAACAGATGGAAAACAGACCGCAGTTAGGGCTTCATACTATATCGGTGCCTGCGGGAAGCAGGCATAAGAAGAAGCTGCTGGGCAGAGGCTCAAGTTCGGGCCACGGCAAGACATCGAGCCGCGGGAGCAAAGGCCAGACGTCACGCGCAGGCAGGCATTTTTATCTGGGATTCGAGGGAGGGCAGAGCCCCCTGATCAGGCGTGTCGCAAAGAGGGGATTTGTCAGCAAATTCAGCAAGACCTATCAGGTAGTCAACCTTGACCAGATTTCAGGGCTCAAGGCCCCGACCGTCACGCCGCAACTGCTATGGGAAAAGGGCATGGTATCCAGCAGGAACAAGCTTGTGAAGATTCTCGGCCGGGGAGATGTCAAGGCCGCGCTTAACGTGAAGGCGCACGCATTCTCGCGTTCCGCAGAAGAAAAGATAAAAAAGGCTGGCGGCACAACCGAGGTGGTCAATGCTATCAGCGCTGGTTAATTCCTTCAAGATACCGGATCTGAAGAAAAGGCTTATAGTTACCGGGCTTCTTTTTATCGTTTACCGCATCGGGTGTTTTATCCCGACCCCGGGCATAGACGGCGCAGCGCTCAAGGAATTCTTCGCGCGCATGGCGCAATCGCAGGGAGGAACGCTCTTTGGCATAATGAACATGTTTTCGGGAGGCGCAATGGAGAGGCTGACCATATTCGCCCTCGGGATTATGCCCTACATATCAAGTTCAATCATCATGCAGCTGTTAACCGCGGTCATCCCGTATTTTGAAAAGCTTTCTAAGGAAGGTAAGGCGGGGTACGAGGTCATAAATCAGTTCACGCGCTACGGCACGGTCCTGCTTTCTATCATGCAGTCGTTCTTCATCGCGCTGTGGCTCGAGAACCCGGCGCGGTTCGAGGGGCTGCGCATCGTCATATTCCCCGGCTGGGGATTCCGCTTACTGACCGTGCTGACTCTGACGACCGGCACGATCTTCATCATGTGGCTGGGCGAACAGATACAGGAGCGGGGAATAGGCAACGGCATATCGCTGGTGATCACCGCGGGCATCATTTCACGAATCCCAACTGCGCTCAATCAGCTGTATTTCCTGATAACAAAACAGCAAATACAGCCTATCACGCTTATCATCATGGCGGTCCTTCTGGTAGGCGTAGTGTTCTCGGTGGTTATGGTAACCCAGGGCTACCGCAAGATCCCTGTTCAATACGCGCGCAGGATCGTAGGCCGGAAGATCTACGGAGGGCAATCGACCTATATACCTCTCAAGGTGGATACTTCGGGCGTTATCGCGATCATCTTCGCGCAGTCGCTTTTGCTGTTTCCGGCTACCATCGCCCAGTTCGTGCCTAACGCGGGCTTCCAGCAGTGGGCCATGACCTTTGTTCGGGGCCACTGGATCTACTCGGTCATGTACGCGTTATTGATCATATTTTTCTGTTATTTCTACAATGCGATCGTATTCAATCCGCTCGACGTGGCGGAGAACATGCGTAAATACGGCGGGTTCATACCGGGCATACGTCCGGGCAAGCCTACGTCCGATTACCTGTATTTCGTCATGAACCGCATTACCCTGGCAGGAGCCATTTTCATCGCTATCATCGCGATATTCCCGGATTTCATCATGGCATGGCTGAAGGTGCCGTACCTGGTGGCGTCCTTCTTCGGCGGCACTGGCATTCTCATCATTGTCGGAGTCATGCTCGACACCATACGCCAGATCGAATCGCACCTTGTCATGCACCATTATGAGGGTTTCCTCAAGGGCAGCAAGATAAAAGGACGCCGCGTATGAGGATCGTTCTCCTTGGGCCTCCGGGCGCTGGCAAAGGGACTCAGGCCAAGGCAATGGCCGGCGAATTAAAGCTGGCTCATATTTCCACAGGCGACCTCCTGCGCCAGAACGTAGCTCAGGCGACGAAGCTGGGGCTCGAAGCGAAGGATTATATGAATAAGGGTTTGCTGGTGCCGGATTCACTTGTGACGATGATGCTCGAAGACAGGTTCGGTCAGGCAGACGTCAAAAATGGATTCATCCTGGACGGATACCCCAGAACGTTGAACCAGGCAAAGACTCTCGACGCCATTCTCGCCAGGCGGGCCATGAAGATAGATGTTGTGTTTGACCTTGACTCAAGCGAAGCGGTCATCGTCCAGAGGCTTTCAGGCAGGCTTGTGTGCAGGAAATGCGGCGCGTTGTTCCACAGGACAAATATGCCGCCGAAACGCGAGGGTGTCTGCGATCAATGCGGCGGTCAGTTATACCAGCGGGACGACGATAAAGAAGCGACTATAAAGAAGAGGCTTGCGGTTTACCGCAGCGAAGTCGCGGCGCTACTGGAGTATTACCGCACAGCCGGCATTTTAACAACAATATCCGCAGATGACGATGCGGCTGTAGTACTGAAAAAGATCATACAAAAAGCGCGCTCCATCAAATGATCTTGATTAAAACAGACCGGGACCTGGAGACCATGCGTTCGGCCGGCAGGATCCTGGCTGAGATCCTGCGCAGGGTCCAGGAAGCTGTGAAGGAAGGCGTCACGACCCAGGACCTGGACAGCCTGGCTGCCGGGCTCATGGCTGAGGCCGGAGTGGAAAGCGCTTTTCTGGGATACCGCGGGTATCCGCGCAATATTTGTGTTTCGATTGATGACCAGGTCGTGCACGGCATACCCGGTAACAGGGTTATGCACCAGGGCCAGATAGCATCTATCGACATGGGCATCAGATACAAAGGCTTCTATTCCGATGCGGCGGTGACCGTGCCCGTAGGCACGGTATCACGGGAAGCAAGGCGCCTTATAGACACTACCCGCAAAAGCCTTGCCGCGGGCATCAGGCAGATGCGGCAGGGAAACAGGCTCTCTGATATTTCGCATGCCATTCAGCAGTATGCGGAGCAGCACGGATACTCGGTCGTGCGCCAGTTCGTAGGCCACGGTATAGGCGCTTCCCTGCACGAGGAGCCGGAGATTCCGAATTTCGGCAGGAAGGGCCAGGGACCGATTCTCAAAGCCGGGATGGTATTTGCCGTTGAACCGATGATCAACCAGGGCACATGGGAATGCGAGGTTCTCGACGACGGATGGACGGCGGTAACGGCTGACGGGAAGCTATCGGCCCATTGGGAACACACGGTTGCGATAACGGAAACAGGGGCTGAAATACTAACGCTCTGCGCGGGGCAGGGCTCATAACGAAGATAAGGCCGCGGTTATCGAAGCGGCAACGTAAAATGGCCAAAGAAGAACATATTGAGACCGAAGGCGTGGTGCTTGAGGCGCTGCCCAACGCCGTGTTTAAGGTCGCCCTCGAGAACGGCCATACTGTGCTTGCGCACGTTTCAGGGAAGATGCGCATGAATTTCATCCGAATTCTGCCCGGGGACAAAGTGAAGCTGGAACTGTCGCCCTACGATCTGACACGTGGTAGAATAACATTCAGGGTGAAATAAGACCACTCGCGCGAAAGGAACGGACAGGTGAAAGTAAAGGCATCAATCAGGAAGATATGCGATAAATGCAAGATAATAAAGCGGCGCGGAGTCGTGCGGGTCATATGCTCGACATCCAAGCATAAGCAACGCCAGGGATAAGGCGTTCATATACGCATTGTAAGAGGAGGAACTCGTGCCAAGAATCTTAGGTGTTGACCTACCGAAACAAAAACGGATAGATGTCGCGTTGACGTATTTATACGGCGTCGGCAGGTATAACGTAAAGCAGATACTCAAAGACGCGAATGTCCCGCCGGAAAAACGCGCCAAGGACCTGACCGAGGAAGAAGTCTCTCATATCACCAATACACTGCAGAAAAGCACGGTAAAAGTTGAAGGAGACCTGCGCAGGGACATCTCGCAGAATATAAAGCGGCTTATGGACATCGGCTCCTACCGCGGATACCGGCACAAAAAAGGCCTGCCCGTACGCGGTCAGCGCACGCGCACCAATGCCAGGACCCGCAAGGGCCCAAGAAAGAGCGGCACGTTAATCGTCAAAAAAGAAGCACCAGCGCCCAAAAAGGCATAACGAGGAGATAGTACATGGCAGTTGACAAGAACGCGCAACCACAACAACAAACACAGGCATCGGCTCCGGCATCTGCGTCAGGACACCAGACCGCAGGAACTCAACCTGGGGCGAAGAAAAAGAAAACACTCAAAGGCGTGACCGCAGGGGTCGCGCACATCCTGGCAAGCTTCAACAATACTGTCATCAATATAACCGATAAGCAGGGCAACACCATTACATGGTCAACACCCGGCATAGTCGGTTATGGCGGTTCGCGCAAATCAACGCCCTTTGCCGCGCAGGTGGCTGGGACGGATGCGGCAAAGCGCGCAAAAGACATGGGGCTCAAGTCGGTCGACGTGCTGGTCAGGGGTCCTGGTCCCGGGCGTGAATCGGCGATCAGGGCACTGCAGGCGGGAGGGCTTATCGTCACGTCAATCAAGGATATAACCCCGATACCCCACAACGGCTGCCGGGCAAAAAAGAAACGCAGGGTCTAATACAATCATTTAAGAGACGGAGTAAAAACACATGGCTCGATATACGGATTCGGTGTGCAGGCTCTGCCGCAGGCAGCAGGAAAAACTGTTCTTAAAAGGCAACCGCTGCAATACGGATAAGTGCGCGGTCAACAGGCGCAATTTCCCGCCAGGTCAGCACGGGTCTGCGAAAACAAGGATGAAACTTTCCAACTACGGCCTGCAGATGCGGGAAAAACAAAAGGTAAAACGTATCTACGGGATTCTCGAAAGGCAATTCCGCGGTTATTTTGCCATCGCCTCCAGGTCCAAGGGCGTTACAGGAAAGGTCCTCCTGCAGCTTCTCGAGCGCCGGATAGACAATGTCATTTTCAGGATGGGGCTGGGCTTGTCCCGTTCTCACGCGCGCCAGATCGTCAGGCACAATCACGTTGCCGTAAACGGCAAACGGGTAAACATTCCGTCGTACCTCATCAGGCCGGGCGATATCATCTCGATACAGGGCACGGAAAAATCAAAAAACAGGATCAAGGAAAACCTCGAATACACGAAGGAACGAACCGTGCCCGCATGGCTTGAATTTGTGCCCGCGCAGCTTACGGCGCGAGTCGTACGGCTTCCGGAAAGATCCGACATCCTGCACCCGATCGAAGAACAGCTTATCGTAGAATTGTATTCAAAATAATGTTCTATGCGTCCCCGCTGTTGCTGCACGTGCAGAACGGCCGGGGCATAAGGGAGGAACCATGGGAGTAAAGTGGAGAGATTTTCAGCTACCAAAGAAATTAGAGTGTGACGAAGCTAGCTACAGCAATACGTACGGCAAGTTCACGGCTGCGCCGTTCGAGCGCGGTTACGGCGTTACCATCGGCAACGGACTGAGAAGGGTCCTTCTTTCGTCCATCGAAGGGGCGGCCGTCACCTCAGTAAAGTTCTCCGGTGCGTCGCATGAATTCACAAACATACCGGGTGTCCTCGAGGACGTCACGGAGATTATCCTTAACATCAAAAACCTGATCCTGCGGTCTCACTCAAAGGTGCCCAAAACAGTTACCATCAAGAAAAGCTCCAAAGGGCCGGTAACAGGCAAGGACATCGAGACTGACGAAACAATCGAGGTGATCAACCCCGGATTGCACATCTGTACCCTGACCAAGGATACCAAGTTTTCCCTGGAGATGGAGGTCGCGCGCGGCAGGGGATACGTGCCGCAGGAACAGAACAAGAAGGAAGAGCATACCATAGGGACGATAGCGATCGACTCGATATTCAGCCCTGTTAAAAAAGTCAATTTCACGGTCGAGAACACGCGCGTGGGTCAGCGCACCGACTACGACAAGCTCGTGCTGGAGATAACGACCAACGGCGCCATCAGCCCAAAGGATGCCCTACTGTACGCTTCGAACATACTTCAGCGCCATTTTGACATCTTCGTGAACTTCGGCCAGCTGCCGGAGGAAGAAATGGAAGAACCGGAGATGACCCAGGAAGAAGCGGCGCTGTACGAAAAATTGAGGCTGCCCATATCCGAGCTTGAGCTGTCAGTGCGCTCATCCAACTGCTTGAGGGAGGCCAACATCAAGACTATCGCGGACCTGGTGAAGCGCGGCGAGGACGAGATGCTAAGCTTTAAGAACTTCGGTAAGAAATCTCTCACCGAAATAAAGCAGCTTCTCGGAGGCATGGGGCTGACGCTAGGCATGCAGATCGATTCGAAGAAACTTAAAAAATAACAAAAAAAGACCGAGGGGTAAGACTTTACCATGAGACACAGAAAATCCAGACATCAGTTCAACCGCAGGACCGCGTGGCGCTCTGCCACAATTCGCAGCCTTGTACAGGCGCTCCTGGCGCACGAGTCCATTCGCACGACGCTGACCAGGGCAAAGGCAGCGCAGCCGGTAGTCGAGAAGCTAATATCCTGGGGTAAGGCCAACACGCTTGAGAAGAAGAGGATGGCTTTCGCCGAGCTCGGTGACCATTCGCTCGTATCACGGCTTTTCTCAGACATCGCTCCTAGATTCAAATCACATGCGAGCGGTTTTACCAGGATCCTGCGGCTGGAGAACCGCCGCGGCGACGACGCTCAGATCGTGCTTTTTCAGCTCACGCAGCTGGCCGTGAAGGAAAAAGCGGCGAAGCAGAAAAAAACATCAAAAGAATCAAGGGAGGCATCCGGAGGCGAAACAGCCGGAGGCAAGCATATCGAGCAGCCGGCGCCCCATGAAGAGAAACCCAAGGCCGAACCCGCTGCCGAAAAAACTACAGCGCCTGAGTCGCAGCCTCCGAAGAAAACAGTCAAGCCCCAGAAGAAGTTCCTTGGAGGCATACGCGGCATCTTTAAAAAAGAACGGGATTCCCTTTAAGCTCAATGCGTATTGACACCAGGCTGTCAGAACGTATAAAAAAAATACATCCCTCGCCTACACTGTCAATAACGTCCAAGGCGAAAAAGCTTAAAAGCGAAGGGAAGGATGTGGTTTCCTTTGCCGCGGGCGAGCCTGATTTTGACACACCGGAACAGGTCAAGCGCGCCGCATGCTCAGCCATAGAATCCGGCTTTACCAAGTACACGGCCACTACCGGCATACCTGAGCTGAAAGCGGCCATCATAGACAAGTTCAGCCGCGACAACGGACTCACCTACGCGCCCGATCAGATCGTCGTATCCTGCGGCGCCAAGCACAGCATCTTCAACGCGATATTCTCCCTGCTGGACCCGGGGGACGAGGTCATAATCCCGTCCCCGTTCTGGGTCAGCTATCCGGAGATGGTCCACCTTGCCCAGGGAACACCGCGATTCATCAGGACGGAGGCGTCCAATAATTTCAAGATTACGCCTGAAAGCCTTAAAACCCAGATCACCCCCAAGACGCGCATACTGATTCTCAACAGCCCTTCGAACCCGACCGGATGCGTCTACGGCAAAAAAGAGCTTTCAGACATTGCCGGCATCTGCGTGGAAAAGAAGATATTCTGCATCAGCGACGAGATATACGAAAAAATCATCTTTGACGGCAATAAACACGTATCGATAGCGGGGCTCGGCAGGGACATATACGACTTGACCATCACGGTCAACGGCCTTTCCAAAAGCCATTCCATGACCGGCTGGCGGATCGGATACCTCGGCGCACCCCGTGACATAGCGCAGGCAATATCCAACCTTCAGGACCACACGACCTCTAATCCAGTTTCCATCAGCCAGAAGGCCGCAGTCGCTGCCCTGACCATGCCTGAATCCTTTTCGCAATCCATGTGCGCGGAATTCCAGAAAAGGCGTGATTATATCATTTCGCGCCTCAGCGCCATGCAGCGTATCACACCGGTTGTGCCGGGCGGTGCATTTTACATGTTCTGCGATATATCAAAAACCAGGCTTGATTCCATGGCGTTCGCCTCGCGCTTCCTCGACGAACAGCTGGTCGCCGTCATACCGGGCATCGCATTCGGCGATGACCGCTTCATCCGCATGTCATACGCAACGGGACTGCCCCAGATCCAAAAAGGCATGGACAGGCTCGAACAATTCCTGAAAAAATTATAGGATTTCTGCCATATGGGAAAGACTGTCGCTGAAAAAATATTGAGCGCTCACGCAGGCAAGGACGTGTACGCAGGAGATTTCGCGATATGCAAAGTGGATTTCGCATTCGGCCAGGACGGCACCTCGTCGATCATAATCGATCGCGTGCGCGAAATGGGGCTCAAAAAGCTGAAAATCCCTTTTTGCATGGTCATAGACCACAGCGCGCCGTCCCCTAGCGAAGGGGTGTCGCGGGTCCATAAGAAGATGCGGTCCTTCGCCTCTGAATTCAATGCGGGGCTGTTCGACTGCGGATGCGGCGTATGCCATCAGGTGATACCCGAATCCGGAAGGATACTTCCCGGTGACCTGGTGCTCGGCGCTGATTCCCATACCTGCACGTACGGGGCCCTGGGTATATTTTCCACGGGCGTAGGCTCGACTGACCTGGCGGTCGCTCTGTCAACGGGCAGTAACTGGTTCAAGGTCCCGCCCACCATAAAGATCATCGTCACGGGAAAGGTCCCTGCGGGCGTATACCCAAAGGATATCATACTGCATATCATCGGCTCGATCGGCGCAAACGGCGCGACGTATAAGGCTATCGAGTTTTCAGGCCCGGTCATTGATTCCATGGACATTGACGGACGAATGACCATGTGCAACCTTGTCGTAGAGATGGGAGCCAAGGCGGGGTTCATGCCGCAGGATAAAAAAACACTCGCCTGGCTGAAGTCCCGTGTGCCCGCCGGCACCCCTATCAGGGCGGTTTCCGCGGATAAAGACGCGGCTTACGAATCCGTCCGGACGTATGATATCTCGCGGCTGGTGCCGCAGGTATCGATCCCTCATAATGTCGATACGGTCACTTCAGCGGGCAAGCTTAAATCCGTCAGAATAAACGAAGCGTTCCTGGGCACATGCACCAACGGCAGGCTTGCGGACCTGGAGGCAGGGGCCAGGCTGCTCAAAAACAGGAAGGTCGCACCGGGCGTACGCTTTATCGTGGCGCCAGCTTCGCGCCAGATCATGCTCGAGGCCCTCAAGGCAGGATACATCGATACCTTCATCAGGGCTGGGGCGGTGGTCGTAGCTCCAGGCTGCGGGCCCTGTGTCGGGACTCACAACGGTGTGCCCGCGGACGGCGAGACGGTCATATCAACGGCCAACAGGAATTTCAAGGGCAGGATGGGGAACCCAACGGCGTTTATTTATCTGGCCTCGCCGGCTACGGTAGCGGCATCGGCAATAACGGGGATGATCACCGATCCGAGGAAATACCTATAACAGAGGGAGGGACGAATGGATATCAATGAGTTGATGATGCTCTGCGTCAAGAAAAGGGCCTCCGACCTTCATCTTACAGAGAACGAACCGCCCATATACCGGATCGACGGAAAGCTTCACCGCCATGAGTCGATCACCCTGACCCGCGATGCCATCAAGAAAATGATTTACGGGGTCCTGACCGACACGCAGAAGGAGATGTTCGAGCGCGACCTGGAACTGGATTTCTCACTGGCGCTGCCGAACCTTGACCGTTTCCGCGTGAACATCCATTTGCAGAAAGGATCAGTCGAAGGGGCGTTCCGCAGGATACCGCTGGAGATTCCGAACATAGAATCGCTCGGGCTTCCGCCGGTTGTCCTCGACCTGGCGCGCAGGCCAAACGGCCTGGTCCTGGTGACCGGCCCGACAGGCGTGGGCAAGACGACTTCGCTGGCGTCACTCATCAATCTAATAAATAACGAGCGCGAATGCCTCCTCATCACCATCGAGGACCCGATCGAGTTCATATACACCAACAAGAAGGCCATCATTAAACAGCGCGAGGTTTACGCCGACACGCATTCGTTCTCCGAGGCCCTGCGCCACTGCCTGCGCCAGGACCCCAACGTCATCGTAGTGGGCGAAATGCGAGACCTTGATACTATCTCGACCACGCTCACCGCTGCGGAAACGGGCCATCTGGTACTTGCGACCCTGCACACGCCCGACGCTCCGCAGACGATCGGCCGCATCATAGACGTGTTCCCGCCGCACCAACAGCAGCAGGTGAGGCTGCAGCTCGCGGATTGCCTCCAGGGAATCATTTCGCAGACGCTTATTCCGCATGCCTCCGGCCAGGGCCGGGTCCTCGCGTGCGAAACGCTTGTCGCGACCCCGGCTATCAGGAACCTCATACGCGAACAGGAGATCGAACAGATACCGACCATCATGCAGACCGGCAGCCAGTACGGCATGAAGACCATGGACAAATGCCTCAAGGAGCTTTACAATAAGGGGCTCATCACACTGGACGCCGCCATGTCAAAGGTGAAGAACCCGGAAGAATTTAAACAGATGTAGAGGAGTGTATGGAATTCAAAGGCGCTGCGGTCAAATTAGGCGATAATATCAATACCGACTTCATCATTTCGGGACGGTATAAATTCTCCATTACCGATATCAACGAGTTGGCAAAGCACATCATGGAAGATATCGATCCGGAATTCCCGAAAAAAATATCGCCGGGCGCGTCAATACTCGTCGCAGGCAAGAACTTCGGCATGGGGTCGTCGCGCGAACAGGCGCCGCTGGTCATCAAGGCATCGGGCATTGTGGCAGTGCTTGCACAGTCGTTCGCGCGCATATTCTTTCGAAACGCCTTCAACATCGGGCTTCTCCTGATAGAAACCGATACGTCCCGCATCAGCGAACGCGATTCCCTCAGCATAGACCTGGACCGCGGTGTGGTCAGGAACTTCACCACGGCAGAGGAGCTGAAGATCAAGCCACTGCCTTCGGTCATGCAGGAATTCCTCAAAGAGGGCGGCGTCATACCGTTTATCAAAAAGCACGGCGAACTGAAAATCTGACAAGGACTGCGCCTATGGCACACACGGTGACATTGATTCCCGGAGACGGCATAGGGCCGGAGATCAGCGAAGCGGCAAAACGCTGCATCGAGGCCACGGGCGTCCGCATCGAATGGGACGTGCAGATCGCCGGCCAGACCGCTCTGGACAAAACAGGAGAGCTCATCCCCGAAGCGGTTATACGTTCGATACAAAAGAATAAAGTTGCGCTGAAAGGGCCCATGACCACGCCTGTGGGCAAGGGTTTCCGGTCGGTCAACGTGGCTTTACGCCACGCGCTCGACCTTTACGCCTGCGTGAGGCCTGCCAAGACTTATCCAGGGGTTAAAAGCCCGTACAGGGATATAGACCTGGTTCTTATCAGGGAGAACAGCGAGGATCTCTATGCGGGCATAGAATTCGAGCAGGGAAAACCAGAGACCTCTGAGCTCATTTGTCTTATTGAAAAGCACACTAAAAAGAATATACGGCCGGATTCAGGAATATCCATCAAGCCGATCTCCGTTTTTGCGACGCGCAGAATCGTGCGCTACGCCTGCGAATACGCCCTTTCGCACGGAAGGAAAAAAGTCACCTGCGTGCACAAGGCAAACATCATGAAATTTACAGACGGGCTCTTCCTGAAAGTGGCCCGTGAAGTCGGCGCGGAATATGCCGGCAGGCTTGAGTTCGAGGACACAATCGTGGACAATATGTCCATGCAGCTGGTGCAGAAACCGCATAATTACGACGTGCTGGTCCTGCCGAACCTTTACGGCGACATACTTTCCGATTTATGCGCCGGCCTTGTCGGAGGGCTGGGGGTCGCCCCTGGCGCGAACATCGGAGACACGAATGCGCTTTTCGAAGCAGTGCACGGATCAGCGCCGAAATACGCCGGCAGGAACAAGGTCAATCCAACCGCCATGATACTCTCGGGAATGCTCATGCTGCGGCATCTAAACGAGAATGCAGCGGCGGACAGGCTTGAATCAGCTGTCAAACAGGTCCTTGCCGAAGGCAGATCTGTCACCTATGACCTCAAGCCTACGCGTGACGACCCTTCGGCTGTCGGCACTCGCGAAATGGCTGACGCTATAATAAAGGCAATCAAGGCAAAATGAAGATATCCATCATCGGTGCGGGCAATGTTGGCGGCATGGCGGCGGAGCGGATTGCCGCGGAAGGACTCGGCCAGATAAGTCTGATCGATATCGCTCCGAAGCTCGCGCAGGCCAAAGCCTGCGATATGGACGACAGCCGGTATATCCTGGGCCGGCGGTCATCGGTTTCCGGGGGCGAAGACATAGCCGGGATCCAGGGTTCGGATATCGTAGTCGTGACCGCGGGCCTTGCGCGAAAGCCAGGTATGACCCGCGAAGACCTTCTGCAGAAGAATTGTTCGATCCTGGAAGGAATAGCGGCTCAAATACAACGGCGCGCACCCGATGCAGTCGTTATCGTAGTCACCAATCCGCTCGACGCGATGACTTTTTTTCTTGCTAGGAAGCTTGGATTCGCCAGGCCGCGGGTCTTTGGTATGGGCATTACCCTCGACGCAAGCCGATTCGCCAATCTCATAAGCAAAAAACTTTCAGCGGACATTACCGCGATACGGGCGTGTGTAATCGGAAGCCACGGGGAAAGCATGGTGCCGTTGCCGCGTTTTACGACTGTCAACGGCACAAGCCTTGACCGCCTGGTAGGCGAAGTAGATATTCGTGAACTGGTATCCGGAACCGTAAACAGGGGAAAAGAGATAGTTTCCCTTTACGGAACCGGGTCAGCCTACTACGCGCCGTCAGCGGCGATCTGCCAGCTCGTCAGGGCAGTGGCTCTTGACAGCAAGGAGACGCTTGGCGTCAGCGCTTTTGTCAACGGTGAATACGGCCTCAAAGATATTTGCGTTGGGCTTCCGTGCGTTATCGGCAGAAATGGGGCTGAAAAAGTTGTCGAGCTTGATCTGAACGGCCGAGAAAAAGCGCAATTGACGGCATCCGCCGATGCCATAAAGGAACTAATCAATCTGCTGAAGCTGTAAACGCTGTTTATGTACGACCTTATCGTAATAGGTGCCGGCTGGGCAGGCATATCCGCGTGCATGGAAGCCAGGGCACGAGGATTGACGTGCGCTTTGATCGACAAAGGGCCTCTGGGCGGAACCTGCCTCAACACCGGATGTATACCTACAAAAACCCTGATCCACTCGGCAAAACTCTATTCGCAGGTAAAAAAGGCGGCCGGATTCGGCATTGAAATCCCGTCTTCACATCTTGATTTCCACAAAGTTCAGCAACGCAAGCAACGTATAATAGGGTTGCTTGGCAACGGCATTGACTCCCTGCTAAAAGGCACTCAGGTCATACAGGCAGAGGCTCAGGTAATAGCGCCTGACTGCGTCCGGACAGACAGTGCCGAGCTCAGGGCAAAACGGATCCTTGTCGCAACTGGGTCAATTCCCGCTCAGATAAAGGATATGCCTTTTAACGGAAACTCGGTCCTGTCAAGCGACGATGCATTAAAGCTTCCTGAACCGCCCGAGTCTCTTCTCATAGTAGGGGGCGGGGTTATAGGATGCGAGTTCGCCGGCCTGTTTTCTTCCCTTGGAACCCGCGTCACAATCGTTGAATTGACCGGGCAGCTCCTGCCAGGAATGGACAGTGATATTGCCGCCAGGTTAACCGCCTGTTTCAAGAAAAAAAGGATCGATGTCAGGACATCCTGCGACGTCAGGACCGTGGACCGCTCGGTGTTTGAAAAAACGCTCGTATGCGTGGGAAGACGGCCCTGCACGCAGGGTCTAGGACTTGAGCAGACCGGCGTCTCGCTCCGGCCTGACGGCGCCTGCACTGTGGATGATATGATGCAGACCAATATCCCTTCGGTTTTCGCTGCTGGAGACTGTACCGGAGGGATTATGCTGGCGCACTTCGCAGCGTTCCAGGGAAGGCGCGCAGTCAAAAGCATGTCAGGAATACCGGCGCAAGTTCCCGGAGACTTCGGACCTGCCGTTCCAGGTTGCGTGTTCACCGATCCGGAAATAGCCTCAGTCGGCCTGACAGAGGAGCGGGCGGCGCAATCGAACGTAAGGGTCAGGGTGTACCGCTTTGATTTTATGGCATCGGGCATGGCTCGGATACTTGACGAAACGGACGGATATGTTAAGATAATCACCCAGGAATCTACGGGCAAGATAGTCGGCGCCGGGATAATCGGGCCAAAGGCGACCGAGCTTATCAGCACCCTGACGGTAGCGGTGCAGGCAGCCATGACCGTAGAACAGCTTCGCGACACTATCCTTCCGCATCCTACGCTGTCCGAGGCAATCACCGAAGCTTTGAAGTAACTGGCCATCTAAAGCAATGCACCTTATCGACCTAGGCCTTGTAGATTACCGCATGGCGCTGGAAGAACAGCGGCGCGCCCATGCAAAGGTGGCGGCTCGAGAACTCTCCGCGGCGCTCATCGTGTGCAGCCATTACCCGGTCATCACCATAGGACGATCGGCAAAACCCGGCAGCCTTCTGTTGACGAAACGGGAATATGCCGGCAGGGGCATAGGAGTCATCGAGGCCGACCGTGGAGGGGATGTCACCTATCACGGCCCGGGGCAGGTTACCGCGTATCCCATATTCCCCATGGCCGCGTTCGGTTACGACCTGCACGCATACCTGCGCTGGCTTGAAAGTGCGGTCATATCGGTCCTGGATGAGCAGGGAATTACAGCCTGCCGCATGGCAGGATCAACCGGCGTATGGGTGGCAGAACGTAAGATTGCGTCTATCGGTATCGCGGTAAAACGCTGGGTCTCTTTTCACGGGGTTTCAATTGTCATGAAACAAAGTGAGCTTGAAAACTTCAGCCTCATACGCCCCTGCGGATCAAACACCCCAATGACATCTATAGAAACGGAGCTACGCCGGAGCGTATCGCGCCGTTCCATAACCAGCAGCCTCATAAGGAGCCTTTCATATGACCATTGTCAAGCTGCCGCCTCTGGGAGAGGGTATTGAAAAAGCCACTGTCACCTTCTGGTTCTTCAAGGCCGGGGATCCGGTCAGGGAAAAGGAGGACCTCGTGGAGTTGACAACGGATAAGGCGGCATTCAACCTGCCATGCCCCGTTTCAGGAACCCTGAAAGAGGTCCTCAAAGAAGAGGGATCCCAGATTCTCGTCGGAGAAGCCATCGCTGTCATCGAATAGCAGTATCTAAAAAAAATACTTGACAAAAACGCGTCTTTGTCTATAATTAGCACTCTAGGGGTGAGATTGCTAATTTAAATTTTCATTATCAACCGCTTAAAGGAGGTGGAGAAATGAAGATTCAACCTTTGGGAGATCGTGTCGCGGTGAAACCTTTGGAAGCCGAGGCCAAGACCAAAGGCGGCATAGTCCTGCCTGATTCGGCAAAGGAAAAACCTCAGGAAGGGCTTGTCGTCGCAGTAGGAAAGGGCAAGGTGCTGGATAACGGCACTGTCGCAACGCCGGAAGTGAAAGTCGGCGACAAGGTATTATACGGAAAGTATTCGGGCAACGAGATCACCACGAAGGACGGAGAAGAAATCCTCATCATGCGCGAAGAGGACATTCTCGCGGTCGTAAAATAACAGGAGGAACCATGGCAAAGCAATTGTTGTACCAGGATGAAGGCCGCAGGAAGATCCTGTCCGGGGTAGAGCAGCTTGCCCGGGCAGTGAAGGTCACTCTCGGCCCAAAGGGCCGTAACGTGGTCCTTGACAAGAAATTCGGCTCGCCCACCATCACCAAAGACGGCGTCACAGTGGCAAAGGAAGTCGAACTAGAGGACCCGTTCGAAAACATGGGGGCTGCGATGGTTAAAGAGGTCGCCGAAAAGACCTCCGACATAGCCGGAGACGGCACCACCACCGCAACCGTGCTGGCAGAAGCGATCTACCGCGAAGGCCTCAAAAATGTCACAGCGGGTTCCAATCCTATGGAACTCAAGCGGGGCATCGAGAAAGCGGTCGAAAAAGTTGTGGAAGAATTGCAAAAGCTTTCCAAGCCGATCAAGGATAAAAAGGAAGTGGCTCAGGTAGCCACCATAGCCGCAAACGGCGATACCATCATCGGAGAGCTGATATCAGACGCTATGGAAAAGGTCGGCAAGGACGGCGTCATCACGGTCGAAGAAGCCAAGTCCACCGCAACGACCCTCGAAGTCGTCGAAGGCATGCAGTTTGATCAGGGATACCTTTCGCCGTACTTCGTCACGGACGCGGAACGTATGGAGGTTGTGCTTGATGACCCGTACATCCTTATCCACGAGAAAAAGATCTCGAATCTCAAAGACCTGCTTCCGCTTCTGGAAAAGGTTGCGCGCTCGAGCAAACCGCTGGTGATAATCGCCGAAGAGGTCGAGGGAGAGGCGCTGGCGACTCTTGTCGTGAATAAGATCCGCGGGACGCTGTCCATCTGCGCGGTTAAGGCCCCGGGATACGGGGACCGGCGCAAGGCGATGCTCGAAGACATCGCGGTCCTTACCAACGGCAAGGCAATCACCGAAGATCTCGGCATCAAACTGGAAAACGTCGATCTCGAGGACCTGGGCCGCGCGAAACGTGTCCGCATCGACAAGGAAAACACCACGATCGTCGAAGGTGCCGGCAAGGACGCGGCGATCAAGGCTCGCGTAGCGCAGATCAAAAAACAGATCGAAACATCCGATTCCGACTACGATAAAGAGAAGCTTCAGGAACGGCTTGCCAAGCTGTCAGGCGGCGTCGCGGTCATCAATGTCGGCGCGGCGACCGAGACAGAGATGAAAGAGAAGAAGGCCCGCGTGGAAGACGCGCTACATGCGACCCGCGCTGCCACTCAAGAGGGAATCGTGCCCGGCGGCGGCGTCGCGCTTCTGCGCACCATACCGGCGCTTGAAAAGCTAAAGCTTGAAGGCGATGAAAAGGTAGGCTGCGATATCGTCAAACGCGCCATCGAAGAACCCCTGCGCCAGATCGCGCAGAACGCCGGTCTGGAAGGGTCTGTTGTAGTGCATCGGATCAAAACCGAAAAAACTAATATCGGCTATGATGTGTCGCAGGATTCATATGTCGATATGCTCGAGGCAGGCGTAATTGATCCGACCAAGGTAACCCGCAGCGCCCTGCAGAACGCAGCCAGTATTGCAGCGCTGTTGCTGACGACTGAGGCGGTCGTATGCGACAAACCTGAAAAAGAGGACAAGATGCCCCCGATGCCGCCCGGAGGCGGAATGGGAGGCATGGGCGGAGGCATGTATTAATCAGCCGTCAGGCCGGTGATCTTCCACCGCGCCATACGAACACCGTGACATTCCGTCAGGCGGGGCCAGAAACTTACCTAAGGGACTGGCCCCGCTTGCCTTATAAATTTGAAAGCGCTTTCTTGACAACAGGCTTTTTTGTGCTATACTTTTAGCAATTAATCCTTGCATACGAAAGAGTTAACATGCCGAATTTGACCGCAGTGCTCATCCGCCTGAACTGGGTAGATATTCTTGCGTTTGTCATATTCTTGCGGGTCCTGATCATCGGCCTCAAAGGCGGTGCTGCGTCCGAAGGTTTCAAAGTAGCAGGCGCGCTCGTCGCCGCGTATATTTCCCTGCACTACTACAGGACCGTCGCGCTTTTTCTCGGAAACGAATACATCCTCGATGCAAAAACGTTGGAAGGGTCTGTTTTTGCCGTGCTCGCATGCCTCGGGTATGCGTCGATCGGGTTCATAAGGCTTTTGTTCGAACGGTTCGTCAATATGACGGTAGTCCCCGCTTTAAGCAGATGGGGAGGCTGTTTCCTGGGGATTTTCCGGGCGTTCCTTTTGACGAGCCTGCTTCTGTATTTCTTCATGGCAACCCAAAATCCCTACCTACGGAAAAGCGTGATGACCTCGATATCCGGATCAGGGCTGGTATTCCTTGCCCCGGCGACGTACGGCTTTTTCTGGCATGCCTTCATGTCAAAGCTGACGCCGCAAGACACGTTCAACCACGCTGTTTTTGAGATCGACCGGGACCACGCACGCAAGAAAAAATAGTTTCTATGAGATTATCAAGGTTCTTTGAATTGATAATGCGCTACGGCATTGCCGCTGACCCCAGATCAGACAAACGGGGTATCCGCGGTTTCGCCGACAGCGCGGTCCTCAACGGCCCGCTTTCGACCGATGTCCGCTCGATCCTTGCAGGCATCGACATGGACGTGCCCGAATTACTGCTCGCGGACCGGCTGCGCCGCGAGTCACGGATCGACATGGTCCTGTCTCACCATCCCCAGGGCAAGGCGCTCGCGGGGCTCTACGGGGTCATGCAGGTGCAGGCGCACGTTTTGCGCAAGGCCGGCGTTCCTGCCGGCGTCGCGCAGGGATATCTGGACGAGCGCCGCAGACAGGTCCAGCGCAGGCTTCTCTCTACGAACCATTACCGCAGCGTCGATGCGGCGCGGCTTCTGGGGCTGCCCTTTGTATGCTGCCACACGCCTGCGGACAATCACGCATACCGGTTTGTTTCACGGCTCCTGGAGCGCAAAAAACCAAGGCTCGTCAAGGATATCGTCGACGTTCTGCTGGGCG
>JAKPTF010000010.1 GCA_029571225.1 Candidatus Omnitrophota bacterium | reverse complement strand
CGGACACGTCTTTTGAGAAATACGATATCGCGACGGTCGAGAGCGAGAAGACAAAGAACGACCTGACGGCAAGCATGATCTTCTCCGCGTACGACAGCGCCGATATGCTCCCTTCCCGCAGGAAAGAAGCCATCGAAATGTCGACGGCGACGTTCAGATGGGTAAACGCCGTCCCGACAATCAGGGGAAGCATCAGAACGCATACCTTCCGCACACGTTCATTCGAGAGGTTCCACCGGGGCGCATACCGGAAACCCGCGCGCGATACCGCCGTCCACATCAAGAGGAAATAGACAACCGTCCCCGCGCAATTCCCCGCCGCAAGCGCCAGGACCCCCGCCCAGCGGCCCAGCGCCAAAAACCCCATGACCACGACGGCGATGGATACCTGCAAGAGGACCGGCGTTTTGAAACGGAAGACCGCCTCCAGGTAGCTCCGCAGGAGCGTCGCCATGCCGAAAAAAAAGATGGCCGGAAACGAAAAGGCCGAGAACAGGAGGAACTCGCGGGCGTGCGGCGCGAGATACGCCGGTGCCCAGGCAGGGAATAGCACGGTCATGCCGCAAAACAGGAGGACGGTCCCGATGATGAGCCCTCCCCCGAAGATCGTCACCAGAGAGCTGAACCAGGCGTTTCTTCCCTCCGGGTCGTCCTTGAAATCCTGAAACACGGGGATCACCGTCGCCTGAAACAGCCCGCCGAGGGCGCCGACGATGAGCGTCGGGATAACGAGTGACGCAAAGAAAAGGTCCATCTGGGCGCCCGTGCCGAAGCAGGCCGCGACAAGGATCTCCTTCGCAAGATTGACCGGCTTCACCAAAATGAGGACGACCATGACGACAAACGCTGAACGGAAGAGTTTACTTGAAGAAGTCATAATATAGCGCGCGTCAAAAAACAATCTCGGCCTGCAGGGGTTCGATATATGGAACCCGCGTGGATACGAGATTGATCGGCTTGATGAATCAACCCCCTCCGTTATGAACCTATACCGCTACGCGCTCAATAGGGTCTTGATTGCGCCGAAAACCGCATCAACAGTGATCCCCTTCAAACAGATCTCCCCTTTATCACAGGTGCCGCGATAGCAGGGGGCGCAGGGCAGACCGGGGACGGTTATTTTAACGCCGCGCCCGTACAGATCGATTTCCTGCGGGCAGGTGGACCCGAAAAGGGCAACGACCTTTTTCTTGAGCCCGATTGCGATGTGCATACCCAGCGTATCGCCGCACACGACCAGATCGCAGAGGTCAACGATAGAGATAAAGTCGGTCAGGGAGTTGTCACACCCCGTATCGATCAGCGAGGGACTGCACGCCTCTTCCATAAGAAACGCGTTGAGCTCCCGTTCACGATCGCCGCCGAGGAGCAGGCAGGCCCCTTTGAGCTCGGATTGGATCTTCCTCACCAGTCCCAGCCACCCGTCACGGGTCCAGCCCTTTCCCGCGAAGACGCTCCCGCTGCCCGTGTTAAGCCCGACCACCGGCCGTTTCAGATCGACAAGGTGCTTCTTCTGAAGAAATGCCGGCGCCCCCTTCCCGGCCGACAGGATATATTCTTCCCCCTTATATCTGAAACCGCACGCTTCAAAAACGATCTCCTGATAACTTTTCCGGTTCTTCCTGAACTTCAGGTCGTCATCAACTCCCAACAGGAATGCATACACCGCTTCTGTATTGAACGGCCTGATCACGCCGTACGGGTGGAGCCCGAACCCGGCGCGTTTTTTTGCCGAGATCGTCGCCGCCAGCGCGGCGGCCCACGGCGCCTTATCCAGGTTAATGATCAGATCGAATGATTCGGCGCGCAGCTGGGCATCAACCTCAGGATTAAAGGCAAGCACCCGGTCGATCAGCTGATTATTCTTGAGCAGGGGCACTGCCGCCGGATCGGTCAACCAGGTGATCTGGCTTTCTGCATACGTCTGCTTCAGCGGATACAACAGCGGCGTTGTCCGCAGAACATCACCCAGCGCCCCGATCTTGATAATCAGCAGCCGCTCTTTTACCGGAGAAAAGTGAGGACATCCCGGACAGGTCCGTTTGAACCGGCACGGTTTCTCGCCGATGAAGAACCTGCAGGTGTATTTGAACTGATCTTCCTTTTTCATCAATACTACCCTTCGTCAGTAAACTTCATACGCGGAGCAAGGGGGTTGTTCAGCAGGGCGCACGCCCGGCCCTGCAACTTCCATAATTATTAATGCCCGCTGTTTTCAGACAACTGTCTTTTCGTCCGTTTCAGCAACGCCTGCGCAATATCATCTTTCGGATAGATGCGCAACGTTTCTTCAAACTCCGGGATCGCTTTCAAATATTCCCTGCTTTTTAGATAATACTTACCCAGCGCCAGGTGAAAAAAACCATTTTGCGGGTCGAGCCGCAGTGCCGCACGGAGCTGCTGCTCGGCCTTATCCCGGGCGCCGATATTCTGATACATATCGGCCAACCGCACGCGCAATTCTCCGTCGTACGGATTCAACGACACCGCCATAGTATACCATGCCAACGCCTCATCGCGAAGGAGATCCCGCTCGCCTCGCGCGAAAATATATTTTTTGTAATTCAGGTCCGCGATCTTTCCTGCAATCACGGGATTTGCCGGATCGAGATGAAACGCCTTCCGGTAAGCGGTCACCGCTTCGTCCCAGTAGAGCCTGGCGGTCTGCTTCTCACCCTCATCGTAGAAAAAAGCGGCGCCGATGAGCCGGACATCGGCAACCATCCAGAGAAAGACAACAAACGCGATGATCCAGCTGATGACCTTGGCAA
>JAKPTF010000002.1 GCA_029571225.1 Candidatus Omnitrophota bacterium | reverse complement strand
TTGCTCTTCTTCCTGCTGTTGTTCCCGGGTTTTAAGCGCAAGCTGCTGCTTTACTGCCTCGAGCTTTTCCATCAACTGTTTCTTCTCTGATTCTTTTCTGTCAAGTTCCGACTGCAGTCCGGCTATCTTTCGATCAACAGCTGACTTTTTCGCTGCCCTGGCTTCGCGCGCTTCCTGTTCCTGCTTCAGGCGAGTCTGTTCCCTTTTCTGCGCACGCTTTTGCTTCTGCTCCTGCTCTAACCTGCGCGCCCGTTCAAATGCTAGCCGTTGTTTTTCTTCCCGTTCAGCTGCGATGCGGCGAAACCGGGCCCTGGTCTCTTCCCTTACCGAACGGTATTCCTCCTCAAGCGCATGTTCATATAATTGTTTCGCTTCTTTCAGGATCTGCCGTTGGCGCTCTATCTCGCTTTCCAGATGGTTCCTTTTTTCCTTCTGCTCCTGAAGCAAAGATTTCCACGCTTGATGGCGCTTTTCCAGGTCAACCCTGGCCTGTGAATGGCTATCAGCCGCCTGGGATAAAGTCACGAATCCTACCCCAGAGGCAAATATAAGACTTAAAAAACACAGATAAGCAGCCTTCATTTTTTTTCCCCGTGTATTGCCGAGACCCTGGCTTGTTCAAGCATAATCTCTACGTTTTTCTTCTGTTCCAGCAGGCCCTGTTCGACCTTGCGGCTGGCATCCAGAAGGTTGCGCTGTTTCTCTAGAAGCCGGTCTATGCGATCCTGGAGCGACTGGCGTTCCTGCGAACTCATCTCATGTTCCATAAGCGCAAGTGAACGGCGACAGGCATCAAGCTCTTTCTGCAGATCAGTTTCCTGCGACTTCTTATCAGCCGTCATGTCCGCGCGCCTGGCACTACCGTCACTTCGAACAACCGCTTTCTTCCGGGCTGCTTTTTCTAATACCCTCTGTTCCATCTGTGCTCGCTTCGCTTCCTCCCTGGCACGCCTTGCGGATTCACGCGCTTCCTGCCTCGCCTTGCGCTTCTCTTCTATCCGCGCTCTGCGATTATCCATGCACTTACGCCGCTTATCTGCTCGCTCCTGCAGCGCTTCATCCAGCTTGCGCTTCGCTCCCTCCCTGGCACGCCTTGCGGATTCACGCGCTTCCTGCCTGCGTTGCTGAACCTGCGCTCTTAATTTTGATTGAAATGACCTGCGTTCCAATTCCTGGCGTGCCAGCTCCGATTTCAAAATCTCGATTTGCGATGCAAGGTTACGATGCGCCTCGTCAAGCTGGCGACGGGCCTGCGCCAGCAGGTTGCTCTGGGCCTCTAACCGGAGCTTCAAAGTATCACGCCCCGGTCTTGTGCGCAACTGCCGTTCTTTCCGGGCTATAAGTTTCTGCTGTTTGCGTATTTCTTCCTGCTCGATATCGAGCTGCCTGCGCTGATAGGCAATAATTTCCTCTTCCATCCTGGCGCGGCGCAAACGCCCGGCAAGAGCTTCCTTTTCTGTTTTTAATACATCTGAGGGATCCTGTGGCGGGATAGATTGCGCGGCACACCATGAAGGCGCGCATACCAGGCAGCTGATCAGAAACATCGAGATGATGTTCGTTCTCATATGCATATCCCTTGTATTATAAAACATCTGGACTGGATGGCAACAGAAATCCATCGCAGCTTCACTTTTCAAAACCCAGGATTTTTCTCAACTTCAGTATGTCTTCTTCGGTATACTGGCGCCAGTGATTTATCGGATGCCGCGACGCCTTCGGGAAGATCCCTTTTTTTTCATACCGAAAAAGGGTCTGTTTTGAGATACCGAGCATCCGGGCGGCGTCCTGGGCTATGTAAAATTGTTTTGAATGAATCGGGCTGTTCATGATTCCTTTCTCCCCGGGCTGCCTGTTCGCCTCAACAGCTCCTGTTTCTTATCGGCGCCGATATCCGCCAACCGTATGCCGACGCAGAATTGCCGCGTGTTCTGCATGAACGAATGGACGATCTCGCCTGGCAATTCCAGCCGGTCCTGCCCGGTTTCCGTTGTGGATAACGGCGGCAGCGCGACAATAACTTTGACGCCGCGCGGCAGATATAAGGCGAACGATATTCCGATCGCGCTTCCGTCGAGCGAAATGTCCCGGGCTCGGCCTTCGACGCAGGGAGGCACGGAAAGCGACAACGATTCATCTTGTATCGCCAGCTCCACCGGCCAGTCCACCGGGATCCGCTCGGATTCCCTCCAGAACGCCATGCCCTTGACCGGCTCCTGTCTGACGAGATAATCGGCGATCTCGTAATCGGCCAAAGGCTCGTGCCAGTAATAATCCAGAGCCTGAAAGATCGCCGTAGATGTCGCGATAAGCGGCTCAACGGCGCACCTGCTCAATTTGCCGATCATATCCATGAGCGCGGCGTTAAAGGGATTGCTGCAGGCGACAAACAGCGTATCCTTGACGCGGCATAGCGGGATCACGGTATGTGCTCTGCAAAAATGTTCTTGGAGCGTTTCCAGCGCGTCTTTCTTAAGGCTGTAATCAGGCAGATGAACGTAGGGGATCTGAGCCTCCTGCGCAAAAAAACGCATAATATGCTCTTCGGAAATATAATCCAGCGCAACCAGTGTCGCCCAGACGGACCTGTTCACTTTGACGGATTCCGCCGCTGCGGCAAGCGCCTGTTCGCGGCTTATCAGCCCGGCGGAAATCATTTTTTCTATCAGAGGCTCCATCGTTCTATCCGGATTTCACCACGCTGATCAAATCCCACAGAGGCAGAAATATCGCCAGCGCCATCCCCCCAACGACCGTGCCCAGCACGGCGGTCATGAGCGGTTCGATCATGGTCGTCAGGTTCTTGATCGAGGCCCTGACCTCGATACTGTAGAATTCATACACGGAATCGAGCATCGCTACGAGCTGTCCGGATTTCTCGCCTACCGAGATCATATACCCGACGAGCCGGGGGAACATCCGTGAATTAAGGATGCCGGCGGATATGCCCTTGCCGTCTGCCACATCCCGCTTGATCCTTTCGATTTCCCGTGACAGAACGACGTTACCGATCGTCATGCCGACAATGTCGAGGGTATTGAGCACCGGCAGGCCGGACTGGTAAAGCACATTCAGCATGGACACAAAACGCAGCATGGTAATCTTCGTATAAACCTTTCCGAAAACAGGAATGTTGAATTTGTACCCGTCCCACAGATGCCGTCCTTGCTTTGTCCCGGTAACGAACCAGCGCACTGCCAGCGCCGCAGCCACGATTGACGGGTATGTCACATACCAGAGATCCTTGAGCGCCCGCGAGGCCGCGATCATGATCTGCGTGGGTAGCGGAAGGCTCATGTGCGCGTCGCCGTATATCTTGATGAACTGCGGCATGACAAAGACCGAGAGCACGATGACGGCTACGATGAGAGCCGCGACGACCATGAAGGGATACCGCAAAGCTGTCATGATGTTGGACTTCTGCTCCAGCTCCTCCGCCATGACCTGCGACAACTTATACAGCACCTTATCGAGAATGCCAGCCGCCTCGCCCGCGACGACAGTATTGATATAGAGCTGTGAAAAAACATTCGGATGCCTGGCAAGAGCCTTCGACAGTGAACTGCCCGCCTCGACGTCCCTGATAATCTGCACCAGGGCTTTTTTTAGGACCGGGTCCTCCGCCTGCTGAGAAAGGATGTTCAATCCTTCCAGGATCGGAACCGCGGCCTTGATAATGGTCGCGAACTGGCGCGAAAATATAACGATCGATTCTTCTTTGGCCCTGCCGATTCCCCGGAACCCGTGAGCCGTGGCTGGGCCCGCTGTGGCCGAATGCGCTGCCGGCGCGCGTTTGTACCCTATATTGACCGGCAGGAGGCCCTTTTTCGCCAGCTCAGTGGTCAGAGCTATCTCGCTTTCCGCCTCCAGTTCTCCCTTGACGCTGTGGCCCTGATTGTCAACGGCTTTATACGTATACCACGGCATTCATGCCTGCCTTTCCCTGAAAAAGTTTATTTCTTATTGCCGAGCCAGTTGGCAATCTTCTTCTGGTAATCGTCCATATCGGTCGGTTTGACAACGACCTTGCCCGCAACGCCCGGCCTCTTAGGCACGGTCACGCCTACGGAAGCGGGCTGCAGCTCCAGCACCTGCGAGGAGGGCTTTAACTCGATATGCTCCTCGCACACGCGCGCCACCTCCTCCAGGGTCGTGATGCCGGCAAGCGCTTTTGCCAGGCCGTCCTCGCTCAAAAGCCGCATCCCCTTTTCCTGGGCTTTCTTGCGAAGCTGTGTATGAGACGCGTTATTGATAATCATCTCCCGTATCTCGTCGTCGCAGACCAGGAGCTCATAAAGGCCGGTCCTGCCCCTGAAGCCTGTGCCCTTGCAGAACTCGCACCCCTTGCCACGGTACAGCTGAACTCCCTTTTTGTTCGCCAGCCCCCATTTCTTGACAACCGCGGGAGTCGGTTCATATTGTTCCTTGCAGTGCTCGCAAATCACGCGCACAAGCCGTTGGGCCATGACGCCGACAAGCGACGCAGATATCAAAAACGGCTCGACCCCCATGTTGATGAGGCGGGTTATGCTCGAAGGGGCGTCATTCGTGTGGAGCGTCGAGAAAACAAGATGGCCGGTCAGGGCCGACTGAATCGCTGTGACGGCGGTCTCCAGGTCGCGTATCTCGCCGAGCATAATCACATCCGGGTCCTGGCGCAGGATCGCGCGCAGGCCGTTGGCGAAAGTTATGCCCGCGCGCGGGTTAACCTGGATCTGGCGTATCAGTCCAAGCCGGTACTCGACCGGGTCTTCGATCGTGATGATATTGCGATCAATGGTGTTAATTCGCATGAGCGCGGAATACAAGGTCGTCGTCTTGCCCGACCCCGTGGGTCCCGTAGAGAGAATAATGCCGTAGGGCCTGGATATCAGTGATTCATATGATTTCAGGTCCTCGCCGGTGGAAAACCCCAGCTTCTCCAGACCGATCATAACCGAGGCCGTATCGAGCAGGCGGATGACCAGGTTCTCGCCGTATATGGTCGGCACCGTGGATACGCGGAAGTCGATGATCTTTTCGTCGATCTTTGACTGGAAATGCCCGTCCTGCGGAATGCGGCTTTCCGCTATATCCATGCCCGAAAGGACCTTGATGCGCGAGATTATGGCCGACTCCCAGTCTTTGGGCGGAGACGGGATCTCGTGAAGGATACCGTCGATCCTGAACCTAATGCGCAGCGTTTCCTGTTCCGGCTCGATATGGATGTCGCTGGCCCGGTCGCGGACGGCCTGGGTCAGAATCAGGTCCACGACCTTAATGATGTTCGAACCGTCGCCGAAGTTCATCTTCTGCTCCGGTTTGGCTTCGGCGATGTCGGTCAGAAGATTCTCCCGGACGACGCTCTTGGCATAAACGGCACTGCGCGCTTCTTCGATCTCTGCGGGAGAGGCGATGTAGAGTTCAAGGAGCATCCCGGTCTGCAACTGGATCTGGTCAATAGCTCCGAGGTCAGCAGGGTCTGCCATGGCAATATGAAGGGTATTGCCTTCAAGCTTTATGGGCACCGACTCGGTTTTGTAGGAAAGGGCCTCGGGCAGGAGCCTGGAGAGCTGCTCGTCCGCAGTGACGTTGTCGAGCGGAGTGTAGTTGAAGCCCATCTGGCGCGCGATAGCGTGATAGAGCGTGGCGCGGTCGATAAAACGCAAGTCCACCACGATCGCCTCCAGCGGCCGTTTGAGCCGTTTCATCTCCTCGAGCGCCTTGTCGAGCTGTTCCTGTGTCAGAAGGTTCTGGTTCAGTAATAACTGCTGGAGATCGGCATCGTTCATCATCGCTTCATACGCTCCTTGATATCAGCGATCCACGCCCTGACCTGTTCGACGTCGGTATCTTTTGCATCAGACAGGTTGATATACCTGGTATAAAACCTGACCGCCTCTTGAGGCTTATTAAGATATTTCTCATACAGGACGCCGAGGTTATAACAGGCGTCCTTATCCAGAGGCGTAAGTTCTACCACGCGCAGGAATGCGGCTTCGGCCTGGATGAAGTCCCCTTTCTGTAACGCTCCGACGCCGAGATTATAATATATGTCCGGGTCCAGCGGCAAACCCTGCGGAGCGGTTTTGACCGGACTCCGCGCTGCGGATGAATACGGTTGCGCGTCCTCCTCGGGAAGAGGCATCTCCGGGGCGGTCCGAAGGACGATCTCGGCTTTCATGAACTCCTCGTTCGCCGCGGCGAAATCACCCTCCAGCATATATCTCTGCCCGGATTTGTAGAATTCCTGGGCCTTGCGAAGATCCTTATGCTCAGCAATATCCTGGCCCCGGCAAAAAGTGACGCGCCGGGGGCATACAAGTGCGATCAATGCGCATCCCGTCAAAACTGCAATCCTGAATAATCTCATTTTCCTGTATCCGTTGTATTCGGGAAAAGCTCCACCCCGATGATCCCTGTCAGATTATACCGCTGATCCTGCGGTATGCCGCTCCCCGGGGACTGGAAGATATCGGTTATCTTTCCCAGGAGCGAGAGAAACTTGCTGCGCACATCGTTGAGTTCGGCTGTCAGGCGGTTCAATTTTATCTTCAGATTCTCCTTCTCCAGCTCGTTGGCCACGTACCGTTCGCGAAGCGACGCCACGTTGCGCTCGAGGTCCTGATAGCGCCTCTGCGACTGCGCGGCAGCGCTCTCGGCCTCGATTACCCTGGATTGGAGCGCCGCGATCTTCTGCGAGCCGGAATCGAGCACCAGCTTATTCCGGTCGGCCATATCCTGGGCCATGCGCAGCTTCTCCCTCAGAACGGTATTGTCTCCGGTCAGTATGTTGATCCGGGCCTTAAGGTCATTAATCTGCTCGAGATATTTGATCTCCGTTCCCGGGTCGATCCGGCCTGTCCGGGCGGAAGCCGGGATCTGATCCTGCGCTTTCGCCCCTGCCGCGGCGAACCGGGGAGCAATTCTGTTATCGCGGATCTCCAGCAGGTACTGGTTGATATCCTCTACCTCCCTGATAAGCGCGTCCATCTGCATCCGGAGAATATTCTCTTTGCCCTTCTCGAGTATTAATCCGTCTATCGCCTCCTGGACCTGCGCCAGCCGCACGCGTGCCTGCATTGCGACGTCAAAATTCCTGCGCAAGAGCTCCACCTCTTTCTGCAATCCTGCGTTCTGCACATTCAGGGACTGCATCCGGGCTTCCAGCTCCTCTCTGACCTGGTCAAGCGCCTTCTTCTCAACAATCGCCCTGCCGAGGCGCTTCTGCATTGCCTTGTTCTGGGCCAAAAGGGATTCCGCTTCTTTACGGATTCGCTGAGCGTTCCGGGCCTCTTTCGTGAGTGCCTCGTTCGCCGTCAAACCCGCATCGGCCAATTCCCGCTGCAACTGGCGCAACTGCGATATTTCTTTTTCAAGCCTTGCGACCTCCTGCGCCTCGTGCAGACGCTGCCCTTCGATCCGGACTTCCGCGGACCGCAGATTGACCTGGACGTATAATCCGAAAAAGGCAAGCGCCGTGAAGATGACGAATGATATCAGGACTATCTGCTTCCTGTCAGTGCGCATCGATAACTCGCATCTCGGCCTTGAACGGCCTCTGGGTAGATAATTCGGCGCTCTTCTGTGCCACGGCCTTGTCCTTTAATATCGTCGCAGTGACGAAGATCAAAAGGTCTGTCTTCTCTTTCGGCTCCTCGTCCGTTCCGACGCTCCTGTTGGTGAACAACTTCCCGATGAACGGCAGATCGCCCAGAAACGCCACCTTTTTGACGGTCGCGGATTCCTTCTCCTTCACGAGGCCGCCGATAACGACGGTCTCCCCGTCACTGACAATCACTTCCGTTTCAGCGGTCCTCGAAGATGTTATTGGCCGCTGGTTCTCCCCTGAGCCGATATAATTGATGATATTGCTGACCTCCGGCTTAAGCTGCAGCTTGATATGGCCGTCAGGGCTGATCTGCGGAGTAACCTCGAGATTGACCCCTACATTCTGCGTTTCCCAGCCCGTGATCTCCCAGTTGCCGGTGTTGGTGTCCCGTTCATAGGTCGCGATGGGGATGGCCTGCCCGACATTGATCTTGGCCTTTTGATTATTGACCGTGACTATGCGCGGAGCGGCTACCAGTTTGGTATTGGTCCTGGACCTCAGAAAGTTCAAAACCGCCTGAAAATCAGAGAAACCAAGCGTGCCCAGAAGGAATTCGTGCGAGGACGTATAGGGCAGCGTCACGGCCTCCTTGTCGTATGTTGTGGTTATCGTAGTCGTCCAGTCTATTCCCAGCTTTTCCGTATCGGTCAGCGACGTTTCTATGAGCTTGGCCTCAATCAATACCTGCGAAGTAAGCTCATCGAGAGAAGGGATCATCGCCTCGATCCTGTTGAGCGCGGAAATCGTATCGGTCACCAGGAGCGAATTAGAGCGCCCCTCAGCTTCGACAACGCCTTCGCCGGTTAGCATGCGCGCCACCGTATCCTTAAGCTTCGACGCGTCCGCATTGTTCAGGCGGAAAAGCCTGGTCTGTTTGCCTTCGCGGGCGGCCTCGTCCTGGCTAGTCACCTTATAAACATTGCCTTTTTTTGTATAGGCAAAACCGTTGATTGTTAACACAGAGTCAAGAGCCTGTTCGATGGTGACATGGGAGAGCTGCACGGTGACGAGCCCCCGCACCGATTCCGAGAATACGATGTTAAGGTCATACTGTTTTGAAAGCTGGCGCAGGATATCCTTGATATCCACTTCGCGGAACTCCAGGTATTCAATGTACCCGTCCTGCGTATCTGTCTGGCAGTAACAGGCGGCCGGGGCATCCGCGATTAGGATACCGGCACACGCGATGATTGCAAGAAATCGTCTGATCATTCGTCCACCTCTATTAGTGTCCATCGTTATCAATAAAAGTCAGGATAAATGTCTGCGCGCTGCGCGTGAGCAGAACCCTGTCTTTCTCGATACGCGAAACCGTATAACCGCCTATACTGTCCCCGATCGTAACGATCTGGTCGTTGATATACGCATATCCTTTTTTTGCCGGAGAAAAGGATATTCCTCTTAACTGCAACTCGACGATCCTGCCTGTCGTATCGGACAAAGCCCTGAAAGGGTCCCTGCCCCACGGAGCTTCCCATTTATTCTCCTGCAGCCTCAGAGTTTTGTCCGCAAAGCGCCTTACCGGCACGGCTGGCGGACTTGATGGCTGTGCCTGGGACTGGACGGAAACCGCGGGATTTGACGGCCGCTTGCGCGCAGCCTTCAGGTTCCTGACCAGAAAAAATACCAGCACCGCCAATCCTACAACGATTACTGCGAGCTGAATCCGCTCCTTATTCTCCACTACGATGCCCCCACGATATATGTGCCGATGATAAAAACAGCTTTCAATACCCCGGTCTTGTCTGCCTGGCCCGATGGCTCGGCATCCTGCCGCTCGACGGTGATCGATTCCACCGTAAACACGCCGGGCAGGCCGCTAATGAATTTTGCATACTCGGCGATCTCCTGATACGGCGCGGTAAACACCATTTCAAAAAAAAGCTTCTGGACCCCCTGGGGCAGGGCCGTTTCGCCGGCCTTGATGTCTTCTTTTGGCGTGATCGAAATAACCGTCACGGGCCTGCCCGCGGCTGACTGGCCGAGCTCCTGGATGATCTTCGGCCTCTGCCTGCCCCTGCCGCTTGTCTCCTCGAATTCCTCTGCCCTGCGTTCAATCTCCTCAAGCGCCTGCTGGGGATTGACCACGCTGTGTATCAGGGCTTCTGCTTTCTCCAGCTGGTCCTGATACGACACGAACCTCCGGCGCATATCCTCGGCGTACCTGAACGCCGGCCTTCCGGCGAACAGGTACAACGCCGCCAGGGCGAACGCGCCGCTGGCGCTGAAGACCACTATGAACGTAATCCTGCTGCTTTTTATTTTTTTCTGTGCCATGCTCAGTATTCCAATCCGCAGACGATCACAAAATCGGCCGAAGGCACGGGCGCAAGCTGGTCTTTCTGGCTCGAGATGATCCTGGCGTTTGAGAAAAAAGGAGAATCCTCCAGCGCCTGGACATACTGTGACAGCGCCATGTCCACGATCGTATTCTTGGAAGAGATGCGGCCGAAAATCCGCATCTCCTTCGGTTCCGAGTTAAGGGGGACATTGATCATGCGCAGAATGACGTCCGCGGGCGTGATGATGCTCAACTCCTTCATGATCCCCCACCACATCGGCTGCCTGCCGGCGGCCGTTTCGAGGAGTTTCTGTTTCCGTTCGAGTTCCGACTTCAACGCGACGTATTTTTTGACGTGCGCGCTTGAGGCCTCGAACTGCTTCAACTGATCCTCGAGCTTTGCGGACAGGGCCCTGTATTTCACGCCGTTGGCGTAATTTGACGCGTATAAAAGCGCGGTGATGAGGAATGCCATCGAGAAGAAAACCTGCACCATCGCCGTGAACAGCCCCACCTTCTGCTCTATGCGCTCCCTGACAGGCAGCATATTGATCCTCGCGCCCGAACCCAGGCACATGCCGAACGCTGCTGCCAGATGGGGCGCTGCCTGCTCCATCATCATCTCCTGGCGAAGGACTCCTTTATCCGACCATCCCCTGATTACGGACAGGATGGAAAGCTGTTCGGCTTTTTTAAGGCCCTCGACGTTAGCCTGCAGTATCTTGTTGATGTTCTTGAGCCGGGAACTTCCGCCGGTCAGGTACAATTGATCGATAACGCCTGTCTTGAAGGTCTTGGAATAATAGTTGAACGTGCGGGCGGTTTCCATGACAAGGCGTTCGATGACCGGCCTGACCATAGCCAGCAGCTGTTCCCCCCTTACCACGCCGAAATCGGTCATGTATTCGTTTTTGGCATCCTCGGCCAGGGGTATGCCGCATGACCGCTTGATTTTTTCCGCATCCTCCGCGGTAATGCCGGTGATACCCATGGCAGCGCCCAGGCCTTTGACGAGCGCGGCGGTGATGTGATCTCCTCCGATAGGTATCTCGCGCGAGAAGACCAGGCTTCTTCCTTTGTAAAAATTCAGCAACGATATCCCAGCGCCGATATCGAGGAGCGCTACCGGCTTTTCGGGGTCGGCTTTGACGCAGTACGACAAAAGATTTCCCAGGGCATCCGGGATAACCGCAATCGAGACAGGCCGTATGTTCAGCTCCTTGAGGAAGGATATATGATCCTCTATCAACGACCGGTCGACTGCGACACAGGTCACCTGCAGGGTCGTCGCCGACTGGTCCTGCCCGGACGAACTGATGAAATAATCGTAGGCCATGGCATTGATATCGGACTGGGGCGGGAGGCGTTTTTTAAGCTCGATGCCCACAGCGCCGTGAAGGTCTTTCCTGTTCAGATTCGGCACCGAAAGAAAGAACACATAGACGCCTTTTCCATACACGGCAAGCCTGCCGGCGCAGGATTTGATCCTGGCGGCATCCATGAATTCGCGTATGAACCCCGCTACCACCGTCCGCCTTTCCTGCGCGTTATCGCGCGCCGAGGCGGGAACTTCATGGGTCGTATAGTTCTTAACCGCATAACCGTTCCCTGCCTTGCGCAGATGCAGGAGTTTGACATAGCCGGAGCCGATATCGATGCCGATCACCTGTTGCTGAAACGTCATGAGAGGCTGGCTTTTCCCTGTTGCCATGGTCATGCCCTATTTGCGCGTCGCCCTGATCTTGACGATATCAAGCTGGGTCAGGATCTTCTGCTGGTTGGCGATCACTGTGTCGATTTTCCGGTCAATCTGTTTCTGCGCCTGTTCTATCCGGTCGAGCCGCGCCGTTATCCCGATCAGTTCCGGATCAGGAGGACGTGCAGGCTCCTGCTGGCTCATGGATACCGCTGCTGTCACGGCAAGGATCGCAACTGTTGCGAAAATAAAAAAGATCTTCTTTTTCATGCCCGCTCCTATTCTTCCTGCCAGTTCATTCCTGAAACGCCGAATGCATAGCCGGTCAGCTTCGTCAGGTCAGGGTCATATCTCATCTGGAAAACCCCGGCCAGGGTGACGTTCGAACCGTACATGGCCATGCAATCGACATAATTGAAGTAGATATCCCCGTATTCGGTGAAGATTATATCGTCGAAATTGCGCTTTGAAAGCCGCTGGTTATAGTTGTTTCCCGATGGCGTATCCGGAGAATAAATATTGCCGTATTTTGTAGCCAGATTGGGGTATAATAACGGCTTTTTCTCAAGGGTGATGCCGTTGACACCCCTGATTACCGCGTCGCCTTCGCACACCACCCCCGTCCTGTGCGTATTGATATTCCCGGGCCTGGTATCGAACAGCACGTCCGATTGCACATACAGGACATTGTGATTAAAAAGGAGCCCGTTGCTCCGCCATTCGCAGTCGTCCTCTGTCAATCTGCGCACAAAACCGACCCAGTCGCCGACCCGCCAGGGAGGCGATGGCTCTGACTGCACCGAACCGTCCATTAATATCTTGACCGACGTAACGTTATTGGCGCTTGAGGACGCGACAACCTCTCCCCAATCGGTATAATTCCACCCTCCACGGGAAAAATTCCTCACAGCCTGGCCCACCGGCCAGTTGAACGTCCCGTTCACCGTAAAGGAATAAGTGTACGTGCGGGTACGGCCGACCTCCGTGAATACGGGGGTGGTTCCGATGCGCGGTTCCATGACTGCGCGTTCGCCTTCTAGCCAGTCAACCTCGCCGTTGAGGACAGCGGTCCTGCCGTCGCTCTCGATATGGTCGATCTCCTTCCAGTTTCCCGTCTTCCAGGGTCCGCGCGATATGTTGCGCAACGCATGCCCCCGCCACTTCGGCCACAGGGAGCTGTCGCCGAAGAAATTCGCGCGGGCCATTCTCACGCTGGAATAACCGCCCGCCCGGGTAATATTTTCGATCGTACCGCTATAATCCTGTGCCAGGACCGTCGCCTTCGGATCGGTCTCGTAAAATGCCATGTTGATCTCGGGAAAAATGCTCTGGCCCACATCCCTGCGGGGAGGATTGGCGCCGGGCCGCAGCCTGTTCGACCTGGGCAAAAGATCCGCGGCATTATTGGAATAATCAAGCCCTTCCTCGTTATACACGCCGTTCTTGTTATGTTCATAATACATGCACAGCATGGAGCCGTTAATGAATGACTGGCTGCTGATCGAATCATTCCAATTGAAAAGGTCCCTGACGATCATGGACCTGTCGAAACTTCCCACGGATGCCATAATCTTGACGCGGCGTTTTGCCTGGTATGCGGCGACATCGGGCACATACCCTATGGATTCGACTACGACCGAACCGGATTCCGCCGCCTGCGGCGACCGCGTGCAGACCTGATACTGGCCCGGATAGAGCGTATGGGTAACCCATTCTGCGGCGCTGTCGCAGGCATCGTCGCTGCTGGACATCGTGGAGTTTATGATAAACTCGTTTATTCCCCACCGTGCGCCTGCCTCTGCCAGATTGAGCGCCTGGTCCGGGGCTATTGCCCGCAGGGACGACTCGTACATCCCGGCCTGCATGACGGCAAGGGACCATCCCAGCACGCCGAACAACAGCATGATAAAGATGACGATAATAAGCGTGGCCCCCGAAACAGCCGATCCCCTCACATCATCCTCCGAGATTCCTGGGCCTGACCGTGACGCTTCTGGCCTTGTTGCCTGCTCGGGACAGGATCTCCAGGGCTATCCCGATGCGCCTGATATTCGTGTCGCCCGGATACACGTCCGGGGCCGGCAGCACGGCCCCGGTAGCGTTGTAGTACGTGAAATTAAGGCGGTGAACGTTTCCGGAAAGCACGACCCCGTTCTCCAGGAGATCGCTGCCGGAAACATTATACGTGATGTTAAGATCGTCATTGCGCTGAAACTTGAACGAATTAGCCGTCGCGATGAAAACTGACGCAGGGCCCTTGATGGACCTGATCTGCCTGGACATTCGGCCAAGCGCAATGTTCATCTGCGCCGCCGCCTCCGACCGTGAGGAAACCGTGTTCCAGGAATCCACGACCTGCCTGACGATCATGCCGCCGAGCGCTGCGAGTATCCCCGTGATCACGACCGCCGCCACCAGCTCGATTAATGTTACGCCCTTGCGATACCCCCCCATCGACACATCTCCGTTTAGTATCTGCCGATGATCGTCGTCATGGTCACATTGACCACGCCTGCCTGCGGTTTGGAAACGCGCACCGCAACGCGCTTGAAATCGGATTCCTGGGCTGACGCCTCCCACTGTGTGCCGTTCAAACCGATATAATCCACCTCCACCGTTCGCGTGAAACCGTCAGAGGTCGTATTGACGTAGCCGTCGAAATCATCGACGTCGTCAAACGCGTCCCAGCCGCTCTCTCCCGTCTCCGGGCCGAAGTGCGCTTCGGGCGTCCAGGGAGGGTTTAATTCTTCGTCGAACCTCCGCGCGGTGATCTCCTCCATCATCTGCGCGGCGTAAAAACCGGCATCCGCCAAGGCCTCCGATCGTGAAGACCGCACGGTCACGTCATACCAATTCCGCGTCAGGGCCGGTATAGCCAGGCCGAACACAACGATGGCCACAAGCATTTCGATGAGGCTGACGCCTTTCTGTGTGGGTGCTGTAGCCATTTTATTGAACGCGCACGGTCCCTGTCCCGGGCCTCACATACACCGACATCGCCGCACCCTTGAACGAAACTGACACAGACCCCTCGCTTGTAAGGTTGACTCCGTCTGTATTCTGCGGCACTGCCTGCCAGTCAAACTGCACCCCTGCGGTGCCGCCGAAGGAGGCCGCGGTGATATCTGTCCCCGCTGTCACCGGATCAGCCCGCAGATTCACGATGAAATCAGCCCGGGTCAACGGATCCTTTGCATACGCATTATCGCTTGCCCTTCTGACTTCATAGCTGTCCTGGCCGATGTTAAATGATATCCGGTAGGTATCGTGCGTGGCAGCCGCGAGCTGCTGCACTGACCTGATATCGGAGGCGATTTTGTTTGCGGCGCTCTGGACCTTCAAGGTATTGAACATGACAAAACGCGGGATGCTCACTACAGCAAGGATACCCACTACAATGATCACCATGACCAGTTCGATCATGGTAAAACCAGGGCTTGACCTGCCTATGATCCTGGCCATCTTCTGAACGTCTTCCTCTGTATATTCGCGCCAGTGATTTATACGATTCCGGTGAGAATGAGGGAAAATGCCCTTTTTCTCATATCTTATAAGGGTTTGCTTGGATATACCTAACTTTTTAGCTACATCATTAACCCTATAAATATTCATTAGAATAGCCCTGATATATCTTGACAGTATTTGTCGTATTCTACCATATTTTGTAAAAAAAGCAAGAAAAAGTTAGTTATGCATAACATCTTGACAAACATTTAGGTTATGCTATTCTTTTTAATGAAGGATTTTTTTGCTAAAAAAGGTTCTATATGCCTGAAAAACTTCGTAATATTATAGAGGATATTGCAAGGGATTTTCTTAACAGCTCGCTTACCCTGCGTTATGACATCTGCACCTGTAACCAATGCAGGAACGATATGCTTGCCCACATCCTCTCTCACGTCCCGGCGAAATACGTCACAACGGAAGAAGGCGCCCTGCACACAATCATGCAGCAAACCAGAGTCGAACACCAGGCAGAGATCGCGCGCGCCATACTGCAGGCAGTCGATATCATCGGCAGCAACCCACGCCATAAGCTCAAGGAAAACAGGGCCGAGACGTTCAGGCTGCTTCTGGAAAAGATCCATGAGGACCGCAATATCGATTTCCGGCATTATCACCAGGACCTTTTGCGCAGGCGCGTTGCAGTGCGAATCAGGGCTTTGGGGCTGCCGAGCTATTCCGAATACCTGCGCACGCTCATAAGTTCCCCAGGCGAGTATGACCGCCTGTTCGAAGTTCTTTGCATAAACGTGTCCGAATTCTTCCGGGATCCGGAGGTCTGGGTCAAGGTCAGGAAACTTTTCGAAACTGCCATACGCAATAAAAAAGCGGGCCACGAGAAATCCATCAGGGTATGGTCAGCCGGCTGCGCCAACGGCGAAGAACCCCACACCATCGCGATTCTGCTGCGCGAGATCCTGGGTGCAGAGCTTTCCGGTTTTACCGTCGAAATCATAGGGACAGATGTGGATAAAAAGGCAATGGAAACGGCCCGGGCGGGCGAATACGAGAAAAACAGCCTCAAAAATATGGACAAGGCGCTTGCCGATAAATACTGCCCCTGCAAAGCGGGAGTCTGCAAGGTTGACGACCGGATAAAGAACATGATAACCATAAAGTATCTCGACCTGACCACCAACGACCTGGTCACTGACTGCGATTTCGTCTTTTGCCGCAATGTCTTTATCTATTTTGACCGCGGCCTGCAGGAACAGATCCTAATGAAGTTTTATAACGGCCTGAAACCGGGCGGCCACCTGATTATGGGAAAATCAGAGACTCTGATCCGGGAAGCTACCACCATATTCGACGCAGTTGACGCAGAGAACAGGATATACCGCAAGAAGACTGAGTAGAACTGAAACAGAAAAAACCTCAATGCTTTTCAAGACCTCCCCCATAATCGAAGCGATCATCCAGGAATCGGTTACCCATTCGTTCGCGTACCGCTATGATATGTGCGTGTGCCCTGCCTGCAAGAGCGCGGTTGTCCGTCACGCGATGGCCGCTGTGCACAGCGCAAAAGACGCAGTCGATGCCGAAAACAGTGAAGCCGCAACAAGGCAGGTCAGGGCGGATAACAACTTCGCGATCAATAACGCAATCCTGCACGCCATAGAGCATGTCAGCGAACATCCGCCCCATGCGCAGACCGAAGACCGCAGTAAAACGTTCAAACTGCTCCTGCAGAAAATACTCCAGGAACGCGGCCTTGATTTCCGCAATTACCATGTTAACCTTTTGAAGCGCAGATTCGCCATACGCATCAAGGCCAACAACCTGTTCTCTTACACCGAGTACATGAAACTGCTTGACCGATACCCCCTGGAATACGACAGATTGTTCGAAACGCTGTGCATAAATGTATCCGAATTCTTCCGCGACCCGCCCCTCTGGGTGACCATGCAATACCTGTTTGAACGCATGATATCCGAGAAGGCCGCGCGCCAGGACCATACCCTGACAGTGTGGTCAGCCGGATGCGCCAACGGAGAGGAACCGTATTCACTGGCTATTTCGGTGAGCGAGGCGGCCAGGGCACACGCTAAGACTATTCATGCGAAGATCATTGCCACGGATATCGATAAAGGCGCGCTTGTGACTGCGCAAAAGGCCCAGTATCCTTTGGAAAGCATCAAGAACGTCAATGACAAACTGCTGTCAAAGTACTTCATCATTGTAGAAAAAACCGGGCAAACCGATACGCCACAGAACGGGATATACCGCGTGCGCGAAGCTGTAACCAGCATGGTGTCGTTCAGCCAGCTTGACCTTATTACAGGGGATTTCCCGAAAGGAATAGACCTGGTATTATGCAGAAACGTTTTTATCTATTTCAAGCGTGAGCTCCAGGAACAGATATTGCGAAAGTTCTTCGAGGCGATACGGCCGGGAGGATATTTATGCCTCGGGCAATCGGAATCAATGCTGACCGAGGTGAGGAAATTGTTCGAGGACACGGACTCCAACGCCAGGATTTATCGACGACCTTAAAAAAAAGGGTCAGACACAATTAATTGTTAATAACTCTGTGGATAACCTAATTGTGTCTGACCCTTTTTTTTAACCAGTATTCAGCGCTGCGGCGTAGACCTTCCTGCGCGGTATAGGGAAATACAAACCCACATGCCTTCAACCTGCTGATATCATAGACCCGGTCCTTGAGCATTATCCTGAGCCTGCGGCCGAACCACGGCAGGCGAGTCAACACTGGGGTCACCCAGCCTGGCAGGACTAACGGTTCCTTCACGCCAACAGCTCGGCTCAAGACGGAAAATACTTCTTTCTGGGTCAAAACTTCTTCATCTGCTATAAAAAACGTGCCCTGGAGAAAACGATCGTCGGTTAAAGCAGCCACAAGAACGGCGCTGACATTACGCACATAGGCGATATGCATCTTATATCGTCCTCTTTCGACAAGCGGCAGCATGCGCCGCGAAAGCAGACGCATGATCATATCGAACGCATGCGGCTCTCCTTCTCCGTACACCATGGCAGGACGGAGTATCGCCACCCGCAAACCCTTCCTGCGGTACTCCAGCACCAGGCTTTCGGCTTCAAGCTTTGACAGGCCGTAAAGATTCGTGGCGCTATACGGCAGGTCTTCGGTAAGAGGAATCCGGTCGTGTCCGCTGACCGCGGCGACAGAGCTGACATAGATCAATCGGGGAATGCGATGGCTCAAGGCATACGCGCAGATATTGTCGGTAGCTGCGACATTGGCCTTATAGAGCCGGTGCAGCTCCTTATCTTCCACAAGGCCGGCGCAATGATAGGCTGCGTCGAACGAATGGCCGTTGAGCGCCGTCAGGCTTTTCTCGTCGCTGAGATCGGCGGTAATGACCGGCACGCCTTTCTCATCGAGCAGACGGCAGTCGCTTGTAGGCCGTGCCAGGGCATATACGGCATGCCCGCGCGAAAGCAGATCATCTACAAGGAACCGTCCGATAAAACCGGTGGCACCGGTTACTAATATCTTCATATGATCCATCCTCCCGAGTATTATACGGTACGCTAACGTAAAAAACAAGGCTGAAAATAAAAAGGGCGGTCCTCTTTTTTCAAGAACCGCCCCTGTTATTTCTGCCGATTATCTAACGCCGGTACACCGGCCTTCCTTTATAATGGGTATGGAGAAGATTCTCCGCCTTATCGGAAAGCGGCTTCTCGAGAAACTCCTCATACAACCGCTTTATATACGGATTCTGGTGGGAACAGCGGATCTGCTTGTCGTTGTCGTCCTGATACAGGCCTTCGGCGCGGTTTCTGCGCAGCTCGTCCGTAACCATATACGGTTGCCCGCCGCCGCCGACGCAGCCGCCGACGCATGCCATGACTTCCACAAAGTGGTAGGGCATTTCCTTGCCTTGCGCCTTGGCCTGCCTGATCTTCCCGAGGACATATTCTACATTGCCTAATCCGTGGGCGACCGCTATCTTGATCTTTTTGCCGTCCAGCTCGACTTCGGATTCCTTGACGCCTTTGAGTCCGCGCACGTTCTCAAACTCGACTTTGCCGAGCTCCTTACCCGTGATAAAATTATACGCTGTGCGCAGCGCAGCTTCCATGACGCCGCCTGTGGCTCCGAAAATAACGCCGGCGCCGGCATATTCGCCGAGGATAGAGTCGCATTCCTCGTCGGGCAGCGTGGTAAAATCAATGCCCGCCTGCTTGATCATGCGCGCCAGTTCCCTCGTCGTCAACGAGATATCTACGTCCTGGTATCCCGATGCAAACATCTCATTGCTGCGTGTGATTTCGTATTTCTTTGCCGTGCATGGCATGATCGAAACGTTGAAAATCTTCGCAGGATCTATATTATTTTTTTTCGCATAATAGGTCTTGGAAAGCACGCCGAGAATCTCATGCGGCGACTTGCACGAGGAAAAATGCTCGATCATGTCAGGATGGAACTTTTCCATGAAATCGACCCATGCGGGGCAGCACGACGTGATGAGAGGCAGTGGCTTCTTGCCGCTCAGGAGCCGTTCCTCAAACTCGCTTGCCTCTTCCATAATGGTCACGTCAGCGGCAAAACTCGTATCAAAGACGGCCTTGAACCCGAGACGCCGCAAAAGCGCGTATAATTTCTTGGTGAGGTTTGCTCCCATGGGAAAGCCGAATGCCTCGCCGATGGCAACGCGCACGGCCGGCGCGATCTGCACAACGCAGTATTTACCCTCGCTGCGCAACGCATCCCACACCTTGCCTGTCTCATCTTTTTCAACGATAGCTCCTGTCGGGCAATGCGCCGAGCACTGGCCGCAACGCACGCACGGGGATTCTCCGAGCTGAATTTGACCTGCAGGCGAGATATGGGTCTTTATGCCGCGTTCGATAAACGACAGCGCCCACACATCCTGGTTGTCCTGGCATACCTCGACGCAACGGCCGCACAGGATGCATTTCTGCGGCTCAAGGACAATTGTGTTGGTCGATGAATCTTTAGGCAGGTCCCTGAGGAACTGGGGGAACTGCTCCTCGGTAATGCCGAAATCAGCGGTAAGCTTCTGCAGCTCGCAATTATTGTTCCTGCCGCACTTGAGGCAGTCGTTCGGGTGGTTCGAAAGGATGAGCTCGATAACGGTCCTGCGGATCTCTACTATCTCCGGGTCATGGGTCGTTATCTCCATCCCTTCTTCAAGGGGCGTGCAGCAGGCGCGAAGCATTTTGTTCGAACCCTTGGCCTTTACGATGCAGATGCCGCACGCGGCCGATGCCGGCAGGTCCGGATGCTTGCAGAGCGTCGGTATCTTGATCTGGACGCTGCGTGCTGCCTCGAGGATCGTGGTGCCCTCGGCTACCCTCAGGAGTATCCCGTTAATCTTTGCTTTGACGACTTTCGCCATGGTTATTCTTTCGATATTGCCTTGAATTTGCAGACCTCAAAACACTGGCCGCACTTGACGCATCTGTCCTGTTTTATGGTGTAACCCTCTTCCCTGCTGCCCGGAATAGCGCCTGCAGGGCAATGTTTCTGGCACAGGCCGCATTTCTTGCACTTGTCCTGAATGATCATGTAGCTGGCAAGCTTGCTGCATTTATGGGACGGGCACTTCTTATTTACGATATGCTCCTTGTATTCCGCTTCGAAATAGCGCACCGTCGAAAGGACCGGGTTCGCCGCGGTCTGGCCGAGGGCGCACAGGGAAGCCTTCTGCATCGCGAAGGCGATGCGCCTGAGCATATCCAGATCCTCGATCCTGCCTTTGCCCTCGGTGATCCGTTCAAGAACGCGCAGCATCTGTGTCCCCCCGATACGGCACGGCGAACACTTACCGCACGACTCCTCAACGCAGAAGCCTAGATAAAATTTTGCGATATCAACAAGACAATCGTCTTCGTCCATGATAATCATGCCGCCAGAACCCATTATGGAACCGAGTTTCTGCAGGTTATCATAGTCAACGGGCGTATCAAGATATTCGGCAGGAATAACGCCCCCTGACGGCCCTCCGGTCTGCACTGCCTTGAGCTGCTTGCCGGATGAGGTCCCTCCGCAGATATCGTAAACGATCTCCCGCAGCGTGATCCCCATAGGAACCTCGACAAGTCCGGAATTGCGCACCTTGCCTGTGACCGCAAAGACCTTGGTGCCTTTTGACGTTGCTGTGCCAGCTTTTGCAAAATGATCGCCGCCTTTGAGAAATATGTACGGGATATTGGCGAGCGTCTCGACGTTATTGATGACCGTGGGCTTGCCCCAAAGGCCTTTGACCGACGGATACGGCGGACGGGGGCGCGGCGTTCCGCGTTTTCCCTCGATGGATGCGATAAGCGCTGTCTCTTCGCCGCAGACAAACGCCCCTGCGCCGAGGCGCACCTCGACGTCGAAATTGAACTGGCTTCCGAGTATATTTTGTCCGAGCAGCCCGCAGGTTCGCGCGTCCTCGATCGCTTTCTGAATACGCTCGACCGCGAGCGGATATTCGGCCCTGATATAAAAATAGCCTTTGGTCGCGCCGATGGCGAATGCCGCGATGATCATGCCTTCGATGACAGAATGCGGGTCGCCTTCGAGCACGCTGCGGTCCATATATGCGCCCGGATCGCCTTCATCGCCGTTGCAGATGACGTATTTCTCGTCGGCAGCAATGGCGCGCGCGAATTTCCATTTCATCCAGGTCGGGAATCCGGCCCCTCCCCTGCCGCGCAGCCCCGATTTTTTCATCTCCTCGATGACCTTCTCAGGGGTCGACTCAAGCAAAACCTTCTTTAATGCCAGGTAACCGTCAACGCCGATGTAATCCCTGATATTCTCCGGGTCAATCATGCCGCAATTGCGAAGCACGATGCGCAGCTGCCTGCCCGTCCGTTTCAGCTCAAGGTCGTCAAGCGGCTTTCCTTCCTTGATGGTGGTATTAATTATACGGGGGATATCGCTATCCTTGAGGTTGGCGTACATGATATTATCCGGCATAATCTTGATGACCACGCCCTTGTTATAAACGCCGATATCAGACACCCGGACCACCTGCACCAGCTCGGACAGGCTCGATTCCTCGAGCTTCTGCAGGAAATTGGTATAGAAATCGCGAGTTCTGTCCTCCTGCGCGAGGTTCGTATCCTTCAATAATATTGTCTTGCTATAGACTGCCATCCCTTATCCTTTTGCCTCAAGCTCAAAAATGGAGTCATTGACGAGCATCTTGCCGCACACATGCTTCTCGACGATCTTCATCGCGATCTCTTTGGTGACCTTGCCGTAGGTGACCGGCGGCAGGCCGTCGATCTTGACCTCGACCAGCGGTTCCGCGTAGCACATACCCACGCAGCCGCATTTTTTGATGTCAATGGCGACGTTGCGTTTCTTGACCTCATCCTTCAATGTCTGGAGCACTTCATCGGCGCCCGCCGCAATGCCGCAGGTGGACATGCCGACCTTGATCCAATCGCCGGAGGATTTTTTTGCCTCAAGATTTATCTTTTCCAGGTCCTGGGGGGTCAATTTTTCCATATGAGCGATCAGCCTTCCTTGCCGTGTTTTGCCAGAATATCCGCGATCTCCGCCTTCTTCACCTTGCCGTATACCTTGTCATCGATCATCAGCACCGGAGAAAGGCCGCAGCAGCCAAGGCACCGCACCACGTCCAGATGGAACAGGCCGTCCTTGGTGGTCTTGCCTTCCTCGACATCAAGAAGGTCCTTGATCTCCTCGATAAGCGAAGGCGCGCCTTTCAAATAGCAGGCCGTGCCCATGCACACCGAAATGCGGTGCTTGCCGGGAGGGGACAGTTTGAAATAATTGTAGAAAGTGATGACCTCGTAAATGCGGGCGAGCGGCACGTCGAGCATCTCCGAGAGCTTCAGCGATATGTCGCGGGGGACATAGCCGTGATGGTTCTGTATCTCGTGGAGGATCATAATGAGGTTGCCCTCTTTGCCCTTCCACTTCTCGACTAAATTTTTTATCTCAATAGAAACAGCTTTTTCTTCCATATAAATCTCACCTTACCAGCACTCTTGTTTAGGGATTTTTAGCGGAGAGATGTAAAAGATATTCAAGAATAACACAAAGCCTAAAAAAAATCAAGGATTTTTATCAGATTTTTATCAGATTTCATCTTATTCCAGGGTAACGCGGAAAACCTCCTCGGCCGTAGTCAACCCGGAAAGAAGTTTACGAACGCCCGCCTGACGCAAGGACACGCATCCCTGGCCGGCTGCGATAGTACGCAGTTCTTCAGCCGAACTCCGCTTCAGGATCGCTTCCTGAACAGCCGGCGACAGGCGCATCATTTCATAGATGCCGGTACTGCCTTTATATCCCGAATAGCCGCAATCTTTGCAGCCGCGGCCTTTCATAAATGAAAAACCCTTGAGGGCACGCGCATCCAACCGCAAATCAGCGAGCAATTCGCGCGGCGGCGTATAAGGTTGTTTGCAGGTATTACATATTGTGCGTACGATCCTTTGCGATACGACGGCAAGTAACGAGGAAGATACCAGGAACGGCTCAAGGCCCATTTCAATGAGTCTTGTAAAGGTTGAGGCAGAATCACTGGTATGCATAGTCCCTATGACAAGATGGCCTGTCAATGCGGCCTGGACCGCGACGCCCGCCGCCTCCCTGTCACGGATCTCCCCGACCACGATCACGTCAGGATCCTGTCTAAGGAAAGCCCTCACTGCAGCGGCAAACGATAGGCCGGCTGCGGCATCTACATTGACCTGCCTGATGCCGGAGAAATAATATTCCACCGGATCCTCAA
>JAKPTF010000105.1 GCA_029571225.1 Candidatus Omnitrophota bacterium | reverse complement strand
CACACTGGCGGTCTATGTCGATGAATTGAAACTCAACCCGTGGGAACGTCTCGACCTGCTTGTTCATCTCTATCCATCTGAGACGGCCCAAAACGGCAAGAAGCTGGAGATACGGAACAATCTGATCAACGGACTCCTTGTCGAGATGGGGCGCGAGGAGATTGACGGAAGGATGACCGAACGTTACACCACTCTGCGCACGGATCTCAAGGCGCAGCTGGATCCGCTTCTCAAGACCGCCGGAGTTTCCGCCGAACCGGACATGCTCGACAGTCTTGCGGTGTATGACGATCTCATCGACACGCTCATCAAGCATAATATCACGCCGGCCGATGTCGCCGTGATGCGCAATTGCGTCGTTATCCTCTGCCGGGAGAGAGGCCTCTCCGCGGTCGATGCGCTCTGGCTGGTTGACGACGCCTTCGGGGCCGGGCTCCGGGACAAACTCGGGCTCAAGGAGCCGGCGGATGTTTGGAAGTTCAAGAACATATTCACCGGCCGGGTGGACGGCAAGACTTTCATTGAGGCGGTCAAGGCGCTCGAGGCGCTGAAGGCCCGCCGCGCGGTGCTCGCACAGGAAGGTGCGTTTGCTGAAAAGATCGCGCAACTGGCTGCCGCGGTCCCGGCCACCGCCGAGGTGACGCTCCCGGCGAAAGAGATGACCGCCGCGCAGCGGCAGCTCAGCGAAATAGCAGAGCGGTCCCTTGACGGTATGCGGGATCCGGTGACGCAGCTGCCGGTCGATAAGGTTGTGATGCAAGACGGCAAGCCGGTCCCGAGCACCTTGACAAAACCGACCAACATTGCCTTTGACTGGATCGTGACCCTCACCGCTATACAGGAACGGGAGGCGCGCATGGCGAAACTCGATGCCGAAACGCAGGCGGCAGAGCTCGCCCTGCTGAAAGACGAGGTCAAGAAACTCAAGGGACATCTCATCAAGACCGTCCCGCTGGTGCGGGGGATCCTGCCGTCAACGGGGATCATGCCCGAATTCCTTGAGGTCAAGGACGGCGGTGTGCGTCCGGTCCTGGAGGGCAACCGTCTGAAATATTCTTCGCTCGATGCCGCCTGGCTGACCTATGCCGCGTCGCTGGTGGCCAATGCCTTTAAGGCGGATGACGCCGAGATGGCATATGTTGTTGCTTGCGCAAAAGATATGGTAGACCGGGCTGACTATTCGCGCTTTGTTGATGCGACCGGAAAATTGATGCACGGGTTTACCGTTCCGGCCAGCGACCGCATCTTTGAAACGGGGGTGCGGAAGCCGGATCTCGACATTCGTCCCTATACGCACCGGGGAGCGGTGAAATATTATGACGATGCGAACAGTGAGGCGCGTGTTGTGGTGCTGTTCCTTGTTGCGACCGGCAAACTGCCGCCGTCGGTCTGGCAACAGATGGAATTTCGCACCAAGGACGCGGGCGGTTTTACCATCGGCTCGAACCGTTTTAATGACAGTGCCTTCACCGAAATGACGGGCAATGTCTTCATGGACGAACTTCGCTGTGCCCCGAAGACGTTCGGCGCCAGCCACCTGCATTACGTGCAGGCGAGCAAGAAGGCGGCAGGCGAGGGGCGGCCGTTCGGTGCGGCGCCGACGGATAGAACGGATGGCACTATGCCGAGTTTGGTATAGATACGCCGGGGGTGGTTGTCCCGTACGCGGCGGCATTGTTGAGTACTACCGATTCCCCGGATGCGGCAGCGAATCTGCAGGCGCTGTTGGCCCTGATCGAAAAGTTTAAAGGGACGACACCGCAGGGTAATATCTACGATCTGACGAATAATGCGGCAGGGACAGGGAACCTCTTTGTCGATCAGGCGCTGATGTATCTGGCGCTCAACAAGGATATCGTCCGCGGCATCGTTGCGCAGACCGGCTGGGCGGGCGCGGCCGCACGACGCCTCGCGGAATTTGACAACCGGCAGACGGCATTCGGAACCGCTGTGTTGCCGGCCGCGGACCAGGCGAACCTGCGGGTGCGGCAGGCCGCAGGAGCGGCGGATCTGAAAAAAGAATCGGAAAAACTTGCCGCAGAGG
>JAKPTF010000035.1 GCA_029571225.1 Candidatus Omnitrophota bacterium | reverse complement strand
AGGATGGAAATTTTGCGGGGCAGCGACAAATAAAGGTGAACTTCATCTAAGGAGTTCACCTTTATTTTTTGGATAACTTCCAATAAGAGCCGCTTTTGCTCCTGCCGCTCCAATTCTGCGGAAACCCATAAGGCATAAACGGAGGTGTTTATGAAATGCGCCGTATATGTCAGGGTTTCCACTGAAGAACAAGCCAAAGAAGGTTACTCTCTCGCCGCCCAGACAGATAAAATTGTTGAGTATATAAAGAGCAAGGGTTGGACGTACTCGCAAATTTACAATGATGACGGCTATTCTGCCGCGAGCCGCCGCCGGCCAGCACTCCAGCGTTTGCTGGCCGATGCGGCATCGCAGCAATTTGAAGCCGTCATTGTTTACAGAATTGATCGCCTATCGCGCAACCTTAAAGACCTGATCGAGATTGTTGAAGAGTTGGCAACGAATGGCGCAGGCTTCAAATCCATAACCGAGATTATTGACACCACCACGCCTGAAGGCCGCCTGATGTTTCACCAGTTCGGCTCATTCGCGCAATACGAGCGAGAGCTCATCTCGCAACGCACAAGTTTGGGCAGAAGCAAACGTTTGAAGCTTGGTTTATGGCCTGGGGGTCGCGCTCCATTCGGTTACTTGTTGAAAGCTGGGAAGCTGCAGACAGTGGAGAAGGAAGCCAAACTTGTGCGGCTTATGTTTGAGCTCTACCTTAATAAAAATCTCGGAGTGATAAATATAGCCCGTTATCTTAATGACAAAGGTATAAAGACAAAACAGGGCAAAAAATGGAAATTTACCGTCGTGCATAAGATACTTACCAACCCGACTTATACCGGCTGCATAGTGCGAAGCGGCGAGAGAGTAACCGGGGCTCACAAGCCGATCATTAAAGAAGAGGTTTTTAATAAAGTAAGAGAAGTGCTTCCTACAAGAAAAGCAAAAACACGCTCGCTTGTGAGCCCCAACCTCTTTACGGGTTATATTTTCTGCGGCTGTGGGTCAGCCATGCACATGATGTATCCGGGCTTGCCCAATAAAGCCAGGTATAAATACTATGCTTGCTCAAGAAGAGTAACCTATAAAGACTGCAAGCAAGATTACTTGAGAGCCGATATTCTGGAAGAGAGCGTAATCGACCAGTTAGAAAAAATTGCGGAAGATAAAACAAGACTTCAAGCCATCATTACAAACTTAAAGAAAGAAAACAATAAACTTCTGCCATCCTTAAAAAACAATCAGCAAAAACTCAGCCGAAAGATCGCTATGCTCTCCAAGGAGAAGGAAGGGCTTCTAAGATGGATGAGCCAGAAAGCGGCAAAACCATATACACTAAACGTGCTTAATGAAAGATTTGAGAAAATCGAGCTGGAATTAAACGAGCTGACCCACAGCCGCTGGCAGGTAGAAGAAGAGTTGAAAAAGAGGTTACACTTTGGCTTGTCTCCAGAAAAAGTTTCTCTGTATTTAAAGAAGGTAGTGGCAACTTTTGCAGAATTGGAGCGGCAGGAGCAAAAGCGGCTCTTATTGGAAGTTATCCAAAAAATAAAGGTGAACTCCTTAGATGAAGTTCACCTTTATTTGTCGCTGCCCCGCAAAATTTCCATCCTTGACCTAGGTCAAGGACCTTTGGGGTCAACCCTACATTATGGTGCGAGGAGAGGGAGTTGAACCCTCACAGTTTATGCAACCAACAGCCCCTCAAACTGTCGCGTCTGCCAATTCCGCCATCCTCGCATAAGCGAGCGCGTCTGATTTTAGCGTAATATATTCTAATACGTCCCGCAGCGAATGGCAAGGATTTAATTAGTGTAAAAAATACATTTGCATAATCGGCAACCATCGTGCATACTTACCAGTGAGAGCTATGCACAGCTCTTGATCGTGCCTGTTGAAAAAGGCAAACCAGCAGTAATGCTGGGACATCAAGGGGGCGCGCTTTACGCGTCTGCCTGATCCCGGCAGCCGGCATACCGGCTCCGGGGCAAAGCATCCGGTCCTCCAAAAGGACAGCGGGGCTGCCAAGAGGCAAATTTATAACACCCTGAAGCACAGAGCTTTGGGGTTTTGTTTTGCCCCGGTTTTGGCATGCCCGTTACAGGCATATCAAAGCCGGGGTCTTCTATTTTTGAGGTTCTTATGCTGATAAGGTCTGGCAAAAAGAGGTTCCTCGCGCTAGCTTTGGTTATTATAGGAGCAGGGACCTGTCTCGGCGCCGAACCGTGTATAATGCGCAATCAAATCACCCTGTTTACTCCGTCTGTTATTTCAGAACCTGCCGTGCCTGCCAGGATCATTTCTCCAATAGTGCCCGAGCGACCCGAGAGCCTGGTTTTCTCCTGCGCGACGAACGAGCTGTGGCAGTACCTGCGCAAAGGGTTAAATTATCTTGAATCGCCAAGGCCGCTTGACGATCCTGAGTCAGTGCCCCCTTCATACGCGCATCCTGACGGAAGGGGCTTTGGATGTTACGGGTTCTCGCCCGAAGCTTACCAGGATGTCCAGCGCCTGTATCCCTTTTTCCGCGATATACCCTGGGAGCGGATTCTTGCCTCTCACCGGCTTTATGACCTGGCAAATCAGGCCTTTTGCGACTGGCTCCTTAAGAATCTTCGCGACTATTGCCCGCAGGGCGATGAGCGGTCTGATGTCTTCGATGTTGTTCAAAAAGCATGGAATCTGGGATTGAGCGGGTTCAAAAAAGGAAGGATGGTCGTCTCGTCGCGAATGCGCAGGGCAGAGGAGTTCAAGAGTTTTTACTGATAATCGTGCCGGGTTTGTACCGTATGAGTAACGCGTAGCAGTTCGTTGATGTCGCAGGGTTTGGTGAGATAATAATCGGCGCCGATGACCCTGCCGATGATCCTGTCTGCGTCGGACGTCTTTCCCGAAAGCATCACTACCGCAACGCTTTTGGTTTTTTCGTCTTTCCGGATCTCCTTGCATACCTGTTCCCCGGACAGTTTCGGGAGCCCCAGGTCAAGGATCACCATGTCAGGGATTTCCTCTTTGGCCTTGTTCAGGCCTTCTTCCCCGTTGCAGGCGCTGGCGGTTTCATACCCCTCGTGCTCAAGAATAGACCGGAGCATGAGGACCTGTTGCCGGTTGTCCTCTATTATCAGGATTTTCATCGAGCCCCTCCGCGCAGTCTCCTTCTATATTAAGTATACGATGCGTCGCAGGGGTTTTCAAGCAGGGAGGCGGTTATCTACAGTTTTTTCTCGATCTTTGCCCATGTGTCGCGAAGCGTTACGGTGCGGTTGAACACGGGCTTGCCCGGCAGGGAATCAAGGGGATCTGCGAAAAAATAACCCAGCCTTTCGAACTGGAAACAGTCGCCCGGCCGGGCATTTGCCACGCCGGGTTCTGCCTTGCATGCGTCCAGGGTCTCAAGCGATGCAGGGTTCAGATTGGAAGTGAAATCAGAGCCTTCGGCAACGTCATTCGGGTCTCGTTTGGTAAAAAGGTTGTCATAGAGCCGTACGCGCGCGTCGACCGCATGGCGGCCTGATACCCAGTGAAGCGTTGCCTTGACCTTGCGGCCGTCAGGCGCGTTACCGCCGGCAGTGGCAGGGTCATAGGTACAATGGACCTCGGTGACGTTTCCCGCGGCGTCTTTGGAAAAACCGACGCACTTGATAAAATAGGCGTAGCGTAGCCGTACTTCTTTGCCCGGAGAGAGCCGGTAGAACTGTTTCGGCGGGATCTGGCGGAAATCCTCCTGCTCGATATACAATTCACGGCAGAAGGGGAGCTTGCGGGTTCCCATGGCCGGATCCTCCGGGTTGTTGACTGCATCGACCTCTTCGGTCCGGTCCGGGGGATAATTATCAATGACCACTTTGAGAGGCCTCAATACTACCATGACACGACGGGCAGTCCTGTTTAATTCCTCGCGGATGCAGTTCTCCAGCATCACCAGGTCCACAATGCTGTCTGCTTTTGACACGCCGATCTGGTCGCAGAACTTCCTGATAGAGGAAGGGGTGTATCCGCGGCGCCTGAAGCCGGCCAGCGTCGGCATGCGAGGATCGTCCCATCCGCTTACGAGCTTCTTTTCAACAAGTTCCAGGAGCTTGCGCTTGCTCAAAACCGTGTGGCTCAAGTTAAGCCGCGCGAACTCAATCTGCTGAGGATGATGGATGCCAAGCTCGTTAAGGATCCAATCATAGAGCGGGCGGTGCACCTCGAACTCGAGCGTGCAGAGGGAATGGGTGATTCCCTCGATGGAATCGCAGATGCAATGGGTGAAATCGTATGTCGGATAGATGCACCAGGCGTTGCCCGTGCGATGGTGCGCTTGTTTGCGGATGCGGTAGAACACCGGATCCCGCATCAGCAGGTTCGGGTGTGACATGTCGATTCTGGCGCGAAGGACCCTGGATCCTTCCTCAAACTCTCCCGCTTTCATGCGACGGAACAAGTCAAGATTTTCCTCGACGCTGCGGTTGCGGAACGGGCTGTCTCTGCCCGGTTCGGTGATGGTGCCGCGGCATCTGCGCATTTCCTCCAGGGATTGGTCGCAGACATAGGCCTTGCCTTTCCTGATGAGCTGGACCGCGTAGTCATAAAGCCTTGGGAAATAGTCCGAGGCGTAAAAGAGGCGGTCCTGCCAGTCAAACCCGAGCCAGCGGACATTCTCTTTGATCGAATTGACGTACTCGACGTCTTCGGTTTCCGGATTGGTGTCGTCGAACCGGAGATTGCACAGCCCGTTATAGTCCCGCGCGATGCCGAAGTTCAGGCAAATGCTTTTGGCGTGGCCGATATGCAGGTATCCGTTGGGCTCGGGAGGGAAGCGCGTATGGACGCGGCCGTCGTTCTTGCCGCCGGTCAGGTCGGCGTCGATTATCTCCCTGATGAAGTTGGTATTCGCAGAGGGCGTTTCCATGTGATATCCGAGGGGATAGAAAAAGTCATGGTTGCCCCCCATGGATTCGAACCATGATTAACTGGTCCAGAGCCAGTCGTGCTACCATTGCACTAGAGGGCAGTCAATGTGTTATAAGTATATAGTATTTAAAGGGGAAAATCAAGCCTTTTAGGCCGCGGTTGCCGGGCCTGCCGATTCCGGGCCTGTCTGCCCGGTCCCGTCAATCTTGCGCTTGTCCATGACATAATTGCTTTTGGTCATGCTTTTGGCAAAGGCCTTAAGCTCCGCCCCGATCTCGCCGATCTGGGCCACGTGCTCGATTTTGCGGAATTCGTTCGTCACGACGCCGATGGATATGGAAAGAAGCTGGAACCTGCGCTGGGCGCCCTGGCGGTCGTGCGCGATGATGTAACCGTTGGCTCGGTCCGTCTCGTTGTAGAAGGAGGGCACGGCGGCGTCGAACCGGGAGATGATTGTCGAGCACAGCCGGTCCACTTTGTCCAGAGAGGTCACCACCACGAAATCGTCGCCGCCGACGTGGCCGACGAAATCCCCGGGATTGCCTGCTTCCTGCGTCGCGCGCAGGAGTATCCTGGCCGTTTCCCTGATGACGTTGTCCCCGCGCTCGAAGCCGTATGTATCATTATAGGCCTTGAACTTGTCCAGGTCTACGTAGCAGACCGCAAACAGCTCTTTGCTGGCTATTTTGCGGGATAACTCGTCGAGGATCGAGATGTTGCCCGGCAGGCGGGTGAGGGGATTGGCTTCCAGGTCGATCCCTGTCCTGCGCAAAAGCATGCGGATATGGGCGATCAGCTCCTTGGGTTCGAAAGGCTTGACGATGTAATCGTCCGCACCGGCCTCGATGCCGTCCACCTTATCCGTAATCTCGCCTTTTCCCGTGACCATGATCACCGGCAGATGGCGCAGGAGGATGTCTTTTTTGATCTGGCGGCAGAATTCCCGGCCGTCCATGCGCGGCATCTTATAATCACACAGAACCAGGTCAGGCAGTTTTTTCTGGATGAAGGCAAGCGCCTCCTCGCCGTTGCCCGCCTCGAACACCTCGTATTTCTCGTCCTCGAGGGTTATGCGCAGGACGTCCCTGATATCGGGTTCGTCATCGACAATGAGTATTTTGATTGCCACTGCATGCTCCTTATGTGTTAGGATGATTTTGGAAGGATGAAGCTGAAGGTAGAGCCCATACCCAGCTTGCTTTTGACCCAGATCTTCCCTTTATGCGCCTCGACGATATGCTTTACCATCGCCAGGCCCAGGCCGGTGCCCTTGACCTCCTGATTGATCGCGGTATCGACTCGGTAGAATTCGGTAAACAGTTTATCGAGCGCGTCCTCCGGCATGCCGCATCCCGTATCGGATATATCCACCTGGATGCCGCTGTCGACGATATTGACGCGGACCGTGATCTTCCCGCCGTTGGGAGTGTATTTGAAGGCGTTGTTGACCAGGTTGATGAACACCCGTTTGATCTGGCTGTAGTCTGCCATAATCTCCGGCATGGCGTCGGGCAAAACCGTTGAGAACGAGATCTGGCGTTCTTTCATCTGCACGGTCAGCATGTCCCCGACCTCGTCGATGATATTCTTGAGGTTGAACGGCGAGATCTTGAGCGTCACCCTGCCGCTTTCGATGCGCGCGATATCGAGAAGCTCGTTGACGAATTGCACCAGCTCGTCGGAGTGCTTGTTGATCTTTTCGAGCCGCTTGTGCGCTTCTTCCGGAATAGCCCCTAATTTGCCCGAGAGCAAAATCGAGGCATATCCCTTGATGGAAGTGAGCGGCGTGCGCAGCTCATGCGAGACGTTGGAAACGAAATCGTTCTTGCGCTGATTGATGCGCTTGATTTCTTCAAAGGCCTGCGAAAGTTCCTTGGTTCTTTGCTCAACGCGGTTCTCCAGTTCCTGGTGCGCCTGCCAGGTCTTTTCGAAGAGCCGCGCGTTGTCGAGCGCCTGGCCGATCTGATTCGCGAGGATCTTGATCAGCTCCTCGTCGCCTTCGTTGATGACGGTGTCGGCATTCTCCGCTCCTGCCAGGAGGATCCCCTTGTTGCCTTCCTTGGGCAGATACGGCGCAATGACAAAAGACGTCACGCGGAACATCGCGCAGATTCTCTGCCTGAACTTCTGGTCGATTGTCGGCGAAATAGAGGAGATTGCGGCCTCGTCCCTGATGAGCTTTTCAAAATGATTCCGTTCGGCCTCCAGCAGGGGAGAAAAGGCTGCGGCTTCGGCTTCGGAAAATCCGACACACAGGTGGACCTGGGCCACCTGATGCCGGTCGTCCCACCCGAACGCGACCGCCTTTTCAAAACCGAGGTCTGCCAGAAGCGGGGGCTCGACCTTGCTGAATATCTGCGTTTCGTCAAAGGTGGAACTGATCTGCCTGGAAAGGTTCTGCAGCGTGTAGAGGCCTGTTATTTTCTTGTCCAGTTCCTCCTGGGCCTTATTGAGCTCGATATCGGTGCGCACGACCAGCTTTGCCTGCTCGTCCATCTCGTCGAGCGTATGCTTGAGGTTTTCGACGGACAGGCGCAGCTGTTTGATCTCGCTGATGAGGAACACGACCCAGATGCCCAGGCCGACGGATCCCGCCATGCCCAGTATGCCCAGCGCATTCATCAGCAATTCGATGTCGGACATTTAGCCCTCGATGATCAGAACGGAGACCATTTGATTTTGAAAATAGGTCTGGCCGTGATAGCTTTGCGTCGATAACGGCGCCAGTTCCCCGAAACTGTTGACGCCGATGATCCCCGTTCCCGGCTCGAACGCGTCAGCGATAATCTTCAGTTCGGTCAGGATGTCCTTGCCCAGGGATGCGGCGCGGGGGAATGAATCGAACACGATGACCAGCTTTGACGTTTTTTCCCTGTGGAACTTAAGCGCCTGCGCACCAAGGTTCGCTTTTGCCTCATCGACGGCTGCACGCGTCGCTTCCAGGCACGTTTCTTTTGTCGAGATCATGAGCCTGGTCGTGGATCCGGCGGGAATGTTGCCCCGGCACACGAGCGACCCGTCGCTATTGATCGCCTGGATGCTGCGCAGGAGGTATTCGCTTTGACCCGCGATCTTGATCCCGATCGGATAGAGCACAGACAGGTTCTTCAGCTCTTTTCTGATGCGCGGGAAATCATACGCCAGGTATTCCTCGTAGAGCCGCACCGCAGGCTCGTTGTCGATTTTATGGATGATGTTCCCGGAAACGGACGATATGACGTGCGGTTTGCCCAGCGGTTTCCAGCCGTGACGCAGGCCCAGGCCGAAACTTATTTTTCCGCCGAACAGGATGCCCGCGCAGGCATCCCGGAGCAGTTTTTTATTATACAAAAGATCGCTTCGTCCGCTATCTTCCGGATTTGAGATCGATGCGCCCACACAGGGGAAACTTGTGCCGAGCTTTTCCTGCAGGCCGACGATGAAATCGGCGTTGTCCTGCGTCAACCTGTCAAAGAGTAGCAGGGCAAGGCTGCGCGGCACGTTCTTGAAGCCGGACAAGAGCTTGTCGCCCAGCTGTTCGCCGGCCGCGAGCGCCCCCATAGCGGATATCCCTTCGACATCCCCGGTGGTCAGGAATACCCCTTCCGGGAACGTAATGAGCATGATGACGACGCCGCGCTTGCTGTGGGATTGGTGAGCAAAGAAGCCGCTGGCGGTTCCGCCTATGACCGGCACATTCGGCAACAATGCCGAGGTATTCTTGATGATCGCTGAAGACGCACGGTCAGGTCCGTGGAATACGAACGCCAGGTCTATTTTCTCTTTATTGACCTTTTTTGTTTTTGCCTGCCTGATCGCGCCTTCGACGGCAGCGACGTCATTCTTGTCAATGCTGGCACCGGTACCGATGTCAATCATATATAGGAGTATATAACAGCCTCCGGTAAAGGTCAATAAATTTGATTGACCGTCTTGAGAAATATGCTATATTATTCAATGCGGCCCCATCGTCTAGCCCGGTCCAGGACGGATGGTTCTCAGCCATTAAACACCGGTTCAAATCCGGTTGGGGCTACCAATGAAGACGCTTTAGCTAACCCAATACCCCCCAAAGAGTTACAAAACAATTCTTTATTTCACAATTCCAGGATCAATATTAATAAATAGTGAGATATTACATGTTCCCGCGTCTATTTAGACAAAGGAGGTGTGATATGTCACCATATGCCAGGAAGTATCAATTGTTTGACTCGTTAACCTACCATATTTATAACAGAAGCAATTCTAAGAAAGTGATCTTTTATGATGAACAGGATTATGAACATTTCTGCATTATTCTGAAGAAATATATTGCTATGTTTTCGCTCAGGATTTATCATTGGGTCATCATGCCTACCCATTACCATCTTCTTCTTGAACTGGTGGATCCTGAAAAGTTGTCACGGGCCATTGCCGGCATTTCCTTAGCGTATACTAAATATTTTCATAAACGATATAAAGGGTGCGGATATTTATGGCAGGGCAGATTTCAGTCAAAGCCTGTTCAGAAAGAAAATTACATGCTTTCGTGCGGCAGGTACATCGATTATAATCCGGTTAAGGACAAGATCGTAACTGTTGCATCTGATTATACGTATGGCAGCGCTCGATTTTATTGTTTGGGCATAGATGATGGCATTACGACAACGGATCCTATGTATGAAGACCTCGGCACTGAAAAGGCGCAACGGCAAGAGGCATATACCCATTTTCTGCAGAAATATAATGATGTGGATAACACGCGTTGGGAGGATATGAAAACGCCGCAGGGGGATGAGATGTTTATTCAGAGGCTCATCAAGGGGAATGGCAGGATTATATCCTTACGGAGGGGACGGCCAAAAACAAAGCAAAAGAATTAAATTGTATCTTATTGCTATGGAAGTGGTTAGCTAAAGCGTCTTGGTTTTTAGAAGGTGAGTTCTTCGGTGCCGACGATTTTGACCGGCGCGTTTTCTTTGAGTTCGCCCTGGACTTCGAGGATGACAAGGTCGTTCTCGCTGGCGCCTTCGATGATCTGCGCGTAATCGCTGGAAAGATACCCGGTCTTGATCTTGACGATCTGCGCCGTGCCCGTCAATTCATCCGCGGCTTCCTGGATGGTGCGCGCGGGAATGATCGACAGAAGGGTCAGCCCTCCGGAGTTTATGAGCGCTGACGCGGGGACCATAAGCGCCCCTGGCAGTTCGACAATGCTCATCTCGGCCCGCGCGAACATGCCGGGCAAAAGCAGGCTCTTGGGATTCGGGACCTTGATCTTGACCGTCAACGTGCGGCTTTTGCCCTCGACAACAGGATAGACATACGCCACCACGCCTTCAAACGCGAGCGACGGATAGGCGTCAACGAAGACCTTCGCGATCTGTCCGAGCTTGATCTTATCAATGTCGCGTTCGACCACGCCCACCTCGACAAATACCTCATTGATCTCGTAGATCGTCGCAACCTTGTCCTGGGGTGTGACGAATTCGCCTTCTTCGGCATCGCGCGCTCCCATGACCCCGTCCTTGGCAGCGTAAATGAACGTCTTGCGCATCTCGTTCGAAGCCAATTCCTCTTCGCTGCGCGTGGTCTCCAGCTGATACCTGGCAGACTCGACCTCAAGCTCTATCTGTTCCATCTTGGATTTGATGATTGCGCCGGCCTCGTAGAGCTTTTTGTGAATCTCAAGCTGCTTCTGCACGGAATTATACGCCGCCTGCGCTGCGTTGAACTTGGCCTTGGCGTATGCGACCTTGAGCTCGACATCCTTGGAATCTATGCTGGCGACAAGGTCACCGGCTTTGATCCGTTCGCCTTCACGGAAATTTATTTTTTTGACCACGCCGTTGATTTCGAACTTGAGCGGGATCTCGGTGACACCCTTGATCGTGCCCATGACAGGCAGGACATCCTTGAAATCGACGGTTTTTAATTTCAGCGTTCGCACCTGCGGAAGGATCGGTTCTTCCGGAGCTGACGGGGCGGGCGTCTGCGCCGGAGCGGGTTCCGGCTCGGATTTTTTCATGCCCGGCAGGGAGAATGGAAGAGAAAAGCCTTTTTTCTCCGCAGGCTGTCCAACGACTTCGGCAGGCGCGGTAGCTGTCTGCGCTTTTTGTTTTTGATACCATTTCATGCCGAAATATCCGATCAGGAAAATGATCCAGATCCCGATCAGCAGCCTGGCGATCTTCGCGGCCATACAGCCTCCTTAATTATTTCATTTTAAATGATTTCTGGTGTTTGTAAACTACTTTTTTATCAAACGGAAGTCGCAGAATACAAGATACACGCACGGAATAATAAAAAGCGTCAGCACCGTGGATAAAGTCAATCCGCCGATGACCGTGATAGCCAGAGGCGACCACAGGTTCGCGGACTCGCTTTTATCGATCGCCATGGGGATCAGGCCCAGGATCGTTGTCAGAGAGGTCATCATGATGGGGCGCAGGCGGTCAAGCGAGGCCTCGACGATCACGGACCTGACATTTCCGGCGAACTCAGGTTTCTTCCGAAGGAAATTGATACGGTCGATCAACACGATTGCATTATTGACCACGATGCCGTCGAGCATGATCGCCCCGATCAGAACGCCCGTGCCGACCGGCTTGTTCGTGTAACGCAGCGCGATGATCGCGCCGATCGCAGCCAGTGGTACCGTCGCCAGGATGATGAACGGCTGGCTCAACGATTCGAAAAGGCTGGCCAGGATCATATATACCAGAATCAGGCTCAAGAGTAGGGCGAATCCGAGCTCTTGCTGGTTGCGCAGCATCTTGTCGTAATTGCCGCCGATCTGCCAGAAATAATCCTTGGGGAATTTAAGGTCCTTGAGCGCCTTGATGACGTTATCCGCCGCAGTGCCCAGAGCCGTGCCGCCGGTGTTAGCCGAAACCTGCACCATGCGCGCTTTGTTCTTGCGCCATATCTCGCTCGGCCCCAGGTCGAATTTGAAATTCGCCAGCTGCGAGAGGAACACCATATATCCCTCGGGAGTCACAAATGTCGTCCGGCGCAGGGCCTCGAATGATTTTCTGAACTGTTCTTCAAGGCGCACGATCGTCTCTGTTTCCTTGCCGACGAGAGAATCGGCGGATGCGGCGGTCCGCGGAACCTTTGACATGATCTCGTCCCCGGGCGCTTCCGAAGTATCGAGGCCGCTTTTTATCCTGACCAGCGGCTCGGTTGTGCCGCGGTAACGCGTTGCGACCAGCCCCCGCGTGTTGGTGTGAAGCGCCAGCGCGATCGACTCGACACTCAGGCCGAAATACGCGGCCTGGCGCTTGTCTATGTACAGGTGAAGCTCCGGCCTGCCCTCGCGCATGCGGATTTTGGTGTCTGTAAACTTTGGGATCGTCTGGATACGCTGGGCGACCTGGATCGCCAAATTCTTCAGGGTATCATAATCGTAGCCGAACAGCTCCAGAATGATCTCTTTGGTCCCGACCTCTTCGGGCTCTTCATAATAAATGAAGGCGGGGTCCATTTTTTCCGTATAGGGACGGAGCTCGTTTATCATCTGCGCAGTCGTCATCTTGCGCTGGCCGAACGGCACCATCTCGACGAAAATCTTGCTCGACCAGGGCTCGATCTTGGCCGTGGCGGTCTTGATGTCGGGGTATTTCTTGAGGATATCTTCGACTTTTTGGACGACCGCGTTGGACACGTCGAGCTTTGTCCCCGTGGGCATTTCGATGAAGATCGTGAATTTGTTCTGTTCCGCGATGCCGATGAACTCCTTTTCCAGCTTGTTCGATTCCTGAAAAGCCCGCATGAACGCGAGCGCGGCAAGAAGGATGAGCACGTAGCGCAGGGCCAGAGAAATTGAGATGAATCCCCGGTAGATGTTTTGTCCGAATCCGGCCAGCGCCTGCCAGGCCCGGACGACCGGATGCACGGCGTTTCCCTGATCTATCGGCGCCTTATTGCGGATCCGGATCTTGGTGAGCAGCATCGGTACCAGAGAGATCGATGTCAAAAGCGACGCGATCAGGGCGAATGATATGGTCAGGGCAATACCCGAGTAGAGTTTCTGTATCTCCGGATTGATCCAGACGATCGGCAGGAACACGATGATCGTGGTGAACGTGGACGCGGTGATTGCCAGGACCATTTCGTCCGCGCCCTCCATTGCCGCGATCTGCTCCCAGCGTTGCGGGTCCGGATGCTGGCTGGCGGCAAAGCGCCGGCGTTTCTTAAACGTGTTATCGAGGACCACGATCGCGTTGTCGATAAGCATGCCAACGCCCAGAGCCAGGCCGCTTAATGATATGACGTTGAGCGACAGTTTTGAGAAAAACATGCACACGAATGTCATGAGCAGGGATACGGGGATGCACGTCGCAATGATGAACACAAGGCGCGGATCCCCGAGGAACAACAGGAGGACCGCAACGGCGAGCAACGCGCCGGTCGCCAGCGACGATTTGACCTGGGCAATTGCCTGCTGGATGACGTCTGCCTGGTTGAAGGTCAGGTTGACCTGGATGTCTTTTTCAAGCAGGGCGCGAAGCCTGGCCATTTCTTCTTTCACGAGCTTCGATATCTGGACGGTGTTGGCGGTCGATTCCTTCTGCACGTAAATGGAAACGACGGGGTTTGCGTTCATGCGGGAGAACGACACCGGGTCCAGGTATGAATCCTTTACCGTCGCGACATCCTTGACCCTGATGACCGAGCCTTTTTCGTTGGTGGCGATGGCAAGGTTGGCGATGTCGTCGAGCGTCTTGAACTCTCCGATGGTCCTCACAAGGAATTTATTGCGCGCTCCCTTGATCTCGCCGGCAAGCGCGTTCTCGTTGTTGAGGTTAATAATGTCAACGATGCGGTTGATGGGAAGGCCGTAGGACTGGATCTTGCGCTGGTCCACCTCGATGATGACCTTTCCCTCGCGGCCGCCGGCGATCTCGGCGTTGGCGACGCCCTCGATGCGCTGTATGCGGTCCTTGACCTTTTCGTCGACGATCTTGCGCAGCTGCTCCGGCGTGCGGATAGGGCTCGTGAGGGCGATGATCATGATCGGCACGTCCATATATTCGTACTTGGCGACGACCGGTTTTTCTATTTCGGGAGGGAGCTTGTTTCGGATGCGGTTGAATTTTTCCCGCACCTCCAGTGCCGCGAAATCCATGTTGGTCCCGGGCTCGAATTCCAGGATAATCGTGGCATTGCCTTCCTTGGAGATTGCGATGATATCCTTGAGGTGGGTAACGCTGCCGACCGCTTCTTCGACGAGCTTGGTGATGCGCTTCTCGACCTCGGACGCGGGCATGCCGCCCCTCACGTCGATATTGATGGTGATATCGCCGAAACTGACATTCGGCATCATCTCGACCGGCAGGGCCATGAACGCGATGGCGCCCATAAGCATAACGCCTACATAAAACATCCAGACGGTTACCGGCCGTTTAACGGAGAAGTCGGGTATTGAGGGGAGTCCCATGATTATTTGTTCAATTCGTACCAGCGGCCCGGGCCGAGCGGCCCTCTGGCGACAATGATCTTCTTGTCAACCAGTTCTTTGAGATCGCGCGCCGCGGTCGGAATGGATATCGAAAGCATGTCCGCGTATTCTTTGCGAGTGATACGCTCTACCGTCTGGAATTTTTCAAGCAGTTTGATCTGGCGCGGGTTTAACTCCGACGGTCCGTCCTGCGGTTGAGGAGCGCCCTGCTGAACATGCTCCTCGTGCGTCGAAGGTTTTTCAGGCTGCGCTGCCTTTTGCTCGAGCGCCGCAAGCTCGTCGTTCTTTTGCTGGAGCAATATTTCAAGGTTGCGTTTTTGCCTATCGATCTGCTGCTCTAATTCGCTGAGGGCGCTTTCCTTGCTTGACAACTGTTTGCGCATATCCTCAATCTGTCGTTCTTTTTCGATCGACGCGTTCTGATAATCCTTCTGCCGGGACTCGAGCTCTTCGGCCAGCGTCTTGAGGCGCTTTTCCTCTTCCTGATAATGGCGCAGTTTTTCTTCAAATTCTTTTTCTTTCTCGGCTGAAAGCGCGCCCGCCTGTGCGGCAGCATTTGCCTGTTCCCGGGCTGATTGCGCGTCGCGCCGTAATCCGGCAAGCGCGAGCTCCTTTTCCTCCAGTTGCCGCTTCAGGTCCTCGAGCTGTTTTTCTTTTTCGCTCGATTGCGTGGCCATTCCGGCCTGCTGGCTCTGGATCTGCCGCTGCAATTCCTGATAAGCCGTTTCTTTTTCCTCAAGCGCCCGCCTCATATTTTCTATCTGTACGGCAGAATCATCGGTAGCTGCCGGCCGCGGTTCAGGAGATGGAGATGACGGCTGTTGCCCGGCAGCAAGCAGAGCAGTTTCCTCTTCGGGCCCCTGCGCAAGCCGGTCGGTCTTTCGGAAAAACGGTATCGCAGAAAGCTGGTTTTCGACCAGGACATAGAGGGCAGGGATGAATACGAGCGTCAGGAAGGTTGCTGAAACCAACCCTCCAAGAACTGTAAGCGCAAGCGGCGCCTGGAGTTCTGCGCCTTCTCCAATGCCCAGAGCCAATGGCACAAGGCCCAGGATCGTCGTTCCTGAAGTCATGAGGATCGGCCGCAAGCGGGTCCTGCTGGCTTCAATGACCGCTGCTTCGGCAGAGTACCCTTGTTTGCGCAAGGCATTGATGAACTCGATCAAGACAATGCCGTTATTGACCGCGATGCCGCCGAGCATGATGATGCCCAGATACGCGACCACGTTCAAGGACGTGCCGGTGATCAGAAGAGTGAACGCGACGCCGATAAGAGAGAGGGGCACGGTGAACATGATCAACAGCGGCTGCCAGAGCGATTCGAATTCCGCAGCCATGATCATATAAACGAGCAATATCGCCATGATGAGCGCAAAGGCAAGGCTGGCGAAGGATTCCCGCATTTTCTGCTGTTCGCCCGCGAGGTCTAAGGTGTATGCCGGGTTGATATGGCTTTTTTTAAGCTCGGCGATCCGGCTGTTGATATCGCGCGCAACATCGGCGAAATTGCGGTTGAAGATGTTCGCCGTAACGATGACACTGCGCTGCTGGTCTATGCGCTTGATCTCGGTCGGGCCCTGGCCCTTTGCCAGATATGCGAGATCCGACATGGCCACATCGACTCCCGTCGGAGAATGGATAAGGAGCCGCTGGAGTTTGCCGAAATCGCTTCGGTCCTGAGGCCGTAGCCGCACGCGGATATCCACGTCCTCCTCGACGTTCTTTTCCTTGTACTTGGTCGCGACATACCCTTTAAGCGCGACCTGGGTCGTGACTGCGATATCACGCACCGACAGGCCGTAAAGGGATGCCTTGTCCTTACGTATATTGAGTTTTGTTTCGGGACTTGGCTTTGCCATGGTCATCTTGACGCCATAGATGCCGGGGACTGCCTTGAGCTGGTTCTGAAGCAGGCTTGCGTATCCCATGAGCTTGTTCAGGTCCGGTCCCTTGATCTCGACGACGATCGGCGCGCCCTGCTCGATGGCGGAACCCAGCGATGTTTCCTGGGCAATGTATTCAAGCTCCGCGTCTTCCAGGTTTTGGTTCTCCAAAGACGACTTGAGATATTGGATGACCGCATCCGTGGAACGCCTGAAGCGGACGTTCTTCTTCTGCAGGTTGACCAGGATCTGAGCCTGGTGGCTGCCCATGGTCTGGAGCGCGCTTTTTTCAGGCGAATCCTTTTCTTCGCTGGAGCCGATATTCACCGTGCAGTCCTTGATCTCCGGCAAAGCAAGGATCGCCCGTTCCAGTTTCCGCGCCACTTTATCCGTGATCTCAAGGCGCGTGCCGGGCGCCAGGTCCACCTTGATGATAAACTGCCGCTGGTCTACCCGGGGCATGAACTCCCTGTTCAAGGAGAACAGGGTGATCAGGCTCAAAGCGAACAGTACGCCGACCACGCCAACGATCATCAATTTCTGCTGCATGAGGCCGGTGAACCACGCCTGGAATTTTCCCGTCAATTCCTCGGTAACCGCTTCGACCTTCCTGCTGATGCGCTCGTCCCGTTTCGACTCTCCGCAGATCAGGGTCAGGACCGGCACAAGCGAAATCGCGACGATGATGGAGGCCAGGAGAGAGAAAGAGATGGTGAAAGACAACTGTTTGAATATCTGGCCGGCAATGCCGACGACGAATACGAACGGCAAAAAGACCGCGATGTTGGTTAAAGTCGAGCCGATGATGGCCGAGGTCATCTCGCCCGTGCCTTTCACGATGGATTCCCTGAATCCCGCCTTTACCTGAAAGCGGTAGCGGAAGATGTTCTCAATGACGATATTGGCATTGTCGATGACCATGCCGACGCCCAAAGCCAAACCTCCGAGCGACATCATATTGAGGTTGATGCCGGAGAAATACATGAGCACCGCGGTCGCGGTGATGCACAGCGGGATCGCCGCGGTGATGATCAGTGCGGCTTTTAACTCCCAGAGGAACAGAAAGAGCACGATAAAGGCGAGGATCGCTCCCTGCGCGCCCGCATTGCGGACATTGCCGATGGCTTCTTTTATAAAGACCGACTGATCGTAGGTCATCTGGATCTTAACGCCTTTTGGCAGCTTGGTGGCGAGCAGCGTTTTTATCTCGCGTTTGATGCCGTTGACGACATTAAGCGTGTTGGTGCCGGATTGCTTGCGTATTACCAGTGATACGTTATCCGCGCCCATGTAGCGCGAGATGCTCGTTTTTTCCTTTACCGTATCCTTGACCGTGGCGATATCCTTCAGATATACCAGGCGCCTGCCCTTGGCTTCTTCTTTTTCCTTTTCTTTGAGCGTTTTGGCTTTTTCCTCGGGGATATCGAGCGCTGCCGGCGTATCCTTGATCTCGGCAATCGTCTGGTATTCGCCCATGGTGCGGATGAGGTACTCATAAAACGCTTCCTTGATGGTGCCTGCCGGGTAGTTCAGATTGGCGGATTTAAGGCTTTCCACGATCGAAACGATGGATATCTGGGACGCGCGCAGCCGCGGCTGGTCGATTTCCACGAGGATCTCGCGTTCCTCGCCGCCGGTGATGGTGGCGGATGCGACGCCCTCGACCTTCTCTATGGCGTCCTTGACGTATTTGCGGCACATCTCCCGCAGGTCCAGGGGCGTCATGGGGCCGGTGACGGCGAGGTTGGCGACCGGCAGGTCAAAGGGATTGTATTTCATGACAATCGGGTCTTTTGCCTCTCGCGGCAGACGTTCCTTAATGAGGTCTATTTTTTCCCTGACGTTGAGCGCTGCAAAGTCCATGTTCGTGCCCCAGTTGAACTCAACCATGACCAGGGACGACCCTTCCTTGGATATGGAAGAAATGCGCTTGACGTTATTGACCGTGCCGACCGCTTCTTCCACGATCTTGGTGATGAGCGACTCGATTTCTTCAGGAGCGGCGTTCTCGTATGAAGTGACGACGGTGATCTGCGGATAGGTGATGGAAGGGAAGAGTTCCTGCGGCAGTTTTGTCCAGGAGATCAGGCCCAGGAGGATGACCCCGAGAAACAGCATCAGGACCGTGACCGGGCGGTTAACCGATAAACTCGCTACGCTCATGTATTATGATGACCTGCTGTCATTTTGTGACTGCAATAGAAAGCGCTTCTGCCCGGATCTCGTTGCGGTCGTACATGACAACGACCTGCTGGCCGGCTTTAAGGTTCTCCGGCATCATCGGCACTGGTTCTTTTCCCTTGACCGCGCGGGCAATGCGCGTTTTTGCCGTGATCACGACCGTAACCGATTTCAACGTGCTTTTCGTGTCGCTGTTTCTGATCTCGACGGTCTTTAAGGGCGAGCGCAGATTGACCTGCCTGATCGTGCCGTATATCTCGCCGATGATGGCTGGTTTCAGGTCCCCGACCGGAGGGGCCGATCTCGTGTGCATTTCGGCCAGCGTGTCATGCTCAAGTTCCGGGAGCGCCGCGGCGGAATCAACGCACGAGACGATCGTCCGAGGCTCAAAATGGAAATAACGGATGCACGTCGATGTCCGGTTGACGACCTGCTCGCCTTTGTCGTTATATGCCAGGTCATTGCGGCTGTCGCAGTTCCGTATGGTCTGAGCCGGGTCAAGCAGTCCGGAGAGCTCGACGATATGAGCGTCTTTTTTCTGGCGGGCGATCGCGGCAAGCTGAATGCTTAGCGCGCCGCTGACCAGGTAAGCCTTTTTATCCGTGCCGTGCAGCACGAGCAATTCTTCCGTTCCGAGCTTATCAAGGTAAAGGCGGCCGGCCACGGTTATTTCGGTGACGGATGCCGAGCCTGCCCGGTCCTGGCCGAATAAAAGAGGGGCCCCTGCCAGAAAAACAGAAACGGCAGGCATAAGAACAAAAATAGCCCGTAACTTTTTTTCTCTCATTTGGTTAAGATTATATCAAATCAGCCCTCAAGAGTCAATACAATCAATGCCCTGCGGGCAAAAAAAGGGCCTCCTGTCTATCAGGAGGCCCGGATGTGTATATGCTTTTTTACCAGGTAATGTTCGTTGCCGTTGCCGCTGCTGTAATGACGCTTGAGAGGTGTGCGGCAAACTTCGCCTGCGCGGCTTTGATCGCCCTGCTTATTTCTTCCGCATCCTCATCCTCAAGCACATCCTGGATGATCTTGGAAGTCGTGTGCTTGCTGTAGCCGCTGGCCGCATTGTCGTCGATCTTCTGGGAGATCGTGTCGGATGAGATGTAGTATCCCTGCTGTTCGTCAAGAGAAACGGTATACGAATAGTCTTTCAGGACCCATGTGGTTGATCCTCCGTTACCCTTGACCACATCCGTATATTCGTGCATGATGACCTCGATCGCGTCATAGCTGCCGCCTGTCTTGGTCGTTACCAGCGTTCCGTCCTCATTGCGGTGGTAAATGGTCTCTTTTTCCTGATGGCTCGTAGACCCTTTTGCGTCTCCGGACGTGGTGATCGTGTCCGTCGTTTCATACATGCTGTTCAAGACCCAGGTCCCGCCCATCAGCTTATAATCATATGTGGTGGTTGTTTCTGTTTTCGATACGCCATCCTTATTGTCGCCAAAACCGTTGGTGATCTGAACGCTTTCGGTTTTGACCTTCAACGCCTGGCCGTTCCTGATCTCATAGGTGTCTATCGAATACGCGGTAAATGTGCCCAGGGCCTTGCCTTCAGCGTCTTTGCCTCTGCTGCCCGTGGTCACTGAATTGACCAGCATCTTGTTGCCGTTGTCGTCGGTGATCTCTATGCCGCCCGTTACCCCGCAGAGCCGGCCGTTGGCGTCATATTGATAAACATTCTTGAAATCAGTCCTGGACCAGGATTCATCGGATGCGGGATTTTCCTTGCCGGGCGTGCCTTTTGTTGGGTCGCCGCCGGTGACCGAATATCCTTCCACCTGCGTGGTCTTTAAACCGCCGCCGATCCATTCGCTTGTCACGATGGTGTGTTGTTCCGTATAGCTCGTTGTCTTGGTTTCCTTGCCGTCCTTTGTTACCGTGCTGGTCGTTTTGACGACCTGATCGGAGATCTCGGTGCTTGACATCAGCGAGCCGAACGCATTATACGTATTGGTGATCGTGCGAGTGCCGCTGATGATCTTCGTGTCGTGCGTAACGGTTGTCGAAGAATCCTCCGCGAACGAGCGGACAGGCGCAAGCAGAAGCGCTATCGCCGCCGCCAGAATCATACTTTTCTTAACTGACCCCATACCTGCGACCATGATTCCCTCCTTAGAGATTTCCCCTTTTTAGCCTATTTTATCAAGTTCTTCCTTTGCCGCAACTGAAACTTTCCAGAACCATCCCTGCGGGTCCCAGCACTGCCCGAAGCTGTATTTGTTCAGGACCGCCTGGAACTGTTTCTTTGCCTGATCGGTCTTGCCCTGCGCAAGCAAAACCTTGCCTTTAAGGTAATACGCTATTGCCACGTCATTGAGCGCCCAGTATTTCGATTCCGAGCCCTTCGGAGCGAAATCCTTTAATGAGGCCTGCTGCTCCTGCGCGGTTTCGGCGTAGCGTTTGATGACCTCATTGGCGAAATCGACGGTGCGTGCGTAGTCCTTGGCGTCGTAAAGCCCCCATACCTGTTTCATCAACGACTGCTCGTCATAGCCCGCGAACGGGTCAGCGGCAGGCGCGACCGGTTCGTCCGACTCGCCGATCGCGACGACCTCGTCAAAATCGCTCGGAATCTCGTATTTGCCGTCGATGATGAACGGGTTGTCCATCTCGAATGTCGTGGCGTCGCCTTTGGGTTCCGGCGGATGCAGTTTGAAATATCCTCTCATATACGCCTTGAACTGTTCTTCGGTAATGCCCAGCTCTGTTAACTCAGCGGCGCTGGGGACCGGGACCCACTGCACGTATGTGGCTATATTGAGCGCTTTATCAAGCTTAACCTGATATGCGACTGTGTATTTGGCGTATATATGGGTGTTCCAGCCTTGTTCCGATGAATATGACCACGATTCCTCATATCCTTCGCCTGACGCACCGGTTAAAAAGCCGTTCGCGTCATAGGTAAAGGTGGTAGTGATGCTTTTCTTTGACTGGTGCTCGTTGTCCGGGTCGGTCACAGGGAAGCCGGTAGTCGTGACCTCGGTTGAAGAAATGACGCGCGGGAAATACCCGACCACGCTGTTGGTAAAGGTGACGGTCGAATCCTCGACCCGTATGATATCCCCGGCCTTAGTGCCGTTCTCCGGGTCGTCCGCAATGCCTCTGAACTCGGTGTGGGACGTCGTCGTTTTGGCCATCGGCGTGCCGCTCACGATCTCAAGCACCGTGTCCGTGTATCCGCTGTAATCCGCCGCCGGCTTGATTTCGGTAACCACGTCCGCTTCGGCAACCTCGACTTCATTGCCGTCCTCATCCGTGTATGTGAATTTCACGACACCGTCTTTCTCGGTGCGCGTCAGGATGTGGGTCGTCCCGTCTTTGTCCGTAAAGGTATATTCGATAGTTTCTGAACCGCGTCCGGACATCTCGGTGTGGATGGTGCCGCCGGTGAGGGTATATGTGTTGTCATAGGTATATTCGGTCACGGCCGTGCTGTCGTCATAAGAGCCGTCGGGTTTTTCTGTGTGCGAAACGATGGTTGTTTTCTTCAGGCGCGGCGCGTCAGGATCGACATCCTCGCCGAACTGGGAAGGAACGTCCAGGTATTCCATGGTGACATGGGTGGTGGTCTTGACCCATTTGCTCAGATCGGCGTCAAAATCAGCTTCTTCCATGTTCGCAGGCATGTCGTAGCGGACTTCGTCGTATCCTGCGACCTGCCCGCCATAATAGGTGATGTTTGTGCGGCTCAAGGTGTAGGTGAAGGGTACGTTCGTCCCGTCCTCGCCTTCGATGTGGTTGCCGACGCCGGTCTCGTCATATGAGCTGATCTGGCCGGGAGCCGAATACTGGATATTAAAGCGCTTGAATGTGCTGGTGCCTTCTTTTGAATCGAAATTCGTCTGCGTGAAATCGCGCAGGTATTTGCCCTCATAGACGCCTGCGGTCCATGTCGTGGTTATGACCCTGCCGGTGGAGTCGGTCTCCGTGACCGTATAAGAGGCATAATGCTTGTTCGCGTTGGTCTCATCGCTGCCATAGAACACCGAATCCGCCGTATAGGAACAGGTGAACGTGCCGTGTGTTTTCAGGCCGCGGCTGTCAGTGGTGTCATATTCGTGTTTAAGCATGAGGCGGCGGTCCAGGTCATATTCAAAATTATAGAGATTTTTTATTGAGACATTTCCGAATTCGTCCACTGAGCGCTGATTGTCAACGCGCGCCAGCAATCCGTCCTTGAAATATTCGACGCTGCCGTCAGAATGGGGCAGGTAGGTGTTGAGGGTGTAGGTGTTGGCGATCTGGGTTCCGCGGCCCGAGCGCTGGGCAAATTCCGTTGCCATGACGTGCTGGGCGTAATCCTGATTGAATTTGACGTCTGCAATGGCGAGGTTCGCCTTGGCGTCCGTGCCGTACGAAGCGACGACCAGGTCCTCGATGCCGTTGCGCCTGTCGACCTTTGACTTGGCAAGGGCGTCGAAATGCGAATACACTTCGACATAATAGCCGTAGGATATCTTCTGGCTCAAATAATCCCACGAAGACGCGCCTGAACCGACGCCGGTGAAATTCCGTATTTCCTCGGGAAGGGACCCGCCGGTCAGATCGACTGCCTGGCCTAAGGCAGCTGCTTCGCCTTCGGCAAAAGCAAAACGCGGCATAACAAGGATTGCTGCGATGAATGCGGCGACTGTGAGAGTGGATTTGTTGATCATGACCCCTCCGATTGCTGACCCGTTTTTGACCCCGTGAATCCCCCTAAAAACAAAAAACCGAGTTGCGAAATATTACTGCTTATTTCGGCAACCCGGCTATCGAATGCAGAGAGAAAGTCTGCGATGATTATTCTTACTCGATCCGTGGCTTTCCGTCCCCACCTTACGATGGGTTTGGCGATTATCGATAAGACTAAATCTTTATAAAAGTGCTAATTAAAGAGCGAAAAAAATTAAGCTTTGTTCCGATTTCATTATAAGTATACACGGCAAACGGTGAGAAAACAAGCTCAAAATCTAACTTTTGCTTGCTTTAACATTAATGAAGACGCTTTAGCTATCTATTTTATCAGCAATAAGTTACAAATAAATTCTTTATATGACTTTTCTAAAGCTGCCATCTTCTGTTGTAACCCACTTTTGATTCTGGCTATCAGTGAATTCTATGCCTGCAGGGAAGTCTCCAGTTGAAGTAACAGTAAAGTCAGAAGAGGAGGTTAATTTCGTGCCACCGACCAGCTCAATTTGGTCCCCTGCCTTGTACGAAAGCTGCCGGAATCCATCATCAGTGGTAATGTATTGCCTGCCAGCTGCGTCTTTGAACTTGATGTTTGAGGGCATGTCATCGCCGGTCACCGTGTAATCCTGCAAAGCAGTGAGGATGGTGCCGTCAGTGAGCTCGAGCGTATCGCCTGCCTTGAACCCGATCTGCCTGAACATGCCGTCAGTAGTCGTAATAAACGTATGGCCCTGGGTATCGGTAAACTTGACATTAGCAGGCATATTATCGCCGGTCACCGTGTAATCCTGCAAAGCAGCGAGGATTGTGCCGTCAGTGAGTTCGATGGTATCGCCGGCTTTGAATCCTATTTGCCTAAACGAGCCATTGCTTGTTGATATGAACGTGTGTCCTTTCTGATCTGTAAACTCAACTCCCGCAGGGATTTGCCCATTAGCCGCCGGAGTATAATTTGTTGTAGCTGTCAGAACCGTTCCATCAGTCAGCGTCACTGTCTGGTTGGTTGGGTTTGTTTGAAGCTTCAGAGCGCCAGTGGCGTCAGCGACGTATATCTTATTATCGGCGCCCGTGAACTTGGTGCCCTGGGGGATCTTGCCCTGGGCGTTGTAGAAGAAAGCAGTGGTGACTGTGTAATCCACATTATTGATCTTGATGGGATCGCCGACGAGAAAACTGTTCTGCTGGAGGCCGTCCGCTGTAACGGTGAACAGTCTGCCCTCATCGTCCTTAAGCTGTATGCCGTTGGGGATTTTGCCGGTCGAGGTGAAAGCTGATTGAAAATAGTATGTCTTTCCATCAAACACCGTGGGATCCCCAACGTTTACCTGTACGGGTTGAGAAGATGTCTCCAATTTAAGGCTTCCAGTGGCGTCAGCGACGTAGATCTTGTTATCAGCGCCCGTGAACTTGGTGCCCTGGGGGATCTTGCCCTGGGCGTTGTAGAAGAAAGCAGTGGTGACTGTGTAATCCACATTATTGATCTTGATAGGATCGCCTGCCAGATAACTGTTCTGGTCCATACCGGTGGCAGTGGTGGTAAACTGCCTGCCCTGTGCGTCGTTCAATACGACGTTAGCAGGGATAGTGCCGTCGGTATTGTAGGTGAACGCGGTCTTGGCAACGTAATTCTTATTGCCGATGGTGACGGAATCGCCGACCTTGATTGATGTCGGCGTAGTTGGTGTCGTCGGGGTTGTTTTTCCCGGGATGACTGTCTGCAGCAAGGTCATGCCTGCGGTCCATTCCTTGGCAACGATCTGGACCTTATCGCCGGAGCCGATGCTGATGCCAAATGCGCTCACCGGGATAGTCATCGTGCGCAGATCGTCAGAGAGAAAATATTTGAAATCCGAGATCTGCGTATATTTCCCGTTTACCACAACATAGAATGCCGTAAAAGAAGAAGGGTGGAACTCCGACGCGAACTGCAGGGTTAAATTTCCGCCGCTGACCTTGTATCCGGTGACCTGAGGCAGTTGCTCGCCCTTTGACGGGTCGCGGTCTACGGTAAAGGTGATCGCCGTTCCGGGCAGGTTCGGCACGCCTGCGCCGAACACATACGCCGTATCTTTCGCTGTGCCGAAGGCCCAGGTCGTTTTCCCTGTCTGGGCATCCGTCGTCGTTATTAATGGGTTGCCCTTCGCGTCAACGACGTAAAAAGCTACAGTGACCGTTTTGCCGTCGAGCTCAGCCGGCATGTCCAGGTCTATGGAACGCCCGAGCGTATTGACCATGGCAGGGTCCATATCCCAATCCTGCGTTTCCACATCGCCGTCATTGTCAAAATCGGCGGTGATGAGCATGCGCAGGTCCCAGCCGGGCACATACAGGTTAAGGTCCTGGACCGGTATTGCTTCTTCATTAGTCCAGAATATCGTGATGCCGCCATCCGGGAACGTTTCGTCTGCCGCACGGCATTTCTGCAGCGTCGCTTCCGTCTGCATGTCCTTAATGACCTCGGTCGTATCGTTATATCCTGCCGCCCGCATGGCGCCGCGAGGGTCCATCATATAATTGACCCAGCCGTTCTTATATGCCTCGCCAACCGGCAGTTTACCGGCGCTCGTATAAGTAACTTCCTTTGTCGTGACGTAATATTTCCCATCCACAAGCACGACCGAACCTGCGGCTATCTTCGTTCCTGCGGCGCCTGTAGCTGCATAGACCGTAACCGCGCTGCCGATCGCGCCCGCGGCGTCAGTCTTATAGACCTTGCCGCTTGAGTCTTTTAAAAGCGCATCCTTCGGCAGCTTCCCGCCGTCGAGCGTGAAAGAAGAGAGGGCGGTATATTTTGTTCCGTCAGCTGCGGTATACGAACTGCCGTTGACGAATGTCACCTGGGTAAAAGCTCCGCCGCTGTAAATAAAATGCTCTCCGGTGAGGCCCCCGACTTTGTTAAATCTGATCGTTTCGGGGATCGATCCGTTCGCGCCGGCGGCGAACTGCTGGGTCGCAACGTATTTATTCGTGCCGTCGTCAATAATCGTGCCGGGCAGGATGGTTTTACCTGCGATCTGCGACAATGTATAGGTGGTCCCTGCGGTTGTCGCAGCTGTGGTTGAGGTAGTCGTCGTAGAAGTCGTTGTACTGGCCTGATTCGTCGTCGATGTCGTTGTAGCGGTTGAGGTCGTGCCGAGTATCTTGTTGGTATTCGCGGTCCCGAGTGCCTGTTTGACCGCGGTCTGGGCGCTTGAAGACAGCCCTTTCAATATGGCTGTTGCCTTTGCCTGTGTCGGCGCATTGGAATATACCTCCATCAGCGTCGATGCAGCAAGCGAGGCACCTGCCGCCGTGTTGGCCATTTCATTGACTATTTTGATTGCCTGCTCTGTGCTCATCTTGCCGTTGCCCAGGATCACCGCGGGGATGTTGACGACGCTGCGCAGCCCCTCGCATGCCATTAAATAACCGGCTGCCGCCGCGGGCTCCATGGCGCTGAAAATGGACGCCATCTTTGCGTTGGTGAGGCTCTGCGCCGCTGTCTGTTTGACATTGAGCAGGGCACTGATGATGTTGATGCCGGTGTTGTCCGAGCTTGTTTTTGCGAGCTCATTGAAGATCTTGGCCGCGCTTGCAACGGTCATATTCCCGTTCCTGATGATCGCTGCGGCAGCGGATTTATCCATTTCCCTGACGATATTCGCCGCAGCGGAAGCTTCCATATCATTGAGGATGGAGCTGGCGCGGTCGATATATTGGACAGACCCTGCCATGTTAGTCAGGATCGCCGCGGCGATCTTTGCGCCGCCCTGGAGTTTTGACAGTTCTTTGAGGATCGCGCCAGCATTGGTTGTATTATCGTTCTTGACGATCGTAATGGAGGCAGTTGTCGGCATGCGCGCCAGGACGCTCGCTGCTGAAGCGGGAGCCATGGAGTTGATGATGCTTGCCGCGCGGTCACGCATGCTCATGGTGCCGGCCATGGTCGCCAGGATTTCCGCAGCAGCTGCCTGGCCGTTCTCCGTTTTTGCGAGCTCATTGCCGATCGCAACGGCTTTCTGCGCGGAAATGTTATCGTATATCGTAACGGCAGCTGCGGTTTGCTCCTGGGAGACAAGCGTGCCGATCAGTGCGGCGCTGTAGGCAGGCGCAAGCTGCTGGACCGTCATGATCTGCTGGGCGGCGGAGATGGTGTCGAAATTAATGATGTTATTGAACAGCGCTGTGTCTTTTGCGTCTATTGCAGTATCGCCGTTAAGATCTTTCATCTGCGCAATATCGTTCGAATCGACCTTGAGGTCGTTGTTCAGGTCAAAGGTATTGGTAAATACGGTCGCGGTGGCCCATGAGGCTTGTCTGTATTGGCTGGCGGCGACGTTTACGGTAGCCAGATTATTCGTGTTGACGGTGTTTAAAGCAATACGGGGCGTCTGCTGGCTTGTCAGCGTCAAAGACGGCGTTTGAGATCCGGCGGTGTTCAAAAGCTTCGTGGAAGCGAAGTTGTTCGAGGTGAATCGCGACAGGAGGTTTGTCGTATCGAAGCTTGAGGCGTTGTAGTTCGACAAAAGATTGGTCGTGCCGAAGGAGGTTGTAGGGAAGCTGGCAGTATTGAATCGTGATAGAAGGTTTGTGGTATCAATGCCGGTTGTTCCGAAGTTAGTCAAAGGATCAGTGCCGAAGCGCGTCGACAAAGGGGTTGTGCTTATTGCCGCGGGTGTGAAACGCTCGGCAAGCGGCGAACTGCTGAACGACATCGGCGTATAGGATGCCGGAGTGAACGAAACAGGCGTAAAGCTGTGCTCGCTCTTGTAGTCGGCGATAAGCTGTTTGACGTAATCGCTCGAATATGGCGAAGTGAAAGTACGTCCGCCTGTTCCCTGGGTGGAGCCGGATTCCGAGCCGGTGCTTTCGCCTCCGCCGCTGGACGGCGGAATGCTTCCTCCGTATGAAGCCAGTAATCCTTCAATAGAAGCAAAGGCGTTGCCGGCGAACACCGGCTGAAGCGCAAGCGACGCTGCCATTGTTACTGCGAGCAATTTCTTAAAGGTTTTCATATGTCTCCTCGGGTTATGGGAAATGCTTTCGCGCATAAAATAAAAAACCGGTTTGCCATTCCTTATTTCGGCAACCCGGTTATTGCTTGAAAGCTTCTTCAAGATCCGTGGCTTTCCTGCTGTTGACAGCAGGCTTTATCGATAAGGATGATTTCTTCCCCCTTTTCGACCTGACCCCAGATCTTTTTAAAGCCCCCTAAGAAACTGCTTGCTTCATAATAAGTTTACCCTATATATATGGAATTTCAAGGTGTATAACCCAACTTTTGCTTCTGTTAACATTAGCAAGGACAGGGCTGAACCCGAAAAGGGGTTAACGGGCCCAGCCCGCCTTGATTGTTAAATTCGTGCAAAAAGAATTGTTTTGTAACTACTTGCTGCCTAAACAGATAGCTAAAGCGTCTTGGTTATGGGAGCTCCTTGAGCGCTTTCTTTGCCGCATCTGCGACTTTCCAATACCAGCCTTGCGGATCCCAGCACTGGGCAAAACCGAACTTGTTGATGATTGTCCTGTATGCTTCTTTTGCCTTTTCATAGTTCTTTTGCTTTGAGTATATCTCGCCAAGGATGAAGTACGCTGTTGCGACGTCGTTGAGCGCCCAGTATTTGGATTCCTGGCCTTTCGGCGCGAAATCCTTCAATGACGCCTGTTGTTTGAGCGCTTCCTCGCCGTAACGGTCGATACACTCCTGGGCGAACGCCTTTGCCGCAGCGTAGTCTTTGTCGTTGTAATAATCCCACGCCTTTTTCATGAGCGCCTCGGAGCTCGTGCACGAGATCATCTCGATCTTGTAAGCGAGGTCCTTGAAGCCTTCGGACTTGAGATGCTTGATAAGGCTGTTCATATCGGCAGTGGCGAACTTCTTGACAAGCGAATCCTTCAGGCCCGATATCGTGCCGAAGATCGCGACGATATTCTCCTGCATCGCCTTGTCATCGCCGAGCGTTGAGCCTTTTTTGTAGGCCTGTTTCAGAAGCGCTGTCAGTGCGTCATAGAGCCTTCTCTGCCAGTCCCGGTGGCGCATGTCTTTCAGGTGCTCCGGGACCGTGATCCACGCCTTGATATCAGCTATGGTTTCCTTGACCATCTTGGCGTCAACCTTGCCTGTGTTATTGGCCAGGTTGATTGTTTCGATATTCGCCAGCGCCCGCGCGACAAACGCAGCATGGTCCGCGTTGGCCGTTGCGTTCATCTCTTTGCGCGCTTTATCGACAAAACCCTCGAGGTCGAAATCCTTGTCGAGAAGGACATTTGTGCATTTCTCAACAACGCCCTCAAGTCCTTTTGCTTTTGCGACATCCTTGAGATGCGTCAGCAGATTGATTGCCGATGACTGGATGGTGACGCAGCCGCCCTCATCCGCAGACAGAAGCAGGGATTTCTGCGCAAACGAGATATAGGCGTTCGTGAGCGCTTTGGTCGAGTCCGTGGCGCCCTTGCCTTCGTTAAACAGCGTGGACAGCGCGCAGCCGATGCAATGGATCATGCCGTTGCGCACTCCAGCCGAGACCTTGATGGAGCCGTCATTGACGCCTTTGACGAATGCCGTGAGCTTGTTGGCTATCTTCGTCCGGTCCGCATCAGACAATTTCGTGTTGCTGGCCTCGTTCAACGCGTCGCTGTGCCAGATCGCCTGCGCAAGCGCGTTGGCCATGTTGCCCCGGCTGTCGGCGTCAAGGGATTCATCATCGAGGCCGGTTATCCATTTGTTGACAAGGCCCTGGATGCCTCCCTCGATATTAAGCGCCTGCTTGAGGATCTTATTGACTTCGTCCCGGTTACCTTCTTTCGATCCCCAGTGGCCGATCCGCCACAGGTTCATAAGCTGGCAAAATGCCTGCGCCTTGACCTGGTTCGAGCCGTTTTCCAGAAGCGTCTTAAAGAACTCCGCTATCTTGGGATACAGGGCGCTGTTGGTCTTATTGTTAGCGCTTAACCAGGTTAATTCAACGCCGAGGGCCATGAAATAATGGCCTATGGCGCTCTGCGTTGCGTCGTCCATTGCTTTGAACGCATCGCTTTTGACCAGGTTTAAAGCAGCCTTCACGACTGACGCCTGCGCATTTGACAGATCCAATTTATAACTGTCATCGCGATAGATTTTCTTCAACTCGGCAGTCATGGCCGACATCACTGCGTTAATGGCTCCGGCGGAAATAAGCTCCGGATGTTCCCTGGAAAGCTTCAGGATGTCATTGCCGAGGCTTTCCCATGCCTGTTTCTTCATGGATACGTCGTCCAATTTATTGATATAGGCGACGTAATCCTTGTAATACTGGGTCCAGACCTTGATGTCTGTTTCCGTATCAGGCGGACGAACCGGGGGTTTGATCTCGACATTCGCTGTCGTGTCGATCTTTTTGCCGTCCTTGTCGTAATACGTCTCCGAATGAACGCCGGAGCCGGTATCCGAAACCCTTTTCTCGCCGAGAAAATTGCCGTCTTTGTCATAATACATGATCGTGTATCCTGAGCTCGGCGGTATCGACGTTGTTATCCAGTGCGGTCCTTCGACACTCCAGGCCGGCGCTGTGCCGAATATCTCTTTTAACGCCGCCTGTTGTTCTGGCGTCAATGCCGTGCCCTCGCGCGTGATCAACTTGCCGTTCTTGTCATAATACGCGCCAAGAATGTCGTATTGCGTGCCGGTCGTCTTTTTGAATGTGCCGACGAGATTGCCGTCTTTGTCATAATACGAAACGGTCGTGCCGCCGCAGAGGGTGACCGTTTTGGATGTTACCGGCGCTACCCCGAAGATTTTTTTCAGTTCTTTTTGTTCTTCTGCCGATAATTTTTTTGTTTCCGGTTTCTGCACGCGGGGATCCTCAGAGAGCTCGCCGTCCCCGACTGTGTTTTTTGGGGCAGCCGCTTCGTTTCCCGGAACTATGCGGTGGATGAAGTCCCGGTGTTTGATCCGTGCCGCAGGCATGACCGTGCTGTTCTGCTGGCCTGCCGGCGTTGTTTCTGCCTGAACGACATTCATCGGCATGCTGACCGCCGTCATGGTTATCAGCAATACCAGTGTTACGATGGTCCTGAACTTTTGCGTGAACATGTTTTCCTCCTTATTGTTAGTGATAATTGACAATTTCTTTGCGGACCAAATCTCCTTTTTCATTGAAACGCTTGATTAGGTCTTTTTGAAGGACTCCGTCCTTGAATGTCCGGGTCGATTCAAATATTGTTTTCCCCTGCGCGTTGGTCCGTGTCAGCGTGCGTTCTTTGATCTTGCCATCTTCACCATAGGTGTATTTGATACTGTCTTTGCTAAGGAGTTTGCCCTTGGCGTCTTTTCTTTCAATAGTGCTTTCAGTGATGCGGCCATTGTCATCGCGCGTATAGGTCTGAACGGCAGTAAACATCACCTTGCCGTTGGCATCTTTGAAAGTCGCCGTCCGCTCAGTGACCTTCCCGTTCTCATCGCGGGTAAATGTATGTTCTGCAGTCCAGACGACTTTCCCGTCTTTTGTGCGCGTTACCTTCACGGACGCGACATTTCCTTTGTCATCGAGCGTATATTCAAATGTCTTGATGCTGGAATTGATCCTGTGGCCGTCCTTGTCAAAGGTCACGGTCGTCTGCTTGATGATTCTGCCTGCATCGTCCCTGACAATATCCACTTCCTGCCAGCCGATAAAATTGCCGTTGCCGTCGTATATTCTGACACGGGCTTCATCAGACAGATCGCTTCCTGTTTCTTCGGCAACCGCCGCATCATCATGACGCGCTTTTACAACCAGCCCTGTATGCGCCTTGCCGCCAGCTACGATAAGCGCATCGAGATCCTGGCCGTTGCCGGCTACTGCGCCGGTGTGCACCGGGCTGGCGGGCATTATGTTCTCCTGCTGGCGCTGTCCCCAGTGCAGTGATTCAGCATGAGCTATTCCGATCGGCATGGACACGATTGTCATTGCTGTGACCAATACCATTGCGGCTGCGAAACGTGCTGTTTTCGTAAACATGTTCCCTCCCTTTAAGATGTTGCGGTTAATAATATGGTCTGAGTTCCCGTTTATGTCAAATACTTCAAGGCCCTGTGTAACCGCCTGACATATTGACTGGAGCGCTATCTCCGCAGAATGCTTGTTTAAGCGCTGCCACTGGCGGCTTGAGCCGGTTTTGAAGTAGCATTTGTTTCCGTCCCCCAGGATGATAAATAGACCCCTCTTTTGGGTGCTTTCTTCCGTGGCGCAGGCAAGAACAGCCCCGTCTCCAAAAACACCGATGCGCTTGATACACAACCTCCCGCTGACCCCGTTAAACATAATATCCCCCTTTGGTTGAAAAGTTCTGAAAAAGACAAAATCCTCTGTCCTTTGAATTGATCCCCCCAGAGACCAATAAGGACAGAGGATGAGCATTAATAATGGGAAAAAGGCGCGCAGAAAAAATGCGAATGGAGCGATTCGATGCGGAAAGAAGAGCGGATGAATGGATGGATGCCGTGTCCGGAGGCGAAAGGCCGGTCCTATCATAATTCACCGCGTTCTTCTTTATTGTATCAATAAATCCGATAGAATTTATTGGGTCGATCTGATCTAAAACAGCCCGTGATACGGTTGCGCTCAAACGAAGCTGATCCCCGCCATCCATATCCGCGACGGTCTTGCGAACCGGAGGAGAAAGAGGGTCCTGCTTGTTGTCAGCCGTATGGGCGGCAGGCAAGGTATTCCTGTCAATGAAAGACAGGTCCATCAATAAGGGCAGTTCTTCATTGGGAATAGCCATTTTAAAAATGGGGATAATGCCTTTAATCCAGCCGCTTGCATTTTCATATGCCTTGCTCTTGAGATTGGCAGCGAATTTTATTTGCGTCAATGCGGTTGTTTTTGCCTTGGAAAGGCGATTTTTTACAGCATAAAAGCCATCGATCACAGATGACGCTGTTTTTTGGGTAAGCGAATGAGTCTGTTTTGCCAGCATACGCGCTGCTGCTGAGGTCTGTTTTACATGAGATGCCATGGCGTTAAAACCGCCCCGGGTGTTTTTGGCCTGTGTGTCCTGCTTAACACCGGATTTATTCGCGGCCAGCTTTTCTTTGGCAGACATGTTTATTTCCTGGCTTCCAGCTTGCGGAAGAACAGCTTTATTAAGATCATTCCTGTTGATTCTTAAAGGAGATGCGACTGTTGCCGCGATATTGACCTGGGGTTGGTTGACAGCGCCGGCAGCAACCGGCGCAATAGATGCCTGCAGGCCCGGAGACATACAATTTATTGATAAGGCTTTCGCGTCAATTGGCGCAGCGGCCAGATTTGCGTTCGTGTGAAGATTTAAGCTTACGGTTGTCTTCGGGGTTGCAGTCCATGCCGCAGGCGGCGCTGTATGCATAGCTGATATCGAGACTGCCGGGGCAACCGCGACGTTCACAAAAGCGCCGGATTCCTTGCCCGGCGTTATTGCCGGGGATGAAACCAGAGGAATGGTAGATGCTTGTACCGAGGAATGAAGAGCACCGGACAGCTTGCTCGCCGTGATGCCGGCTGTGGGATCAGCCATTAAGCTGCCCGCAGATCCTACGGATACAAATCCCGGCGAAGAAGTAATGCCTGTTTGGGTGTTGACGGTCGGAATGATCGAGTTCGATGAGCCGATAATTTTCGGCGTCACGGACACTGTTGATGTATTAAGGTCGTCCTTAGCAGCATAAACGTCATGCGTGCATGCGATAAAAAGCGCGCCGCTTACGAGAATGAAGAGAGCAGAGATTTTTTTGACCCTTTGGTTTTTCACGCCAGCCTCAAAAAATAAAAATCCGGATTGCGAAAGTTCCTTATTTCGGCAACCCGGTCGGCCTTAAAAAGCAAAATCCTGCACCCTTTTTCTGTCTGACCCCGTGGCTTTCCCGCTCCTGAGAGCAGGCTTTTCGATAAGGACAAACAAAATCTATTGTATTGCATTATAAGTATGCATTATAGTTTCTGGAATTCAAGCCAGAATAACAAAATATTGCTTCTGTTAACCAAAATTGCATTTAACTGTGAAAAAATAAAAGAGGGCTGCACCTCGGGGGGGTGAGATGCAGCCCTTATCGTGCTTGATGCTGCTGCACGATAAATGAAATTTAAAGAGGCCTCGGAAAGGACATTTTCACAAATGGAAAGGCCTTCCCGAAGCCTCTTGGGGGGGTCTATGATACGGTTATGATTGTCTGATACGGTTGAATTTAAACTGTAAGAATATTCAAGAGATTTATCACTGCTTTCTGATGAGCACAAGAAACGAGGAATATTCGTGAGTAAATGGCGAGGATTCAATATAATGGCATTGCCCGGGGGAGAAAGGCCTGTTTTTGAGTAATTGATGGGTTCCTGTAACAATTGTTCCAAAAATCCTGTATTATTAACGGAAGGATTGATATGGTTTTTATAGACCGGATACAGCACAATGCCATCGGAGCTTCGTGAGGCCATAGATGATTGCTTATAGGTCTCTGATTTTTCAGGAACATCGACCGGTTGCTGTTCGATGGGCTGCGGCAGAGGAGGAAGCAGCGGGTTGATATTATCCTGCGCAGTTAATACCTTGGCCTGAGCGATCAAGGAATTTTTTTGAAATGGCATGATGCCGGAAACGGCTCGATAAAGGTTTTCCGCGGTATTTTGCTGATTCTTGCACACGTTTTTTACCAGATTCTTTTTTCCAAAGGACGCAGGGTCTTTCGATAAACGCGTTTGGCTGTGGACAACGCCATTACTTTCCTGCTTGGCGGATGCATCGAAGGCCATATCGCGGATACGAACATATTTCATGCCATCTTGTTTTGCGTGATTACACCGCCTGTTTTCGGGATTTTTCAAGGCCGCAAATGGTTTCTGCGTATTGTTTTGCCTGGTGCGACGCGGCGCGGACCGGTCTTCTTCTGCCCGCTGCAGCGCATCATTGTCTTGGATGAAAACTTTCTGTTCTGTGCGCCATATATCAGAGGCGTTATTTTCCGTCGGAGAAAGAGCGGCTTTTAGCTTATATTCGGTCGTGGTTTTTTCCGCATCGGGTGTTTTCAGATTCGGTAATCTCGCATTATTCTGTTTTGCGTTCTGAGTGGCCGGCGCAAGCCTTGGCGCAGTGGCCCAAGTTCCCGTTGGCTGCTGAAATGACACGGGCCCTGAAGAAGATTTCGGCGCCGCTCTGGTACCGTATGCGGGTACCGGTGTCGATGACATTAAAGCGGGGCTTTCATCCTTAAATAACGCGTTCCCAAAGTCGGCTGACGGTTGGGCGGCCTTTGTTATTGGTTGAAATGATTCCGGCCCTTGGTTAGCGTTTTTGGAGACGGGAATGGAAAATAATCCAGGTTCTTGGGCAGCGAAGCAGTCGGACGCGAACAATGCTGTTAACGCCGCGAAGAAAACGGCGGCTGTTATTTTTTTTGTTTTAAGCAAAACTATTTTCATGCCGACCCCATCAAATTAAAATGCCGAGCTACCTTGTCCTTACCTCGGTAACCCGGCTAGTCGGATAAAAAAACAATGCCTTCCCCTGACCCCGTGGCTTTCCGCACCCGCCTTACGACGAGATTGGCTTTTCGATTAAGGAGAAATCATTATATTTCACCAGAAGTATACGTGATGAATTTGAAAATTTCAAGGCAGGAAGCAAACTTTTGCTTCTGTTAACGGAAAAATCAGATGTTTATTCCGTATCCTGTGGCTTTTTTAAGGTTGGTGAGCGCGACAAAATAATTTCCCAGGGCCTGGAAATACTTTGTCTGCGCATCCGCAAGGCTGTAAAGCGAGTCCATGGCAGAAGAGAGGGGTGCGTCATTAACTGAAGCACGGATTTTGGTGATCTCTGCCTGGTTCCTTCGGAAAGCCATATCAGCTGACGCTGTGTTAAGTTGTAAAATTGCCTTTTGATACGTCAGAAAAGCATCCTGGACCTCGAAAGTTACGGTTTTGCGCGTCTCGTTCAGGTCGCTGATGGCCTTCTGAAGGTCAACATCGGTCTTCTTCAGAGCTGAAATAGCAGCCATGTTGTCAAACAGCCCAAGTTCTCCGCTTAACGATGTTGAGGCTGTCGGAGATGTTTGTCCAAAACGCGGCCTGCTGCGTTCAGTTATAAACGAGCTTTTTAAAGTGCTTGCGCCGAGCATTTTGGTGACTTTGACGCCTGCTGCCCAGTTTGTCGAGTTCTTCCATGGCTCTGTCTTATAATGACCGGAATATGTTCCTAATGAACCAACCAGATCAACGTTGAAATTATCCTTGTCTAATTCGATCTTTTTAGCATATTTGCTGAATTTTACCATTAATTCGCCGATTTGTATCTCGGCTCTGTGTTTGAGAGCTACTTGAAACAGCTCATCCAGATCAAGATCTGGCTTGACAATTTCGGGTTCTTCAAGGCTTATGGAAGGGACATCCTGGCTGTTTAAAACCTGTTTAAAAGTTAATTCCGCCAGGTATATATCCTGCTTTAAGCTTGCAAGCTGGAATTCGATCTGTTCAAATGAAGACCGGGCGCTCTTGAGCTCAAGCGGGATTATCATGCCTATATCAGAGAGCTTTGTGATACGGTCCAGCAGTTCCTGTGCCTCATTGCGCAGAGCTTCTTTATATCTCCAGTGCGTGCGCGAGGCGATGAGGTTATAGTAGGATGATTCGGTTTTGTGTATGATATCGAACTTCATGCGGTCGAAATTCATTCTGGCAATAAGCGCATTAACCCTGGCATGTTCGATCGAATCGATGAGCCTGCCGCCGTAATAAATCGGCTGGTTCAATTCAACCTTAAACTCGTGCTCTTCATACGGCACGTGGTATGTTTCGCCGTCCGTTGCCACGCCGCTTAATTTCACCGACGGGAGAAGGTTGCGCATTGCCTCTTTGACCTTGAATTCTGCAAGATCGACTTCTTTCTTGGCGACCTGGCTCGGCTTATTGTTCTTTATGGCAAGGTCGATAAATTTCGACAGTTCCTCAGGCCAAACGACCTTGAAATCCTTCATTGCCTGCTCTGATGCGGACGGGCCTTCTTTGATTTTTTTAAGGAATTTCGGTGCTTGCTCAACAGGTTGTTCTTCAACAGGTTGGGCCTTTTCAGGAACCGGTTGTTCAGAGGGTTCTTCTTCAGGCATCCATCCTTCAGGCGGGACAAACGGTCCTGGTTCCTCTGCCATTTCCATCTTGAATTCAAGAGGCACGACAAGTTCGACATCCTCGCCGTCGTAATCTTCCGGCAAAGGATAGGGGCTTGCGCTTTTGACAGCAGCAATAGCTCCCTCGTCGAGAGATGGGAACCCGGATGACTCGGCGACGAATATATTCTTTAAATATCCGTCCTGGCCTATGGTGAAGTTCAGCGTGACAATGCCTTCGCGCCCTTGAACAAAAGCGTCAGGCGGATAGATGAGGTTCTCATAGATCCGCTCCTGGATGAAAAGCGCGTAGTCAGTGTGAACAGGGAATTGAGCTTTTGAAGCAGGAGAGACAACAAAGGTCAGGATTAGCGACAGAAAAATATAAAACCAGAGATTTTTGCGCATAATCTCCTATGGAATAGAGTAGCGATATTGAACCATTTATAAGTATATATAAAAATCAACAAATGTCAAGGATTTTTGATACTGTTTGATACAGTATGATACGGTAAAGAAAATATATACTCAGCGTCTTGACTTTGCCTCAGCCGTATGTTAGATTTGTTCTATGAAATGCTCAATCTGCAATAACGAATTTTCGCCAAGTAAATACAGGCCAAGCCAGCAGGTATGCTCAAGCCCGGCGTGCCAACGACAGCGCCAGCTTTTGAATCAGAAACAGTGGCGATTGAAGAACCCTGATTATTTCAAATGCCTTGGCCAGGAGCCTGCGTGGCAGGATAAAAGGCGAAGGTATAATCAGCTCTGGAAAGCGGCGAATAAAGAATACATTAAGGCCTACGAAAACGAGCATAAAGATCAGCGTCGTGAATATATGCGCGAATACATGCGCAAATATCGATAATCGCTGTAAACAGATAAAAAAGTTAGTTATTGTATCTTGACAACCTCGTGTTTATTATATATACTTGAGATGGAAATTTAGATTTTTATAATCTTTTAGAAATGTGTTTCTGAAGTCAGACTTGAACGATAAAGGCAAACCTCGAGTAATCGGGGGGCGCAAAGCCACGGGTCCTGACTCTGCCGGATGCAGAGAAACCATCTTAGGATAGCCGAGTTACCGAAAAAAGGTACTCGGCTTTTCTATTTACAAGGGGAAGAAGCCAATGTATAATTGGCGCAAAAAACTGTGGTTTAAGGTCGTAGCATTCACCATGATTGGAGTATTTTTGTCCTCTGATTTTGGTTGGGCTGCGAGAAATGACTACAGGATCTCCTTGCCTAATAATCTCACCAATCAGCAACCGTATCAAAAACCAGATCAAGGAACTCTCAAGGATACCGTATCAGGATTTCTTAACCGTATCACTCGCTTTTTAGCTCCTGATGCGTATGCGTTTGATTTTAGCTCAAGTTACGGGTCAAATTTTGAGTCTATTAGTGCGGCAGCCACTGAACGATTTAATTCAGGAGGCTATTCAGCGCCTTCATATTCAGCACCTTCGTATTCAGCGCCTTCGTATTCAGCACCTTCATTTTCAGCTCCATCGTATTCTTCACAGACCTATTCGAACCCAACTTACCAATCAGTGCTGGATTCGAGATTATCGGGATCTGTAAATACTGTTTCCTATACAGATAGGCTGGCAAGCATACAGGACAGTCTTGCCAATAGATCAACCGGAACCTTCACTCCTGAGATGCCGACTGTAGCTAATATTTCCGCGAAAACCGTATCAGTAACTGATTTCCTTGCACAAAAGCAGTCATTGATCGGAGAATATCAGACTTCTGAATTGAGCAAGCTCTCAAGCATGCAGGACAAGCTTTCAACTGATTCGTCGCTTTTAAGCAGATTTAGCGCGATGTCAGGTGAAATTTCTCCCAGAAGCGTAACAATTTCTGATTTGCTGGCTCAAAGGCAGAATACGCTTGGCGAATATCAGACTTCCCTGTCAACCAGGTTCCAGGTCACAGAGAATTTTACCGGAACCACGTCTTCCACTATTATAGGATCCAATACCGGAGATTTCACGCTTTCCAGCCGGTTTCAAACGCAGTATCAGTATTGCTGTGGCACGAATACAATCGATATTATGGTTAACAATTCAACATTCGGCAATTATGAGTCCCGTACGTTCAATTACACAACCGCGGATTCTTATGTTGAGCAAGGTTCTGTTCCGGCAATACCACAGGCAGCCAGCCAGGCAATTGACCTGTCTGATGTGAAGGTCAGCGTAACAACCACGCCGAAATCAATTCAGCAATCAACATCCGACCTGATCAACCGTTATAAGGAAACCGAAATCAATAACGGCAACCGTATCTTTGATCCGACTCATGAATCTATAACAACAGGTGATGTGGCTGCAGCCCCTGCAAAAGAATCGATTATCGAAAAAATATCAGGTCAACAGGCCAATCCTTTGACTGAAAAGAACATTGCGTTCCGGAGCAGAGGAACCGTTAATGACGCATTCAGCTCTTTAGCTGACAGGTTCATGCGCGATCAGGACAATCAGGTCCAGATCCCGGCTTCCGCAGAATATGACAAGGAACCCGTAGACGCGATCAAGAATAGCGATATCAACAAAGATACAACCGGAGATTTCGTTCAGACCTTAAATAGATTCAATCCTGAAGCCGAAACGGATGTCGTGACATATACGGAAGAAGAAGCAGAGGCTGCGCATTTGAATTTCTTCGCTTCATTGGCAGACAAGACGCTGCAGGAGATATTGGCAGAGAAGATGAATGCGGATTCGATACTTGATACTACCATGGCAGCTGGCTCCAGGTTCCCCGCGCCTGTAGCGCGTCCTGTTGCAACGACACTAGCAGATGTTACTACTGCGTTGAACAATATCACCAGAGATGCCGGTGATACGGTTACTTTAGATGATACTGATATTTCAAGACAGATCGCTGCTTTCAAAGAGCGTTTCAATCCATATACTGATACGATAACCGGATCAATAAGCGCTCGCGGCCCTCCGGAAGCTGATACCAATTCTCTTACCGCATCATACATCAATCCTATCAGCAAATCTAATCTTATAGACCTCGAATCTCGTGGTCTGTCGTCCATTTCTTCAAAACTAACCGATATTCAGTCTAAACTTCAAGCTAAAATAGATAACCTCCTGCTGACCCCAGGAAATGGCGGTATCGGTATTACCCCTAATGCCGGTACCGCCTCAATATTTGATACGGTTTGGGGAGCTACATCGACCACTGAATTGAACTGCGCTGTGCAGGCTTTGCAGGTCCTGCTCCCTAATGTGCCTGCTGATCAGTTAGTTCAGGAATTAGCGCCGTATACCTATAATGGTTATACCAGCCTTACCGGCCTTGAAGCTGTTGCCCAGGCCCATGGCAAAGATTATACTGCGATCAGCCTTGGTTCAGATCCTGCTACCATAGCCTATAAATTATCGACTATTGGCTCTAATGCCGCAGCCAGCGAAACCCCGTTTATCGCTCATCTTGATTCCAAGCATTTTGTTGCCGTCACGGGCGTTGAAGAAGGCTCTGTTAACGTGACATGGCCGGAAGACGGCGGCACAGGCCAGGTATCTGTTACCGGCGGTTCAGTTACCTATATGGATAACGGTGTGGAAAAGACTTCCAGTTTGATGGATTTTGGCACAGCAAGCTCTGGATTCATGCTGGTGCCGACCTCCTGGGTCACTCCGACATATGACGGCTCGACTGCGCGGACCACCGGAAGCATGCTGGGCGACAACGCGGATATTTCAAGCCTTCAGGGATTGCTGGTCGTTGCAGAGACCGGCGAGCATACCTCTGCCAACACGGCAAACAGCTTTACTTCAGCCCAAGCGCAGGCCATTCAGGCAGAATTTAATGCCCATCAGACCACGGTCAGCGAATTATATGCCGGCGACCCCACATCTGATGTTGCTTCACAGACCACGAATGCGACCAGCCCTGAAGCCAAGGACCTGAATCAGGACGGCTATATCAATTATGACGACGCGTTGATTGCCATGCAGGCTGCCAATAAATATTATAATGAGAATGTCAAACCGATTTTAAATACCCTTGGCATCCAGACTGACGCCGAGGGCCATATCACCGCAGGCAAGGACAATGTCAGCATTGCTGCCCAGATCGACCCGGCCAATGCGACCGTTGCCCAGTACAACAAGAACCAGACGACCATATCCGAAATATACGAAGCAGCAGGAACGCAGTCCAACGCGCAAGGCGCCGTGGTCACCCCGGAAACGGTCATCGCAAAAGACTCGAATCATGACGGCAAGCAGGATGCCAACGATGTCCTGTTCGAAATGAACAAGGCCAATCAGTATTTTACCAACAACATCCAGCCGATCCTGAACGCCATGGGTATCACGACCGATGCAACAGGCCATATCACCGCAGGCAAGGATAAGTTAGGCGCCGCTGCTTTGATCAATCCGAACGACCCGATCGTCAAGACATATACCGCGAATCAGAAGACATTGAGCGAATTGTATCCGGAAGATGAGGATGCCACTCCCGCGACCGTGACCCCCTCGACCATCAATGCGAAGGATTCGAACGGCGACGGCAAGCAGGATGCGGCTGACGTTTTGTTCGAAATGAACAAGGCGAATCAGTATTTCAGCGCGAACATCCAGCCGATTCTCAACGCGGTCGGGATCACGACCGACGCGACCGGCCACATCACGGCTGGCGCTGCTAACATCAACCTGGCCAACCAGTTGAATCCGAACGACCCAATAGTCAAACAATATAACATCAATCAGAAGACCATGCAGGAATTGACCGGAAGCAATGATGATACGACCGGCGGGGCGACGGTTTCCAATGTCGCGGGCAAAGATTCCAACAACGACGGCAAAATCGACGTTAATGACGTGTTGTTTGAGATGAACAGGGCAAACACGTATTTCACCGCCAACATCAAACCGGCCTTGACCTCAGCCGGCTATGTCATCGACGCAACAGGCCATATCACGCATGAAGGCGAATTCACTTCTGAAGCGCAGGTCAACCAACTGTCAGCCAATATCGAAGCATATAATGACATAACCGAGCAGGTCAACGCCAATGCGAACTATTATGTCAATAAGCTGAACGCCGCTGTTACCGAATACAACAAGATCGCAGCGCAGGCAACTGCGAACCAGGATGCCGTACTGATCTACGATCTGTATGACCACCTGGAAGAATATGGCAAGATTTCAGCGCAGGTCGAGGCCAACAAAGACATGGGATTAACCGCTGCGCTTACAGGTTATAACGCTCTGGCTTCCCAGGCCCAGGCGCAGATGCAGCATGTGTGGAATAATCCGGAAGAGTATGCCGACTATCTTACGAAAAAGATTATGGATGGCGTGGTGAGCGGTGAGATCGTGTTGAACCTTCCTGCGACCCTGGGCGGAGATTACCAGCGTCCGAACTACAATATGGCAAACACTCCTTACTCGGTCCCCGGCATTGATGATTATGCCACCCTGTATCAGGTTATCTACCAGGCAGTTGCGTGCGAAATATACGGCCTGACCCATCTGGGCGATGAGAGGTCGTATGCGCTTGAGATCGCTGTTGCGCTTCGCGAGAAGGTCCACGTTGGCGGCGGCGGATCGATGTATTACAAGACATTCGAACAGAATAACGATTGGACCGGATATGACCTTTTCATGAATAGCCAGTCCGGCATTGCGGGCAATGTCAAGGATATGAGATATGAAAACGGCCAGCTTTATGCAGCCGGCGCTGCCCTGGAGAAGATCATCCAGCCGATGATCATGGCGGATATCGCTGCCAATCCGGCGCTTCCGGCGATCCTGGTAAACCTGTACCGGCCGATCGGGAATGATCTTTCCAATAACGGCGGGTGCGGTAGCTCGACCGGTGCGGGGATTGTTGGGGATTCGATGAACCAGGGGTCGAACGAAAGTAGTTCACAGATGGTTGAGCGTTTGACCACTCCTCCGGTAATCGGGGAAAAGTATACCAGAGATGAAAAAGGCAATATTACTGCCGTTACATATTTTACCGCTGACGGACAATCCGTGACAGTTAATGGATGTGTGACGCCGACCAGCGGTAATTTCAAAGCCTCAAACCTGACAGTTACATACGTGAAGGACGGTATAGTACATTATAAGGACAGCACAAATAAGACTTATACGCCTGATGGAAACGGTAATCTTGTTGATGTGGATGGTACGGTTAAGGGGCCTATGATGGTCAACGGCGATGCGAATACGGCCTCCTTGCTCGAACCGGAGGAAAACAGTAAACCGACGCAGGCACCATTGCTCGATGGCGCGAATGGGAATACGTATTCTTATACGGAAACTATTAATGATAAAAAGGTTGGGACAGATGTGACCGTTACCAAGATCAATGCCGGCGGCGCATGGGAGGCAGTAGATTCAAACGGTAATATAATAGCGAGCGGTTCTTCTGGCTCGTGGGGTAATGAACCGTTTAGCCAGGGTCTGCAGGCAGGCGCGTCAGGCACTCCGCAGAAAACGCATGTTGAGCGCTATCAGGAATTGACCGATTCCCCAATACCTGTTTCTACGCTGAATCCCATAGAGCCTTTAACAACTCCTGTGCCAGACAACCAGCAGCCTGCCGAAGTGGTTGTAAAGGATCCGGAACAAAAAGATGCTCAGAATGATCCTTTTGCGGGTACGCTTCTGGAAGGAGCGGTAATAGTTGGGATCGGAAATGTTCCTACCAATATGAACGTTCCTTTCGCAACGCAGCCAAAGCCTGAAGAAGAAGGTCCTGCCGAAACCGGTGCTACAGCGGAATCTAAGTCTTGGACTGATAATCTTCCCAAAGTGTCTTTATTTCCCGCCAGCGCAGCTTCTACTTCTGATGATGTTGTGAAGATTGATCCCACTGTTAAGCCTCAAGAACAGGAAGCGCCTGCGCAGCAGGATTTTTGGGGCACCATCATCGGCGGCATCGCCGGCGCCATTAATACTTACGTATTCCAGCCTATTGCTGCGATTGATGCGGGTCTGAAAGATACGGGCGATAAGAATGTGCAGCAGGCCCAGCAGGTTCCTGTCGCTGCGGCGAATCAGACCCAGAAAAGCAATTGGGATAAGCTCGTCGACGGCACGCTCCTGACCCCGCAGTTCGGCAATGCGCAGACCAGCGGCAAGATGGTTGATGGATTGCTGGATGCGGTGAATCCGAAGCCTGAAGTTGATCAGGAAACGCAGCATAAAGTGCAGATGGCTTCTCAGTATGATTCATCATGGGGCCCTCAGATTAAGGATGCGTCACAGGATTTGGTTAATTTAGATCCGACAGCGCAGTCCGTCATGAATTGGATTAATCAGCAACAACAGGAGATAGAGAATAATCCCAATAATCCTGACATAGTCACCATGAAAGCCAATGTTGTTGACGCGTGGATAAACTTCAGAGAAGATTATGGTGTACAACACGGACAGGATTGTAAATGGGTATTGGCCAATGGCAGCCGTGCTATTAATAATGAATTGTCTGATCGGTACAACGTGTCTATGGAAAATCAGGAAGGGACTGATCAAAACAATCCGAAAATTGTTATGACTTCGGAAAATCCAGCTAAGCCTGGTTCTGTGCCGGCAATGGGTGATATGACGTTGACCGTTGACAGTCCGACCCAGGGACAGTATTTCGTTGCTGCGGATGGCACAATTTATCACAGGAATAATGATGGACAGTGGTTTATTAGCAATGAGAGCAATAAGAATAATGCTTTGCAGAATGAAGGATTGGTTTATGATGCTGAAGAGGGGTGGATCATAGGGGCTCAGGAAAGCACTGCAATATATATTGGCAAAACAAATAATATGCTTGACGTATGGGATGCAGAGAAACAGGCAGATGGGTGGCATATTCCCGTATTAGATGACAAGATGGCAGGGAGCGCTGGTGCAGCCGGCACTGATACGACCCCGAAGTTGAACTTTAATATCAATTCTCCTGAATACCGAAAAGCCATGGGGACGATCCAGGCTGAAGTAGCCGCAGAGGGTCCTAATCTCATTGGATATTTCAATCAGCATATGGGCACTCTTATACAAGATGGCAACGAATTAGTATCTCGCGCCACAAATACGTTGGCCACCATAATAGGCCAGAACAATCAAATTCAGGTATTTGAAAATCAGCAGGCCCAAAAAGCAACCGCCAATACAAAATATGTGGTCGATATCTTTAATGCTTGGCTTCCGGCCACCTCCGATTACCTGACTAGCGGCAACAAAATATCACTTGAGGGGGTTATAGGTTCCTTGGCAAAAGATGCTGCATACACGATCATTGCGCTGAATCCTTCGGCAAAGCCAACGGTTGAAATAGCGAATGCTCTTGGTTTCAAGCTCGATGAACATTTAACCGAAAAAGTATCGCTTATCGATAATACGGGAAAAGATATTGTCTTAGACGTGCCCCTTTTCTTTTATTCTGTCGGCGGTTTGGTGAATGAAAAGGTTCCTGCGGCATTTGTGAAATATGGCCCGACGCTTCAGGGGGTTGCTGATTATGTATTTAACCCGTCTGACCGGTCGCCTTTGAACGCCCAAATCGATTGGAATACCATTCCTGTCCTTGGCGGAATCAGCAATGCATATTGGTCGGTTAAGACTCCTACGATGCAGACATTGGATGTGTTGTATGGCGGCACGGGAGATTTAACACAACACAGCACTTATACTGATATCATTGCTCCTCTTCACCAGATTGCCGCTGATACTATCGTTATGATTGCTACAGGATTTATAGCGAGCGAATTAATGGCGCCATATATGGCTACTGCAGCCGGCGATGTTTTACTTGCCGGTCGTGAGGCTTCTCTTGTAGCTCGGTTCTTTGCGTCGCCCATAGCTCCGCGCATCGGCACGGCAATAAAATGGGGTATTGGCGGAGCAACGTTTATGGGTGCGCTTGATATCGAGAACAGGATCGTTACCGGCAAACCGATTGATAGAAATATATTCTGGTCAGATAGAGCAAAGGATTTCGTGATCTTCGCTGGTTCGGAGTTAGCTTTCTCTGCTGTATTGGCTGGGTTAAGTAAAACTTCTAGTGTGATATCAAGGATGGGCATAGCGGAATGGATATCAGGGACAAGACCAGCACAGTGGCTTGTTAGACAAGGCGGTAAAATTAAGGGTTGGATGGGGCAAGTAGGTAACATAATTAAACCGGCATCAAAAAATACAGCAGGAGCGATTACGGCAGCGGAGTTTTTAGGGCCAAAAGTTTATCCTAAAGTTTATCCTGTGGTTGCGGGCGGCTATGGATTGGCTAAACAAGCGCTGCCGGCTATGTTTAGCGGCGTATCGCTTTTGACATACTATCCGGCAGTCTATACATATTTAGCTGATCATGGTCTCTATAATTCTTTTAAAGTGGCAGCGGTATCTGATATTGCCAACACTCCCTATGGATTGCTGCAGGCAATCGGAGGTTTTGAGCTGAATGCAGCGAGATATGGATTCGGTCAATTGACTAATTTTGCGTTACGTCAAACAGTGGATTATGAACCCAATTGGAAAAAAGCACAGGAATATCGTGACCAACAAAACAAGGTCATTCAGAGTGCCCTTAATGTCGCTCCCAATATTCCTGTTGTCAAAGACGTGTATCTTACAGGCGTGCAGCTTGTTAACACGATGTCAGGATTTGCTGAGTTCCCATATAGTTATTTAGGCGTTGCCGGTCATCACGGAGTTATCAACTCAATCCCGATCACAACCGTCATGGTTGCGGAATATTTTACCGGTGTCGTTGATATGGCATTGCATTCAGTTGAATCATTAGCTTTACACGGAGTGGAGAACTATCAGGGCGGCAGGTTCTTTATGGGTTGGACTGCCGATCATACATTAAAGCCGCTCGCTGATGGTTTGGGAAATTTAATTGGAGGAAAAGATGTTTGGACATGGTTACATCCTCCTGATGCAAACCCAGTCCGTCCGTCAAACAATGTATATGAAGGATTTACAAGTTTAGTCCCAAATCTCCTGCTTTTGCTCGGTCCGCATTTCGAGCAGGGCAGGATGCAGGCCCGTAATATGCAAGATGCGATGAGGAGTGCTTTCCAGGACGCAGGCAAGAACGGTTTACAGTTAGCAACAGAAGCAAGGCCGAGAACCGTAGGGCAGGCTCTTGTAAAGAGCCCTATGGATGTAACGATCCGCATGCCGATTTTCGATAGCAGTGTTGGCCATTTTGTCAATAAAGCAAATAGTGTTTTGCTTGCTCCGGTGCATATGTTTACCGCAGCTCTTAACCAGCCTTTAAAAATAATTGAGGCTATGGGCGCAAAGGTAGAAGGCGTATCCGCCCGATCATCATTAAACAATGCATTCTCGGCTCCGAGACTTGTCCAGGATCTTATCCCGGGCTCTGGTTTGGTTACGGGTGATCGCAGCATCTTTAAATCCAATATGATATATGAGATTAAAATTGATAGCACGTGGACTAAAGTTCGAATTATCCCGACTGATAAAGCAACGGTTTACGCTGTAGAAAAAGTTATGGAAGCCGGCGATAAAACACAGGAAGCCGAATATCGTCTTTATATGGAAGCCGGTGAATGGCATTTGATCAATGTGCGCGATATCCCAGCTTCTTCCAAGACTGATTCGGCAACAAAAATAACGGTTGTGGAAATTAAAACTTCGAGCATGAGAGAGTCGTCAACCGGTGGGAAAATAATCGAGGCAACCAAAGATCAATCACCCGTTTCCGATAATAATGGTAAAAATATCGAATCCGCGCCAGATAGTGCAGCTAAGGATAAAGCTAACAACTTAGATCCTCCGCATGATGCTTCTACTATCCCTTCTGAGAAAGAACCGATAGAAATACAGCCCTCCGCAAAAATCCCCGAAGCTAATCATGGTGAGGGAAATATCCCGTCTGCAGAAAGTAAACCTGTCGAACCCTTCCAAGCACAGATCACAACGCGCATTGAAAATGCCGGCGCTCAGATAAGTAACTTCGCAAAATATATTACAGGCAAGGTTAATGAAGCTTACCAGAATCTTAAGGCTAGATCAGCCAAGGGGTTGGAAGTTAATATCGTTGTTTCGGTTGAAAAAGTATCGATGGATGCTCTGAAACAAAGATATGGAGCCGATCAGCCGGGCAATCTCGCTTCAATCAATAAAGACGCGTCTAAGGCAACATCAGTGCGTCGGTATACTGTTTACATGCCCGAAGGTGAACCATTGGACGTAAGGGTCAATAAACCGTCTGATATCTATAAAGCAATTATTACCTATGAGTATGGAAGAACTTTGCGTACCGCTATCCAGAATAATCCTGCGGCAGCCAGGCAGGCAATAAATGGTGATCAAAAAGAATCAGTCCTTATGGACCAGGCCCTTCAGGATGAAAAGTTTAATTTTCTGGACAGCCAGACGAAACGCGATCTCATGGAACGCGAATATAGCCATCAGTTTAGCGACACCATGAAAGACAAAAGCCGGAGTGAGCTTGTTAATGAACTCTCGGGTCGAGAGAACTCCAAGGATAAAGTTTCAGAAATAGAAGCGGATATTATCCGAAATCACATTTTGTCTAGCTTTACAACATTTGAACGCGAACAAATTTTGATCCGGGGAAAAGTGAGCATTGATGGGATCAAGGTCACTGGTTTTGAAAAACAACGGCAGGAATGGCTAGATAAGAATATGACTACTCCTGCAACGCGGTTTTATGTTGAAGCGGTTGTCGCCCTGGATAAGGCGATTGAGGCCAAAGAACAGGAAATAGCTTCTCTGAGCTGGTACTATGATGAAGCTCGAATTCGCGAATTAGAGAGTGATATTTTAAATATGAAGGCAAAATTTGATGAAATCACAACTTCGTTTGAAGCGGCCATGAAAGCGGAAAAAGCAGAAAATGATTTATATCGCGGACAGCGGCTGGAAAAAATCAGACGAGTACCTGCTAAGATCCGCATGGCGAAGGAATCAGCCGAAGCAAGACTGGCAAATGCGAGCAAATTTGAAGAATTTCGTACGTATTTAATTGAGATTAGTAATCTTTCGTCAAAGCTTAAAGATGAGTATCGGGCTGCAGGTATATATCCGCATCAAGCAATTCCCGAAAGAATTAAGGCGACGTTGGATAAAGGTGGCCCGCTTACGGCAAGGCTCATAAATGATGCTATGAAGAATAATCCAAGAGACTTTGTTGAAGAGTACGCACGATATATTGAAGTCAAAGGGAACAAACAAGGCGATCTGACAGTCAGGATCATTAATGAAGCAGATGCCCCGGCTTTCTTAAAAGAATTCGTTAATATGCTGAACGGTAATAGCGAGATTAGCCAGATCATCAAAGAAATCCTACGTCCGCAGATCATAAACGCCTATGAAAGCGGGAGAGGCAGGAAATTTGAAAAATTGACCCCCAAGCAATTGCTGGTGGGCATGATTGCAACATTCAGGCCTCAGCTGTTGATTGCCTTAGGCACAGGAGAAGGCAAGACCGCTTTTGTCAAGCCGTTCGCGGAATTATTAAGCCAGGCTCTTGGCGAAAAAGGGTTGGGGCTCTATAGAAGTAATTCGGCTGCGTCTGAGGAAGGCTTTAAAGAGAAAGTCAACAATTTCTACTTGACTGGAAAGATTAATAAATATACGGGCTACAGAGAACACGAAATAGACGGGGCGATATGGCACGAAAAAGATTCACCGCATTTGAGAATAATAAAACGGGATATTTATATTAAAACAAGCGATGGTACTACCCAAAAAATAACCATCGGGGATATTTATGCCGAAATCACCAAATTTTCGTCCAGAGAAGGGAATCTTTTTGATGAATTTATGTCTCAGGAGAAGGATGACCAGCTAAGCGTTAACGGGTTTACATTTAAGCAAGGCGTTATTATACATATGGGGATCCATGAGGCTGAAGGTATCCGTCAGAATGCACAATATGCGGCAGACAAGCAAACTTTTGATTTTTGGAACAGAATATGGCATGGCTTACAGGAAAAAGCCGATCGGATATGGGCTGACGAGATTCAGGATATCGCGACCAGTCCGCATTTGATCATGGGCAGAGGCCAAAAAGCAATTAATGGCGCACAGTGGGAATATGCGACATTGTCGGTCGCAAGATTCCTTATGGCATACGAAAATCGGTTTAACGACTATTTTGATGAACGTGGTTTCTATAAAGAAGCACCTTCTGCACCGGAAGGCAAAGATATATTCCAGACATTTGCTGAATTTAAACGCAAAGGAGCCGGTGTTGGAAGCAATACCGAAAACGAGAACAAGTTAATTATTTCTTTAGGCATAGCTTATAAGGCAGAACGTGATGCCGCGAATGGGTACTTTGAAAAAGGCTATAGCTATATCAAGCTGGGCGAGAAAAAACTTGATGGCGTTAACATTTTTATTCCCGGAGTTATGCACGAATCAACAAAGAATGAAAGTATGCAATGGAGTGGAGAGTCACGCGCAATCGCATACTGGCTGTCTGCAAACATTAAGGAAGCGCGGAGAAGCAATAATACTGATTTTATAAGGATGTTGACCGAAAACGGGCATGACGCTTTTATGGGGGCATTTTTGCGGGAGATTACTGTCAGCCCTGATTCCACTCGAGTCACACCTTATGGAGTTATCTCCAACTTTAGAAATTCAACTTTTACATTTTTCTCTGCAACTATCGAATTCGCCAAGTTCTGGGCTGAGAACCTTGGTATGGACACGTTAGATTTCAGAAAAAACACAGATTTGACAGTCGCAATCAGAGAGTTTATGAACCAGGCCGATGATAATGTCCATATAGGATCGTTAGCAGAAGTAGTTAGCTATCTGCCTGTTGGCAAATCAGTCGTGTTTTTATCCCCGCGCGAGCATGACCTTGGGGCATTCGCCGATACTATCAAGGCGCAGGAGATCCGTGCACAGACCAATGCAAAGGATTTTGCTCCAAGAGATATTTTTGTAGGAAATCCTCCCGCATCGGAAGGCAGCAGTGAGGCTCATTTTACACGATATTCCTTTGATAAAAAATCAGGGCGATACTTGTTAGTTGACTTCGGGGTGACAAAAGAAATAGTGGAAGCCAGACTGGGATCCAGAGAAAACCCGGTCATTGTTATTTTTGATGCACATAAACAGGTTGGATACAATATGGATCTTTCAAGCAGCATTAAAGACGCCATTATCTCTGGAAAAGATGGCATCCAAGTTTCAATCGATATCAAGAATAATAGGTTCGATGTGAGTGCCGGCGAGGCCAGTGAGGGAGGGGGTATCACTGGGAAAGACATCATATATATATCAGTCATTGACAGAACCTCAACACAAACTGAATTCGTTCAAAAATTCGGCCGCCAAAGAAATGCTGAATTTCAAAGAGGGCTGTGGATCATCAATAATGATTATCGTGGCGTGAATGATATACTGCGTATTCTTGATAAAAATGAAACAAAGGCCCGTAATAATGCGTTTCTTGTATCCGTTCAGGACGCTGTTTATGAAGGATATTTAAAAAGATTTGATAGCTTGAGAGAGCATGCCGATCCTGCGGTCGATGCACAACGACGGTCAATCACGGTATTACAGGAAAGATTCCAGAGCGAGAACAGAGAAGATTCTTATACGGGCGATCGGACCCAGTCAAATGTATACGATGCCTTAATCGGCAATCTTGCCAGTGAGGCGCGGAAATTCGAAAAGGTTATGTCTGATGCGATATTTAGCCGGAACCGAGTTTTGAACGAAACGCAGCAGGACATGATTAAATCATGGCTCGATGCCGATAAGGATATCAGAGCTGGTAAGATTGAATTTACAGGCGATAACCCGGAACGCGTCAGCAACATAAAGAAATTATCCGGTCTAAGAGGATTCGATGTTGTTGAAGTCGTGAAATTTGCCGCAATGGAATATCTGAAAGCAGATTTAGAGAACATGCTCCTCCCTCAAAGGAGTGCAAAGAATTTGAACGAAGTCGCCGCGCAGGCGGTGGTGGAGGTCGCGAAAGCGAACAAGTTGATGGCGGAGAACAACGGCGATGCCAAAACTGCTTATGACGCCCTGCAGAAGGCGCGGGTAAGCAATTATAATATCCAGAAGGGTATTGCGGCATCGATTAAAGAGCAGACAAGATTCAGAAACGGGGAAGAAAGAGGCGTTGTTGCCAGTATAATGCAAACCTTGAATAAACAGGATCCGCAAGTAAAAGCCATGTATAGCTCCCGTTGGCCGGTGCTTTCAAACATCCTGGGCGTTCTGGGAGCAATTGCTGCGATTCCAGCAGGTGTTAATGATTATCGCAAAAAGGTCCGGGACGAAGCCGTTATCTCTGAAGCAATAAGAGGCATTAAAGAGCGCGGACTCATGGAGGTTGGCAACGTGATCACGCGCAATCTTATTGCTGCCGCGACGGTTTTAGGCACTTCATACGCATTTTTCAGAGGGATTGCAGAATTTAATTCTAAAACCAATGGTCCGCTCGGCCTTAGAACGCTGCGAAGAGAAGGTGGAGCTGCATGGAAAGAGAAATTTAAAAATAGCATCAGTGAAAGCATAAAACGGTATTCCGAAGAACATAACCTCTTTAATTCCTTTACAAGCGTTATTGGCAACGCGATGAAAGCCGGCTGGGCAAAGGGATTGTCCGTAACGGCGAAGCTTGAGCCTGCTGGCAAAGCACTGCTTGTATTGATGGCTGATAATAAGAATGCGGATCAGGTCATAGGCACACTGTTTGATACCGATATGGATGCTGCTATGAAATTATTCCCGCAGGTTTCTCCTGAAATGGCTGCGGAGATCAATCCCCTCCATTTAAAATATGTTGCCCTTACTCAATTGATCGAGAATATTTTAAATAAGAACAAGGGCAAGCCTTTTGCTCTGCCTACGATAGATGAAATTGGGTTTAGAGATAAGATCAAATCGGAAGAAGGCGTACGGAAGTTCATGGCCGCAAAACAGATCGGGTTTGAGACATACAGTAAGCTTGAGGCATATATCGAAAAGAAGATAAAACCTAAGCCAGGCCAGGAAAACACAACGGCATACGATATCCGTAAGATTTCCGAAGCCATTAAAATGATCCTGGTTGAAGATCAGTTAAAACCTTTGTCCATCGAGGAATTCATTGTTCTGCGAACTAAACTCAATGCCGCTGATATTCATGACGCCGCATTCATGCTCTCGTCTAGGAAACTGAACGACCAGGTTGTTATTGCCATCAGCAAGCTTGAAGCTGCAGGGAAATTGCAGATCACAGCACTTTCAAATCTTCCAAATATCGAAGAAGCGCATTTCACCAAAAAATTGATCCTGGCGGTCGCCGGCCTGTGGATTACTGATGACGAAGAAGCCCGTCAGGCCCTCAAGGATATGGCTGAACGCGCTGAGTATGGCATGTATGAGTCAGCTGAGGCGATTTCCGCCTTGGCTCATAAGCTTGGTTTGAACGAAGATAACGAAGAGTTGCTTATGGGTCTTTTAATGCCGGGAACTGATTTACAGTCGATTAGAAGGCGCAACCTTGAAGCGAAAGATATCTTTGGAACAGCGTCGCCTGAGTTATTGAACGCACTGCGCGGCCTGAATCTTGATATATATACTGGCCTTGAGTTTGCGAAGTATGCGCGGGCATTCAGCACTAAATATCTTAAAAACATCGCGGCAATCGATGCGGCCGCAGCGGTCGAGAAGTTCTTGCATACTAAAGAGCTTGAAGTTGTCTTGTGGCTGCTTGCTAATGATTCAGCCTATCTTGTCAGCGATAAGCAGGTTAAGGAAACGCTCAGCAAAATAGAAGGCGTTACTGAAGACATGATCAATAAGATCCTTGAGGCCAGGCGATCGAATACGTTAACATTGTCAGACATCGAAGGCATGACGTCAGAACTTTCCGCCACTATAGCAGGAGCTTTGGTCAATGAGCTCGGTATGGATCCTGAGGCTATCCGGAAGGTTGTTGAGGAAGTCTTTGACAATTCTTTAGTTGCATATTGGATCAGCAGGTATTTTGAAGCGAAGAATAAGATCGAGGTCGATGGTCAAGTGTCGATAATCGCACGTGCAGAGTTAACGGCAATCGAAAAGAATGTATACGCCGCTGTCGGCTATATCGTCCGCGGCACCTATGAGTATGATCCAGATATGTTCACATTCAGAAATATTTATCAGGGCCGGCCAGGAGATTATAAACCAACAACGGGATGCGTCACCCATACCCAGATCGCAATGCTGGTGAGCTATGTGTTAGGAAAAAATACGAACGATCTGAAAGTCATAAGAATGGAAAATGGTCTGCCGGGAAGGACCCACTTGGTGCTGGGCGTTACCTTTGCGGATGGCAACGTGAGAGTCATTGATTTCACCCCATTGGGCAGTGAAATGAGCTTTGTCAGTGACGCGATTGAGCTGCCGAAGCATGGTGAACACCTGGTATTTGACAGGTCGGTCGGCAACGTCTATTTTGACAAATCTATCAGATCATTGAGAATTGTAGGCAGGGCGATTGAAGGCATGGATGCCGAAAAAGTCGGACTTATCGCCGCCATTATGCATAATAGATCGACACAGATCGAAAAAGAAGGGACAGCGTTTGGTGCCAATGTGTACAGATTTATCCGCTACCTTGATCCGCAGAATACGACCAATAACGAGGCAATCGTGGTTAATAATTTCAAAAATACCCTTGGTCGTGTTCACACGACACAAATCACATTAAAGCGCATGTTGAAGGATAGCAGGGAGTTAGCGGTCGCCGAGTATCAGAGCATGATGTTTATGATTGAACAGGCGCAGATTGATTTAGAAAGCTTAAGAATGTACCCGGCAAATCTCGTTGACGCGAACACGGCCACGATTGAAGAACTTGAAAAATCATTTGCTTCGATCCTCGCTGAAATAGAGCCAAAATTTAGCGAAGCAAAACAAAATAATCCGTTGAATGACAACAGCGGTGTACAGAAACTTGCAAAGTTAATCAAAGTAGAAGCTTCTGATCTGGCCGCTGCCGTCGCAAGTATTAAAGAGGTGGATCACAATGGCGATCAGAAACTCGCTTCTCTGACTGATATTCTCTTTGCCGCATCGTATATGAACAACGGCCAGCTTAAAGCGTATCGCAACGGCGGAGAAGAGATTATTATTACCAATGGCAAAACAAGAGAACTGGTCAAGATCAACAAGAATAATGAGAACTTCTATGCCGTCCATGAAGAAGATGTTGATGTTACTGCGGCAATCGAAGGCATGAATGAGATAGCGGCTAATAACTGGAATTCGCTGAGCGATGTCATAGTCGGCGTGCATGACGGCGGTTCCAACGCTGCTGCCATGCCGGTTAATGCAGCAGACCATGTCGTTGCCGCGGTGGCCGTGAAGAATGGCCAAGTTGCCGGCAGCGATACTGGTATAGCGAATGAAGTATCAAAGGTGAATTATGGTTATCAAAGATATATATCGGTGGCAGCGCAAGATGCAAAATGGATCATGAGCGTTCTCGGGCGTTTTATCCGTGGTCCTCCGGACGGTGGCATTAAATTCAATTCCATTGCCAAGATCCGCACCAACAAATTTACCACCGGCTTCATCCGCATCGTCAAATCCCTCAAGACGTTCGGCTGCTGCATCGCCTTCAAGCTTACCCAGACAATCAAGAAAGTCATTGATGATACAAAAGCAGTAATCGCTGATCCCACCAAGATTCCTCATTTTGCGCATATGTACGCTGAAGCAGCGTATTCATATATTATTGTTCGGCCGTTGGCGTTTTTTGTCCGGGCAGACAAATACGCTGAAGAAACGGCCAAGAAGGATCTTCAGAACGATGGAGGTGAATCATGGTCAACTTCACGACGGGTCAGAGCATTACGCTTAAGCACCTGGTTGTCTTTGAGAACGGCAACAAGCTCTTTGCGGCAGGTCGCGAGCAGTTTGGCAACAAGCATATTCTCAGGCTCTATCTCCTTAATGAGAGCACGGGCGAGGTCTTTACGCGCAACGGACGCACCGACAAATGGAACAGTGTCTGGGGCGAATACCGGCAGCACATTGTCGAGCACGTCCATGGCGCATACGACCACAGAAACATTCCCGTCTACAGGATCCACGGTTCCTTCAACGCCTGATTTCGGCTCGTTGGTCAGAAGCCGCGCGGTTGCCGCGTACGATGATTCGATCGCTATGGCCATGCCGTATGCGGGGATCATGGCGTTGTTCGGATCAGCCAATCTGATCCAGTATGCCCTGTCCATGTCGCCGTGGGCGACGGCGCCGCCGGTCATTGCGGCAATGCTCATGCTGGGTTCTGCCGCAACGATCATCGGGTACATCCGCGTTGTGAAACGGTCTTCCAAGGCTGTCGGCGCCGTGGTGGCAATGGTCCTGCGCGTCGTCCACAAGACGGCCAAGGCAGTCAATACCGCGCGCCTTGCGATCGTCAATGCCTCGCGCGTTTCCGCGCGCCTTGCCGCTGAAAAAGCCGCATCCTACACTGCACTCATTACCCTTACTATTAAATTCATAGCTTCGGTGCCTTCGCGCCTATCTACCGTGGCAGGTAGGGCAAAGAAGGCACTTTTTAATTTGCTGTCCCATCTCGACGACCTACCGTGGCAGGTGAGTTCGATTTCTGATGGGACAGCTTTTGATCTTATGCCGTCCTGGAAACGACCTACCGTGGCAGGTGCGTTAGCTTCCTTATGGACGGCATTTATTTCGACGCCGCTCGCGCAAATTCTACCTACCGTGGCAGGTGTGAAGAATAAGGCAGCGGCTCGCATTCAACAGGGCGGCCCTGCGCCGGCGCACTATCTAACTCCTTCCGTGGCTGGTGGGGTAGATTGGCTGGTTGCCGGTGCCAGGGCCGCTCTTGCAACTATATCGGGTCAAGGATTAACGCCATCAGCGGTCGGGTTTGCCTGGGCAGGCAAAGCGCAAAAGATGGCAGAATATGTAGAGAACGCGGGCCGTGTGCTAAGAGCTCCAACAAACCTCCAGGAGACTGACCCCTCTTGGTTACGCGGCCTGCGTTCTCTAATACACGGAGGTGTATCATGGTTAATTTCGCAACGGGACAGAGCGTTACGCTCAAGCATCTGGTCGTCTTTGACAATGAAAGCAAGATCTTTGCGGCAGGCCGCGAGCAGTTTGGCGCAAAGCACGTTATCAGGCTCTATCTTCTCAATGAACGGACTGGCGAGGTTTATACCCGCAACGGACGGACTGAAACTTGGCAAATTATATCCGATGAGCAGCTTCGACAGCATGTTGCGGAACACGTCCGGGGCGCTTTCCACAGCCATCACATCCCTGTTTACAAGATCCACGGGGAATTCAATCTCGCGTAATACGTTCTTGGCAACGCCTAATGTCAGGGGCGTTGCGCTGGACGGTGGGTTAGAGAACGGGCTGCATAAAAAAGTCAGCACGCTGTTTAAAGGCCTTGTTAAAGAAAAGGTCCTGACAGCCATGCCCGCCCGTAAATACGAGGCACTGTCATATCGTATCAACGGCCCGGTCTGGCAGCAGAAAGAAAAAGGCAGTGATCTGGTGTTTCTGCAGGTAGAAGACAATAAGTATTTGTTTAGGGTTGACGCGAATAGGTTGAGGGCCCTGGTCGATAAAAAGCAGAAATTGATCGAACAGGCGTTTGGGCTGCGCGAAGGGACGTTGCATAACCGCTCACCTGAAGCGGTCAGGAGGATCGATCACGAACTTACTGTCATTGACCGTTTCATGTCGGAAACAGCGCGGCACGACGGCGGCGATTTTATCAATGCCCTGCTGTTCAGCCATGACCCGATGGCCATGGTAGTCGTGGTTTTGGTCGTCGGTATGGCGACGTTCTCTGTGCCGGTATTGCTGTTTGGCAGAAGCGGGCTTAAATGGGCAGCGGCGATCAGTATCATATCGATGATCACCGTCAGTGGCTTCATGGCCGCTGACACCCTGTTTGCAACCATGGAAAAACTCGGCGTCACGTTCGGCATCGTGATGCCGGGCGCGAAATGGAACTCTGGCTGGATGAGGGTTAAGGCTGCGGTGAAGGAGACGGCCAAAGCTCTTGGCGCAGTGGTCGTTATCATGATCAAACAGCGCCGGGTGGATAAGGGTGTTAACGCGCTGTCTCTTACTACCCCGGGCATAAAAGATGGCGGCATACGGTTCAGCGATCGGTACGCATTCGGCACAAAGAATCCGCTGGTCGTCATCGTCGCAGGAATCTCGACACTTGGCAAAACGGGATTTGTGCTTAAAGACCTCCTGGGTTCGTACAGGTTTATTGATAATAATCAGAGCAGCGCGTTTGTTGATTTTGCCTCAAGGTTCGGACCGTTTTTGCGAGAGCATCCTGAGTTGATCAAAGTGTTGCCGATGTTCACCAACCGCAAGGCGCGTAATTCGTATGAGGACCCGCAGGCATTATCGCAGTTCGCGTACGCGGAGCTCAAGAAATATATCTCGGCAGATCTTTTCGGTGTGTCCTTGGATGACGAGGCAGGCCAGCCGCGTAAGCTCATGTTTACCCTTGACCGGCAAGTGACGGAAAAGATCGCCGATGCGTATCTGTTTGAGGAGCTCAAAGCGCGGTTAGGAGCGGATTTCTATACATGGCAGAACGGCGAATTCTCATACGGGGTCATCAGGGGCCTTGTCGATGAATACATCGAAAACGGCTATGTGACGATCGTTACCACGACTTCCGAAGAAGGCGTGCGCAGGTATATAGACATGTTCAAAGGCGAAGCGGTTGTGATCCATCTGAAACCGCTGTTTGCGGGGGCTGTGGAGATAGAAGATACAATTAAGCGAAAGAGATCCGACCAGGATCCTGGCCGGCGTGTGAGGAATGCCCGGGCTCTTGAAGAGGCGTTCGAAGGACAGCTTGGAAAGGATTTGGAGGAATTGGGTATTCCGGTCATCAACGCGTATTCAAAGAAGGGCAAGGAGAAATATGTCAAGCGCGACGGCGGCAAAGACGAAGCGCTCAAGGCATTGAGGTCGGAACGGGAAGCCTTGAGGAAAAGAATCGCAAAGGACCAGGCGCAGAAAGAAACGAATCATAAGGCAGCGGAAAACAAAAAGCCGCGCGTGATGAACGGGTATGAAATCAACGGCGCCAAACTGACGTTTATCGTCCCTGCCAATACCACGGTCGAACCGTATATTAAGGATATGATCAGGCAAGGGTTCCTTGCGGTTGCCGAAGCGTTATTGACGCATGGGTTACTGGAAAAATGGATTGAAGAGCCGGAATCAAGCATGTCATTCGACCAGGTTGAGCTGACGTATCTTGACCATGGCAGCAGAAGGATCGTCTATACGATAAAGGCAGTCGGCCATACGGCAGCGGGCAGGCTTGTGGTGGCCGACGACCTTGTTGCCAAATACGTGTATAATACGAATGATCCGACCTATAGTATGGATCGCGCCACGTCGCTATCTCTCGGTGATCAGCTGTATATCATGTGGAAGGCAAATAAAAATTCAGCCAAGAAATACAATATCCGTGTGGCGCCGATACCCGGCGATGATAAAGGCCTGGTTTCAACCGAAGAATTTATCAACGGATTGCACCGTGCCGATATCGAGCGCCGGTATGAGAAGGCAGGCAGGTCGTTCCGGTGCGTCGCGTTCCAAGAAGGTGCGTGGCTTGCCAAGGTCTGGGATTCACTGCCATACCGGCCGGAAGACAAGGTAAAGAACGGGGAGCTGGAAAAGATTAAAACGATTGAACAATCAATCAAGATCGAGGGGCAGGCATACGTGTACGGCGCGACGTTTGAGGATATCCATGGCAGGGACGAGAAGTGGGTAGAGACGCTAACAGGCGAATGGTATCCAGTGTTCGTTGATTGGGAGCATATCGTGTACCGGTCACCGGCCGCCATGATTCTGCATTATTTGGACCCTGCGTATTCCCGAACACTCGCCAGCACTGATAAGAAATTCCGTGAAATATTCTATAAGGGTATTCTCTACGGCCTCGGTGAAGAGCGCGGCCTGCAGTTCCTCGAGGAAGCGCTGAAAGAGAACATGCCAGGCCTTGAGGATTTGAGAGAATTCATAAAGCGCCGCGAAAAGATAGCGGCACGCAGGGCCAAAGACGGCGGCACAGGCGTTCCGGTCAGCGACCGTGCGCGTGATGCCGCTGTTGTGGCGACGATGACTGACGTTATCGCGCTGGCCAATACTGATGTTGTTGCTGCTGAAGGCGTAAAACTTATTGGGAATAATATACTTACAGGGACTTTTGCCACTGCCACGGAGGGTGCATATGTCAACTACGCGAGCGACGCTGGAATCACCCGCGGGCCTCCGGCGCAGGAAGCAATCAGAACTTTGGATGGCGGTGAAGAGCAAGTTCAGTCCGCAACCGCACCCAGCACGTGGCGCTTGGCCATTGCTCCGATTATCGGCACTGTGACTGCTGTTGTGTCCGCGTTTGCCCTTTCCCGGGCCATGGATATCAGCGCGTATCTGTTTGTCATGTCCCTGGGCGTTATCGGCGTTTTCGTTTTCGCGATCGTACTGTTAATTGCCTATCTGATCGCGTACCGGCATTTATACAATAAAGAGAATAAGGGGATCCTCAAGTTTTTCAACGAGCAGACCGCAGCCGCGTCCGGCATCAACAGGACGCGGCTCTTGGAATTGTATCTGGCCAGGGTTGCGCAGGCGCTTCGATCAAGACAGTCCCGGGCTATATCCTTGAATTGGCTGGCAGAGAAAGCCGGCAAAAACGGGACTGGCAATGCCGTAGCAAAACTGGCGTTGACCATCCCCAGCATAGTGCTCGGTCTCATTCTCTACCGCTTCCTCTTGCAGCATATCCTAGTTCCTGCTGACATGGCGTTGAACGGCTACATTTCCAGCCTGAACGAAGAAGAGCTGGCCAAATTACTGGAAGAAGCCAGGGCTGATCTCGCCAGCGAAGGCAGCCTGACCAGAAATGCCTCCTATATTACGAATGCTTCCGGTTCATTCAATTATCTGCTTGTGGCCTTAGGTGAGTCCATCTACAATAGCACAGGCACTGCTGTAGGCAAGGTTGCCAAGGGTGCGTTACTGGCCGCTACGGTTCTGCTCGCCGGGTTTGTTTCCCTGGCCTCGCAGAGGATCGTGATCAGCGTGCTGGGCCTTGTATCCGGCACCGGCCTGGCCATGATCGTGCCGCAGGATATCCTGGAGATCGGCCTGAATCTTAACGGTCTGACTATGCCGCTGGGCGCAGGCGAGTTCTCCCTCACCGTGGGCCTGATACTTAGCAGCTTCTTCATCATCCTCGGTTTTGACTCCCTGTCGCTGTGGAGATTGCACAAGCAGTACCCGCAACTGAAAGCCCAAACCGAGGCCCAGGGGAGACAAGCAAAATCCTTCAAGCGTATGGCTGCGGAAACTCTGATCAGGGATACCCTGTCTATGATCATCGTCGGACCGGAGATCCGGGCCGCGTTGACCTGGACCGGTTTTGTCCCGGTGGTCGGTGATTCAGTCAAGTTAATGGAGAATTTCGTGTATGGCGCCGATGTGATCGAAGGCGAGTATTATGTGCCGGGAAGCGGCGGCATGGGCAGGATGATCATCGCGGGCACTGCTTCCGAGTTCACTACGGGCGTCTGGATACCGCTGGAATTGTTCTTCTTCGGCCCGCAGGTCGAGATCATCGACAACAAGATATACGTAAACCATGAAGCATTCGGCCTGATCCGGGGCGTAACCCTTTCCACGGTCGCCAAAGGCGAAGACCGTACCGACCTCGTGCTTGATCTGGAAGGCGTGGGCGGGGAAGAGGCGCTGCAGTTGATGCAGGACAGCGGCATCAAAGTCGTGCGCACCTATGTCGCTCCTGAAAAAGACCTGCTCGATGCCCTGCACGAACACAATATCATGGTGATTGTAGGCTTTCCCTATGTGGACGATCGCACTGTTGCAAACAAGGTTGATATTGAGAGCGGATCTTATAAAACATATATCGGCGATTACAAGCGCCATCCGGCGATCCTGATGTGGGAATTCGGCAACGAGTATGACGCCGCATTCAACACTAATCCGGCAAAGCTCGAGCAATGGTGGCAGGATCTCGCCGCAGCCACCGCAGCCTCCCACGCCATCGATCCCCGGCATCCTGTTTCCACCGCGCAGGCCGACGTGAATTTCGAAAGAGATATCGATGATGCCGTGGCAGCCGGCGTGGACATCATCGGCTTCAATATTTACTGGTGGGATAACGGCTACACCCGCACTACGGAAACCCTGCCGCAGTACCCGCCTGCGGACGAAAAACTCGCGCCGTATCTAGTGCGCGGCGAAGATAAAGTTCCGTATTACTTCTCCGAAGCCGGTACCGATTCCTGGAACAATCGCGGCGGGTTCGAGGACCAGAAAGCCCAGGCGGAGGCCGACGTGAACATTTGGAAACAAATATCAACGAATGGTTCCCTGGGTGTTACTTTCATGAGTTGGCAGGATGAGTGGTGGAAAGCCGGCAATCCGTCGGTGCAGGATAAGGGGGGTTTTGCCAAGGATGTGCCGTACGACAATTATGCCAATGAAGAATACTGGGGTTTTGTGAAGATTGACGGTACCCCCAAAGAAGTCTTAAAGGCCCTGGCAGCGGAATGGAGCACAGGAGCCAAGGCAGCGCAGGAGCAGGCGTTCCAGCCCGTGCAGCCCAGGGCACCTTCGGCAGGAGCCATTGAGGCCGCGCCTGCCGTTGTCCAGCCCATCGGTGCCCAGTCAGTCGCACTGACCCCACTCCAGGAAACAGCCTTGAAAATGTCCGCCAGACCTGCCGCCAATTACGTGAGCACCACCGGCAGCTACGCCGTCAATGTGGATACCTCCATGTTGAGCGATGCCGAGAAAGAAATGATTTCCGGCGCTACCTTTGCCCTGATCGTTACCCCGGTGGGCGAGACCGAAGCAGTGGGCACCTTCCTTACCAAACCGTCCGCCATGAATTCCCTGGTCACCTTGAACGCCTACAACCTTGAAAGCGGCACTTACCGCAACGACGTGGTACTTTTCACCCAGGATCCCGGTGAACTCTCCGACGTGAGCATGCTGCAGGTTGTCCGCATGGACGAAGTATTCGCTACCACCGTCGAAGTCGACGAAGCGTCCATCCTGGATGCGCCGGTGATCAGCAACGTGCGGACCGGAGACGACGTTACAGACGTGAACAAGCCGGTTACGGTGACCAGCGCTTCCGGCGCGATCACCTTCGGGATCAGCTACAAAGGAGATGCAGCGGGGGACGCCGCGAACTATTTTGTGAACAGGGAAGACGCGACCACCGGCGAAACGGTTTCCTATGACTTGAAGACCTATGACACCTCCTATGCCAAATTCTATCAGACCGATCTGCAGGACGGCCATGTTTATCACTATTCCGCGTACGTGATCAGCGAAGACGGCCTGGCGAGCAAGATCAGCCAGCCGCTGACTGTGGTTGTGGATCTTGCCGGTGATCAGGTCGAAGACGAAGTTGATATCATTGGCCTGTACATCGAAGGCCAGACTGCTTTGAGATTCACGAACAAAAATTGGGATGATGCCCGGATCAATACCTATACTGCTACCACCGGCGCGGACCCGGATCTTCAGTCGCTTCCGTCACGCGATGGCGACCTGGGAGAAACCGTGTCCGGCCAAGACGGTAACTGGGTGCGCGTACCCCTGCCCCAGAACGAACAGGCCGGCGTGGACATGTATAGCCTGCCCAATAACGGCGGTTCGTTCGGTCAGGTCGTCCGTGGCAATGACGGCCAGTGGGCCTGGAACAGTGGCACCAATGAATGGGATTGGCAGCCGGATAACGAGAAATGGCAGTGGGAACCATATCAATGGAATGTTTCCGAACGCACATATAACGGCGATTATCCTTCAGTTCTGGAAGTGGTGATTGAAGACGTGGGCCGCGGAATCAAGAACGACCCGATATTCATCACCGTCAACTATCGCAATCCGCAATATTACAAAGATGCGGTTACCGGCGCGTTCAGCGAGATCGAGCCGGAACTGCGTAAAACATTTGATTATGGCAGCTACCGCATTAGCGCACGGTTCTGGGAGATAGATCCCCGTGAATCGTACAACCAGCGTCCTGCCGGAAACTGGACCGTTTTCAGCATGAACGTTGACCGCGGCGCCTGGGAGAGTGAACACGGCTGGCAGCCGCTCGAGTGGAATACCGACTTGGTACGCACCAAGGTCGATGCCTCCATGCCCTATTACACCGTAGGTATCAGGCACGACGCAGCCATGGGCGCCGATTATTACGAAGTGCAGGTGGCGCCCACCGGAAGCAGTTTCTCCAATGAGTCCAATACCGCTGCCTGGACCACCCTGATCATCCCGGCAGATCAATCCCAGTCTTTCGTAATTCCAGTTGCCACCGATTCTTTGACCACGGAAACCCGTTCCTACACCGATAACTCAGGCGTGCATTCCCAGGATTACCTGGTCGGCCATGAGAATATTCGCATCCGGCCGGTGCGCGAAACTCCTGACGGTACTTTCCACGGCAGATGGGAATACACTCACAAGCCGATCGCCATACCGGTTATCTCCGAGTCCGCAGAAGTCGAACAGCCGACATTCGATGCCGCGCAGCCACTGGTCTTCATCATCGAGAACCGGGAGGCAGGCGCTATCGAACAGAGCAAAGTGCTGCTTTCCGGTACCACGGTCAAACTGATGAGCGTGGAGACCTTCCAGGCTATTTCCGCTGACAAATGGATATACCTTAGCGGCTACTATCCGCAGGACAACAAGACCGCTACCCTGGTCGATGAACTAAAGGCTTCAGAACTGTCAGGGGACAAGCGCTTCGACGTGCCCCAGGCGGCGATGCAGAAACTGATGACCATCGTTTCGCCTTCGGATACCATCCTGGTGTATGAGAATCGGGCCGACGATAAGGTGACCGGGTATACCTTCTACGTTAAGTATGAGAAGAAACCGGCCATGGAAATCTCCCGTCAGACCGTGACGGTCACCGACAGCGCAGCCAGTTTGTCCTTCGTGTTTACCTCCGCCGGAGAGAAGATGTTCGCTGATGAGCTGGTGGATGAGAATTATGAATTCACCCTGATCTCCGGAGAAAAGTTCATCTTTGGTTTCTTCCGGCGCAGCGGAGAAAGCATCAAAGAGGCCTTCGGTATCGACATGTTTACCGGCAGGGAAGTGGTCAGCTTTTATCCGGGCGAAGACGTCGTATCCGGCATCCCGGTGCGGGGCGTGGTGACAGTTGATCGCGGCCTGTTCGCCAAAGACGTGTTCAGCCAGGATATCCTCGACGCGCGCGGTTACGATGGACCCGAACCGGTGAAGGAGGCGTTTTACTATGACGAGAACTTCGCTATCATTACAGGACTGGGTCTTCGCAACTACGTGGTGGTTGAAGGTCCGAAGGTCTTCGTCCTCGGCGATAAAACGATCCCGTTTAACCAGATCGAAGAACTGACCATTGACGGCGACTTGATCCGCGCCTACGGCATGGTCGGCGAGCAGGAAACGATCAAGGTCAAATTCAACGGCATGGTACTGATCTATAAGCAGGGAGAGGGCAAGCCCGACTTGACCAACATCGTGGAGCGTACAGAAGACACCTTTATCGCCAAAACGCAGATTTCCACATCCCAGGCGTTCTCCGAAGCCGACGTGCAGGAAATCAGCCGGGAGCTGGCTCCTGTGCTGGTTAACCTGAAAGCTGCCCATGTTGACGGCAAGCCGCTGTTCACCCTGGTGCCGGAAGCCGCAAACCTAACCTGGGTGAGGATCAACCGTTTGAACCCGGAGAATCAGAGCGAAATTATCGATTACTCCGACCAGGCGTTTGCCGCGAGCGACGATCCGGTGATCAAGATCAGCGACAATAAGTTCGTCGATATTGCCGCGTACTACGAGGGCAACGAGATCAGCTTCCGTTATGACCTGGAAAAGATCGATCCGGCTACCGGCGCCATGGATATGACCCCGCTGGCGCTTTCGTTCAGTCTTTCTCCCACGGAGACACTGGTTGTAGATTACGAAAAGGGCCTTGTTTTCGTTGAAGTCCGCAATCTGTCTGACAAGACCCTGGAGGCCAAGCGGCACGTCAAGATAAACGGCAACAAAGATATTCTTGAAACCGAGAAGCTCTATGCCACCCTGGCAGCCCTGGCTAAGGAAAAGTCAAATCCGGATGCTTTCTGGAACAAAGTGGACAGGACCGAGGAATTCAACTATAGCGATCCCAGGTTCTCCGAAGCCGTGTTGCGGTTATTCGAAATCCCGGCAACTACATCTACCAAATTCTTCCTGGACTATGCCAAGCATCCCGATGATTATAAAGAAATCGGTATTGGCAACTTAAAGCACATTGATTGGGCAAATAAATTCATCGTCGCGGACAACACCGTGATCGTTTACGACCAGGATGCAAACGAACTTGGCAGGATCACTCGTGAAGTCGCCCGTGACTTCAAAGGCAGCGTTGCAGCCCAGGAAAACGCCGAATTGGGATTAAGCACCATTGTTAAGGGTAATGATAAGAACGGCATCGGAAAATACGCAATTACCGTTGGCGATAATGCCGATGGTTCCCAGGTCACCCGTTCGCTTTCCATGTATACCGGCAAGGTAAACGGGTATTACGGCTTCCTCACCCTCGAAGGATATTTCAATGTTACCCCGGCCGGAGAGAGTATTGTTAGGGACAACTATACCTTTGATATCAATGATCTCGATTTGAGCAAGGTCACCAATATCATTCTGCAGTTCAAAGACGGTTCCGGTCACCTTGTGACGACCATGGATGGATTCGCACTGAATAGCCCGGAGACCAAAGTATTCCTGGATAAGGTTCAGGCTGGCGAGCAGATGACTTCCGAAGAGCTTATCGCGAGCGGCGCCTTCACCGATGTCACCTTTATCAATCTTCAGAAGGATATTGCCAGCTATTACGATGCCGGCCCGCTGCATCTTGGTTACGGTCAGGGCGGTACGACCTATCATTTTAATCCCGCATATGGTTTGAATTATTCCCTCTACGAGCAGAACATGGATTGGATCAGCAAGACCGGCAATCGTACCATCCATCTGGAGGCTCTCGATCCCGCCACCCCGGATAAAAAATCCATCACCTTCCAGTACGACGTCGATGATAAGAGAGAAAATAGAAAAAGCATGAAAAAATTTGCTCTTACCGCTGAGGGAACTACATTGTGGGATGAATACGCTGGACCATCTTTGGACCTCTTGGGGATTGTTAATCTCATGCAATTGCCAGCCATCAAGATGTATTACGAAACTGCGTCAGGGTTGGCAAAAAGAAGCTACAAGATTGATGATGGCAAATTTATTCCTTATCAAGAAGCTTATACGGCATTTGAAGGCTATGGAAACTACTGGGTCATGAGCAAGAACGTCAATCGCTCGGATTATTCCGTTGGAATTAGGGAAGAGATGTTAAAGCTCTTAACAAATCCCGAGGAGTGGATGAATGAGAAGAATAATTTCAACGGCGAACAAATCTCTGTTGAAAAGAATTCGGGCAGAGTAATTCAAATGCCAGCCAAATTGCCAGAGAGAGACGCTAAGCGCTTTGTTTTCAACAGCCTGCAATACCAGATCAAGAATAAATATGCTCCGATTGAATGGAAAGACTATGATAGGGGAGTTGATCGTAGTCCCGTGCTTTCATTGCTGCCTAGAGATATTGCGATCTTTGTAGAATACTTTAGGGTACAGGGAGAGTATATAAATATCAATAGTGGAGCGGTGTTTGTGTATCGCTGCCTGAACGAGGCTGCGCAGGATCTGTTGAACCTTCCCGCGTCCATATCCAAAGGCAAGCCGTTCTCCGCTATGTCTTCCGGGGTGTCGGGAATGTTTGGTCTAGTTGTTATTGCCGGAATTGGTTTGGTTACACTTCTTTTGCCTATTGCCTTGGCAGCATTTGTCACAGTAATTTCGTATATCGGATTAAGACGCTTAGGCAAGAAAATAGCAGGCGAGCAACCTAAAATCCATAAGACCGGAGCGAAGAGCATTTTTGCTGGAACAGAAAGAGAGGATTATATTGGAGGGGAGCAATACAAGAATATAATCTTGCGACTCGATTCGTTACATCGCCATGAAGCAATTATGTGGGGAATAATCAAGTACCTGGCAGGTTTTTACAGGATTGACTATCGTCGTTTGGCGGAATACCTGATGAATAACGAGGAAGCTCGTTCCTATGTGCGAAATATATATTGGGCTTTGGAGTCGGGGGAAATTGAACCTGGTAAGTGGTTGGACAGCAAGAACATTGATGAAATCCAAGCGGCTTTATCTCAGGAACGACAGCGTAACTATAAGATTATCGATCTAATTCATTTGCGGTTTCTGCTTGAAACCTACTATGGCACTTTGGCAACATTGAGAGACGGAGCATTAATAGCTGTAGAACACCCTGCGCGCAGCAAAGTTGAGAATGCCCTGAGGGAACTTATCGCAAGTGTAACGCCCGGATCAGGGATTGCGACTGACGAATATGACGCAATGCATAATTTGCTGGTTGTTACTCATCTGGAAAAATTCTACGTCAATCCGATCGGATATATCTTCTTCGCCCTGATGACTGACCATGCTGCAAAATGGAAGAAAGAAAACGAAGGCAAGCGCATGGATGTGATAAAGGCCTTGCTCAAAGAGCACAAAGAATGGACCAAAGCATACTATATTCTTTCCGATAGAGATGTGAAGAGGGTGCTTGAGTATTGCGGTAAGCAATCTGAAGGCAGGCATTATGTGGATCCTGTGTTGAAGTTTTCCCTGAACCGTTACATGTTGCCTCTGCACCCGGACAGCAACAAGGTGGGAATTCACAAGAACTTGTGGGAGAAATCTGCAGCTTCTATAACCGTAAATGGAAAGCAAGTAAGCCCAGCCGAGGTTTCGCAAAGGTTTATTGAAGAAGCTTCCCAGCCTATAAGGGAATGGCTTATTAAGAAGAACATAGATCCGGCAAACGCTGTTATTAAATCGGAGCGCTTGAGAAGATGGGGCCAAAACAGGAATCCCTATTTGGTTCTCGGGATTGCCGTTGTGGCATTCATTCTAACTGCCGTATTGTTTATAGTGACCGGAGGCGGCATTGTTATGTCATTACAGGTTGCAGCCGCCACTGGCGCTGCAGTCGGATTGTTTACGTTGGCTGTTCGCGCTTGGTTGAAACAGTTGACAAGCGGATTTATCCAGCCAGTATTCCCTGTTGCCTTGGCGCGTTACTCGGATAATCCGTATTATACTTTGGGTCTTCCCACGGTAGTTTTCACGATCATCATTGTCGGAACCACTGCTTTGGGTTTTGGATTGGTCGCCGCTATCTTTTACGCATTTGTTATCGCCATCTTCGCTCATCTTGTCATTAAGATGATGCCGTTCCTGGAGTTCCAGATAGTGATCTGGCCGATGTTCTTCGTCAAAATATTCCTGCCTTATATATCATTCCATATTAGGCATTTCTTGGGCAAGACAAAAGACGAAGAATATCCTTACCGAGGAGCATTAAGCGAACAACGGCTGCGCGTCATGAAGAGTTTCTTTATCAAATATTTCTTCGTCCTCGGGGCGTATTCGGTCGGAATTGCAGTATTGAGCTTAGCTTTCGGCCTTGGTACTATTGTTACGCTTGGATTAATTGTTATAGGCATCCCCTTGGTGTTGCTGAATGTCAGAATGTCTTTTCGCAGCTGGTGGTATTTGATGGCGGATGCAGCTTCGACATCTATAATCCGCAATCAGGGATGGGATAGCATTTTCGTTTACGAAGGGATCGGCAAGAAACAGTTGGAAAGAATTCAAACTAAGAGGTATTGGCAAATTTCATTCGAAGGAATGGTTAATAACACTCTCAAAAAATACTGGCTTGTCGATCAAAACGAAGCCGCCGAGTTGCTGAAGGCTACCAAGGTAGGAGAAAAGACTATTTACAAACCAATTAATGCGCAAGCCCAGCTGGAAATAATTAAATGGTTCAATAAAATGGAAACCCAAATTGCGTTGGTTGGCGGAGAGAAAGAGTTCGATAGGCGATCTCGGAATCCAACAATCATGACAATCGGCAAAGGAACAGGGAAGAAAAGAATAATTCCCAGCATTGAATTTCTCGATGGCAACATAGAGGAGCTTGATGAACAGCCGCGTACCAAGCAAAGACCTTACCGAGTCCTTAAATCCGGATTCAGGGTATTTAAGGAGCAATTTGGGGAATCGTGGAGAATATTCTTGAAAGAGGGATTGTTCTCAGATAATAACTTGCTGGAGGCTTTGCAAATAACTAACCGCGATGATTTCAAAAATCAATTTGTTCGAGATATTTACTTGAAGAACATTGAAAAATTCACTGATGCGAAAATGGCGCTCAGGGCAACTATCGATGATCTTGCTGACATGGTTTTTGCTTATCTCGCGGAGAATGATCCGGAAGCTATAAATAGGCTTGTGGCCCAGGGAAAGGAAAAAGTCCTGAAAAAGAAGCCGAATTCTTGGAAAGATGAAATGAAGGTGCCGGTGGTCATTGAAGAGATCTCCAAGGTAATTGGAGATAGGATCGTCGTAGGGTGGGTTATTTATCGAGCAGACGGGTATTTGAAAACACTGCTTTTCGCTGAAGAGGCTCTGGAAAACGCCTATAAAGATTTCTTCAGGTATCAAATGGAGCGCGAAGCGAATGACGCGAGGCCAAACCGCCTGGCCAAAGAATCTGAATGGAAGGAAAATATTATTATTGATGAAGGGGCGCTTATAGAGAAAGTTAACAAGTATGTTGGTTTGGTACATATTCATGAAGACATTGATCCTGATAAGGCAAATGAGAGTGAAGAAGATAAAAGATGGGGAGGGAAGGAACCCAACACGCTTATTAAGGAGTTAGTGAAAAATCGCGGGTTCGTGGTTAATCAATACGGAAGAAAGGTCGTCGTTTCTACCAAGGACTCTGAGAAAGGCGATGTTCTGGTCGATTTAGAGGGCAAGCCCATAGTCTACAATTATGAAAAGGGAGAATCGAAGCGATGGGAAGTTAAGACGGATAAATGGAGCATCGCAGCGCGGTTCATTGATCATATGATCTTCAAGAATGGGCAGGATGATGCGTTGATCGTTAACCTTGACCGTGACCACTTTTTCTTCCCCTCCGACTATTACTTGCTGCCATTCGTAGCCCAGGAGTTTATGAGTGATGCTACCTTGGGGTGGATGACTACGCGTTTGTCCATGGGGACGGGAGGTGTCAGTAACGTTGCAGCCAACCACAAGGTGGCAGAGGATACCTGGAATGAGCGGATAGTGGCAATGGAAGCGGAAGTTGGGATCCACGCTTTCTACGGCCCAGGTCTGGTGAGGTGGAACGTAATGAGGCAGTGGGCAGCTTTTATGTCTAACATCGAGGATACAGCGGCTGCGCATGAAGCAATGCTTTTGGGATACAGGGGATGCTTTACGCCGGTAATAAGCTGGAGCCGGCCGCGTGAAATGCTCATGGTTGCGATCCTTGATTTTCAAAATAGATTTGGCGGCCTGGTATTGGATGAGGCTCTATCTACACACTTTCAGAAGTTGCTTCTAAGCGACCAGCTTCATTGGACAGAGAAGCTGACTTTGCTGCAGAATTTTGACTTCTATTTCAACAAACCGCTTATTCCCTTGTATAATCTAACGATCTTTGTATTTGCGTTATTTGTCACATTTAGCCCGTTCTCCTATTTTGCATTGCCCCTATTTTTCATTGTTGCGCAATACATCTTTACAGAAGCTATTACCTCGGGAGGGTTAAGGTTATTTATGAGCAGGCCCAAAACCGGGGATTCCCACCTGGTAAAGTTAATGGGATATTTCCAGAAGTATGGATGGGCTCGGACCGCTGTTTCTATAAATGTTTTAATAAGCTTGGGATTGCTCCTGCAGCGTTTCTGGAGTCTTGTTTTTACTTTCGCCACCCTAATTCCATTGCATGCGGAAAAGGTAATGAACGCTTTTCTCGGTAAGGCCGGATTGTTTACTTCTGGCGTTAAAGACATAGTGTATCCGGTCGTGCCTTTCGAAGAATTATACAAAGCTTATGAACCTACCATCAAATTTGCAATGATCCTTTTCATTATCGTTGCGCTCACTCCTATCCATCCTTTTGGAGTTATCTTCCAGTTATTCTTCTACATGCTGCCTTTTGTTTTCTTGTTTGGGCCGTTTACAAACAATGAATTGGGATGGAGAGGTAAGGTTAGAGCGGCAATGTATGGAATCGCCGCTGCGATATATTATCTTACCGTAACGGGAATTAACATAATTATTGGAACCGCGATTCTCATGTGGCATATTAAGCATCCGGAGAAAGCCAGGGCTGCTATTGAGAAGCAGAAGGCAGATCTTTTTGAATGGTTTTCAAAGGCGGCAGTTAAAACTGAGCGCAAGGACGGAAAAGTAAAGGATAAGAATAAAGAGGCTCAGAACTTCGTTTTGAACCTCCGCAGTTTCTACCGTGGAATGAATTATATCGGGAAGGGAACCGAAAATGACCCTGCCAAAATGGTAAATGCGGACGGAAAGCATGTGAACTACGTTGTGAGAGAAGTTGAGCAGGCAGATCTCACCAAGAAATCCGAGCTTGTTGCTGCAGTTTACGCAATTGTCACTTTGAGTGTTATCGGAGGCACGGTCGCGGCTGCCATATTGCCCGCGATATTAACTCCGGCTTTACTTATTGTTATGCTTTTTGCCTGGGGAGCGATAGGATTGATTTACACCGCCCTTTCTTACGGGCGTTTCAAGAGAGATCCGGAAGTGGGCTTTGCGAAGGCCGTCGGATTAAGCATTATGTATGGACTTGTCGTTTCCGGTTATGTGATCTTCGAAGTATTGCCCGCCAAGCTCCGCTTGAATAAGATGCGCGTTCTTGATTTAGAACTACAGCATATATTGAGCGAGCCCAATTGCAGTGGGGATAGTACGAAAAAGGATGCTGCAGAAATTACCAAGTTTCGCACCGGGATGAAATGGCTTGAGAAACTGGAGCAGCAGGAGCAAGAAAAAAGACTAAGCGAGGCTGATTATGAAGCTATTGGCCGTAGAGCCAAAGCATTAAAGGCAACTTTCCGGGATTCAAAAGTGCATAAATTAATAAAGTCTACCCCAGGGTATGTTGACGGTAACAAAAATAATCGGTATTTCAAATTGATAGAAAGAATTAACGAATTGTGCGAAAGAGCTGAGAAGCTAAACGTGAGGGCGGAAGCCGAAATGATACAAAAGAGCGAGAGGGGTGGAGTTTCTGCCCGTGCTCCTCCAGTCGAGAATCAATCGGATATTCCTAGTGCAGGGGCTTCGGAGAAACAACCTAAGCAGGATGGCGACAAGCTTAAGCGCGCCATCGAAATCATCAGGCAGCGCGCGTTCTCCGGCATCATCGGCCTGGAGATCGCCAAACGCATCCATGCCCGCGAAGTCAAGGAAGCGGAGAAGGTCAAGGCCAAATCGCTGGACAAGGTTGCCGCCGCGCAGGCCCTGCAGGGCAAGGATTTCTACGTTCCCACCAATCAGAACGAATTCGTCAATCGTATCGAAGAAGCGGTGGTCCAGGTAGCCAGACGGCATGAGTATGCACAAGTGCTGGTGAATAAATGGGCCAATTCCCAGGCCGAATACGAAGCTACGATTAACCGCCTGACCGAGGAATTCGCACTCGCCATCTTCTCCAATCTCGCTACTGCGATCGATCAGCAGAATATTAAAGAAGGCAAAGCTGCTATTTTTGCTGCATTCCTGAACAATCCTTCCGCTACTGCGGATGATTATGCAGCGCTGATCCGCACGATTGATCTTTCGGCATATAACACGCCGGCGAAGTTCGCCATTTACTCTGGTCCTCCGGGAGGCGGCAAGGGCGCGGTGTGGGAGAAATTCTCCGAAAAGTACAACGACATGATCGAGAAGTTTGTGCTTATCCACACCCGCAACATCCGCGACGGCGAACAGATGGGCAGGAATTATCATTACCGTAATCCCGGGCATTGGTTCTTTGCAGAAGAGGAATGGAAAGATTACGTGCTGCAGGCAAAGATCAATAATCAGCTGCAGGGTATGGCAATCCGCAACTTCACTGACGAGTTTGTGTATCTTGACCCGGTTACCAAAGAAGAGCACAGGGGTGTTGCGGAAGTCGAAGGCCTGGAATCGAAGCTGCAGATGGGTTCCAAGCTGATCATCCTGGAGTGCGGTCTGGCGTGGTTTGAGGCCCTGCGCGACCAGTACGGCAGCGACCTGATGAGCATCTTCATTTCGCCGTTCTCGGATGAAGAGATCGAGGCATCGATCAGCAATCCTGCCAAGGCGCTGCATGGCGTTGTCGGCCTTGAGATCGCCAAGCGTATTCATTCCCGCGAGGTTCAAGAAGCAGAGAAAGTTAAAGCTGCTTCCATGGGCAAATTAGCCAACGGCGAGGCGCTGCTGGAAAAAGATTTCTACGTGCCTACCAAGCAGGAAGAATTTGTAAACCGCATCAACGAGGCAGTGAACCAGGTTGCCCGGCGCAACGAATACAAGAAGGTCCTGGTAAATAAATGGGCCAGCAGCCAAGAAGAGTTTGAAAAGATTATGGCTCATCTTACCGAGGATTTCTCGCTGGCCATATTCATAAATCTCGCTCAAGGAATCGATCAGCAGAACATTCAGAATGGCAAAGAACCGATTTTTGCTGATCTGTTGAGCGATGATCAGGCGACAGCTGATGCTTATGCCGAGCGGCTGCGCACGATCGATCTGTCCGCATACAGCACGCCTGCCAAGTTCGTCGTGTACTCCGGCCCTCCGGGAGGCGGCAAGGGTGCGGTGTGGGAGGCTTTCGAGCGCAAATATAGCGATCTGATCGAGAAATTCGTTCTGATCCATACCCGCAACATCCGCAAGGGCGAGCAGATGGGCGTGAATTATCACTACCGTAATCCCGATCACTGGTTCTTTGTAGAAGAGGAATGGCAGGGCCATGTGATCACCGCTTTGATCAATAACCAGCTTCAGGGCATGGCAGTCAAAGATATCGTAGATGAGTTTGTATATATCGATCCCGTCACTAAAGAAGAGCACAAAGACACTGTTTACATCGAAGGCCTGGATACCAAGCTTGCCCAGGGCTCAAAGCTGATCATCCTGGAATGCGGCCTGGCCTGGTTTGAGGCCCTGCGCGAGAAATACGGCGATGACCTGATGAGCATCTTCATCTCGCCCTTCGATGAGGAAACTTTGGGTGCTTTGCAGTCAGAAACAAAGCAAGATGGCGGCACAAAGAGTTGCGGTCAGTTCCTTAGAGATTTCGCTTACAGCAATTTGGCGCTGTTCAGGACGCTGTTCCGGCCGCTTCGCAGGCTGGCGGACAGGCTGGGCGCGCTGGTGACCACAAAGTTTTCGGTGAGGAGAATCCGGTTTGTACGCGAGCTGAAAGAATTGCTGGATACAGCGAAGTTTAACGCTGCGGTTCAATCATTAGAAGCGTTGGAGCGGCTGGAGCAAGAAGTTGCCGGGATTTATAACGATCGCAGCCAGTGGGAATCGAACAGTGCGGACAGATGGAAAGCGTCATTGGACAGGCAATCCACAGGCCGGACCATCAATGTTGCGTTTGACGCTTTAGGCAAAGACCTTGAGAAACTCGGCGCCACAGCCGATACTCTTGATTATACGAAGGAGTTGGTTGTCAGGTCGGCATTTATCAATAATGAAGACCTCTTGTATATGAGTTTGCAGCAGCAGGTCACGGTTATCCCATATGAGTTCATTGTGAATCGGTTGGTTAAAGGCCAAGACGGCGACAGCCAGCGGCAGTATCCGAGCTTCAATCCTGAATCTTCCCGGGCAAGAGGGTTCAGCATGACCGAAGCCGAGAACCCGAAAGGGAGCCGGCAAGGGATACATAAACATCCCAAGATAGCCGAAAGGACTCTTTCGGGGTCGGATTATACGGGGTATATGGATTACGGGAAGTTGATCAAGGATTTGCTTGAGAAATACAACGTTGCGGGGAACAAGAACATTTTTAACGCCTTGGGCATGGATATGCTGTATGACCTGGAAAAACAAAGGACGACCAGCGGCGTTGAGAAAAACGAGGCATTGCTGGATGACTATATCAAGACTAAGGGTATAACCTTGACCGCTGAGGAAAAACGGGTGGTATGGGATATGTGGAAAAATGAAGATATCAATGAACTGGAGAAGGTATATACATCTCAGGTTCCATTCGGGTATGTGGTGCGGACGCCTGCAGAATACATACATACCATCCGCAATATTAATAAGGAGATAGCAAGTATTGACTGGACATTCAAAGACTTGTATCTGCAGGTATTTAAGGTACAGGGTGGCGGTGAAGCCCAAGGGGCGCCTCAGATACTGCCTCCGGAGATCGAGAACGGCGATGGATGGGAATTGTACACTCATATTCTGGATCATATGATAGCCACTATAAAGACAGATAAAGATGGGTTGCCGTTATTTGCCAAGGATGAAGACGGCATCCATAATCCTGTTGCGGATAAGATAATTGATGTTGTGTTTAAGATGATAGCTGTGAAACCCGGCAAGGAGACAAAGGTATTCGATTTTGCCCAGTTATATCCCGGTTTACAGATCGTGCGGATCATGCCGTGGCCGAAGAATATAGGCGGGGACTGGAATATGGCGGCAGAGAGGTCGAAATTAAAGGCATTGCTGACGGTTATAAAAGCGAGAGGTCCTCCAGAGGTCATCCCTGATATCCTTGGCGGTTCGCAGATCGTCCTGAATAATAACGACCAGGTAAATACGATTACGGGATTTAAAATCAAGAATACAAGCGATGATGATTATGAGCTGATCATCGTTACTGCCAGCGAGAGTATCCTTGCGGATCCGAAAGACGGCGGCAGCAACGCGCAGGCCCTGAAGAGCTCCGTCTACAGCATCCTCGGCATGATCAGACTGGCGCTTCGCAAGGTCGGTCTTATCGCCTACGGCGCGGTGGTGGTGATCTGGTTGAGAGTCAAGAATCTGAGAGCTGGGATTAATACGGTTACACTTCTGCAGGCCCGGGAACCTACCGTGGCGGGTATTTTCGGGTCTGCAGGTATATTTACAGCAATGGCGTACTCCGCCGACGGCGGGGAAGAGGCAAAGCAGGATATTATCATCTTCCGCAGGCTGCATGCCCGGGAATGGGTTTTAAACAACCAGGGGATTTCCGATGAGCTGGCCCGGGCGATGCTCGAGGCAGCGGATCCGCTGGCTGTGGACGAGGCGACGTTTGTGGCTATGGTATTGCGCGCCCTGGGCGTGGACGATTTTGCTGGCCTGGAATCTCGGCAGATCCTCGAATCGGAAGCCCCTGCGGTGAGCAGAATCATCGAGCGGTTGCGGGAAGCGGAAATGCGCGGAACGATTTCCGCCTTTGCCTTCTCCCGCGAGTTGGCCAAACATATCATCAACAGCCTGAAGCTGGATTTCGAGATCATTGGTTACGCCGGAGTCACCGGCGAGCAGTACCTGGACGTGAGGGACGCCGAAGGCAATGCCATCGGCCTGGTGATGCCCAAGACTCAGATGCATCTGGCCGGCGAATGGCACAGCGACGTGTATGTTTTTGTGATCAACAAGGACGGCCAGATCCTGCTGCAAAGACGTGCTGCTTCCAAGAAGATGTATCCTGGCTTGCTGGAGGCATCGGCCAGCGGCCATGTTCTGGCTGGAGAAACGCCCGAGCAGGCAGCGGTATCCCGGATGCAACAGGAGCTGGGGATGAAGGTTCAGGCGGATCATCTTATCCGTATTACATCGCAGCGGGGGATCAGGATCCAGCGCGACTTCATCCAGCAGGGCATGATCGAGAATACCTTTACCCATGTCTTTGCCTACGTCATCCCGGAGGCCGCCCAAGTGACCCTGCACACTGACGAAATCTTTGGTGTGGAATTTGTAAAACTTAATTCTCTGCTCAAGAGCATTGCGCATAGCAAACGCAAATACGCCGGGATCAAAGACGTGTTGGCCAACCCGGATGTGGTCGCACTGCTGCGATTCATCGCTGGACAGATCCAGGAGCATATCCGCGATAACGAAGGCGCGGTGTTCGCAGAGGATATTACCTACCGCATTCGCAACCTGCTCGATCCCAACGGAGTGAAAAATGTAGTGATCGTCACGCCTGAATCTGAACCGTTCTTCAAGACCGGCGGCCTGGGAGACGTCTGCGGCGAACTGGCTACTGCCCTGTCGAATTTCGGATTGAACGTATCGGTGATCCTGTATAAGTATGATGCCGTGGATGAGAGCATGCTCGTGAATACCGGAATCACCTGTATGGTGGATATAGAATATAAACAGTTGCCATGCCGTATCTGGAAGGGGACTAACGGCAACGTAAATTATTATTTCCTGGAAGAGGCAGGTTGGTTCAGCGAGGTGCGGGAAGGCAGTACCACCTATTATACCTCCGCAGGCAGTGCCTGGTTCAGACAGCCGTATTCCGGCGATAAGTTGAACTTCGCAGTGGGACTTTCCGAAGGCGCGCTCAAGGCGGTCAAGGCTCTGGTTGAAGCCGGCGAGATGCCGCAGCCGCAGGTGTTGCACGCCAACGATTGGCCGGCTGCGCTGGTGCCGGTGTTTGTCAAGACCAAGTACCGCAACGATCCGATTATTTCGCAGGCCGCAACATTGTTCTCCGTGCACAATCCAAAGCACACCGCCGGCTGGATCCCCGGAAATCGCTTCCCAGAGCTTGGCATCAATGGTGAACATTGGTTCGGCATGCGCCAGCCGGAAAGCGAGCATCATTTCTGCCTGATGCGCGGGGCGATCACCCACGCGGACAAATTGAATGCAGTATCCCGCACTAACCGCGACGAGATGATGACGCCTTCCGGAGGCAGCGGCCTGCATGAGGCGTACAGGGCGCGCATCGGCGACCTGCTCGGTATTCCTAACGGGATATATTATCCGATCTGGCAGCCGGTGAGCAAGCAGGAGAAACCGCTCAAAAAAGCGGCGATGCAGGCGAAGCTCAGATTCAAGGTGGATCAGCATATTCCCCTTATTGGTATGGTCGCGCGTATCGACGAACAGAAGGGTGTACGCCAAGTGGTCAGGGCGATCGACCGCCTGCTGTTGGAGACCAATGGCGGAGTACAGTTCATGTACCTGGGCAAGGGGGACACCTCAAGCCAATACGCCACCGAGGTCGCTGACGAACTACAGGCGCTACAGGCACGCTGGCCGAAGAATGTAAATTTCAAGCAGAAGTACACCACTGACGAGCAGCGCGACGTGTTCCACGCCCTGGACATCTTCCTGTATCCTTCTGAATTTGAGCCGTTCGGCACCCGGCCGGTGGTAGCCCTGATCAACCGGGTACCCGGCGTGGTTCGCCGCACCGGCGGACTGGCGGATAATTTCCAGGAATACGAATGGTTCACCGGTAAGGGCAACGGCTGGCTGTTCGAGAACATAAACGACGAGGAATTGTACGCGGCGATCTGGCGGGCGATCAACACCTTCCGGGTTCCCGAGCACTGGGAGAGGGTCACGGAAAACGCCGCAGGCCATGACTGGAGCTGGCGAGGACCGGTCAAGGAATATATCAACATCTACCGCTGGGCCAGGGAACATGCCGGCCTGTCTCTCGACGGAGGGGTAATTGCAGATGCTTTCTTAAAGATCACCCGGTTTGCCGAGGGCATGCGTGGATTTAATGACCTGCTGATGTTGTTTGGCGCGGTGGTAGTGATAACCCTGGAGGTGAAGAAGATTTACGTAAGGAACACGGATCTGGTCATGGGTCTGCCGGCAAAGGATTTAACCACGCAGTACCTGGCGCAGATGCAGGCCGTGCATGCGGACGGCGGCGAGCTCCCGCACTATCTGGATGAGTTGAAAAGTTTCCTCGATATCCAGGAATACGATGATGTGCTGGCAGCGATCAGGCAGCTGGAAGCACTGGAGCAACAGATTAGGGAAGATACGCAGAAGCATCCCGCCCTCTGGAGGATCAATGACCGGGATCTCTGGCAGAAGGCCTTGCGCCTTGGCAAACAGGGATTCGCCTTGAGCAAGACGTTCGGCCTCTTGGCGGAAACGATCGCCATGCGCAACGGCAGCACGTTCCTCCGGGAATACACTCGTGCCCTCTACATCCGCGCGGCGATCGTGGACAATGCCGATACAATATATATGACGCAGGACAAACAGGTTTCCGTGATTCCCTCAGCATTTGTGGTCAGTCGCTGGGTGCAAGATAGTAAGCGGCAGTATACCGCGTTCAGCCAGACGTCGTCCCGGGCCCTGGGTTTGAGTCTTTCCGAGGGGGAGAATCGGATCGCAAGCAGGCAGGGTATCCACACCCATGAAGCAGAAGAATTGACTTTTTCAGGCGCGGAGAATATCGCTTTCGTGGATTACAACGGTTTGATCCACGAGCTCTCCATCAAATACGGGTTCGCTCCGGACAGCGGCCTGGCCAAAGTGTTGCTGCGGGATGCTTTGTATGCAGCAAGCATTTCTCCGGATGAGCTGCAGAAATGCTGTCAGGGTATTTATCTGGGCGTAGAAGAACATGCGTTGCTGGCCAGGATTATCTCGGAAACCGACATCAATGCTTTGGAAGCGAAATACAGCCAGCAGATGCCGTTCGGCTGCCTGGTGCGTATTCCCGCCGGATATTCGCATACGTTGCGTAACACCGATGCCATCGCCCCGAGTATCGACTGGACGTTCAAGGATATTTTTGCCAGGCTGTTCAAGTCCTCCGGAGAAACGATTGTCTCCGGCAGGTATGCGTTGGTGCCGGCGCAGGTCACACAGGGTAACGGCTGGGCGGTTTATTCCCACATCTTGCCGGCTATGGCCGCACAGTTGAAGACTGATGAAGAAGGCAATGTGATATTCAAGCAGGATGCTGCCGGAGTGTACAATCCCGAAGTGTCTCTGGTTATGGATATCGATTTTAAGATAATTACGATCAAACCGGGCGAGACCACCGATGTGATCCCGTTCGCTTCGCTGTATCCGGGACTGCAAGTCGTCAGGTTCATGCCCTGGCCAAAAAATATTTCTGCAGATTGGAATGCCGAAACCGACAGCGCAAAGCTTTCCGCGACCATGGGGATTCTAAGAATGCGTGGTCCTCCGGAGCAGATCACGCTTTCTTCCGCAAGCCATGTCGTGTTGAACAATAATGTCGGCGAAAACCCCATTACCGGTTTCACCCTGGCCAATCGCAGCGAACGCGATTACGAGATCATTGTGATCACCGCCTCGGAACACATCGGCGTCAGGGCCTTTGCCCGCCTGCTCGATCAAATCGACCTTTCCCAGTACCATTTGAACCGCATTCCTGCCGGAAGCTCTGCCGATGGATATGCCGCCGTGCTTAAGGCGGTCACCAATTTCGACCGGCCGTACGTGCAGGCATTCCTGCGTTATGCCAAAGACCTGCAGGGAAAGGATGAGTACTCCACGCTTTACAATTTTACCCGGCAACTCCTGGAATGGCAGCGTGATTTCCGCAGCAAACTGAATAAGACCGTCCTGCTGAACCAGATCGTTAAAGAAGACAGCTACGCAATGGATTTTTTCGAGATTATCGATGCCTGCGGCATGGTGCTGGGCAGGGTCAAGCCTCGGGCGCTGGTGCACGTGGACGGAGACTTGCATCGGGACAACCGCGTCTGGGTAATAAATCCCCGCGGCCAAGTGTTCGTGCAAAAGCGCGGTGCGGACAAGGACATCGATCCGGACAAATACGCAGAGTCGGTGGGCGGCCATCTGAACTTGGGCGATACCTATATGGAAGGCTGTCTGCGCGAGATCGAAGAGGAGCTGAATCTTAAGAACATCGACCTTGGCCGGTTGCATGAAATGGGGACTTTCTGCGACGATGTCAAGGGCAACAACGCCTACAACCGGGCCATCTACAAGCTGTACGTATATCAAGCCACTGACGAAGAGCTGGAGAAACTGGTTGTGGATGAGGCGGATATGATCGTGGCTGCGGAAAGCCGTTTCTGGGATATCAGCGAGTTGGAAGTGGCAGTGCGCGATAATCCCAAAGTCTTTGTAGGATCAATCGCGGCGGCTTTTGATAACGAGCGGATAGCGGCTTTCCTTAGGAATTTGGCCCGTGACGGCGGGAAGGAAGAGTTGTTCTACATCACCGATGAGCAGGGCGCGTTTCTGACCGATGCATCGGGCGCATTCATTGCCCGGCCGCGCGACGAAGTGCACACCCAGGGCCTGTGGCATCGTACGGTATTCGTGCTCCTGGTGAATAAGGAGGGAGAGATCTTGATAGGTGTGCGCGGCAACGTGGAGAAGATGCCTTTTGCCAGAGACGTATCCGCAGCAACCAATTGCGGCCTGATTACCGATGACCGGGAAGCCGGCCTGCAAGCGGCGGAGAAAAAACTCTACCAGGGCACCGTACAGCTTGATCGCAAGCGCGCGTTTGTGGTGGGATCCGAAGGCGCGCTGCGCGTAGTGCACGGTACTGACCGGGAAATCGGCAGCATGTATTTATATCTGGTGGATGACCGGGAGATCGCCCTGCTGTCTCCTGACGCGAAAAAGACCTCCGCCTTGGAATGGGTGAGCTTGGAAGAGGAGCTGAACAGGTATCGCGTCGAGGGGGACGCGGCGTACGCATCCCTGGGCCGGGATATTCTTTCCAATCCTGATCTAGTCGGGCAGCTGCATGTTATGCTGGCGCTGATCAAGGCGGTCAATAAAAAACATTCCGATCTGGTATTCTTTATGGATAAGGATGGTACGTTAACAGGCCCAAACGAACCGATCACGCAGGATGCGATAAACGCCGCGCTCGACCTGCTGGCGAAGAACGTGTGGTTTGTGGTGATCACCGGCGGCCTGTTAGTGCACAGCTATGAGAACGTGATCAAACCGTTGACGCAAGCAGCCAGGCAGCGCGGCATGCATAAACAGCTGGCGCGTTTAGTCTATTATTGTATGAGCGGCAGCGAAAAGCTGATCTGGGATGAGAAAGGCGATGAGTATGCCCAGGCCTGCGGAGAGCCATTCAGCGAGGAAGAGCAGTTCCGGATCATCCAGGCTTATGCCCTGGCGTTCTATACGGCAGTGGTAAGCATGTTCGACGTGCCCACGGAAGATTATATCAGGTTCACTCTGGAATCTCAGGATATGCAGACGGTGCTGAATATTTTTGAAGAATTCATCGTCACATATCGGTATCAGCTGGGCATCGTGAAGTTGAACAACGGCGCAGGCAAGATGCTTTCTGTGGAACTAAAAGAAAACAGCCAAGAATACGCAGCGGCCGAGCTGCAGGACGCCCGGTTCACCGCCCGGATCGTGGAATTGATGATGCCGATGCTGCCTGACGGTCTGAAGGAGAAGATGTACGTGTTCTCCGGGACCACCTTTGTGATCGCCAGCGTGCGGGATAAGGAGTTCACCCTGAAGGAATTCTTGCGCGAGAGGGCGTTTGTAAATCCGCTGATCATCGGGATCGGCGATAGCGCTACCGATTACAACTTCCTGGCTGCGCCTATGGCCCGGCTGGGCGCGCAATCGGGTAACAAGCTGCCGTATTTAGTGGGCGTGCCGGGCAAAGATTTCAATGGCGCTCCAGAGACGATCAATCTTTGGCCGATGAAAACGCACGAAGGAACGCGCCAGATCATGGAGATCGTGGCCAGGCTGCATGAAGCAGAAAAAGCATCTCTCGGTTTCTTCCCGCTTGCTGCGCTTGAAGAGAAACTGCCTCTGGCTCCAACCAAGAACACGATCTTCGAATTACGCTTCCTTGCTCGCCGGGTTCACGATTTCTATGCGCCGTTTGCCGAAGTTCTGGGACTGCCATCGTTAGCTTCCCGATTGAAGGAACGCGCCGGGATATATATAGGAACGGCGGATGTTGATGAGGATACGCGGCTGGCGACTTTGCTGGAACAGTTTTCAGAGAGAATTGACATGCTTGAATTGCTGCCAAGCGAGGAGCAAGCTGAAATCGAGAAAGAGATGGAAGAGATTTTCATGCCTTTAGAGAACTATATACGCAATCAGAAAAATTTCCACGCGGAGCTCATCGAACAGATGAGGAAGATGAGCGGTCGCTATCAAGAATTCAAGGCTGTCAAGGCAGCCAAAGCCAGGAGGATGCGGGAATTGCTGGATAGATTCTCGAGTGTAAACGAAGTGGAATCGGCCTTGCAGGCGCAGCTCTTCCAGGTCAAAGCATTACATGGATCGTTGGATGCCCGGGCGCGAGAGATGCTTACGGATGTGAACCTGGTGTATATCCCGTTGGCCTATCGTCTCGGCATGGATGATCTTGCTTCCAACCTGCGCAACGGCTGTTTCTCGGTCATCGCTCCCGTCTTGTCAAAGGCGATCGAGAATGCGTTCGCCGATTATTATATCGATCCAAAAGGTGTCAGTTGCCAGATCCGTGATGATATCGCGCGCGCTTTGACTGGAGAAACAAAACAAATTGTTAGGATAGACCATCGAATCAAGGGAGCCTTGAGTATTTATCTGCGCCTGAACAAGAAGTACGGAGTGCCGTTAAATTCGGAGCAGTTAAAAAATCCCGATGCATGTTATGCGTATGTCTTTGGACTGCTCTGCCGGGGGGCAGAGATTGCGAACGATTACATAGGGATGAGAATACTGAAACGGGAGATTGGGATAGACGATATCTGTGCAAAAATGGCAGCGGCGGGTTTCCGCTTGAAAGAGAAAAGGGTAGTTACCAGAAACGGATCGACCCGGGCAAATTGCTTCTTCTTTATGCCGGAAAGATTTCCTTTTGATCGTTCCCGTTCGTATGCTAACCGGTACTTTGAAATCCAGATATTCGATGAATCCTCGTTCGTTTTTACGAAGGCAGAGTATGGTGAGTATAAGTTGAGGGGGTATTCAAGCGCGTCTTCAGTCTTTAGCGAAGACGATCTTGATATGTTGAAAGCGTGCCTGACCGAAAAGGATCTTCGAACGAGGTTGTTTGAGATAATGAAAAACAGACATGGCAAGGACGGTGGGGCGCAGGAGCAGGCTATCCGGTCTTCGGATATCCGCGAGGAATGGATGATCCGTCGCGTCGGTCCGGACTATGAGAAGAAGGACTTTATCGAGATTTATGCGCTGCCTGGTTTCCGGGCCGGGGAGCGGGCAGTGGGCTTGACCAACGTCACCATCAGCGAGAACGGCGCGCGGATCTACGGGTGCAACCCGCCGGGCTGGGACAGGAAGAATCTGGTTTCCTATATTCCCCGTCAGCATTTGGGCAAGGAGATCACCCTGCGCACGCTGTTGCGGGCGATACAGATCGGCCAGGCCCTGGGATGGGACAGCCCCTGGGCGACTTTGTACTATATCTGGGGAGTGGAAGATGAGCATCGCGCGGATTACAATCCTGACTATGAAGACAATTTGCTCCTGCCATTACGGACGCTTAGTCGCGGACTGGGATTGCGCCTGATAAACAGGCACATGCTACTCGATTCGGCCTTGCGTGCCCTGGAATGCAAGCATAGTAGCGGGGCCTGGGCCTTGTCCTCGGAAGATCTTTTTGCGGCTGCCGAGCGTAACTGGTACGCATGGTTCTATGTCTACCGGGGCATGTGGCTTAATCAGGCCGGGTACGAGAGGGAAATAGCTTTGATAAACCGGCATTCACTGGAAGTTTTGGAAGCTCTTCTTGCTGAGGTCAAGGGTCGTGCAGGATTGACATATGATATTAAACGCGTTCGGCTTCTTGTTCCGATTGAGATAACGCAGGCCTTGGGTCAATCTACCGTGGCGGGTGAAGGTTCGGGGTCTGCGTCTCAATTCAACGATGGAGGTCGGATCAGCCTGAACATGCCGGAGAAATCCGTACTGACGATCCGGATGTCGCGCACTGCCCCGCAGGCGCAACCGGACGGTTCCGCTGCTAAGCAGGATGGCGGAAACGAGGAAGGACTTCTGCCGCGTTTTACTGAATTCGACCAGCACCTGTTCATGGTCGAGGGAACGCATTATGACACCTACCGCAAGTTGGGCGCGCATGTGGTACTCGACCGCAGCAGGTTGCTGGGGACGCATTTTGCGGTGTGGGCGCCGCATGCCCGGCAGGTGAGCGTGTGCGGGGATTTTAACTCATGGGATCGATCCGTCGCGCCAATGTCCAAAACCTACGCAGGGGTCTGGGAGACTTTCATTCCCGGAGTGGGCATGGGAGCGTTGTACAAGTTCCACGTGCTTGGCGCTGACCACCAGTCCCGTCTGAAATCAGATCCAGTTGCCTTTTTTAACCAGTTTCCAACAAAGGATCATCCCGAGACCACCGCATCGATTGTCTGGGAGCTGAATTACGACTGGCGGGACAGGGAGTGGATGGATACCCGTGCGGCACGTCAGTCGCTGGAAAGCCCGATGTCCGTGTACGAGATGCACCTTGGTTCCTGGCGCAGGAAAGAGGATAATCGCTGGTTGACTTATCGGGAGACCGCGGATGAGCTGGCGGAATATATCGGGGACATGGGCTTCACCCACGTGGAGCTCTTGCCGGTTACTGAGCATGCCTTTGTTCCGTCCTGGGGATACCAGGTGACCAATTTTTTTGCGCCCACCTCTCGCTTCGGCACCCCGCAGGATCTGATGTATCTGGTGGACCGGCTGCATAGGGAAGAGATCGGCGTATTGATGGACTGGGTACCGGCGCACTTCCCGCTCAATGAAGAAGGTTTGATCTATTTTGACGGCACCGAACTGTATTCGCATATCGATGCCCGGGAAGGCAGGCATCCGGATTGGGGCACCGCGGTGTTCAACCTTGGCAGGAATGAGGTGCGCAGTTTCCTGATCAGCAACGCCTGCTTCTGGCTGCAGAAGTACCATATCGACGGCCTGCGCATGGACGCGGTAGCCTCGATGCTTTATCGCGACTATTCCCGCAAAAACGGACAGTGGATACCTAACGTGTACGGCGGAAGGGAGAATCTCGAAGCGGTGCATTTTCTCAAGCAGTTCAATCAGGTGGTGCACGCGCGTTATCCGGGCATCCTCACCGTCGCCGAAGAATCCACCGCCTGGCCGATGGTCTCCCGGCCGGTGTACGCAGGCGGCCTGGGCTTTTCCATGAAATGGGCAATGGGATGGATGCACGATACCCTGGAGTTCATCAAGCTTGATCCGGTATTTCGTGGTTTTTATCTGGGCGGGCTCTCCTTCTACCTGGCATATGCCTTTAGTGAGAATTTCGTGCTTGCTTTGTCCCACGACGAAGTGGTGCACCTGAAGCATTCATTGCTGGAAAAGATGCCGGGTGATCAGTGGCAGCGGTTCGCCAACCTGCGCCTGTTGCTTGGTCTGCAGTACACCATGCCGGGCAAGCAGCTTTTGTTTATGGGAGGGGAATTCGGACAGTACAAAGAATGGAACCATGACAAGGACCTCGACTGGTGGCTGCTGGAATATCCCGAGCACCGGGCGATACAACGGTTTGTCAGGGACCTGAACCGGCTGGAACGCGATCAACCTGCCCTGCACCAATATGATTTCGAATCGCGGGGTTTCCGCTGGATCGCATGTGACGACAAGCAGCACGCCGTGGCGGCGTACCTGCGTTTCGGCGAAAAGCCACAGGATACATTGGCGGTTGCCCTGAATTTTACTCCGGTTCCCCGCTACGGCTACATCCTTGGGCTGCCCGGGGAAGGCGAATGGGAGGAAACGTTTAACAGCGATGCCGCCGTGTACGGGGGGAGCAATGTGGGAAATCTCGGCCGGATTGCGGCAGTTGACCGTCCGGCGCACGGTTTCCCTGCCTCCGCAGAATTTACCCTGCCGCCTCTGGGCATGGTGGTGTTGAAACCTTGCGCGAAAAATGTCGGAACATCGGTCGGATCCTTTCGCGACGGCGGCGCTGCCAGGGGCAAGGCCCTGATGCGGACCAATATAACCACCAATTATAACGTGAACTGGCCGGACCTGCGCATCATGATCGACCTGGTGCAGAACCATCTGCCGTCAGATGCCATGGGCAGCAAGATCGAGGTCCTGTTCCGCACAGACAAGGGCCGGATGGTTCCGCTGCGTTATGCAAAGAACCTGCGCAGGCAGGATGTCGAGGCGATCGAGATACGCGATGACGGCGTCGGGTATGACAAAGAACTGCTTGCGCTTTTGTGCAGCACCAAAGAGAACCAGGCAGAAATGGTCGGCAAATTCGGCGAAGGGCTTAAGATCGCAGCGCTGGTCGCAATGCGCAAGGGATTCGGCCTGACATTCTATTCGAAGGACTGGAAGGCAACTGCGCGGCTTGAGCCGCTGACTTTGAACAAAGGCAAGGCCAATGAGCTCTCTACGTACGAACTCTGTTATGAGATCGAACCGAGCCCCATGATCCGCGGTTCCAGGACCATTATAACGGATTTTGATCAGGCCTTCTTCAAGACAGCCCAGCGCGCGGATAACCTGATCCTGTATCTCCGGGATGACCTGAAGATACTGGACCGTGACGCAGAAACGGGCGATATGATCCGGAAGGCGCAGGGACGGCCATCCAGGATATATGTCAGCGGCATGTTCGTAATGGAAGTCGCCGGCGGGTTGTTCGATTATAATCTTATTTCCCAGGATGCGAAGAATGATCTGAATCGGGACCGGGATTCCCTGCCTTCCTACAGGATCTTGAGCGCGGTGCACCACCTGTTAAGGAATACGAAAAATCCCGAGGTGATGAGGACTGTGATCGCGGCGTGCACCAATGAATGGATGTCAGGAAAAACGGCTCAAGGGGTCTTTGAGAACGAGGCGTTTGAGAAATTCAGACATTTCTGGACATGGACAGACAGGTCTCTCTGGGCGCACGCGCTTTATGATGTCTACGGAAAGAACGCTGTCATTATGCCGGCTACTTCCCTGGCAGTGCCCAAAGTCGGGCAGATGGTCAAAGCGATATCTCAAAGCGGCAGGAAAGTTATCATCACGTATGGCATAGAGTACTTGCTGGATAAATCCGTGCCGACGGTTTTTGACGAATATTACGCGGAGCATGATTCTTTATTGCGGACGTCCATCTCGCTCGATTATCGCGCAGAGGCATGGACGCTCGAACGCGCGGTCACTGACCTGATACAAAACATGCTTCATGAGGATTCAGGGGCGACTGCAGTGCATGTCGAGGTCGCAATCCGGAATAATCAGGGTCGGGAGCAGTGGCATGACCTGGCGTCGAATACACGGCTTGCGTCGGCTTTGGCGCAAAAACCAGGGTTTATTTCAACGGTCAAGAGGCTTTTCGGCAACGGCGCGCACCTTCCCGTGCCTGTTCAGGTTGCGGAAGGCACCGCCCATGAACAGTATAACGGCACGATCGACGGCCAAATCGTCGCGGTCCGTTTTAAGGACAACGGCGCAGGGTTTGATGAGCACTTGTTAAGCCTGTTGTATTCGACCAAGAACGGGAACACGGAAGCAAGGGGTTCGTTCGGCGAAGGTCTGAAAATGGCAGTCGCAAGCTGCCTGCGCAATAATGTCAGGTCGATCGAGATACGCTCGAGGAACTGGAGTGCAAAGGCCGTCGAGCTCGAGGATGAAGTATTTGAAACCAGGAACGGGGATAAAAAGCGGTTTAACGTCAAATCGCTCGGGTTTGAGCTTGTCAAGTCCCGCCAGGATTCTATTTTCGGCACCGAGATCACTTTCCGTGATTTTGACAGCCGCTTCGGTCATGTCATCGCCCGCATACCGGAGCTTGTGCTGACCCTGAATCCGAATTACAAGCCGCTTTCCAAAACTTCTGTCGGCGAGATCGCATTCCTGCATCCTGCCGTATACGTGAAGGACCTGTTCGTTCCTGCAAGCGCATGGCAGGGGATCAAGTTGTTGCTCGGATATAATTTCTTCGACAAGAAGCTTGTGGCCTCTCCGGACAGAAACGTATTGAATCTTCAGTTGCTAAAAGATGCGGTCGGCAGAATACTTGCCGAAGGCGACTCTCCGGCGGCAATCGAGCGCGTACTGAAAGAAGCATTGATCGAGTCTGAAAGAGAAGATTGCATCGAATTATCATGCCCCATTGATAGCTTTACCGTTAACGTTCCTGTCTGGCAAATGGCCTATGACAGCGTCATGCGGGGTAAACGCATTGCGCTGGTGACCAAAGTGTTCTTTAAGAATCCGGACATAGGCACGAAGTTGCACCACATCGGATATAACCCTGTGAACACGGCCAAACATATCAGGACCGTTTTGCATGACCATTTGGGCGTACCCTATGACTATGAGGTGGTTCACCAGTTTATCGAATATGTGGCTGCGGATGAGTTGACCGAGCAGGAGAAAGCAATGCTTGCGACCGCCTTCATCGTCAATAGAAAACTTGTTTTGTTACTTGGCAAAGAGCTGCCGCAATTCAAAGTCCGCGTATTTGAACGGACCTTGAGCAAATGGGAACTGGAACGCGGCAGAGAGGTTGACATGATGACCTGGGGCTTCTGGGACGAGGCAACGCGCACGATCGGCATCCGCCGCAGCCGCCTGCAAAAGGAAGACGATTTCCTGACGACGTATATCGAAGAGATCGCGCATTGCATTTCAGGCGCGCACGACTATACCAGAGAGCTGGTCAATTTCCTCAAACTGGTGATCCTGAAAATGATCCAGGAGGAGAACGGCAAGGCTGTTGTTGCGACCGGTAAAAAAGACGGCGGCGAGAAAGAAGAGGCTCGCATCGTCGGTAAAAAGCTGCGCACGCCGCTTGATGCCCGCGGGAATGAGCAAATCCGCAAACTGTTCATGAAAGGCGGGCATAACGAATTGGGATACGGCGTGCCTGAAGGCGCGTCGCCGGACGGTTCTTTTGCCCTGACCGGCTCGCAGGGATACTACACGCGGAGTCCGGATGGCAAGGAGACCGGGAAGGAATCTTTTATCAAAACTGTCAACGACATGAAAGCGTTCTTCAAAAACCGCAGCCGCATTATAGGTAAGCCGATCAAGCTGGTCATCAAGCCGGGCATCGGCGGCCAGCACACGCCGTTCCAGGGCATTGCGAGCGGATTCGAAGTCGTAGATTCGACATCGGGCAAGATCGTCGGCGCGTACGAGCTTGGCGTGGATTACGAGGCGTTTATCAGGAAGCATCTGAGAGCGTTTAAGATCGACTGGGACCAGGTTGCCGTGATCCCCAGCTCCAAATCAGGATCGACCGATGAAACCATGATGATCTTTATCGATATATTCAAGGCGCTCCTCAAGAATATCGCCCTGGATCGAGGATTCGACGGCGATCGGTTCGCACATACCGTGCTCAATACGCTCCATGAGGTGAACTTTATCGACGGCAAGGAGCGGGCGGGTGCCGATTTGTTCAAAGTGGATGAAGCGCGGTTTGGCACAACGAGTCTGATCGAGCTGATTACGCGTAACGCAGCCGCGCTGGGCATGAGCCGGGAAGACGTAACCGCGATCCTCGGGGTAGCCCTGGGCAACATGTTTTTCGAAACTGTGGACAGGCCTGAAGTCAGCCGCCTGTCGGCATTCATCAGGAATTCAGGCCTCGGCGATGAGCTTGGAGAGAACGCTCCCGGCTTCGGCGCCATGTATGACAATGTCGCCGGCCGCTGGACAGGCGATCTGCACATGATGACATTCCTGGCGTTCTATGATCTTGACGCGGAGCAATACTGGCAGGCGCGGAGCGCTAACATCGCGCAGGTCCTCGAAGGCCGCCATTGCGCCAACATCCTCAATGAGATGATCATGGATCAAGGCATCCGGAATATCGCGCTTGTCGTGCCGGATCATCTGTTCTGGTTCGGCAAGGCGCAGGAGCAGAACAATAACGAGAGCATCTGGCAGGAAGGGTTCATTAACCTCATAGCCGTGCGCGCGCGCGATTGGCCCGACCAGAAACAATATTATCAGAATAAACCGGATGCCCTGGTGATTAACCTTTCATCCGCGCACATATCGGGCAACGTGGTGAATATTCCGCTTGCCGTTGATTTTACCGGCATGACCGGGCAGCAGGTGGCCCTCATCTACGCAGCATTGTTTACCATTTTCTACGGCCTGACCAACCTGAACGGCGACCGGCTGATCGCCCGCGCGCTGCTCGCCTCAGGTTATACGGGCGCCGATGTCGATCTGAATGATTTGAAGAATCCTGCGACACGGATCCTGCAGGAGAATCTGTACCTGCGCCAGCCATTCGTCGAGCTGGGCAAAGGCCTGCTTGAAAGCAGAATGAAGGCCCTTCAGGAAGCGGCCTGGCGCAATGCCGGGGCGATTGATGAAGCGGTACAAGAAACCAGGATTCAGGCGGGCAGGGGGATGGTCCGGACCAATATCACCGAGCTCGCGTTTCCGTCTGCGGTCAAAAACAGAGGCGACATGGTTGCCCTGTTGAGCATGGGCAAGGAGTTTGCACGTATGCACGGCCGGAAGTTCGTCATCGTGCTTTATCTCGAAGGCGAGAAATTTTATTCGCTGCGGGATTTCCTTATCAGCCAGGGGGTGGACTGGGTCCTGCAGGGCACCAGCGACCAGCATATCAACTTCCAGCAGATTCTGGCCCAGCCGCAGAATTATTTCGTTCTGTTCGTGTCACTGGTGCCTCAAATGTTCATCCCGGGCAACCCGGCAGTCGGGTTTGCCAAAGGATATCTGGATCGTATCAGCCCCAACCTGGTGCGTGATTACTTCGCGCAGGCCTCGTTTGAAGCATTGACACAGCTGCGTCAGCAACAGGGCGGCGCAGGCGTTTTCGTGCGCATGAAAGATACCGAAAAGAACCGGGAACTGTTCAAAGCGGCGTTCAAGCCGCAGCTTTACCCCGCATTCGTGTATAAACCGATCGTATATGCTCCGGTGACGTATATGCCCATAGAACTTGATCCACACTACTGGGGGTACGGCAAGAAAGACGGCGGCGAAGAAGATGCATTCGATCTGTATCACGCATTGCTTGGCAACGGCGCGACCGGCGAAAACGTGTCGGATCCGGCTCAGAAAATCATGAGACTCGATTATTATGATTATAACGATATCGCCATGGTCCGGTCAGGTGCCATCCGGTTCTGCGTGCTGACCGATCCGGAAGCGATAGAGGCGGCTCGCCGTATCATGCAGGCCCAGCCACAGGCATATACCATGGTTCTGGCTCAGAGGAGATCGGGCGCGATCGATTGCATTTTCTGCACGATGGAATTTTTTAAGGAAAAACTGGCAGGCCTGGCAGCCCAGCCTCCCTATGACGATAATAGCGAGCAGGACGGCGGGGATGTGAAGTCCGTTCGTCACAACGAGGTCATTGCCGAAAAGCTTATGAAAGATAGCTGCCGGTTTGACCACGGCATCGAACAGGAAGGCCTTGTCCATCCTGCTGATGCAGTCATTGCACCCGAACAATCCGTCAGATTGCCCGGATCCAGAGGGCCTCCGGCGGTCAGGCAGCAAAACGATTTTGTCAGGATCATCGCTCCGTACCTTTCCCTCAGCAGGATCAACAATCCTTCAGTACAACTTCTGGCTGTGTTGTATCTCGCCTTTATCGCATTTCCGGCAATTGTCTTGATTTCTATCAGGCAGGCCCTGGGTCTCTCTACCGTGGCGGATGAAGATTTGGGGCCTGCCGTCGATATTAAGGATTCAGAGACTCATATTACCGATACGCAGGCCCCATTATCTACCGTGGCGGATGATTTGGGGCCTGCCGGTAATATTAATCCTGCTGATATCGAAAAAGACGGCGGAAAGCTTGCGCAATCCGCTGTCGGCTATTTTGATACAAAGACTAAAGAATATGTCGTTATATCGCGTGATGCGCCACGTTATTATACATATTTAGGAGTAAAGTTCGGCAAAAGATACCTTCATGCTATCGTATTTACCGATGGGTCCGGATTTACCTGGACACTGGAAGATCCTAACAATTATTGGCTTACCAGATATACCGGCGGAGGCAGCGAAGAGGGCATTCAAGGCAGGTATATTTACTTAATGGATATGAATAATCCAGAGGAGTATTGGTCGGCGAGTATTAAGCCTATCGTAAAGGAAAGGGCTAAATTTAAGTGGTATGAAACGCGCATTGGATTCGGATATCTCCGTATCATCTCTGAAAGAAATGGGATAGAGACCGAGCAGGTAATATTCATACCATTAAATAAAGGAGCGCCCGAAATTCAAAAAGTCATATTCAGGAATAAATCCTTTCAAGAGAAGGATTTGATGATCTGGAGCTTGCGCGAATTTCCTAACGGGCCCCAGGACAATGAAAAAATGGGACAGAACTTTACATATCGTAACTTTACAACCGGGGATAAGCGCATAATCTATAGAAAGACTGAGTTCCGGTTAAAGGAAAAGCTTTGGTATGAGAAAAACCAGCAGGAATGGCCAATTACTTTTTTTGCCGTAAGCGAGTGCCCCGTAGCCGTACAAACCAGCTTGAAAGGATTTACCGGCGCAGGAGACTTATCGTGTCCGGCGTGGGTCGAGGATCCGTTGTTGCCCGGCAATGACAAATCAACAGGCGGGTTTGGCGTAGGCAGCCATAAGATACGCATCAAGTTGGCTCCGGCAAATCAGGCAGGCTGCCGGAAAGAAATCATCTTTGCTTTGGGCATTGGAAAAGATGAAGAGGTTTGCTGGGAACAAGCGGAAAAATGGCTGAATCCCGAAAATGTTAATACTGCTTTTGAAGCATTGAAAAAACATGTTAGTGGGAAGACTGAGAAATTTCAGTGTGAGCTTCCAGATAAAGAGCTTGAATTTATGGCCAACAGTTGGTTACAGTGGCAGGTATGGGCAAATTATATATTTTCTCGTTCCGTAGATAAACTGAAAACCGGCCAGAGCCGGGGTATGGGGACTAGAGATTCCTGGCAGGATATCATTGGTTACGTCCATTTGGACGCAGCCGCTGCCAAAAGAAGAATAATATTGCTATTGCGGGCCACACATCTTCAGAATGGCAGTGCTATTCATGCGTTTGACGTATTGACAAGCGACCCTAAGGAACATGATGAGGTTCCGTTCTCTGACGATCATCTTTGGATGATCCTGGCGATTTATGAGTACATTAGAGAAACGAATGATATCTCAATACTGGGTAAATTGGCAGGATATGCGGATAACAAGCACAAGCTCGATACGGTATATCAACATCTCATGAAAGCAATTGAATTCTCCTGGGGAAATTTCGGACTTTTGCTAACCGCGGATTGGAATGATGCCAATCAACGCAAGTATAAGGGCAACTACGCCGAGGGCTATAATAGAGACAATTACCTTAAAAAATTAAAGAAGTCAAAAGCCGAATCTGTCATGGTGGCTATGATGTTTCTGCTCATGTGCAATTGTTTGATCGAGATCAGCGATAAAGATGCTGTGAGCGCGAGCGAGAAACAGATCAACAAAACTAAACATCAGGAGTTGATACAGAAAGCGAAAGAAGAAATAGCCGCGAGACAATATTGGGATTCTAAAGGCAAGTATTTTATTGCCGGCAAAGACGATAACGGTAACCCGTTTGGAACCTCGACTAATGTGGAAGGGCGTGTTCATCTTTTGTCTCAGGTATATGCGATACTGAGCGGCGAATATCAGGACATAGAAGAGGACTGTGTTAACGCTATAATGAGTTTATCCAGAAATGCGGGCCTTCTTCTTTTTTATCCTGCCTATGATAAGGAAAATTGTCCGGTAGGCTGTTGTTATTTTTATCCTCCGTACTTTAAAGAGAATGGTGCTTGTTTTGTCCACGCTGCATCAATGGGAATAACCGCTTTGTTAAAAGCGGGCCGTGCTGACGACGCCTACAAAGTCATCAGAGCTGTGCTCCCGCCTGTTGCCAGCCTGAATGACCCGATAAAATATCAGTCGGACCCCCATGTTTTATCACAGGTCGTGAACGGAGAAAATGGAGAAGAGGGTGCGGGCGGGTCCTGGCTTACCGGCGCGGCCGCGTGGTATTTGAGGGCCGTTATGCAGTTTATGCTGGGGATCAAGCCTGTGTATGATGGTTTGGTTGTCGATCCATGTATTCCGAGTAATTGGGCTGGATATAGGGTAAAAAGAAAATTCAGGGGTAAAACATATTATATTGAAATCCTGAATCCTGACGGAGTATCCAGCGGTGTTATATCGATGCAGGATAGAAAGACGGGTAATCTTATCCCAGGTAATATAATCCCTTATGATGGGCACAACCATAATGTAATTGTGACCATGGGAAAGGACGGCGGGGAGCGCAAAGAGATCAGAAGAAGGTTACAGCCTGTGCTTGAGCGCGCTGCCGGATACCGCAGACAGGGCAAACAGGTCGTCTTGATCTTCGACGTTGACAAGACGCTGCTTAAAACCGGCAAGGATCATAAAGAGACCATCGAAGAAGCAGGCCTGGTGGACACGTTCATATGGATGCTGGAGAAAGGGTTCATTGTCGCCATCATCTCCGGCAATGATATCTTGAAACAGAACGAGCGTATTGTCACGCCTTTGTTGAAAGCGCTTGCTGAACAGGGCAAGGTCGAGCTCTTCGATAACTTCATTATTTACGGCAACGGCGCCGCGCAGAAGTTCACCTTCAAGAATGGCGCGCGTATCGAAGATATCTCATACCGCAGCGGCAAGACCGTTGATCCGGTGCATATCGAAATGATCCAGCCAATCGCCCGTAAAGTGAGCATCGATCTCTGGCACAGCGTCGATATCGCGCTGGCGGAAAATCAAAAGATCAATGAAAAAGGCGAAGTATCGCATAGATACCTGTATCCGGGATTCATTTTCGGGACGCGTGCCGCCGGCCGCATGTCGTACGCCTGGCGAAAACCGGGATTAGAGCTGCGGCCTGATGCGAAAACGCGCGCGATTACCAATGAACCGGTGTTCCAGCTTGCGTTCAAGCCGGTTCCGCCCGAGGCGCGCGGGTCTATCGCAGCGGAATTCAACGATTTCTTCCGGACGCTGCGTCTGCCGTATGAGGCTTTTGAAGCGGGCGGCGCAACCGGCGTCACGGTTGACATCAACGTCGCCGGCGTCAACAAGGCAGTTGCAGTCAATGATGTGATCGCCCAGATCGGGCCGGATGCCTTGTATATCTATCACGGCAACGAATTCTTTAAGGGCGGAAATGCCCGACCGGTTTCAGAACAAGTGACAAAGTCCCAGTTGGAATACATTATCAGCGTGGATAAGGAAGAGCCTGATCTTACAAGGACCGATTGCCGCATGATCTGGATGGGTAGTGAGACGGAGGGCACGAGGGAATGGTTCGCCCTGCTCGAAAAGACATTTGACGGCGGGGACAAAAAGACGCTTGAGGAATGGGCGCAGGAATTCCCGTACGGCCTGAATGCAAAAGGTTTTATTGTTTTCGTCGGTATGATCATGGCTGGCAGCGTCGGCGCAGGCATGCTTATCGGCAGCTTCCCGGCTGCGGCGTTCATTATTCTGGCAATCGGCATATCTGCAGCGCTCGCGGGGGTTTCCATGGATGCGTTCGGAGTCATCGGCAGGTTTATTGCCCGGTCCAGATATCTGGGAGATCACCGTGAAGACCCTGATATCGTCACCGGCAAATATGAAGGAAAGAAAGACGGCGGCCTGGATCTGAGCGCGGCGGTTACACGGCCGATCGTTTCCTCTGAAATCAGAGAGCAATGGATCATTGAACAGGCCAGCAAGTCCCTTGAAACCGGCCGGCTCGAATCGTTCCGGGTACGCGGCAGATTTTACTTTGACGGCGTGCTTATCGGCGTGACGAATTTCAGGCTCGATAATAACGCCGTGAAGATATTTACGTGTAATCCGTTCAACAGCGGGATCAACTTCATATCGTATATCCCCGGCAAACATGTCCTGAAAGAGATCACCGCCCGGACATTCATGCGGGCAGCACAGCTGGGCGCGCTATTCGGCCTTGCTCCTGAATGGGCGTGTCTGTATTATCTGTGGTCGCCGGAAGACGAGAGCCGGGCATCGTACGAGGAAGATTATGAAAACCTTACGCTCGGCCCGCTGCGCGGCCTGGTGCGGGGCCTTGGTTTCAATGAGGTCGGCGATGAAAAGGACCGGAAATTTTATGCTATGCGGCCGAAAGAGAACGGCGGTTTCTGGGCGATGCGGCTGGACCGGCTGCTCGACCGGACCAGCGATGGCTGGAACAGGGAATTTTACGCGTATCGTGGTATCATGCTTAACGATAATGAATTCCGACAGGAAGCAAAGCGTCTGAGAACATCGGCGATTGCATCACTGGCGGTTTTGGTTTCAGACATTGAAACATATCGTAAAACATATAACGGCGGGAAGAAATCACCTGAATTCGCCGCGGCATGGAGTATGCTGGATGCGTTGAAGGCGCGGGTTGAGCGCCGCAGCAACAAGGTATGGTTGCCTGTTGCCGGCGCGTCAAGGCGTCAGAACGACGGCGGAATTATTGTATCGGAGCATAAAGATGAAAACCTCCTGGGCGCATTGGTGCGCACGGTCGGCACGATTTCGTTTATCTGGCTCAAAGGCGGGGATAGGGGAGGATTAAGCGAGCCGCTCAATTATAAACTGAATCAGCGCCTTGGATCAAGCTTCAGGGTATTCAAGGGCGCGATCGCTCCCGTGACCATCCAGCATCTTTTGGAACGCTGGGGCCATACGGCATTTACCACGAATCTCGATGCACTGGAGCGGTCAGGAATAATCGATCCTGCCCTTATAGAAGAAGGCAGGCAGATCATTGCTGACAAAGACGGCGTCCGGTTCGAACAATGGTTTGCTGCGATACAGAACCTATATCCCGGGGAGTTGTCCGTTGCGGCTTTCAGCCTCTGGATCGAATACAGCAGGCAGGAAATGCAGCCGTGGATGCTCGTCAGGAGGAGGCCGCGTGAAGACGTTCTCAAAGCATTCCATCTGACCGTCGAAGAGGCAACGGTGCTTTTGAAAGGTCAAAACCCGCTTGCCGTTGCAGAGCAGGATTTTGTCAAAGCCGTCGTCGTGGGCGCGACCGATATAAACCGTGCGCATCCGGGAAGCCTCAGGCATGTTGTATGGAACCAGACAAAATATGCGAATACCGCTGTTGCAAAGTTCATGAGGCAAGCGGAGGCGCGCGGGTTGAGCCCCAGGATTACGGGTATTATGTTCAACGCGGTCCACGCGCCGGCAAGCGGTTATGAGCTTGATGTGGAAATTGGGCTTCTGCCGCAGAAGGATGTCGAATTATTCCTGAAGGCATATGATAGGATAAGCCAATTGCGCGAGTTCAAGGGTTGCGTGAACTGCGGCGCTGCAAGGACAAAGCCTCGCGACGGGGGCAATGCTGGCGTTGAACCTTTTGGACAGGCCATTGTGGATCATAACGGCAGAACGCAGGCAATCGTTATCCGCAGGGATTCCCGCGGCGTCATTCTGGAGCCAAAGGGCCTGCCTGTTGAACTGGAAGTCATTGATCTGGAGCCCGGACAGGAATACCGGCCGCGGACCCGGGGCCCGCCGGCCCAGGATGTCATTTATGTCGAATCCGGCAAGGTCACCCTTGGTTTGTTCGATTCGCAAGAAAAAAGCAGGCACATCGAGCTGTCGGCGGGAGATCTGGCCACCATCCTTACTTCATACCGTTCCATCATTGCCTCAGAGCAGTCGGTCGTGTCGATCGTATATCAAACCGAACACCTTCCTGTTGTCACCAGCCCGAGCATTTCCGATTACAATGAGAACCGGGATGCGTCATTCACTCCGGAGCTTGTCATGGATTCCTATTATTACTGGATGATCCATGCGCTTGTCCTGCGCAGCGGCATTGAATTTGAAAAATACAAGGTTATGACGAATCCTGCGTTCGCGCTGGGCATCGGCACCAAGTCCCCGGCACAGAACGATATCGGCCGGCCGCATTGCCCGACCCCGATCGAGAAGCCCAGGATCGAGTTGATATTCGTAGTCCGCGGCGAGGTCAAATACACCGTGTATACTCCCCAGGGTAAGCCGGTTGATACGCTGCTGCTCAGTGCCGGCGACCGGATCCTGAGCCTTGGCGGCCACAAGGTTGATTTCATCGGTGCATCAAATAAGATGATCGAGGTCGCCGAAGGTCCGTATCCGGGATCCGATAAGGCGAATGTATGGTTTGATGGCGGCGCGCCCTACGAGCAGCAGCTTGTATTCTGGAAGCGCAGGGGCTTTATCGGCTCAAGTCTCATGATGAAAGATATCAGCGCGCTTTGCAAAGACGGCGGCACAGAGGCCGGCACGATCGAAGGAATACGTGCTGAATTGGCCGGCAGATATTTCTGGCGCAATACCGTGGATGAATCGCTGCAGAAGGCGATCTGCGCGCGGATCGCAACATTCGTACAGACCGGAGGGGTCGAACACGTGCTTCATTGTCTTGAACCCGGATCACGCGCAGCGGCGGTGTACGTTTTTGGGTCTTTCATCATGTGCCCGGCGTATTCGGACGTGGACGTGCTCGTGATCACCGAAGACCGCCAGCGCTCGCGGCGGTTCACCTCAGCATTCAACGGCGAGCGCATAGACATTAACGTGTACAACAGGCATGATCTGAAGTCAAATTATTGCTGGAAAGTGGAGTTGCCGAATGCGCTGCTGCTGCGGGGCGAGGACTTTTCGCAGAAACAGATTCCCGCGATCGTGAAATATGGCGCCGCTGTTTTCACCTGTATTAACGCATTCCGCCATTTATCTGCAGGGAATACGAAAAAAGCCATAAGCCGGCTTCTGAACCTTAATGCGCTCTTGATTTCGATTCTGCCGGCCGGCTACCATGACCGGCTTTTCGAAATCACTATTGAGACAAGAAATAACTACCGCACTCTGTCAAAGGCCAGGGCGGCGGCGTTTCTCTGTGAGGCGTCCGCCATGCTTCTTGCCTCGACCAGATATTCGCAACCGCTGAGTATGATTGATCGCAGAGCCCCTGTTTTTGCAATAACTGCCCTTGAGTACGGCATTCAGACGCGCGTGAAACATGACGGCGGCACCGAAGACAAAATACTCAATGCGCTTCCGTTTATCCTCATGGCGTTCCATGAAGTGTTGTTGGTGGTCATTCCTGCGATTGCGGCGTTCTTCCATGGATATGTGACTGCGGGCCTGTTGTGGCTGGGTATCGGAACCGTCATTATTCAGTCATGGCTTATATGGAATCTGCGCGCTGATCTTAAGGATATAATGAAAGAGCGAAGGGCGCGCATCACCCGGGATCGACAGCCGCAGCAGTCAGGAGAGTCGGAGCATAAAGACGGCGGTAATGTCAAGAAGCACGCGCTTGACCGGCATCTCAAGGAAATGAAGGGGCTTTCGATAAAGACAGATTCCAAAATCGTCTTTCTCGTCATGGACGGTCTGGGCGGCTTACACATGCCCGGCGAGGCCGGCACAGAACTGGACAAGGCTGCGCACCCGAATCTCGATTCACTTGCCCGCCGTGGTTCTGTCGGTCTCTCGCGGATCGCAGGCGCCGGCGTCACGCCGGGAAGCGGCCCGGGCCATTTTGCGATATTCGGCTATGACCCGTATATCCACGCGGTGGGCCGGGGCATACTTGACGCAATGGGCGATAATATCAAGCTGATGCCCGGCGATGTCATCGCGAGGGTGAATTTCGCAACGGCAAGGGATGGCATTATCGTTGACCGGCGCGCAGGCCGCGTCGCAACGGAAGTTTCTTCCGGGGTTGTGGAGCGCTGCCTTACCGGCTTGCAATTCGGCGAGGTCCAGGTGCTGATCCAGGTGACCAAGGAACATCGCGGTGTATTGATATTGCGCGGCGGCAGGGATTTAAGCGCCAAACTGAAAGATACTGACCCTGAGGAGACAGGCAAGCCCGCGTTATTGACTGAGGCGAAAGTCCCGGAAGCAGAATCAACGGCTCAGCTCGTCAGGCAGATCGTCGAAACGGCTCACCGAAGGCTGAGCGGCGAATCTCAGATCAACAGCATTCTTCTTCGCAGCTGGGATGAGCTGGTCCAGCTGCCGTCGTTCACCGAAATCTATCAATTGAACCCCGCGGCTGTCGCGACGTATCCCGCCTATAAGGGCATTGCAAGCGTCGTCGGCATGAAGCTTTTGCCGGTCGGAGGCAGCCAGACCATTGCCGATGAGTTTGCCGCAGTCAGGGATCATTGGGAAGACCACGATTTCTTTTATGTGCATTTTAAATACACGGATAAAGCCGGGGAAGACGGGGATTTTGACGCCAAGGTGCGGTATATCGAACAGGTGGACCAAGCACTGCCAGGAATTCTGGATTTGCTTGATACAGACCGCCGGGATGTCCTGGTCGTAACAGGAGACCATTCGACTCCCGCGGCAATGAAAGGCCATTCGTGGCATGAAGTGCCGGTACTGGTGTATTCGAAATACAATCGCCGGTCATCGTGGATCTCGAGGTTTACCGAAGACGACGCGCTTCACGGAGCCCTGGGCCATATTGACGCGCGCGATATCATGCGCGAAGCGATGGGGCAGGCGGGCAAACTCAGGAAACTCGAGGGTCCGCTCGATTTTGCCGCGCTCGACGGCGGCGCCCTCGTGGGGATATTCGAGGCCGTGATATTCGAGGTGGACGGCGTCATATTCGATACGACGCCCGTCTGGGTGATTGCATGGAACCGGGTTTTCAAAGAAAATGGCGGCCCTGAGGTTGATCTTGAATTCTACGATCATAATCTGAACGGGCGCAAAGGCCGCGAATCGTTAAAGAAATGGTTCCCGGATCTGCGCAGCGATGAAATAGACCGTTGCCATGCGGCCGTGCATAAGTATTATCTCGAATTTTTGGCGCATGACGGGATCAAGAAATTTGAATCCACTATACGCCTCATTCAGCGGTTGCATGCTTCCGGGGTCCCGCTTGCCGTGGGCTCCGGCTCCGATGTTTCGGTCAAGCTTCTGACGGACGTCGGCCTGATCGGTTATTTTACAGCTGTCGTTACCTCAAAGGATGTGACCCACGGCAAGCCGCATCCGGATATGTTCCTCCTGGCAGCGAAGAAGTTGGGTGTGTTCCCTGCAAAGACCCTTGTTATAGGCGACGCCGTCGCTGACATGGAGGCGGCGCGCGCAGGCGGGTTCTTCGGCCTGGGCCTTGCGCGTCTCGGCAATGAAGACGAACTGCGTGCAGCAGGCGCTCAAATCGTGGCCAAGGACATTAAGAATATCGATATCTGTCCCATGATCAAAAAGGTCGCCGTGTACAAAGACGGCGGTGAAGACGCGGTCGATCGCGCGCGCAGGAAAGGCATACTCAAGGATGCCAAACTTCCTGTTGATGATGCCAACGGCGTGCGGCTTACCAATACGACAGCCGAAGCGCAGCGGCAGCGCACAAAGAAAGAAGGCGCAAAACGCACGTTCACCCTGAAAGACGGCGGCATCGGCTCTATATCAATCAGGGTGCTCAAGAATATCTTCGGCGCAGTGTTGCAATTAAGGCTTACGGTCACACGACACTATTTCAGTTCCCGATTGTCCACGGTCAATGCGTTTGAGCTCAGTGAAAAGAATGGATCTGGCCTTTTTGTGGACGAGACGGCAATAGTAATATATATTATTCCTTCAATAAGCCAGAAAACGAGCCCGCAGAATGTTCCTGCTTCAGGCCTGAAATGTTTCCTACTTCCGAAAGACTTTATTAAAGACGGGGGTATCAAAAAAGATGTCTCGCAGTGGCTTATTGCGTTCGACTACGACGGTACATTGACGGATTTGGATCCTGATAGCGTTTATTTCAAGCAAGTGCCTCCTGCGTTGCAGGGCGCAATCATAGAGGCTCTTAACAAAGGCGCTTTAGGCGCTATTGTTTCAGGCAGGGGTCCGAAATTCGTCTATGATGAATTGAGCGCAAAAACCGGCATTCTCTCCGGGATAAGAGATCCTCGGCGTCTCATATTCCTGGGCGAGCTCGGCGGCCATATAGGTTATTGCACAGAACAGTGCGAATTCGTGCGGGATATCGAATATTCCCTGGAGTTGTCCGAAGCGTTGCAGGCAAAGATATTGAGCGCCGTGAAGGAAAAGCTGACTGAACTTGGCCTCATCGATGACCTCGTCATGGAAGGCACGCCGGGCAAAATAGTCTTAAACGACCGCAAGCGTTCATCGCGCACCCTGAAGTTCAATGAACCGGAGTACAGGCAGTACGCGCCGCAGGTCGTTCAATATCTTGAACAGCGATTGAGCGAAGACGGAATCTATGTTTTCAATAACAATAACGTCGCCATCGATATAGGCCTGACCGCAAAGGGCAGGGCGCTTAAGGACCTTGCCGCGCGCAGCGGCATCCCGGCAGAGCGTATATTCGTCGCAGGCGACAGCGAAAATGACCTCGACATGCTCGAACTTGTGTTCGAAGGCGCGACTGGCGCGTTCGTCAGGAACTTCGATGTGATCCCTGCGGCGCTGAAAGAAAAGCTTATTCTGGTCAATGATCCGGAAGAGCTCGCCGTTGTTCTCAAGGGCATGTTTGACCTTGACGGCGCAGCATTCATCCCGGCCGCAGCCGACCGTCCGTTGACGGAAAACGAAGAGCGGGAATTGACGGACATCGTGAACGCGTATGCGGGACGCATGGACCCGATGTACTACAGCACGTATTACCTTGATGAGAAAACGATCGTCATTGACCGGTTGCGCAGCAGGGGATATCATGAGATTGCCGACATACTCGCCAGCCTGCAGGTAGCGCGGGCGCCGCCGCAGCTGCGCGACGAGATATCCCACCTGGCCAGTCAATTGATCCCCGCAGTTACCGTATTCACCGCCGGCCTTAAAGATACTATTATCGTGCTTAACGGCACAGGCCTTCGCCGTGCGCTGCTCGTCACCGCATTCATGGCCGCGTATCGCGGCATCAACGAGCGCTCCGACATCTATGCGAGCGCTCACGCATTCGCCGACGCCGTCCTCGCCGCTCCGGGCAAGGACGGGGGAAAATATATCCGCCGTTTCCTGATCACCGCGCGTTTCATGGGCGAAGACGGAACTCCCAACATCAGGCTTATCAAGCCTTTCTGCCTTGCGCTGTCGGTTTCCCTGTTCATCGGCGCGTTCGCAACGATCATGCTTGTTTCGTCGGTATTCGGTTTTATCGCTCTGGTATCAAGCGTTTGGTCGATAGTTTTCTTGTGCGCCGGATTCAATAAACTGGTCCTGCCCAGAACGGACGATCATCTGCCGTTCATTTCCGTTGTCCTGCCGGTATATAACGAAGAGCGCGACGTCGCCAAAACCATCATCAGCTGCATTGAGAACGGATACCCCCTTGACAGGATGGAACTGATCGCGGTCAACGACGGCTGCCAGGATAATTCAGGGACCGTGCTTGAATATATCAAGGCATATGCCCGCGACAGGTACGGTTTTGAGATTACGGTCCTGCATCATGAAGTCAATAAAGGCAAGCAGGAGGCAATGGCAACAGGCGTGCGTCGCACCAGCGAACACAGCGATATCATCATTTCGCTCGATTCCGATACGATCGTCGACAAGGGATCGTTCAGGCGCCTTGTCCAGTTCTTCAAGGATGAGAGGGTCGGCGCCGCGTGCGGCCATTGCGATGTCGTCAACCACGACGTCAATATGCTCACGCGTTTTCAGGCGACATGGTATTTCTTCATGTTCCGCATCGTCAAAGCGGCTGAGAGCGCGTTCGGCGACGTTACATGCTGCCCCGGCGTATTCACCGCGACCCGGCGCGACCTTGTCCTTGCGACGCTTGATGAGTTCCTGAGCGAAAAGTTCTGCACTGTCGGGGAGGATCGCCATTTGACCAACATCATCCTTGCCCGCGGTTATAAGATTTATTATCATCCGCGCGCCGTAGCCCGCACGGCAGTCCCCGAGAACTTCAGGCAGTTCTTCAAGCAGCAGCTCCGCTGGAAACGGTCGCATTTCTATGAAACGGCCCGTCTTCTGTTGACGCCGTCTAACTGGCCGGCGCATCCCTTTGCCGTCGGAATCTCTCTTATCGCCATGTCAAGCACGTTCTTTTTTAGCCCCCTTGTCATTATCCTCATCGGCATTAACTGGTTGATCCTGGGAATCCCGGCCTGGACCTATATCGTCTGCAGCACGATGATGGCTGCCGTATTGTCGCTGTTTTATTATTACGAAAACAGGCGTACGAACTTTTATTTCGGCATCGGCCAGTTCTATTTCTCCATGCTCCTGTTCGATCATTTGAGCTTCATTGCATTGGCAACCATGGCGGACAATAACTGGGGGACCCGGGGCATGGTCAATAAGCTGCCCAACGGGTACCAGAAGCCGAGCGGTGCCGTAACAGCGGAAGTCCTGGCTGAACGGGCGATTGACATTGATTGGGAAAAACCGGTGAGCGTGGAAAAAACGCCATTGTCGAGAGGCCTGGCCCTCGCACAAGGCGCAGCAATGCTTATGCCGCTTATATACGGGACGTATCTTATGCTCGATGTGCCATTTGCCCATTTGCGTGCTAATATCCTGAGTTTCCTGCAATATCACGCCCAGTCCGTTAACAACAGCGCTGGGCTCCAGAGCGCTTTGTTCGATCCAACGTCGGTTTTGTGGGGCGATCTGACCACCGCTGCCGTAACGGGCGGTTCATTCCTGCTGGAGCACTGGGGAAGCGTGCTTGTGATTATTTCATTTGCCATTGTCACCTTGATATCCGCCAGGGAGGCGCGGAAAGAAAAGGCCGTCGGTCCGGCAGCGAAGGAGGCAATGGGAACATGGAAAAATGACGTTGAACCGGATCAGGATTACCTGATATTCCTGCCTTTGTATAACGAAGCCAAAAACATTCGGCACATCGTCGAACTGGCCCGTGAATATGGGTATCTAGGACAATGCCTTTTTATCGATGACGGCTCGACCGATGCCACTGCAGATATACTCCGCGAGCTGTCGGAAACGCGCGGCATCAATGCATTTTTCGGCACTCGTAACCGAAAAAAGATCGGCCAGATCAAGGCAGCGCTTGATTCACTTTCCGAGAACCATAAACTGCCGCGCCGGGTCATCTTGATCGACGGGGATTCATTCTTGTGGACGCGGGACGGATCAGCTCTGACCATCAAGAACAAATTACGGGATATCTTCATATTGATGGATCGGAATGACTGGCAGGCTGTCGGGTTAAAAGATGTCCCGTACCTGGACCGGGGATCAGGGATGTTGCAGCAGGTGCAGTATTACGAGTATATATCCGACCGCATGCTTCATACCATTTTCTGCAGGCACGGCAATATGCGGTGCATCCCAGGGGCAGGGGGCGTGTTCAATACCGCTCCCCTGATGCGCGCGTTAGGCAACCATTCGCTTGATCATGACGGAGACGATATGGAGGTTACCGTTCTTCTGCAGCAGCACGGTTATCGCGTCGGATATTTCAACGACGACCTGGAAATCAAGACGATCGTCCCTTCGACATTACGGCGCTTGTTCTCGCAGCGTATCCGGTGGAGGCGCGGGGCCTTAAAGACATATATGCGGTATCGCGGTTTCTACTGGCAAGAAATCAAGAAGGGGAGCGCCCTCGGGATCTACAGCCTGGTCGAAATGACAAGATATGTAACCTTTTTCGGGTTCCTCATACCGTTTTTCCTGAATCCCATCATGACGACGATCATTGCTGTCGCATATTCGATTGTATCCCAGGGATTTCTTATGGTCATGAACCCCGAGTTCAAAAAAGAATACCGGGACGAAGCATTCCTTTACATGGTTCCGCAGGGCATTCTGACTTTCTTCCTGGATGTGATCACGTCGCCGATCGCGACGATAGAGTTCCTGCTCGGACGGATAAAATGCCCTAAAGCCACTGTTGATTCCGTCCCGCCGGAAAATTCGCTGCGGCGGTATATCGGAAACCCTGCTACATTCGCCGCGTTTACCTGCGTGCTGGCTTTCGGGATCTGGGCGGCTCCGTTCATATCAGCCTGTATTCTTTATACTCCGGCTATGGGCATTCTCTCAGCGGCCGTTTCAGGCGCGGGATGGGGCATCTTTGCGCCAGCTGCCACCGGGGCATCGGCCTTTTTCGCAGAATATGCCGTCGGCATAGCAGGCGTGACCGTTTTTACCCTGGGCATCCTGGCCGCATATTACCGGTTCTCCATGGCAAAGCAGCCCGCAGGATCGAGCCTTGCCGAGGACATAGATAGAATAGCTCCTGATGTCAAGGATATTATCTATCGCAGGAAGCTCTTACGCGGAGTTTCTCAGAAGATCAACGAATATAACGCTTCCCGGCAGATCGGCTTTTTCTCTCCGTTAAGCGCAAAACGGGCGTCGGCCAATAATCCTCTGGCAAAGGGTCTTCTGATGATCGGGACCTGGATATGGGATATCCTTACCCTCATGATCCTGTATCGTTTCTTCCTGCGCCATTTCCTTGTCCCTGCGGGCCTTGCGTTTCACGGATACGCGAATCGGGTCCCGGAGCCCCTGCTTCGGCAATTCATCATGGAGACGCGCGAAGAAATTGACGCGGCATACATGCCCCATGCCAAAGGGAAAATTTTACGCATCCTGTCCAGGGCCGCGACGTTACAGCCGTTTTTCAATATTATGGACGGAGTGATCGTCCGGTATGCAGACCGGACGCGCGCGTCCAGGGGCACGACAGGAGGCGCCGCGCTTGCGCTGATGACCGGCGCGATCGCCCTGACGCGAGGCGCTGTTTCATTCCTGAGCCAGCGCCTGTTCCTGGCGATCCTCGGTATGAGGATCGGGCCTGCCATCCTGTATTTCTTCCTTGATCCTGTATGGCTGAACACCCCATTGTCGAGCATTGTATTGCCGGTAGCAGGCATGTTCGTGGTCACCCCGGAATTGCTGCTCAACAGCATGATTGTCGTGGCGTTTCTTGACCTGCCTGTGGTAATCAAGATATGGCAGGCGCAATTTGCGGACAGGTCCGTCCGCTCGCCGGCTCGGAAAGCCTCGCGATTGACGGCTGTCACGCTCGCAAGCGATACGATCTCAATGGTCCTCGTCGGCCCTGAAATGATGATGGCCCTGGGCATTACGGCCGGGGTCCCTGTCGCCGGCGAAAGCGTTCGTGTCGTCGAAGAACTCGGTTTCGGGGCAAACGGCGTTGAAGGAGCCGGGTCCATACTTCTGGAACAGATCGAGGGCTTAGCCGGATTCCAGCTTTTTGTGCCCCGGCCGTACGCAAAGGTTGAAGGGTGGGCAGTCCCGCAAACAGGGTGGGATGTCGACCTCAATGATAACGGCGTGTATCCGTCCCCCGGCGCATCATTAAAAATAAGCGCGCCGGGTATCGCGCATTCTGACCTTGTCCGGGTCGATCCGTCCCAGACGTATGTGGTCGAATATATGGTCGATGTCCGCCAGATGGAGAAAGGATCCGTTAAAATCTGCGTTGATGAATACTCCATGAAAGGCAGCCGGGCTTTCTTGATCCAGCGGGCGTCCACGAAAGAGTCAGCAGCGCCCGGCATTACCTCGGATACCTTTATCTATACGCCCTCAGGCAAGGACGTAAAAGCCATTGCGATTGCCATCGAGGCGCAAGAAGCCGACGGACGGCTCGAGGCCTATTGCGATGGCATCCGGGTATCGCGCGTCGTTGATTCCGAGGCCTTGAATTGGCTGCGGCAGCCGCATGTCATATTCAGATTTGACGACGGATGGAAAAGCCAGTTCGCGGCGGCGGATATCCTGCATAGGTATGGATACCCCGCGGTGTACAACATCATACCCGAAACCATGTGGGACGAGCGGACAGGCAACCCGATGCATGTCGATAATGAGTATATGACACTTCAGAATGTCCAGGCGCTTGCTGCGCAAGGCAATCAGATCGGAGCGCATTCCGCATCGGAAAATGTAACGGCCGAAACCGACCGTCGGATGTTCGACGAGATCGTCGGCAAAGGCAACACCCTGCGCATGCTCGGCTTCCCGGCCAGCTCGTACTGCTCTCCGGAGTGTCTCTATGACCAGAATACCTTGCGTTATATTTACCGTCATTTTTATTCTCATCAGATCAAAGAGGATTACGATGGAATCAACGGGCGCTTCCCGTTCGATCGTTATCACTTCTATATGCGGGTGCCGGCATCGGTCAACAGCACCGATTATGACAGGCTGGCGTTCGACGAGCAAGTGGTCGACCGCGCCCTCTGGAACAATGCGACGATTACCTTCATGTTCCATAAGCTGTCCACGGGCCCGGCCCAGGATTCATATGAGTACCAGCTTGACGCGTTCCGCAAGCTTGTTGAACATGTCCACCTTTACGAAGGGCGGCTTGGCGTCACGACATACGATGAACTGTTGGCAAAGCAGGCAGAAGCGCTTGAAGAACAGCGGTTTAATTCCGATTTCAACGGCATCCAGGGCAATCACGGCGTATTGATCCCGTACGAGTCCGCTACTCGTCTGTTCAACAGAGAATCCTCCGGGCAAACGGCTTCAGGCGGCTTGACTACCCGCGAAGCTCCCGAAGGATGGGTGCATCCGGCAACGTTGCAGAAAATGCGTGGTCTTATGGCTGAAAACGGCCAGTTCTACTACGGTCTGGCTTCACCTTTGATCAAAACCCCGGTGACGTCTATCTCTGCCGGCGGATTACTGGACCAGGAGATATATGTCTCGTTTCCCACAAAGGAATCAGGGCTGCCCACAATCGACGGAACGCTGGATAACGCCCGGTATTATATCCTGGATTCGCGCGGCACGGTCTTTGTGACCGCTGATATGGGATCCGAGGTGTACGGAATAGTGTCCGAAGCGAGCAAGGACCTTATGACGTCGGAGCTTGTCTATCGCATTAGTCCCCAGATCGACAGGCCGGGGACGTACTATATCGTGATCGAGACTGTTTCGGGCGAACTCTTTAAGTCGAATTCGTTCCAGGTCGTCGATGATCCGTTCAGCGCGCTTGCGCTCGATATGACCGAGGCGTACGAGTATCGTAGCAGCAAATATATCACCGATATACCGCGGCAGCTCAAGGTAATAGACGCCAACGGAACGATTATCCGGCTGACAGACACGATGCCTGCGACCATGATCCCCGAGGGCAGCCAGCTCGCAACAACGGATTATCTGGCGGAAACGTATAACGTTTGGGGGCTGTTTCTACATCAAGATAGTCCGTTTGCGCTACGGTACGCCGAACAATTAAGGTCAGTACTCAAAGATCAGACCCCGTGGATGCTGGCGATGCAGGTCGAGTCCGGCCCGTTCGCAGGCTCGGTATATCAGGACGAGCGCGATAGAGATTATTATACCGACATAAACTATAAGTTCTCGGAACATGACAGGTATATCGTGGAGCCGTCGGATAATAACTACTCGACGCTCGTGACGGCGCAATACGCAGGCGCGATGTCGGTCGCCGCAGGCATTGCGGCGCAACGGGGGGACAATATGCAAGCTGTCGACGCCTGCAGCGCCAGCCTGCGCGCATGGGGTTTCCTCCTGAGCCATCCACAGCCGGCTGTCTTCCAGAAAGGCCCGGCGCGGGAACTATACGATCTTGATGAACGCGTTATGGCAGCCGAAAAGATGCTGTTATTCGCGCACGATTACCCGGAGATATTCGAGCGCGCATCATCGGAGGCAGGGTTAGAGTATATCACGACTGAATCATTGGTCGGTTATCTTAAAGCCCATATCGACGCCATCCAGCCGCGGCATATCTTCGAAGCAGAATGGCATCAGAATATTGTGTTGTCCGATCTTGCGCTGTATCCCGACGATGCGGTCTATGAATACGGATTACAGAACGAGCGCGTTCAGTCGCAGGAACGCCTTCTTGCGTATGGCGAAGAAGTCATGGCCATGGCACGCGTGCATCCGTATGGCGTCGGCGCGCTCAACGACAGGACTGATGACTGGGCGTGGGGGGCGAACCGCAATAAAATGGACCGCGTGCGCACGCTGTTGGTGATCGATGAGATCAGCTATCGCCAACAGGGGCTGTCCGGTTATACCCCGCGCTACCTGAATGCCGCGTACGATCTCTGGGAGAGTGTGGTAGAGCGCAGGAATGCGTTTGCCATGTCGTTTGTTATGGGTCATGGCGACCGCGCGCCGCGCAATCCATCCGACTTGCTGTTCCAGAGCGGATATATTCCCCGTGAGCGCATGTCCGGCCGTATCGTCGGCGGCCCCTGCGTCAACGCCGACGATCCCTATAAACCGGGCGTGTACGAATCCTATCGTGATACCGCATCCGAGGAGGACTCGGTCATGTTTAATGAGCCGACGAACCAGGATCAGAACAGCGCTGTTCTCTTTGCGAACATCATGCCTGGACTTCTCCGGTCACGGGAGCGCGAACTTGGCCGTCCCGCCGTTGCGGAATATACGCAGACTCAGGAGACCGGCGACATTCACGTCCTCTATCCCAATCAGGCGGTTGAGCTTGCCGCAGAGCTGCTGCCCATTATTCAGGAAAAGAGAGGCGACAATATCTATGTGGACGAGAATCCTTCCGACGCCATGAGCCGCCATTATCAGATACGCGCCATGAAGTCGAATCTCGATCCTGTGGCGGGCTGGGTCCCCGGCGACAAACTGTCGAATAATAATCTCGTCGCAAAGGCGTTCTGGAACGATGACGGCTCCTGGACCGTGGTCACCGTTGATGGACAGGTGTATAACAATATGTCCAGGCCGGCGTTTTCCATGGAAGAGCGCGCGGTGCGGCGCGATAACAGCATCTATATTTCTGCGTTGCTTTCGGAGGCGGGATATACGCAAACCATGGTCAACGCAGGGGCGGGCATGGTCAAACAATCCTGGGCGCCACCGGCAGACAATTCGCAATTGCAGCCGGTGACGGTTGAGTATATCAGGGAAGACAGCTTAGACGGCGGTTTGTTATCACGGCTGTTCACGGTTCGCGCAGAATCCAGCACATTGTCCCAACCTTCATGGCAGACCGCCGAGATTTCATCGCAGGAAGTGGAAGATGCCTGGCAATTCCGGGGAAAAAGCCGGATGTGGCCTACTATAGCGGTATCCAATCCGTTATTTGATATCAATGCCATACCTGATCTGCTGGACCCCGGGTCTGTGCTTGATGTGGGCTGCGGCGCAGGCCATTTAGCTGTTCTCATGGCGGTTGAGGGCCATCGAGTTGTCGGATTGGATCTTTCGGAGGATCAGATCAAAACGGCAAAAGAGCACCGCTGGAATTGTTCCTATCCATCGGGCGATTTTTCATCACGACACAAGATTTTTGCGCGACATAACGGGAAATACCCCTGGCAGTCCCCAAAATATCGTTTCAAATTCCTTATATTCGAACCATACCGGCATTTTCCCTATCCGGATATGGTCTGGCTGGACGGCAGGAGATTGTATTCCGAAACAGAGCTCAAGCAAGCAGAGCATCGGCTGACTTTCCTGCACGGTGATTTTAACGATCTCGAACTGATCCGTCAGTTAAGCCGCGCCTGCACGACATTCGACAATATTGTCGTTGCGTGTGCCCTCCATCATATGCATCCGCTTGAACTGCTGCGATCAGCGCAGATATTGTTGAATGCCAAGGGAAAACTGATCATAGAAATATCCGATATAAAACCTTATTCACTTACAACATTACTGCGGCATTATGGCGACGATTATGAAAGCCGGTGGCTGCTTGAGAAATTTCCAGAGCTGAAGCCGCAGCTTGCGGTATACCGTTTCGCGCCTTTCCACGCGCTCGCGCAGGCAGCGGGGTTCGTTATCGCATCGGAATTCGCCAGATATGAAGACGGAGCGTACTATCTTGTTTTGAGGAAAGAAAAAGGCTATGACCACGATACAGTGCGTGGTCTGTATGAACAAAGCATGCCCGCGGAACAATACGGACAATTTTTCAGGCAGGGAACCTGGCGCGCCATCGGCGCTGTTGTTCACGATGCGGTTTCCTCTGTGTCCGTTGATGCTGCAGCCGACCTGCGCGATTCTTATGATCATTTTATGAAAAAGGTCGATCATGCTCTTGCAAGCGAAGACCCGTTCCAAAAGCTGGATGAGAGTATCTCGACACAACTTTTTAATGATTATTTGAGAGAGGCCAGGGATCTCGCCGGAAAGCAAGCTGACGGCGGCAGGCAATCGACCTTGAATGAGTTCAGGCCGGGGGATAATGAGGCGGTCAAATCTACCGTGGCGGAAGATTCCGCCTCATCCCCGGCCGATCTCAATCGCACATCTGTCATACCGGCCGAAAAGCGGCGCATGCGTATCATCGAGATACACACCAATAAAATCAAGGTATCGTATAACCGTCCTTCCTTGTCCGCGGTCTTGACCCGCTATTATATCGACGCGCCGGAATGGCTGGCGTATAAACGGGTCATCCATATCAGGGTGTCGCCGGTGCCGGAAAGCGAACGGGACCGGGTGAGGCGCGAACTGGTCAGAATCTACCGCCGGTATTATGACAATACCGCCCGGACCAAAGGCATTGCATATAAATATCTGGTCATCATCCACTGGGACAACGAGCGGTTTGGCCGCGGCAATGCGCTTACGTTCAATGACCTGCCGCAGTGGGAATTCGTCCGTTCGGGAAGAGGCGGCAGCCTGAAGGCCGATCCTCTGCCGCTGGATCCCAGAGGCAGGATCGATATGCAAAAGATCATGACGCTTTTGTATGTGCGCCGGCAATACAGCAACGAAAATATGTTTGGCCTGACGCGGCTGTTCGACCAGATCAAAGAGCGCTCACGCTACCGGCAGTGGGGCATCATTCATAAGCGCTCCGAAAGGGAATACGCGCTGCTCATCCACAAATATCAGTGGGCCAGGGTGCACGACCGGAACCGTTATTTTACCCGGGATCTTGTTACCGGGTTCTTGAGTGACGGGGAGTTTCATACCGTTATCCCGCAGAAGATATTCTCGGATATGGGCCTTGAGAGGCTGTTCGGGGAGGGCATGGACAGGATAATGCGCAGGGATTCCGGTAGAAGGCAGAAGGACGGCGGCGCGCTCGATGAGCGCAAGGTTATTCGTCAGTTGGCTGCTCCAAGCACCGGATATGATCTGGCCAGGATGCTGGGGATACAAACCCTGCATGGTGCGGCGCGCCTTTTCCAGATATGCAACACATCGAAATCCATTGCGACCCATTGCGCCGCAGAACACTATATCCGAATCTCAACACGAAACCATACGCAGGCGGTCTTGTCGCCTGCGCCCCTGCGCAGCTTCCTCGATTACGAGATCGTGGCGCGTTCCGGTGATCGCCGGGCAGACGCGTATGTGTTGAACCTGAGAGAGAATATAACAAAGATCAGCGCGAATAAAATGAATTTAGCCAGGGCGGCGATGGAGAAGCTGATAAAAAATGGGTATGGCCGGCGGGGGCTGGTATTTTTCATTAACGGCGATGTCGGTTTGCATCTTGCCAATGAGCACAAGCGCGAAGATGCAGTGAGCGGCGAACTGATGAAGGGCTCTGATCTCGATGTTTTGGTCGTGACCGGAGCCCTTTGGAAAGGATCGGAGAGTGTTCTTACGCGCGATCTTGATCGGATTGCCGGCCACCTCGCCGTCATCTGGCACGAAGCGCTTGATTATGAGCTGTTCTGCCGGGAGGCGGTGCTGGCGTCAGCAAAAGCGATCGACGATTCAGACGCGATAGCCATGAGCAAATTTATGAAATGCAGGTACCTCTGCGGCGACCGGCGGCTTGCCCAAAAAATCCTCGATACGGTCAGGACCAGCCCGTGGCAGGCTCATTTTGCCAGGATGTTCGCGGTTGCGTCAGCCCAACGCAGCGTGTTTATGGATGAGCTGTACGTAACGCCAATCGAAGATTGGGATGGCCGTATGGTGAAACAGTTTCTGGGGCCCGGAGAACAATACTGGGATTTTTCCGTCGGTTTTATCAATGGCAGGGGCCAACTCGACGGAGGGGCACTCGATGACACGTGGGCAAGTTTGAGCGACGCGGAACAATATGTACTGGCGGTTGCCGCATATCATTTCCCCGACACGTTTTTGCCGAAGGATCTTATGGGAATAAGCGTAAAGGCGGAGCTATATATAAGGCCGGAAGTCAATTATTTTGTTGCGCACGCAGTGAAAAAGGTCAATAACGGTTCCGCGTTCATCACAACAGTCAGCAGACGGTACAAAATGGGCGCGTTGTTACGCGCGTATATCAAGGAGCGGGTTTCCGAGGACCCGCTTGTTGCCGAGATTTCGCCGCAAACTTTCAGGCAAAAGCTTGATCAGGTTGTGAAAAGCACACCGGGCCTTACCCAGATACAGGCACGCAATAAAGGCGCGTTCAGCCAGCGCCATCCGCAGCTTGTCGCTGATTATGAGCTCTTATGCGCTGCAGGCAGGATCCGGCACTGGGACAAGGAGGTCCTGGCTGCGTTTGCGAGGAATAAAACGAACGGGTGCCAACAGCGCGACGGCGGTACGCTCGTCATAGGTGATACTGAAGATCTTGCGAGGGAGATCGATCTTGAGAACATCCGCGCGGTCGTTCTTGATATCGCGGGCGTCCTGTTCGATAACCCGGCCGACGCGGTGCTCAAACGCTTCCAGAGAACGATCAAGGAAAGATCGGGTATGAATATCCCGCTTGAAGAACTTGAAAAATTGATATTCACCGGAAAACGCGCTAAAGCCATGCGGAGAAGTCTGCCGATAGAAGAATACAACGTATGGTTGAACAATGCGCTCAGATTTATAGCTCCCGGCCTTGCGCCGTTTACCGTACCTGATGTCGCCGGTATGCTTTCGCTGGACTATCAGCCCATTTCTCAGATACAGGAATTTGTGAAAGATATGCACGAGCGCGGGATACCGATCTATGTCTTATCGAATTACTTTGTGAGCGCGGATAATCATCTGGCAGCAGAGATCAAAAACAAGATCGTCGCTCATTACCCGCAGATAAAGAAAGAGAATATATTCCTGTCTCACGAGATAAAGCTGGCCAAACCGGACCGACGGGCATTTACATATGTGTTGCGCAGCTCTCAGAGCGCTGCATCCGAAGTCCTCTTTATCGACGATCAATGTGCTAATGCCTTCTTTGGCTACCGTTTCGGCTTCCATTCGTGCTGTTATCATAAACGGACAATGACAAGGACGATCTCAAAAAATAATTTCATCTATAAAGATAAGACCGATCGTAATTATTATTTTACTTATGGCCACCCGGGCGATGAGGTTCGTATCGATTATTACGAAGAACTAAACGGCATGAAGCATATTATCAGGGTCTGGAGCGACCGAACGGGAATCGTCGAGCCATACAAGCAGATATGGGATATGGACAGCGGCAAATTGATCGGGGTATATAATCTGGCACTTAATAAGAAAAGATTCGAGGGATATACGCAGGGCCGCACGGCACTCATTCGCAAGGATGCCTTGAATGCGAACGGCGCTCTGTTCATCGGTTCCCGGTTATGGGCGGGATTCCAACGGTATGGCGCCGAAGAAATTGAAATTATCGTTAAAGATAAGCTTGTCCGTGAAGTGCTTGTTTTATCGTCCCAGGAACGGCTGGAATTTAAGTATGTTTTGTCCGCGGACGGGACGACGATCGATACCTTCTGGAAATTAGGAGATAACTCGATGCGCCAGTGGCCGGACCGATTTACTGTCGGCAATCTGCGCGTAACGAGGACAGGCAATCTTGAATTCAACAATAGGGTCATCCAGAGCGTGTTCCATACATACGCGGGTTATAAAGCTGAGATAGATATTGAGCAAGGGGCCACTGGCGATCTGGTTTGGTCTCAAGCCAGGGTTTACGACAAGCAGGGCGCTGTCGTGGCATCCCGGAACTTTAACATGATTTACGACGTGAATGATAATCCCGTAGACTTTTTCCAGAAGGACCTGGAGAATCTTGCCCGGTATTCAGCCCTTGGCGTGTACAAAATAAAAACTTACTATAAATTGCCTCAATGGAGCATGCTCAGGTCAGGGCTGTATCTGGAAGCGAGGCTGCGTGATCATCGCGCTGATGAAGTAACGGTTTATATCGCTGGAAATGACATATGCGGCATTGCTTATAAACCTGGTAAGATCTACTTCTTCGATCCTGTTACTCGGGCGTTGACCGAATTGACGTCTGAAAACGACATCGTCACATACGGGATACTCTGGAACGCATGCACTTCCAGGGAGCTCGAATTCCTGGGGATCCTGGCACGCGATTTCAAAAACCCCATTATTGCATCGGCCATAAAAGCAAAAAGCACTGAGGGGTACAAAATAATTCAGGAGGAAGGCAAAGGCTTGTTAAAAGTTTTGAGCGATACCCTGGTGGTGAACGGCAAACGGGTATTGGAAAGAAAATTTTCTCGTTACTGCCTTAATCCTGACGTCAGGGCGTTCATGCAGAAAGTGATGCCTGCACCTAAGCGCAAGGCGCCTGTTATCATGAGCCCTTCCGCGCTGCGGAATGTGATCCTTGAAAAAGCTGCTAAAGCCCGCTTCTCTCGCTCCAGGACGGCGGACAAGAGCGAGTTCTATTCCGTAGATCCTTACCTTGTCGATGTATTCGATGTGTTTAAGGCAAGAGGCGCAATCGCGGTTTCATGGAGAACATTCATCCTGTCCAACGGGAAAAACGGCAATGGAGGGCAAGCGGTTAATGGTGCGAACGGTGTTAAACAAACTGCGAAACGTGCCAACAGAAAGACAAAAGGCGATTATATCGTAAAAAATACAAGGGATCGGCTTGTCAATAAGACAACCGGTCCTCCGAAGGACGGCGGCAAAGCCTCATTCCTCAGATCCTGGCAGGAACTTGCGCAGCAAGGGCTTCTGACCGGGATCCTGCCCTTAGTATTGGAAGGAAACGTGGATCGCCAGCAGGCAGTACGCAGGACGCTGGATGGAATTGCGCTCAACGCCGGCGTCCCGAATATCACCGATACATTAGATGAAATATATTTCGAAGACGAACACGCCATTTTGGTATATTCGTTCCCTCCAGGCAAAGCCCTTGTCAGGATCGCACCCGATTATTTTGTCGATTATTTGACCGACAGCAGAAAAACGATTTCATATTTCGGTAATGGCCTTCGTGTGGATATTATCTTTGACGACCAGGAAATACAGTACATTACCGATGAGCTCTCCTTGTACGCCGCGCATCCGGAATTGTACGGCTATGTGTACGCCCTGGATTCGGACGACCCGGATAAGGTCGTCAAGACGATGGAAAAGATAAGGGTGCGTCTTGCCGATGACAGCATCAGCCATGAGCTATTGCGTTTATTAACCGCCTTATTGGGCCATCCCAGCGCTGTTGTACAGCGACGTGCAGCGGCACTCCTGAACAACGTCCGGTCCGGCAGGCCGTTGGAATTCCCCGCTGCGAATGTGACGCGGATCGTATCGCCGGGAAGCGTTATCGTACCCGGGGAAATTCGTATGACTGTCGGATTCAATCCGTTCTCCGACAAGGAGCAACTGGCAGGCATGAAAGCCAGGCTTGTCATCGCTCAGTCCGGCGGCGGCAACCGCCAATACCGTAACCTGGTCGTAGAGCCGCTGTCCGACAGGTCAGTGATTCTGCGTATTGCCCACAGCGCGAACAAGCTGGTTGCCCGCAAAGGCATGGTCCACATATCCCTGCAAACCAAACTGGCAGAAGAAAGGAAATGGGGATATGTCGAAGATTCTTCAGCCAACCAGACGCTGATCGTCCAGCCGGATATCCGCGGCAGCCGCATGTACCAGCTCTGGCCGCAGTATATGGGTGTGTATGACGAAAGCGGAAAGGTCAGATATGACCACACGGGCAGAGCTCTCTCCGGCACGTTCCAGACAGCCATAGACATGCTGCCGTATTTGAAAGAAAGCGGGTTTACCCACGTGTATCTGATGGGTATCTACCAGCTTGACAGGCCCGAGAACATCAAAGGTCAGGTCGGGCCCGATGCCTCGCTATTCTCACCGCTCAAATGGGCTGTCAGCAAGGAACTGGGTGGAGAAGAAGGGCTGAAACGCCTGATCAAAGAGGCGGAAGCACAGGATATCAGGATACTTGTCGACCTGATCCCGCACGTCAACCAGAACTTCGCTGATCTTCCGGAATGGGCGATCGTAAAAGCGCGGGGCGACGGCAGAATCGTGCGCCGCCTCGCCACCGACGGCGCGATCAACCACGAGAACGGGTTGCCGGTGGAATGGCATGATTCGGTTATGCTGAACTTCCGCGATTCCCGCGTCATGGAAAGTATCATCAACCTGACAGAGCGGCTTGCCGCTCTGGGGATTGCCGGGGTCAGGATTGATGTAGCCCATAACTTCGGGTCAATGCTGCCGGTCGAACCGGGCCTCAGAAGCAAGCAGAAATTGTTCGGCCATATAACGTCGTGGGAGAGGAATGAGCGCGGCGGATACCGGATCGTCAATGCCTGGGATGAGAATCAGCCCAATCCATACCTGGTGCATCTTGTTTCGCGCATATCAACGCAATATCCTGAATTCATCTTTATCGGCGAGAACTACGGCAAATACATCCAGCTTATCAAATCAGGCGTCATGCCCATGGATTCGGGCACGCATGACGACCTGGAGCATGTGCTGCTGGGCAAAGCTCCCAAGAGCGTCCTTGACAGCCATTTCCGATGGCTGCTGGGACAATTGCCGGAAGGCAGCCAGGTCGTGACGGCGCTGGAAACGCACGACTATTTCCGCGCTATGGACAGATGGCAGAGTTTCGGCCCAACGAAACTCAGTGCTGCCGTCTGGGCCTGGCTTGCCGCAACGCGCGGAGCGCTTATGGTGTACAACCGACAGGAAATCGGAGAAGTCCACCGCATCCGCATCGATAATTACACGAAACACGATTATGAAGAAGCCGACAGGCAGCGTTATTACGCGCAACTTGAGTTCGAACAGTTAACGGGTGAAACCGTTCAGGATTTTTACCGCCGCGCGCTGGCGTTCTATAAGGAACATCCGGTCCTCAGCCGCGGGAACAACTGGATATTCGATGCATCAGATAAAGTATTCGTTATTGCCCGCTATGACAGCAAGGAAAATCTCATATTCCTGGTCAATACAAGCTGGGAAACAACGCGGGTGACGGTTGATCTTGCGCCGCTGTGGGATGCTATCGGCGTACATGAGTCAATCAGGAAATTTTATCGAGTCGTGGATCTTCAGAGCAATTCGACGCAGGTTTTTACCGGCTGCGAACTGCGCTCATTGACGCTTGAACATACGGTCGGCTCCTACCAAGCGGCAATCCTTACCGTCAGGGAAGTGCGCGACGAAAAAGGCATCGACATTCAAACAACCGCGTTGCGCGACGCACTGGCGCGTTACACCGAAGAAGATTTGGCGGTCAGGATCGCATCGAACTTTGCCTTCATGTGGCTGGAAGAACCGCTGATTGCCGGCAAACCGCGCCAGTTCTTGAAACGGTTCAGCCAATTGGCTGCGTTCATCGGTGAATCCGGGATTATTACCGGCGACCTGACCCTGCTGCTGCATGAGATGCAGAAAAAGCATCCCGGTCTTCAGAACAGAATACGGATGCTGCTTGAGAAAGCAAAGAGAAATACCGGCACAAACCGAATCACCGATATCGCGGCACAAATATTACGTTGGATTGATATTGGGTCGATAGTATTCGTATCGCCCGAGGCTAAACCGGTATCTGCCGCGGGTGGCATGGCGAGCGTTGTGGGAGAATTAGCCGAGGTTCTTGTAAAGTCCGGCCTGAAAGTTTATATTGTCAGCCCATTATACAAATATATTGAAAAGAATAACTTTTCTGTTGCGGACCTGAAACATTCTACCATTGCGCACTTTAACGTCAAATATACCGGCAAGCCGCTCAAGGTGTATGTGGGCAGGCATGGCATGTTCTCGTCTGGTCTTGCGAGAACCCGGATTAACGGGGTCGAACATCTTCTCCTGGACAATCCGTATTTCGCCGATTCATTATACGGTCAGTACCGGATCGAGAGCAATTCTGCCGTGTCCCGCGTGACCAAAGAGCACGAGATGTTGCGCGCGATTTTCCTTTCTTTCGGTGCCCTGGAAGCCATGAAAGTTATGAACGTGTATCCGTCTATTGTCATCGGCAATGACTGGATGTGCGCGCCGCTTATGGCTCATTTGAACTCAATGCGTTCCTTGTATAAGCAGGATCCGCATTTCTTATACACACGAACGATCGGCTGGGTGCATAACAACGGCCAGGACTATCAATTCAAGGTCGAGCGATTCCAGGACGGCGTGGATCTTTTAAGCAACATAGGGTTACCCGCGGAAGATTACGGCTGGTTCATTGATCCTCACCGCGATAATTATATCAACCTGATGGCTGCCTTCATCAGGCATGCTCATTATGTCGTCGCCGTCAGCCCCGGGCAGATGGCGGATTATCTTGCGTCTGACGATAAAGGGGGCGGGGAAGGATTAATGCATATCTTTAGAGAAAAAATGGCGCAAAAGAAGCTTTTTGCCATAACGAACGGAGTATCATTAAAAAAGTTGCAGGAGGAGTGGTTCGGCCTTTCATGCCTGGATGTCAAAAATAATGCCGATGAACAGCGTCTTGTGGATGCTGTCTACCATGAACGCAGTGTCGCCAAGAACGTTGTCGCCAATTTCCATCCATACTGGTTTGCATCTGATGGGCGCTCGAATTTTATTCATGATGGCACGTTTGTTATTGTGTTGTTATCCCGGGCAGCTGAACAGAAAGGTATCCATTTTGTTGTTTCTTTCGTCCGCAACATAATTCACAGCGGGCTTTATCCCGATGTGGCGTTTGTTTTTAATGCGCCGGGAGATAAATATTGGACCGATCAGTTAATTCGTCTGGCTTTTGAATTTCCGGGCAGGGTTGGGTTTTACAATGATTATTTACCGGATCGAGATCCAGAGAGGATCAAATCCCGCACGTTTTTGTGCGGGGATTTGTTTATTGCTTTTTCTCTTTGGGAGCCCGGCGGAATTTCTCCCATGAAAGCGCTCGCTTTCGGTTCCCCATGTCTTGTTTCTGACAAGCAGGGCCATAAATCCACAGTCAAAACTCTCCATGTCCCCGAATTCTCCCGGACTATTAACATCACTGAAGATGAAGCCGGAGCGAATGGCGTACGTTTCCCGATAGACGAGGGCAATTTCCATCAGACGATAGCCAATAGTATAATTGCCTTCGACAAATTATATTCTATTTGGAGCAAACGGACAGTTGATCTGGGATGGCGGCAACTGGTGCGTAATGCCGTCTTTTCAGACAACAGTTGGGAGGCGTCGTTACGAGCCGCAGAGAACCTTTTCAAGTTTGCTTTGACGGATAATGAGAAGTATTACCAAAAGTTCTTCCCATCCAAAAACGACGGCGGCGCACAGAACGAGAATAAACAACACGAATTAAAATTCTACGACGGCCGCGTCGTGGTAGAAAAGAGCGCGGCGGACTTCCTTTCCGGCAGAGAACTTTACTATCGGGTATCGACGTGCTCTGGAGGCAGGGCCTGCGGTGAGCCTGAGTTGCGCAGGGCCCGGCGTTATAAGATGGAAGACGAGATCATTCGTATCGGACAAAGCGTGATCTTTGTCAGCGCCTTCCAGCTGCAGTTCTGCCTGCGGTATCAGGCACCGATCCGGATATATTATTCCGGGGCAACAGGAGACCTGGCCTTGCGCGACGGCGGCAGGGGGCCTTCATACCGAATCCCACTCGCGTTCCCGAACCTCTTTGACAACCAGCGCGGATGGAACGACCCTGAATGGCTTGAGTCGTACATCACCGCGCAGGCGATTTTGAGCATGGCTGATTCATGCGAAACAGCGCTTTCAGTCAGCGCTATCATAGATCCAGCAGCGTCGGTATTCGCCGATCATGGCCTGGCAGCCGATCGCGCCAGGATACTGCAGCGCCTCGAAGGGCTGCGCCGTCGTGGCCTGATCAGGGCAGAAGACAATAATTTCAGCCTCGAGTTTGACAGTACCGTATATTTGAACGCAGAACCCAGGGTTATTGCGGTCTGGGCGCATGATTTCGAATATATCCGCCGCGATATCGAGCGGTCCATGTCCGAGGGAAGACAGGCATTGTTCGCCGCCGTCGATGCCTACGCATCCGTCCTCGATCAGTGGTCGCAATACCCGATTGAGTCGATGTATCCCGTCCTTCAGGCCATAGCGCAGATGATTGCAGAAGACCAGCAGAAGCTCGTTGACTGGCTGCTGACGCGCAGCCAGTGGATGCGCTCTTCGCTCATCAACGCGATCATCCTTATGCTTGATTTCGACCGAGGGAGCGCAAACTGGCTTGAAAAATGGGCGCCCCAGTTGAGCGGAAGGAGCATTTATGTCGTGGCTGCGGAGATATCATTATTGGCTGGCGGTTTGGGCCGGGTCGAACAATACCATTCCACCGCCATGGCGCGTCTCGGCGCGAAGATCCTGTACGTCGAACCGTACTACATGAAAACACGGGATAAGCTCGGCCGCGTGGTAACACTCGATTACAGCAAGTTGCCGGTGCCTGTTTCAAATATCCGCAGGATGAAGCAGGTCTTCAATACTTTTGTCGGCGGAAGCCCGGTGGCGTTCCATGTGTACGAAGCGGTCAATGAGCTGGGGATCAGGACATATATGATCAAAGATATCAAGGGCTATTATGTCAATATCCTTTATGAATATAATACGTCCGATGCTCCTGCGTCGAGCTTTGAATTCACCGAATTCTTCACGAAGGCAGCCCTTGAACTGATCAGGTTCCTTGAGGTAAAACAGCTCGAAGAACTGGGCAGCGCGTATAAGGCGCCTCTCGTCGATATCAACGACGGGCAGGCGTTGCCGCTGGCGGCGTGGCGCCGCATTTTCTACGGTGAGAAATCCAGGATCATGACGGAGGGCACGGACAGCCGCGAGATCGACAATGCATACCGGATATTGGACGAAGCGATTTTCAGCGCAACAACGCACACGTACCGCAACCGCGTTTTTATCGGCGGAGACATCAAAGGGTACGGCCTGCAGTTCCTGCGCGCCGCAGGGGTGCCTGATGAATGGCTGTGGCTTTTCCTGCGCAAGGAATTGAATGGCGACAACCTGTGGGATATGACAAGCGCCGGCCTGAGGAGCGCGGACGTGACCAAGGCGGTCAGCGCCATCCACGCATATGAGATGAACGCGCGCGATCCCGGCACCGACCTGGTCGGCGTGACCAACGGTGACAACCGGGTATATTCGGCGGAATTTTTCAGGAAAGAATTAGACCGGATCGGAGTATCCGATTACGAGCATGTGACGCCGGAACAGGTCGCAAAGGCCAAGCAGGCGGCCAAAAAGAATATCGGGCTGAATCCTCAGCAAATGGTCGTTTCCTATTCTGGCAGGCTCGTGCCTGAAAAAGCCGGCCGGGACCGGGCATTTACGGACAGCAATATCGAACGCATGGTCAAAGCCGGTATCCAGGTCGTGATCTACGGGAATATCCAGCCGTACGAGGCGAGCCAGCGCATCGGCGTGGAGCTTCAGCAGCTCAGGGACCGGATTGAGCGCATGCGCTATGCGGGAAGGTTCATTTTCAAGGCAAAGTTCAATATTGACGAGCAGCGTCAGCTCCTTGCTGCATCCGACATCCAGGTCCAGGACTCGGATCGGTACACCGGAGCTGCGGAGTACACCGAAGCAGATGTCTCAGCCAACGCGGGATTACAAATGGGGGCGCCGTTCTGGGAAGGGATCATCCAACATCAGGGCATCGCGATCAATCGCCGCCGACAGACCGGAAACACGCTCATTCCGGCATCGGTCGATCCGCAGTCGTACCTCGATGCCATCTTCTGGGCGCATGACGAGTTCAAAAACGGTTCGCTCGGAATATACCAGGCCCAGTCCGTTAGGTTCAGCAGGGTCCTCGAAGCCTCGCTGACAGCGGCGGCATATTTGACACTGTGGAGCAATGCATTCCTCCAGCGTCCCGGCAGGAAAGCCCTGCCGCGCGTCCCGGGCGAGATTTACGATATCGACAAGATGGCAATAACATCATATCTTGAAGACGGTGAACGGATCCTCGAGCGTGAAGGAGACACGTTCCATATCAAGGGCAAGGTGCAGGAACTTCGGGAGAATCTGGAATTTTCGGTTATGGTGCACCTTGAGGCGCTTGATCACATTAACTTCGAAACAAAGAGAACAGGCCCGGTTTCTTTTGAATCGATACGGGCAGACCTCGTGAACGAGTACGGCGTGCGCCTGCCGCTCAAGGTCAAACGCGCAGGGCCCAATAAAGCCGAATATTACACGCTGATCCCCGCAGACCTGCCGTTGCCGTTCCAGGGCAATCTTGAGATCACTTCAGGCGTCTGGAAGATCGCAAAACCAGTCAGGATCGTCGCGCAGGAGACCGGGACCATGTGTCTGGTGTCTCCGGCGCAGGCTCAGGACCGCCAGCTGCGTTATGCCGGGCTTATCGAACAACTTCAGAGCGCAGCCGGCCATTTCCTCTATTATGATAAGAAGCTTTCCGGATGGACCGTTATCGCCGGATCGCCGCATTTCGACCAGCGCCAAAACGCATGGCTATATAACTGGACCAGGGACGCGATGATCTCGTTGCCCGGTCTTTGTTTATGCACTGGCCGGACTGCGCTCTTCAAGGCAGTCCTGCGGACGTATCTGCGCTATGTCGATCATGGGCTGATGCCGAACCTGGTCGGGGACGGGAAAAATCCGCAATATAATTGCGTCGACGCAAGCCTCCTGTTCATGTGGGCGCTTGGGAAGTATCTGGAGGCGACCGGAGATTACGCGTTCCTCAACGAAATGATCGAAAGGTCTTCGGCAGCCGGAGAGGCGGCATCCGTGAGATCTTTGGCCGAGGAGATCATGCAGGCATATGAACAGGGTATTACGCGTCCGCATGTCTGGCAAGACAACGAAGGCGCCGTATCATACCTGCGCACGATCAGCGTGAAAATGGATCCTCGCGACAACCTTTTGTGCGCCGGCGACCGCAGCACCCAGCTCACGTGGATGGACGCACAGCGTAACGGGACCCCGGTGACGAGCCGCTACGGCAAGGCAGTGGATATCAATGCCCTCTGGTTCAATGCCCTCAACGTGATGGCGGATATGTACGGCAAAGAGGGAAAAAGCGCACAGGCGGAAAGATACCGCAATCTTGCCGGCAAGGTCAGGTCAAACTTCGATGCGTTCTGGAATGAAGAGGCTCGCTGCCTGTTCGATACGCTTGACGGCGATCGGCAGCAGGGCTGCCAGGTGCGGCCGAACCAGCTGTTTGCCGTGGCGGCAGGGCTGTTTGACGCGGAACGCGCGCAGACCATCGTGGACACGGTTAATAAAGAGCTGTTTACCCCGTACGGATTGCGTACGCTCGCGGCACAGGACGCGCAGTACAAGGCGTATCATACGGATGAATATTCATATCACCAGGGGACCATATGGCCGTGGCTGTCCGGCGTGTTCATCGAAGCGTGCGTCCGCGTGTACGGCATTGACAGCACCGTCCAACTGCTCGCGGAACAGCATTACTTCACGCAGCTTTCCCGCCTGATCGATATGAACGCGCTGCGGTCGCTGCCGGAGATATTGGACGGAGACTGCGACATCGTTGCCGGAAGCTGGAATGAACGGGGCTGTTCAGCCCAGGCATGGAGCGTCGCAGAAACGCTGCGCGGGCTCGTCTTATTATTCCCGGATAAAACATCCCTGCCGTGGGCTCTGGCAGATACGTCAAGCAGGATCGTTTATGAAATGGCAGTGCGGGATTATTGCGACGCGCGAAACAATGTATCCGGGCTTCGAAAGGCCCGGGCTGAACTGCAGTATCTGGCTGACAGCGGCATCGCGTATATTTATTTGCTCGGCGTCATGAAACATACCGGCAGCCCGTTTGAGATCCTCGATCCATACCTCATTGACGAGCGCGCCGGGGATGAAGACGACCTGCGGGATTTCATCAATGAGGCGCATAGTCTTGGCATCAGGGTCATCATCGACTGGCTGGCAAACCAGCACGTCGCAAAATCAGCCTCTCTGACCAGGGACCATCCCCAGCGGTTCCTGTTTACCAACGCAACGGACGGAAACTTCTTTACCGAGGAAAAAACGACGCTCGTCCAGGGAGGGGAGATCGATGCGGAATCGCTCTTGAGAAAGGTAGAGCTTGGGAAAAAATTCCGCGACACAATAACAGCAGGCACGTATCCGGAAGCAGGATCGGTCATGATCAGCAATGACAGAGTCGATTATATCCCGGCGCAGAAAAGCCTGCGCGAGTCCATCGGTTATCGCGGCAGCAGAGAATATATCGTCACCTCGGGTAACGCCCTGTTTGTCGTGTCGGCGACCGACGAGGTTCCCCTCAGGTGCTTCCCGCGGCGGTGGGGCAGTCTCGCGCAGCCTGACCTGTCAAGCATCGAGGTGCGGGAAGAAGCGGTCAATATCGGCATGTTCTGGATGGGAAAAGGGTTTGACGGTTTCCGCATTGATGCCGCACTGTCAACGCTGCCTGACAAGGTCAAGGAAAACTGGGGCATCCAGGTCGAAAGCAATCTGACCCATGATTTCATCCATGCGATCCGCAGGGCCTATCCGGATGCATTCATCCTGTTCGAAGGGTTCGAACGTCATCCGGAGCTTCTTGAACTTGCCGATTTTCGCTATACGGGCGTTTACAACTGGAAGCCGAGGAATTACGCCGCCGAAGCCCTGTCCGATCGCACCAAGCAATCGGTATTGAACGGCTATCTTACCGAACTCGACGCCATGCCAACAGGATTTCAGCAGAATCTCGTCAGCATAGGCCCGGAGCACGATGCATTCGATTTTCGCGATCCCTGGGCGTTGCTTGATCAGAGAAGCAAAGCGCTGCTTTATTTCCTGTATCTTGTCCTGCCGGGCTACTCCCTGATATTCAACGGCCAGGTATACGGCAAAGACCATATGTTCAAGACAGATATGGGGCAGACTGCGCCGGCTCCGTCTATCGATAAAACGGCTACTGTCGATCAGGCGGCAGGCAGAACACTTTTCTCAATTCGTGACCGTTATCCGGTTCTGAAACGCGGCTGGTATATGCCGCTGTCAGGCCCGGACAGCGATATCGTCGCAGTCGCACGGTTTGACGAAGAACATATCGTCATCGGCGCCCTTAACCTTCTCGATGAAGACCGGGCAGCGAATTTTAACGTCGAAAGCCTTACGGCCCTGCTAGGCCCCGGGCAAATAACCTTGGCCCGGGAGGCGGTCGTCGGCGATGTTTCATTCCTCGCGGGAATGGACAACCGTACCGATATTTCCATAACGTTGGAGGCACGGTCTGCCGGATTGATCCGCATAGAGCGGACGCGTGACCTGCGCGACGGAGGAAGAAGGGATATCCTGCAGCAGTACTATCAGGAGAAGCTCGGCCTGTTGAACGACGCGATCAGGAAAGACATCGGCAGGTCGGATATAACGCTCGACGAGCTGACGGGGCCGTTGTTCAATCCGTCAAAGGTGGTCGGCCCGACCGCGCTGGCGAGGATGTATTTTGTCGAGAAACACCCGGACATCTCCAGCGCCGTCAAACAGGCGTACCGGTCGATCATTAATGATGCCCCTGCGTACATCAAAGCCATCCAGCTGGAGTTGTTCAAGGAGCGCATGGCCGAGCTGGGATGGGACAAGGCCGTTGACGCGTGGGTCAGGCAGAATTGCCGCTATGAGGGCAATTACAGGATCGTCGACCTTAAGGACGCAAGCATCGGCAGGAATGTTTACAAACTCCTTATCAGGTTTGATAACGGAACGATGACCGAGTGTATTCTGAAAAGCCAGGCCGATAAGCCCGGATACGATGTCGCGTATGAAGCGATCTGGGTTGAGCTGCAGCATGTTCTGCTCGGCGTCGATATCCAGGAAGGGGCATACGCGTTCCGCAATCCCGCGGGCCCTGATGTGCTCGTGGAAGCGGTGTTCCGTGGCACGCCGGCCAACGGCGTCGTATCCATGTGGATCCGGCAGAACAATTGCGAGATGCTCTTGCAGCTCATATCCAAGCTGACGCCTCATCTCGTGCTCGAGCATATCCTTGGATGCAACGACCATGGCCTGCGCAACAAATACATATATGTGGTCGGGGACGAGATCGCCAATATCGCCGATTTCGACGTTGAATTCCGCTTCTTTGTGTTCGAGAATTTCGTCTGGGAGCAGGAAGATACGCGCCAGGGCGTGTCAGAATTCAACGTGCTCGCGTTACTCCCTGTATTCGCGAATGACGCCGCCGGCGCCACGTTCATGGCCAGATTCGACAAAGCGTACATCGACGCGTGGGCCCAGATCGCCCGCAGGAGGGCAGTGGTCAAAGACGTCATTGCCCGCCATCTGCCCGGCATGGACCTGCGCCCGTTGAATTGGGTGCTGCGCCGCGGACCAGAATATACCATTGATAAGATGTATGAAGCGTACTTCAGGGATTATAGCATGCGTTCGTTATACCGGTCAAAACTGCGCCAGTTGTTCAGGGACCACGCGGATTCGATTCCCGAAGAGGTTGCCTTGAACGATGCCGTTTCGATTCCGAAAGCAAAACTCCGCGAGCACGCGTTCATTACCGACGATACGGACCGACTTGTCGTCGAACGTCTGTTGAATTTCAGGAGCGTTTATACGGATTCCATGCGCTATTGGGTTCAAAAGACCGGTACCCTCGATGTCAAATATATCAGCGGAGTCTTTGCGGCTATTGAGCGCCTTATTTGCGAAATCGAAGGCCCTTCGGCGCTTGCCCAGTTTGAAAAACAGAAACACCTCGCAAGGCTCCGTTCAGCGCTGATCATCAAACGCATCCATGCTGCCAGGGCCCAGGCCGACGGCGGCATATTAAAACTGGTTGCAAATTTCGGATTTGCGCATACAATGAGAGGCGGAAACATATTTGACGGCTCCGGTGTGCCAGGTTTGCGTTACCTTCCGTGGCTGGTGGGGCGCGAACTTATCAGGCATCCGGAGCCGTATCATTTTGACGGCGGGTACGTGCCTGACGACGTGAAATATCTCATGCACAAGGCGCAAAAGCATTATGCGCTTGGCGAGTTTGAGGAATCGGCTGCGTGCAATACCGAAATCGCGCGCATCAACCTCGCCTGGGGCAATGAGAGAGAAGCGGCGAAATCGTTATCGCTCGCAGCACACGATTTTTCCGTTGTCGGGAAAAAGGACATTGCAGCCCGGTACAACGAACAGGCAGCCGGGTTATTCGAGCAGGCGGGCGATCTGAAGTCTGCGGAAACCGCATTGTTCCAGGCCGGGAACGATTATTTTGAAGCGAAGCAATACGCCAGGTCCGCCGGGTGCAATGAACGATGCGCCCGCGTCAATGCTGCCCTCGGAAATACCCTTCAGGAAAGCAAAATGTATTATTTTGCAGCGCGGGATTGGATTCTTGCGGGCGATGATCTCCGGGCTGCATTCGCGTATGAAAAAACCGCACAGGCAGACCTGCGATTCGATAATATGACATTCGCCGCGCGGATGCTGTCGCGCGCCGCCAGTTATTACTACCGGTCGGGAGAATATTTGAAGTCGGCTGCGTGCAGCTGTCAGGTCGCTGAATTGAATGAAAAACTGCATCTGACCGATAAGATGCTCAAGGCGCTTGATATGGCGGCAAATGCGTATCAGCATGCAGGCGCGTACCGGGATGCCGCCAGTATTTATGCCCGTCTGGCGCAGTACGCGCGCGCGCACGGGCACACGAACCACTATATTACCTATCTGGAGCTTTGCGCGCGTAATTATTCCAGGGTCAAAGAATATAAGCTGGTTTTATCCTGTAATGAAGAGCTTGAACGGGTCTTTGGGGAACTGGGAGACGAAAAGAACGCTCAGCTTTCCCGGGAACTGGCGGAATCTGCGCGAGCGCGTTTACGCGGTATGAAAAACGGATCGCGTGACGGCGGAAGGCACGGCTGGTCGCTGCGGATCCCGACGCGCATCCCGGTTGACCTCCATGTCAGCCTTCTTGGGTTTTCGTTATTCATATTGCTTCCCGCTGCTATCGTGCCGTTCATCCTTTTGTATGCGGCAGCGACCGTCCATGAACTGACCCACGCCGCGTTTGCGCATGCATACGGGATGAAGGTCCCGGCCATCAAATTCAATGCCTTGAGCGCATTTATCGATCTGGACGGTATATTTACGCATCCGCGCCAGGAATTCATCGTTGCGCTTGTCGGGCCGCTCATCAATATCATCCTGGGCCTCGTCAGCCTCGTTTTATGCGCAATGTTCGCTATCCCGGTCCAGTATCCCGATATTTTTGCGCTTAACATCGACATCCTGTCGTTCCATCCGTTGGCATTATTCGCGTTTCTTAATCTGCTTATCGCAGCGACGAATCTTATCATCCCCGTGTATCCGACTGACGGCGCGCGGTTATCGCGATCGACATTTGTTTCAATGTTCGGCGTGCGCATGGCAAACAACCTGCAGGATTATCTGAATTATGCAGTTGGAACAATGATCGGGTTCGCGCCGGTCGCCTTATTCTTCCTTGATATGGCGGTCTTCAAACGGGGATTTATCTTCGGCATGGGCATGCTCGGCCTGACAGGAATATATGTAAGCTATCTTTTGTTGATGGAGCACGACTACCGCATTAAAGACACAGGGGACTTCAAACAGTACGTGTCGAGATTACGGGTCCATGATTTTAACAAGCCGTATGTCAGGCTCATTTTTGCCGATTACCTCCAACAGCTCAGCCGCGACCCATTGGCATCGGCGATCGAGCTGCGGGCCGAGGTGGATTGGATTACCGAGGCGGCGCGCATGAAGACGCCGGCCGAGATCAATGATCGATGGCTGTTCCTGCAGCCGGCCAGGCGGTCGGGCAGGACCCGCGGGATCGACGGCCAGATCAGCGATCTCGAGGGCTTCCTGAAACAGAAGGCAGGCCTGGCTGACGGCGGCATGGATTTCTTCGATATGCTCGAGGTCCTCGGAGAACGAAACCGCCATCAGATCTCCGCAGAGTGGGAGCACAGGCCTGATATTTCGTTCGTCAATCTCGATGCGAGCGCCCTCAAGATGCTTGACGAGACGCAGGAGCCTCTCGGGGATGAAACGATCGCGGTTGGGTATTTGAGCGGCCAGTTGGCCCGCGGCCCGCCTCATTTCATGCTTACCGGCATGACCGATACCGGCCTTGTCGTCATGTTCTCGTTTGATTCCTTCCGCATGCTGCAGGACGAGTTCTCCGAAGAAGAGTTCAATATTTTCCTGACGATCCTTGCTTCCCGCCAGGGTTCACGCATATTCGGACAGGCGTCCCCGGCTCTCGTTGCCCGGGTCACGGGCGTCTTCTATAAGCATTATCCGGCTATTGAGAAAAAACTGAATATATTGGCGCAGCAGTTGTTGCAGGATATCGCCGGCCGTTTCCGGGCGTCTTTGTCATCAGGCGATATTGACTCTGCCGAATTCCTGATGCAGGATTTCCGTAGCATCGATCCTGAATCCCTGACGCGTTTGCTGACGCACGGCATCGGCCAGCAAAGGAATCACCAGGGGCAGGATGACATCTCAGCCCTGGAGGATCGCCTTAAGCGCGAGCCGGATGATGCCGCGATACATTATCAATTGGGATGGGCGTATGTCCGTGCCCATAAAGCGGACCGGGCATTTGTCGATTTCCTGATCTTTGCCGTCAGGGACCCTGTCGCCTTTAGCTGCTGGGATATTCCGCAGGATATGCGCAACCGGATCGAGGCGTTCCGCGCGTCCCGCGCCGGAAAAGACGGCGGGTACAACAGCCTGTGGGGCGTGAGGGAATTCCATCTTCCGGCCATTGCGATCCAGCCGTTACAACAGCACCAGGCGGTACTGCTTCGTTTCCTTGTCAGGTATGCGATCGCAGAGATCGGCATTGACAGGATAAAGACGATGAGCGCGGCGCAATTCTGCCGCTGTCTTGCCGGGAGATATAATATGGGATTCTTCGATTTGAGCGATGCGCGCGATTGGGAGCAGATGCAAGCCCTATTCGCAGCAGGGGCCAGGACATTGAACGCATGCGACCGCGGCTGCCTTGAACGGCTTTGCGACACCGGCGCAGTCGTGGTCTATGAATTTTCCCGCAGCGACCGCGGCCGGGCAGTCGGCGATGACATGTCTTTTGCGCGTGAGCTTATCAGGCGATCCGGCCTCGATGGATATATTTTCTTCAATTCCCATGTCATCAATGCGCACGGCCCCCTCGGCCTGACGTTCGCCGTGCATGAAGCATCGGAGCTGCTCGTCGCGCGCATGGGAGGTTTTGATCCTCTGATGCGCCTTGCGTACGGTCATTACAATCTTTTCGTGCTGGAGCGCCAGATCGAGTTCGCGGACCAGATAGGGGTGCTTGATCCCGTCATAGATTTCCTCGCATCTAACAGGCCCGATAACACGGATATCCGCACCGCGGCGCAATACAATATGGTCATTGCGCACGCGCGGCTGTACAGCTTTGCGAAAGACGGCGGTATCCGGGTCATGCGCTACCAGCTTTCCCAGAGGGGCGCCCGTTTCGATCTTGCGCAAGAACAGCAGATTTCAGCTGGAGAAGCCATCGGGCAGGTCATGCCCGAAGAGGTTGTCATCATGAAAGGCCTGCCGAAAGATTTTGCCCAAAACGCCAATCCTGCGCTTGTCACAAAACTTGCATCAGACCGCGCGGCGATCAGCGCGTGCGTCTTTGATGACAGCGAAGACATGAGCCTGGTGCTTGCCAATATTGCCGTGAGTGACAAGGGGAATATCGGGCAGATCCTCACGAATTGCGCCCAGCGCATTATTGGCAAGGATTCCGTTACTGCGACGGAAGCCCCGACAATGAAAGTCTATGTCATCCCGGGAGCGCCTGAACGGGCGCAGGAATCCCCTGATGCGACAGTTGCGGACGGTCTTCCCGTTACCTCTGCCCATATCCTGCAGGTCGATACAACTGCCCTGTACACCAGGGCTGTCGTGTCAGTGAAGATGGAAGTGGCAGGCGCCGCTGCGGGCATTATCAAGCCGCATTTTTATTCATGGCAGAGTTTTGGGGTCAAGGCTCGGCTTGATTTCAGCCGCAGGGAGCTGACGCTTTCCAGAGGCCTGCCGCGCTACTATGCCCAGCAGCTGCAGTCAGCGCTCATATCGCTCCTGATCGCCATGACGGCACGTAAACGGGCTGGGCCTGTCCAGTATGCAGGCATCATGGTTCCCGAGGACCTTGAATTTGTCATCACGCAGGATTTCGAGCTCATCCAGCAGCGTCTCGTAGCAGTCAATATCGGCCATGCCGTATCGCAGGACCATTCGGATAAGACGATATTCCTGCAGCCGCAGCTTTTCAACTTTTCCGGCCCTATTGTCGAGGATATCGTATTGCGCGCCATGATGCTCATCGCAGCATCGGGTTCGGAATCTCTGGCCGCAGAAGCGCTGCAGGAATATTACCGCAGCCACTCGAACCGGCTGGGCCAATTCCTGGCGGCCGTCACACAGCAGCATATCTCCCTCCCGGAGACGATGAAAAAAGGCCTCCTGGCCCTTGCACTGGCGGATTCGGCTTTTATCAGGGCGCTGTCAATATCATCCGGCTATCCCGAGGATGTTATTATCGAAACCCTGGTCGAGAGCCATATCGGCACAGGCGATTTTGCCTTACGCAGCGATAAACTCGCGTTTTCGCTCAGGAAGGCGCTTCTCGTTCTCATCGATTCGCATCTTGTCCTCAAAACGGAAGTCATCGAGGAGCCGCGGCATTCCATCCGTGTGTTCTTCCAGAAGACCTGCCTTGTTCCGTCGCCGCGGGCAATGATATTCACCAGGACTGCTGACGGCTGGACAGTGACGAACCGCGACCTGCCGGTCGATATCACGGATCCGGTCGGCCTTGACAGGCTCATCGAGCTTTTCATGCACATGCGGGAAGACGAATATATCAAAGGGCCGGCGTCCGGCCGCGACGGCGGGATCCGTGCTGCCGGAAGGAAGGATATTGAGCATCTCGTCGCAGAGATCAGGTCAGGCGGGCGCGCTGCGTCGGTTGTCATGCGCGACACCGGCGGCATCATCCTGGGGGTTGGTTCTGTGAAGGTCGAATATTATATGGTTGCAGAGATCGATCCGGAGCCGGATTTTCTTGCTGCCGGGGTGTGTTGCTATTTCGGCCAGGGGCCGATTCAGGTATATGTGTTTGGACAGGAAACGCTTGACGTCGTAAAAGATCTGTACGGGCTGGATGAGACCGAGGCGTTCCACGGCCTGGGATCAGCGTTGATCCACAGGGCAACCTATGAGGATCTGGTCATCGGGAACGAGGCGTATTTCGCGCAGGATCTTCCGTCGCTTTTGACATGCGCCGCCCTTGAGCGCGCCGGTACAGGGAGTTATGCCATTGCCGTTAAGTTCTTCTCGCGCTTGCTTGATTTCTATCCTGACGCATCGGGGATACATTATTGTCTTTCGGTCCTGTACGGTCTCCTGGGCTTTAGTGAACACGAACGGTTGAGCAGGGCGAACGTGGGGGCAGTTACAGACGCCGATCTGGAGCTCATGTACAGCCTGGCATGGAAATTGGGCCTGGCATATGAGATCGATGGCAAGGACATGTCGCTCTATGTTTGCGCTATCATGAACGATGCCGCAGCATATCGCAGAGAGACGGAGCGGCAGGATGGAGGGGCGTCGTCTGTTCCGGAGCCGGTCATCAACCGGATGCAGGTGAATGGCAGGGAAGTTTTTGTTTACGCGAACACGACATTGACTGGACAGGCGCGGAAAGATCTGGTTGCGATCCTCGATATATTCACTGACGGATGGGTTTTCCTGAAGCCTGAAAAGCTGTTTGTCGCGCGCGGCCCGCCTGAACTGCTCGACAGCCTCAAACAGTTTGAGAACCTGCATACAAATACCTTCCTTTACTCGATCATCTTCCCCGGTTTGAACATCCAGTTGATCATCGCCCAGGTCTTAAGCGTCAAGGCCGGTTCACGCCGGTACCGGCGCTACGCAGCCGATTACGAGGCAATACTCGTCAAGCGTACAACGGTCCGCGGCCAGAACGCCGCCGAACATGACGGCGGCCATTTCAGAATACGGCAGGATTACTTCATGCGCAACGGCCTGTGGCCCCGTGACCTCGATACCCGCAAGATCAGGCATTTCTATCTCATTGCCGCAGGCGGCGGAGGGGATAGCCTCGGCGCTATACATCATGCCGTCGTGCTCAAGCAGCTATTGCCGGATTCGCGCATAACCATCGTTGTTCCGAATTTGAAGCGCGCGCTTGAACAGCCGGTCCCCGGGCCGATACCCATGGAATATCTTCGTTATAATGAAGGAAGCCTTGTTGTATGTGCTGGCGCGCGGCATTTCTACAATATCGGCCGCGGCCTTTCGATACAAATTCCCGGCAAACGGGCCGTGGCGTTGTCCGAAGGAATGGTCTACAACGCGCTGCAAAAAGCTTCCATTGATATGGTGTTTGTGGACGCCTCGCAAAGCGGCGCCGAACTTGCCCGGGATTTCTGCTCATGGAACCGCGACGCGATCAATGAGACATTCTGCCTGTTCATCGACATGGGCGGAGACGTTCTGGCGCGTTTCCCCTATCCGATCACGGATGAGAACCGCACGCACCACCCCGAACGCTGCCTCCGGTCGCCCTGTACTGACCTGTTGTTCCTCAATATGGCAATGGAATTGAAAGCGGCCATGGGCAACAGGGTCATGGTAGCGGTGGCTGCGCTCGGCGGCGATGCGGAGTTCGGTTCGACGCTTTTCGGGTATCTAAGGGATCTTTTCAAGTCGCGGGAGATCGTCGCGGTCCTGGACAATGTCAGGTTCGTCAGCCAGTACTGCTCCACGAGCGGCAAATATTGGGACCTTATGAAGCTGTGTATGGCATTTTATTATACGGAGGTATCGGGGAACTTCATTGCCCGTATCCTTGCGGTAACGGATAAGATCGACGGGATGAACCCGCAGGTGCAGAGCAGTTATAAAGAGAAATACGACGGATGGGCTGCGGTTTATCGCAAAAGAAAATGGGATCGCGGCATGCCCCGGCGCGCCCTGTTTGAGGCCGGCATCATGTGCAAGGAACTGCCGGTGCCGCTTTCCGGCAGGACCATCAGGAACGGAACGCGCATCGAGCGGCTTCCGTGGAGTTATCTGGTGACCATCGTACTCGATCCCGGATCGCTGTACCGCCGCATTGTCATGGAACAAATGCGCAATGCGAAGTTGACATGGTTCGAAGAAGCCGAATTCCTGGCGGCGCAGGGGTATATGACCGAGCTGTCCGACCGTGAAAAATGCGCCCCCGATACCGACCGCGACGGCGGTATATTCATGGGCGCCCAGAACATGTTCTACAAGGACGCGGGGCCGTATACGGGAGAGGTTTCGCCCTCCATGCTTTTACGCGAGCAGGTCGCCTTTGTCATGGTCGGGCATCCGGAACGGACGCACGGCGTTGTCGAGATCGTGGAATCGTATGAACTCGTCAATAAGAAGGTCAAGGCTGCGCTGGCGCACGGCCTGATACCGGCCATTTTCGTGTCTGATACGCTCGATGAACGAAAACGCGGGGTCACGAATGAGGTTTTGATCAACCAGTTAAGCACCGCCCTGCAGGGCATCGGCAGGAAACAGGCCCAGAAGGTCATTGTCATTTATCTGCCGCTGTGGGTAAAGCAGCAGCAGGAGTCGCAGCAGAAGGCAATAGATCCTGCCGAGGCCCAGGCGGTCTGCCGGACACTGCGGACGTGGCTCGCCCGGAACAAACGGTACGGGCCGCGCATTGCGCGAAAGATCTATCTTATGTACGGCAGGTACGTCAATGCGGACAATGCCGCGGATTATTTAGGGCAACCAGACATCGACGGCGTATTTGTCGCCCGATTCGCCATGCCGGTTGAAAGCGCTGCGGGTATTGTCTTGCAGGCAGCGGCGTTTGCGGAAAAGAAGGCCAAGAAACCGTTCGTCATCTTTAATCTGAAGATGTTCGAAAAAGGCGATTGCATCATGAATTATTACCGCGGCCTCAAGAAAGGCTTTGCAAATACGGATGCGGTCGATGTCGTGGTCTGCCCGACGTTCCTTGATATCCCGTATCTTTCCATGTACCTTGAGATAGAAAGGAAATCGCGAGCTGAAAAAGAGGCCATGCTCAAGGCGGAGCAGGCGCTCCTGCTTCCCAACCGCGGGCATATAGCCGATGACGGGGACCTGATTGAAATCCTGCGCCGGTTGTCCTGCGAAAAGGAGATCATGCCCGCTTTCATCGAAGAGCTCCGCGCGCAATTCAGCCGGGACACGCTTCTCATCATGGAAAAGACCTTCAGGGAAATATTTGACGAGAGCGTCCGGGACGGAAAGACGCGAGAGATCGTATTTGAAACAACGCACGACGAACTCCCTGAAGTCGGGTTTGCGCATGACAAGGTTTATATCAGGTCTGTCTGGTTAATCCACGAATATCTGGTGCACTCGCTGCCGATACAGCATATTTTCGACGCCCTTTTTGCCTCGCCCCTCGCGCAAGAAGAGAAAAACAGGATCTATGACTCGTTTTTTACGTGCGCCAACAAGACTGCTTTTATGTATCTGCTGTTATCGATGCTTGGTTATGAGACAAGGATTGCCGTCGGCTCCGGCCCCGTGTTCGCGGTTGTCCCCTGGGCAGGCGAGCACATTTTTGTCGACCTGTTCACCGGCATTATTAAGGCAGTGCCGCTGCAGGATACCTACCACGCCGAGGGAAAATATCTGTCATGGAACTGGCCGCTTGAGCCTGCGGCATTGCTCCGGCTGAAAGAAAGGTCCGACAGGAAAAATCAGCCTGCGTACACGCTCAAAGATGCCCAGATGTTCCCGTTATATTACTCGAATATATATATTACCGACGCATCAGGCCTTATGGCGGTCATGTACAAGAAAGCGGCGATGACGTATGACCGGCTGAACGATAAGGATGCGGCGCTGGCGCATTATCTTAAGGCCCTTAAACTTAAACCGGACTATGTCGTTGCGCACATCGGCGCCGCATTCAATTACCTTGAGAGAGGGGATTACCAGAATGCCGAGGAAGAGTTTTCTTTTGCCCGGGAACTCAATCCCGCAGACTACAGCAGTTATCTTGGCTTAGGGCTCGTTAATCTGTATTCGGAAAATAAACAGGAGGCGATGGAAAATTTCATGAAGGCGATTGTCCTGTCGCCGGGAAATCTGCACGTGATCAATGTGCTTGGCCCTGACGAAAAGGAATCTGCTGTCAAACGATTGAACAGGCTGATCCCCGGCCACGTCATAGAAAAGTATCTTGCTGCCGATGGGAAAGAGGATGCGGCTTCCGCAAAACAATCGTGCGACGGCGGCCAGGAAGAACAGTTTATCAGGCAGCTTCTCTGCCGCCTCGGCTGCGACGGCATCGGATCCGTGAAATTAATAAAAGGCGTAATCCAGACCTCGTTTGATGACCTCCGGACGTACCGCGCGGAAGTCCGGTTCGGTTCGAAGCATATAACGCTCATCCTGAAAGAGGCCTTTTCGTACAGCTATGAGCCGTATGCCTCGATAGTCCTGGAGGCGTTTACCCTGCCGACGCAGATGCTCGTCGATTACCGGAGCCATTACTATGTTTATACCAACGTGGGCAATTCGAGCCTTGAGGATATCTACCTTTTCAATGACGCGTTGCTCGCGAACCGTCGTTTTGTCCCGCAACTGGCATATTTGCTGGGCAAGACCGCATTTGCCGCTTATTTGATCGGCCTCGGTGACAGGAACCCGAGCAATATCCGGGTTGATCTTGACCTCGATACGGTTATTGAAATGTACAATATAGATTTTGTCAGCGCGTTCACTCTGGACAAAGACGATCTGAGCACCCAGGCCGGAATGCTGCAATCCCTCCTGTCGAATATCGCGGCCCGGGATATCCGGCCTGCGGCAAGGGATAGCTTCATCAGCGGGTTTACCTCTACCATGAAGGGCATCCGGACGCGCGTGGCGCGGGGAGAACTGCCGGTCAATAAACGCATGATCGCCTGCAGGTATACCGATTTTGCCATGGACAGGCTTTCAAGCGACATCAAGATGATCGAGAGAGCGCTGCGCGACGGCGGGACAGGACGCGAAGAAATCGTCAGCAGGATCAAAGAGCCGATCGAGCTTTTCGATTCCGATTGGGCCGATAGCTCTGACCAGGTAGCAATGCTTGATGCAAAAATAAGTCAGCACAGCGCCCGTTACGGCAGGACGTATTTCTGTCTTGAGACAGAAGGTATCATGATGTTCGAGAACGATCCGTTCTACACGACGATCCTCGGCCGCGGGATACACTGGTCCTGTTCGGAAAGACCCCGCGGGTTCAACGTCACGATCGGCGGCCGCCATGAAAGGCTCGAGATCCTGGCCAACAGGGATGGGATTGTCGGATTTGGCTGGCATTCCAAGTGGTTCTTTAATACCGGGTTCTTCCTGTTCCCGGAATACCGGCATCAGGGTTGGACGCGCGAGATATTCATCGAACGGCTCCGTGCAATATATTCCCTTCATGAGGGCGCGGTCAGGGGATTTGCGCATGATCCGTCGCCGGTGATCGACCGCGATCCGGCAGGGATGTTCGGCTACATAAAATTTTACTATAACGCAGGATTTGAATTCACGGCCCGGGTTTTTGATAGCGCCTTCCGCCGCTGCATGGCGCACCCTGACGATGCCGATATGAAAGCGGAAATGACTGCGCTGGTCAGGAACAAGGCTCTGGAGTTGTATCTCAGCCTGGACGGCGGAGCGTATGATGAAAAATTATCCGGTATTCTCGTGAGCATCGGGTATCCTGAAAATGCCGTTCCGGCGTTGAACGCTCAGATCAAACAGGTCCTTCCTGAAGATACATGGCAAACCCTTACAGAACAATCAGCGCAATGGCATCAGTGCCTGCGTAATGCCCCCGAAGGCAGAAAGCATCTCGGCCAATTAATGCTTGTGGTGTGGGACCTGTTCGACAGGAACCGGATTTTTGAAGAGGTTGATCCGCCGCAGATAAGCATGCTGTTAGTCAACAGCCTGAACCACGAAAATATATTCGATGTCATTGATGCCGATTCCCGTTCCGGCAGCGAAAGCGCTGCTATGAAAGCATGCCTCGCGCGATGTATTGTAACCGCGCAATTGACGTATATCATCCTGGCAATGTTGGGATTCAACGTCCGGGGTTGCAGCCGTATCGGACATTGTTTTGTCGGGCTCATGCTTGACAAGAAAAGATTGCTGGTGATCGATTTCATATTAAACACGTTGCGGGTCGTCAATGTTAGGAAATATTACCGCAAAGCAGGCGTATATTGGGTACTCAAGCCAAACTATAAAATATCCGGCGAGCGTGTTATCGAACTCGAGCAGCAATATCAGGCAGGCGTGCTGGATGTCGACCGCATCACAAAGAAAGAATTATTGAATCTGTTTTACTTCGGGTTCCAGATAATGGATAAGCCGGGCGTGAGCTGTTGTATTTATAATAACCTGGGAGCGGTATATGCGGAGTTCGGCCACTATGACGCCGCACTTTCGGCATATCGGAAGGCGCTTGAGCAGAATCCCGATTACGCGTCGGTTCTCTATAACCGCAGCATGCTACTCTATTACCGGCAGGGTTATTTTCAGCAAGCCATTATAGAGATGCAGAAGGCAATCGAGCTCAATCCGGCGTGCCATATATCACATGTAAACCTGGGGGCAATGTCGCTTGCCCTTGGCTTTGAAGACATGGCGCAGGACAGCTTTATAAAAGCTGTTTCGATCAGGCAGGATATGATCCGGCATGTTCCTCTATGGTTCAGAGCCAGGGTGGTTTGTCCGTCGACACGGATCGATGCGAGCCGGGACGGCGGCGCAGCGCAGAGCAAATCCTGGGAATTGGTCGGCGACGGGATATTTCCATCGTTACAGATACCGACCAGGATCCCGCTGCGGCTGCACATCACGCTGGTTATTCCGATTGCCCTGTTTGCGTTAACCGGATGGGAACTTCTGTTGTTCTATATTGCCGTTCTTCTGTCAGTGCTGGCGCATGAATTTTCGCATATCCGCGCTGCCCGGCGATACGGCTTTGAAACGGATCATATTACGCTTCATATCCTGGGAGGCACTACGGCGATCCGGGACATGAAGTTCAGGGATCCGAAACAGGAATTTCTGGTTTCCATTGCCGGCCCCCTTGCAAGTTTCGGCATAGCAGCGTCGCTGTTCGTTCCCGCAGCGCTCCTGGGTGCTTCGTTCAACCTGTTCGCCTGGCCGGTCATAGATATGGCAAGCCCGCTCGCCTGGCTGGTGTCGCTTGGCCTGATCAATTGGATTCTGGGCATATTCAATCTTTTCATGCCGATGTACCCGCTTGATTCGGGCCGCGTGATCAGGTCATTGCTTGCGATGAAAACAAATGTCGTTTATGCGAACAGGGTGACCGTAGTCTACAGCCGGATTGTCGCGGTCAGTTGCATTGCCCTGGCGGTATTGTCCGTAATCGGCATTCTTCCGTTTTATGTGCCCTTCAGCCTGGGAATTATAGGTGTATTCGTTTTGATGTTTTCAGCCTTTGGCCTGGTTAACCACGATTATGCCATAACGTCGGTACAGCAGCTCAAGGATATTGCCGGCCAGTTGCGCCCGGCAGACTTCATGAACGACCGGAACCTGGTTATGATCGCCGAGGGTATTCACCATCTGGTTGCGGAGGAAAAGCCTGCGGACCGCCGCGCGCGCGCCGCAGAGATGCGCGATGAGATCGCTGAAAGTGTGCGCGCCAGCGGCGATTTTTCCGATGAGCAGATACGGGGTATGAAAGCAACGCTTCAAATGGCCGGGGATGCGCTTGAAATAATCAGTGCCAAGGAGACTAGTTTAGCGGCAGAGCATGACGGCGGCGACCTTTCGAAGGAAAGACAAAAACTCTTGAGCAGTTTAAGGGTGGTGTTGGGCCTGCAGAAGGGAGAGATTACAGAGGCGGATTGGCAAACGGTTCTTGACCCGGCGAATTGGCCGGACAGGGCCGCATATACCCACGTCGAGCAGGGTCGTGCGGTGGCCGACATATACCGTTTGATATTGCCGCGCGATATACAGGATGAGTGGCACAGGACCTTCGGCATCGATATTGTGTGCCCCGCGCTCTGCGACATTACGCCTGATGGAAGGATCGTCTGGGTCAACCCGCAGTTCAACAACGGTCTTATTCGGGAGAAATTAACAGACCAGGACGGACTGGCGAGCCTGCGTTCGGATGGCGGGTCGCTGTGGACTGCATGCAGCGTTTTCGCCGCCGGTTTCTTAACCCCCCAGGATCAGATATCTCTTTCATATTTTGCGCAGGCCTGGGCTGCGTTGTCAGGAGGCGATACAGGTCTGGCATGGCAGTTCTATACGCAGGCCGTGACTATCGATGGAATTTTTATGTTGTCCGCTCTGGGCCTCATTTTGTGCGCGACAATATTCATGATATCTATTTTAAACTTCGTAGTCAATATGCTGCTTGTGGCAGATGAAGAAATCTCTAATCGCTTATGCAAGGCTCTGCCGCAGGTCCCTTTCTGGAAAACACTGGAGGCGCGGACATATCATACGTCACCAGAAGCTGATCTTGGATGGATAGTTTTCTTCATGACTGTAATTTTAAACTTTATAGCTGCTGGCGTGGGTTTCACGCTTTCCCTGAATATTCTTTATATCATGCCTGTTATGGGCGCTTTATTCCTCACGGGTCATGTGTATGATATTGCGTTGGCCGTGCACCATTGCGTTGATCATCCCCGGATGAAGAAGATCATAGTATCTGACAGCTCCGATGTATCTGATAATAGTCTGGAGAGATCGGCAAAAGCCTTCAGCCAGCTTCCGGACAGGTATTTGACGTTTCTGATCCAGGATTGGCTCTCCCGGCTGCAGGGCGACAAGGCCGTGCGGTTTTGCGCGTTGTCTGTCTGGAACGATAGAAGAAGAGCAAGGCTTACGGAATCGCTACAGGCAGAGTTAAAGTTCCAGAGCGAAGTATTCCGCCTGGCAGATAGTGCCGAAACCGCCAGGGATAGGTTGCGCGCCCTGTATGGATTTGAGCGTCAGCTTGTGCCGTACCTGGGAGAGGGGTCGGAAGGTATGCGGCATGCCCACGAGGTGTTTCTTCATCTTACCACGCAGACTGAATTTCTGGAAATGATCCGCAATCTCGCGCAGGATGATTTTCAGCAAAGCCTTGATATGATCGTCTCGATGTGCAGCGGCCTTCGCAGCCGGGGGATCGCAGTCGACGGGATATTATGCGATTCTGTGCCCGCGGCGACCCGCGCCGCCACCAAAGAGGAGATTGCTCGGAATCTGCATGCCATTAAGTTCTGGGCCCTGAAAGAAGCTGTGGTGCGGGCATATAAACAGTGGGAATTGGGTTATTTTATTAACGGTCCGCTCGGGCATAATTATGAACTTGACGTTCAGGAGACTAAACTGAAGGATCTTATATCAGAAATCGGGCTGACGATACCTCGTGATTCCGCAGATTGGACCTATTTGTATTTCAGGACACAGATACAGGAAAACTACGGACCCCATGCGCCTTTGCGCAGAGCGGCGGTCAAGGTGTTTGAGAAGACAAGCGGGCCTGAATGGAACGGCTTATCCTTGGAGGAGAAGCTGGGTTGGTTGAAGAATATCGCCGCAGAGCATCAGCTCAATAAGGTCGATTGGGAGAAGCTCAAGCGCGCGGTGAACATCCGCACCGTCGTGCCCGATTATCAGACCCTGCCGCACGTCATCCTGCGCGACGGCGGAGAATCTGAAACGGAGCGGCGAAAATCCGGCTGGACCGGAAGAGGGTTCTCAAGCGTCTATCACCTGCCCACATCGATCCCGATCGAACTGCACTTTAATCTGGTTCTTCTTGTTCCTGCAATAATCGTCCTGTGGGTCTTGAACCCGGTGCTGGGCGCCTTGACTCTCGGAGTATATTCCATATCAGCCATCCATGAGGCCGCGCATGCGCTCGTCATGATCCGATTCAAGAGGCCCATAAGACGCATCAGGCTGTCCGCTGTCTCATCATATGTCGAGGAGGATCCCGCAACGGCGATCACTAGCTCCAGCCGGTCCGGCTTCTACGTAGCAGCGGCAGGGCCTTTATCCAACCTCATCCTGGCAGTGATCGGCCTTATCGTCCTGTATTCCCTGGGGATCGCGCCCTTTTCGGTATTGATCCCGAACATCGCGTCTCCCTGGCTTGCGCTGATAATATTCACGCATGTCAATCTGGCAGCGGCGGTGTTCAACGGTTTATATCCGTCCCTGGAAACTGATTCCTGCCGTATGACAGCTCATCTGATCGGATGGAAAACACGCAGTAAAGATGCGGCAGGATGGCCGCTCGCCCTTGGCAGGCACCGCAAGACGATAAACACCATTGATACCGTGCTTTCATGGTGCGCAAAGGCATCCCTTAACATCGGCTACATCCTGATATGGGTGGTGATCGTCTCGCCTATTACCTGGCTCTCCGCCGTTGCCGTGTCTCTGGTGCTGGGTGGGATCTCATTATCCGTTCCGGCGACCATTATCAAATCGCTTATGTTAGAATGGCTTTTCCTGTCGCCGGCTCATCTGGCCAGGAATATTTCTTCTCTGTCATATCAGAATCTGTACGATCAGACGGTTCTCGAGCGCATCGGCATGGGGATATGTCTTATACGCGACCTGCAGCATACATTCGGCACCGGGACCGGATCCGACACGGAACTGTTTGACCTGATATCAACGACAGCGCAGAAAACAATACCGGAATTCTCCGGGCAAAACGGCAGGGAAGCTCATGATCAATGGATGGCCAGGGTAAAAGAAGAGTATGCCGCAATAGATCAGCACTATCGCATGTCCGGGGCATTCGACGGCGGCCGCCAGGAGAATCTGGAATTTCTTGTTATCGCCAGGGAAGCATGCGGTCCCGGCCGGTTGAAAGAGGCTATTACCCAGCTGTATCACCGGCGCTTGCGGCCTGATTGGGAGACGTTATCACTACAGCAGAAATTTGTCTATGCGCTCGATCCTGCGGTGACCGAGGCGACCCTGGCGCCGCTGATGGACGGCGGCAATCCGGACGAGGAGGAACTGTTTGCCGAGTATGCGGCGCTGCCCCTGGCGAATAAAGACGCTGCATTGGAACAGCTCTCGGCCAAATGTGATCAGAGGATCCAAGGTTTATGGGACTCGAAGTTTCTCGGGGCCTTTATAGCGCTTCATATAGTACCCGTCGGCGAAATCCTCGGTGGAATAATATTCGCCATAGCCTTAGTCGGAATAGAATGGTTTTATGGCATAACTTTTGTAATCCCCTGGTATTATTGGCTCTTCGGAAGCGTTTGCTGCCTTTTCGTGCCTGTGATGCTGGTAGCGTCGCTTATTCATCTTGGCATATATGCCGTGTTCGCATTCAGGCAGTTGCGGGTATCTTGTTCCATAAGTAACAAAGAGAGAGCGGTGATCGAAAAAATGCTGATCCCTGATTGTGATCCGTGCCCTGATGAGCTGATCTTAAAGATGAACAGCATCATCGGCCAGTGGTCGAATAAGGACATAGCAGGGCTGCTTAAATTATTCCTGCTTAATTCCCGCTCGGATGTTGCCCGCAGGATCATTAATACACTCTCTGACAAGCGCAACACGGAAATTTTGCTCCGTGAATTGCAGGAAGAAGGTGCATTTCAGGATGAGATTGCGGATCACTCACAGTCTTTTGAAGAAGCCAGGTTAAAAATACTGGTGCTTAGTGCGGCACAGGTGCGGCTTGACAAAAAGGCCGGTGTCAGCCTTGAAACGTTCAAGACCATGAGCAGGCACGAAGATTTCAAAAAACTCGTCTTTAGCCTGGCTCCGGAACAGCTCAGGCAGTGCTGTCGCAGTATCGAGGCGCTGGCCGAGTTCCTCCGTTCCAAGGAGATCGCGGCTGATGAGGCTATCTCCGAAGGCGTGCCTGCAGCAGCGAGGGGAGCGAGGAGCGCAGACGACTTTATCAGCAATCTCAAAGGCATCGAAAGTTACCAGCTGGTCCAGGGCGTGGTCGCCAAATACGAATCGTGGCTTGGACGGCAATTCAGGCGTAAGGACGTTATCGGACAGGAACAACAGTTGATCAGGCTCTATGAGCACATGGAGCTTGCTGCGCGCGGTCCTCCGGGCGGATGGACGCATGTTTACCTCAAGACTATCCTCAAGGATATCCGGCCGGATTTCCATGACGCCGCACTTAAACTCTATGACAAGCAGGCCCAGCCCGAATGGCAAGCGTATTCGCAGCAGCAAAAGGTGGATTTCCTGCATTCCCTGGCTGCGAACTACGGGTTAAACCAGAAAGAATGGTATCAGCTCAACAAGGCGCTCGATCCTGCGGTGACCGAGGCGACACTTGCGCCGATGAAGGACGGCGGTAAACAAGACCTGGTCGCAGACGCGATAAAACCCCTTGAGAACCTCACGCAGAAGGATGAGGTGGTTAAGGAGATGGTCTGTCTGCATTCCAAGCTGAGGGAAAAGGTTAAAAAGAACATGATCGGCGCCGGCCGCAAAGAGCCGTATGAGTTCAGCCTGAGAGACCTGCGCGCGTGGTCGAATTACGTGCGCGAGTTCAGCCCTCGACTGGGCCTTGCCCGGTCATTCGTCAAGGGCGCGATGTACGTATACCGCGACCGCATGGAAAAGCCCGAGGACCGCAAAGAATTCATGAAAACTATGTCGGAGCTGAATCTGGGCAGCTTTATCGATGTCGCGGCAAGCGATGAGTTTGACCAGATCGTGGAATTCAAAGGATTTGACGAGCGGGACATTTTGTTCTCAAACAACCTGGATGTCCTGTTCAGGTATTTTGTCCGCGGCCAAACTGAAGATCTGGCCGGAGCGATCAGGGAAAGTTCCGGAATGCTCAGCGATAAAGTCGATATGACGACCGTTGCCGCAATTTATGCCTGGAAAGGCCTGCCGCCTGAAATAGCGCAACAGCTGATCGACCATACCATTACCTATGAGGATGGGCCGATCAAACGGGCGATCATCGACCTGGTCAATCAATTCCGGTTCAAGAAATACGCAACATACTTGATGACGCTCCTGGACCGCAAAGACAGGTTTGTGGCAGCATCGGCAGCGCGGGCGCTCATTACGCTCGGCTATAAGAAAGTGGACGGCAGATTATTAAAAGATGTGGCTGCAGAAGTCGATCTCAATGCGCCGGTCCTGCCGGAAGACCTGCAGAAGAAATCAGATGAAGTGGCAGCTGTTTTTGCCAAATATCATCCGCAAATGAAGCAATGTTTTGAGTCCGTGCGGTCGCGCAAGCACTTCAACGAACGCGACGCGAACAATCGCATCCTGCCGCCCAAGGAAGGTTATGTGCAGGTCGGCTGCGCGAAGGTAATGATCAATGAACAGGGCGGGCCGTATGTCCCTTCCGCAGACGTCGCTCATCTCGTGCATACAGCCTCGACCGTGAGCAATCTCGAGGCGATCGGCCAGGCAGTGACGCTTAACGATCCTATCCTGCTCATCGGCGAAACGGGCGTTGGCAAGACGTCGCTTGTGCGCTATCTGGCCTATTTGAGCAATAATAACTTCCGCAGGTTCAACTTGAACGGCCAGACCGATAAGCTGGAGTTCATCGGCGGCCGCAGGCCGCAGGCCGACGGCACGTTGAAATGGGTTGACGGCATACTGATAGAATCCATGAAGAACGGATACTGGCTGCTCCTGGATGAGATCAACCTGGCAGAACCGCAGATCATCGAGCGCATCAACTCGCTGCTCGACGACGACCGCAATATCATCCTGCGCGAGCATGACGGTGAGAAGATCGTTCCGCATCCCAACTTCCGCCTGTTCGCTACCATGAACCCGGTTGAGTATGCCGGCCGCCAGGCCTTGTCTCCCGCTTTGATGAACCGTTTCCGCGTGAAATGGATCGAGGAACTGAGCGAGCGCGAGTTGTTGAATCTTGTGCGCCGCAAATTCGGCTTCGATGAGGACGTGATCGCCCGCGTTATCATGCTTCACCAGAACCTGCGCAGCATTGCTCCGACCCTGGGCAAGAACGAGCCGGAACCGTATTATTTCACCGTCAGGCATCTTCTGCGCATTGCCAAGCGCGTCAAAGCACGCACGAACAATAATTTCGAGTTCGGGCCGCTGGTGATGAAGCTGTTCGCGCAGGAGGCATGCGATATTTACGGCAGCATGCTGCGGTCAAAAGAAGACCAGCAGGTCTTCAAAGAACAGATGCAGCAGGTCTTTCCGGGCGTCGACTGCTATTCCTGCCCGGTATCCGACGAGGAGCTGGATACGTCCGGCATCGAACACGTGCAGGGGCCGTATGTGCCCGGGGAAGAAGCAAAGCTCGTGCACGTCAAGTCCACCTTGTGCTATGCCCGCAAGATCATCAAGGCTGTCCGCCAGAATGAGCGCATCCTGCTCGTCGGGCCGACTGCCTCGAGCAAGACATCGGTCATCCGTTACCTTGCGCATCTGACCGGGAACAATTTCGTGCGCGTCTCCCTCGACGGCCAGACCGATACCTGCGAGCTGATCGGGGAATATATCCCGGGTGAGAATGCGGCGGAGCGTTCCTATCTGTGGCGCGACGGCGTCCTTATTGAGGCGATGAAAAAAGGCTACTGGATCCTCCTTGACGAAATGAACCTTGCCGAACCGCAGATCCTCGAACGCATCAACTCGCTCATAGACGACGATGGCTTTATCGTCGTCACCGAGCATGAAGGCGAGATGGTCAGGCCGCATGCGAACTTCAGGCTCTTCGCCGCCATGAACCCGACCCGGTATTCGGGCCGCAACAAGATCTCCCCGGCTTTGCGCAACAAGTTTCACGAGATATGGATGGACGGTGAGTTTACCGATGAGGAGCTGACCTCGATCATCCGTCATTACCTCGGCAGTTTTGCCGCAGACGACGTCATTGCGGAAATGATCAAGATCTACAAGCATGTCCAGAAGCGCATCCAGGAAGGGCAGATCGGCAGGCGCAAGATGGGCAATGACGGATACAGTTTCTCCCTGCGCGACGTGAAACAATGGGCGTATTTCATCAAGACGTTCAACGAGAATTTCAACGCCGACATGCGCACTACGTTCCTCAAGGGCGCCATGTACGTGTTCAAGGACCGCCTGGAATCCCCGCAGGATAAGGAGCAGCTCAAGGAGATCGTCAAGGAATCTAAATTCGCGTCAACGGGCAGCAAGTCGAGGGATTTCGACATCGACGTAGTGTGGGAAGAGCAGACCTATGAGACATACGACATCATGTCCATGGCTGACTTCGTCCAGGAGGAGGATTTTACGTCGCTTAGCCTCGCGGACCAGTTCCGCAGGGCAACGGAGAACTTTCCGCAGGACCTGCAGCCGTACCTCAAACAGATCGCCCAGATGCTTGCAAGCCGCGAGGACGCGAAGATCGCGGAAGGCATACGGATATTCGTCCTGCTTCCGCGCGAGATTGCGACGGTGCTGCTCGATGTTCCGCTTGCCAGCAAGGTCACCCAGATCAAAAAGGCGGCCATCGAGGTTATCGGCGACTTGCGCCTGCGCGCATTTTCGGAAAAGCTGCGCAATGAGCTTCTCATGGGGTTGAACCCTGCATTGAGCGCGGCTGTTACCGTTGCCCTGCAGAAGCTGGAGAACGAATCCGACAGCGTTGACGCAGCGCATATCGCGGTCGGCCCGTTGTCCGCAGACGTTGCGGAGAAATTCATCAGGTTCCGCAAGGCCGTCGAAGGCCCGAAAGAAAAACCGGCAGCGGACCAGCAGCAAAAGAAAGAGGAAGAGGGGCCTGTCGTATTGCCGTATAAGGAAGGCACTATCGAAATAAAAGACAATACGGTGCGGGTTGATTCGGTTATCCTTCCCGTGAAGAAACAGGCAGGCGCATTCGTTCCGAAGAAAGAGTCCTCGCAGCTCGTCCATACGCAAAGCACGGTCTCTAACCTTGAAGCGGTCGCGCAGGCAGTGACATTGAACGATCCGGTGCTTCTGGTCGGTGAAACCGGCGTGGGCAAGACGTCGCTCGTGCGCTATCTCGCATACATGACCAACAATGATTTCCGCAGGTTCAATCTGAACGGCCAGACCGATAAGCTGGAATTCATCGGAGGCCGCAGGCCCCAGGCAAACGGGAAATTCGCCTGGGTTGACGGCATCCTTATCGAGGCGATGAAAAAGGGCCAGTGGCTCCTTCTGGATGAGATCAACCTTGCAGAACCGCAGATTATCGAGCGCATCAATTCGCTTTTGGACGACGACCATAACATCGTCCTGCGGGAGCACGACGGCGAAAAGATCGTGCCGCATCCGGATTTTCGCCTGTTCGCCACCATGAACCCGACCGATTATATAGGAAGGAACGTCCTTTCGCCCGCGCTTATGAACCGCTTCAGGGTCAAATGGATCGATGAGATGCTGCCGAGCGAACGGATCAGCCTGCTGAATGAGAAATTCGGGTTCGATACCCTGCTTCTCGGCCGCATTGACCAGTTGCATCAATCGCTCGTGCGCGACAGTAAGGAAAGGATCCTCGGAAGGGACGAAAGAGAGCCGTTTTGTTTTACCCTCAGGCACCTGATCCGCCTGTGCGAGCGCGTTAAACTGCGCGAAAAGCGGATGAGGGAGGACGGCGAACAGGTTAATGAATTCGCGCTGAAGCGGCTGTTCAACGAAGAGGCCAAGGAGGTCTATGCGAGCGCACTCCGTTCCGAGACGGACCAGCAGATATTCGCAGACCTGCTTGATACGACGTTCAGCGGTCTGAGCCCCAACGGAGCGCATGATCCGAACAATATGGCGCTGGATACGTCGGAGATAAACAACGTGGACGGCCCGTATGTCCCGGGAAAGGAATCAAGCCTTGTGCATATCCCGACAACCATGCGCTACCTTCGCCATATAATTCCGGCGATCCGGCTGAACGAGCGCGTACTTCTTGTCGGCCCGACCGCAGCAAGCAAGACGTCCCTCGTGCGGTATTTGGCATATCTGACCAGAAATAATTTTGTCCGTGTGTCCCTTGACGGCCAGACCGATACCGCAGAGATCATCGGCGAATACGCGCCTGAAGGCAACGGTTTTGGCAGGAAATATGTATGGCGCGACGGTGTCCTTATTGATGCGATGAAAAAGGGATACTGGGTGCTGTTGGACGAGGTGAATCTCGCCGAGCCGCAGATCCTCGAGCGCATCAATCCGCTCCTTGACGACGATGGCTCAATCATCGTTACCGAGCATGAGGCGGAGCAGGTCAGGCCGCATGCGAACTTCAGGCTGTTCGCCGCCATGAACCCGAGCAGGTACTCCGGCAGGAACAAGCTTTCGCCAGCAATGCGCAACAAGTTCCATGAGATCTGGATTGACGGCAATTTCCAAAAGGATGAGCTGATCACGATCGTGGGCAGGTATTTGCAGGTACCGGATAAGGACGCGATTGCCGGGGCAATGGTCAGGCTGCATATGAGGCTGCTTTCGCTCGTCAATACCGGCGCGCTCTCCGGCAGCGGCCTGCAGGGGTATGTGTTCAGCATCAGGGACTTGAAATCGTGGGCTCGTTTCGTGAACATGTATCAGTCCATCGGGACCGAGAAAGCGGTATTGGAAGGCGCCATGTACGTATATCAGGACCGCATGGAAACACAGAAAGACATGCGGCAGTTTGCGGTTCTTCTGCAGGACCTCGGAGCAGCGGCGAGCGGCGCCGATACTGCGGTATTTGTTCCAACGCCGCAGGATGCCATAAAGGTTACGGATGACGAGGTGACCGTGGGCCTGACCGTCCTTCCGGTCAACCAAAAAGCCGGGGCATACGTGCCCAATAAGGCAACGGCGCAGCTGATCCATACGCCCAGCACCGTGCATAACCTCCAGTCACTTGCGTATGCGGTGGCCATGAACGAGCAGGTGCTTCTCGTCGGCGAGACCGGCGTCGGAAAGACATCCCTCATCCGCTACCTGGCTGCCATGACAAATAACGATTTCCGCAGGTTCAACTTGAACGGCCAGACCGACAAGCTGGAGTTCATCGGCGGATCGCGGCCGCAGATCAACGGTTCATTCGCCTGGGTCGACGGCATCCTTATCGACGCGATGAAAAAAGGCCAATGGCTGCTCCTGGATGAGATCAACCTTGCTGAGCCGCAGATCATCGAGCGCATTAACTCGCTGCTCGATGACGACCGCAACATAATCCTGCGCGAACACGAAGGCGAAAAGATCGTGCCCCACCCGGACTTCAGGCTTTTTGCGACCATGAACCCGGTGGAATATGCGGGCCGCAAGGCGCTATCGCCTGCCTTCATGAACCGGTTCAGGGTCAAATGGATCGACGAGATGCCGGAATCGGAGCTCCTTGACCTTCTCGAGCGCAAGTTCACGCAGGTGGACGGCAACAGCCTCCGGATCATCCGCGACCTTCACTACGAAATCCGCACCGCTGGCGTCGAAGGACTGTTCGGTTCAGAGGAGGGGGAGTTCTATTATTTTACCCTCCGCAACCTCCTGCGCGTGTCGAACAGGATAAACCTGCTCAACAACGGCCAGGGTGACTTGCATGACCTTTTGTGCTGCCAGATGAAAGAGGTGTACGGCAGCTGTTTGCGCACCGCAAAGGACAAGGCGGTGTTCGACCGGATTGTTGCAAAGCATTGCCATGTTCCCGCGCAGGCGTCACGCACGTACGGCATTACCGATGATCCTGACGGGGTCGATTTCAGCGGTGTCAGGGTTGAAAAGCTCCGGCATGGCGGGCCGTACATACCAGGACCTGATGCGGCGCTTGTTCACATCCAGACAACGCTGTCGTACCTGGTGAGGATCGCGCCGTCCATAAAAATGGGCGAGTATGTCCTTCTTGTCGGGCCGACCGCATCCAGCAAGACGTCGCTTATCCGTTATATGGCGCGCCTGGCCAATGCCAATTTCGTGCGCGTGTCGCTTGACGGCCAGACCGATACGTCGGAACTTATCGGCGAATATCTGCCTCTGGAAGGAGAGGGTAAGCGCAGATATGGCTGGCGCGACGGCGTGCTTGTTGAGGCGATGAAAAAGGGATACTGGATATTGCTCGATGAGATCAATCTCGCAGAACCGCAGATACTCGAGCGCATCAATTCCCTGCTTGACGACGACGGATACCTGGTCATCACCGAACATGAGGGCGAAATGGTGCGGCCGCATCCTGATTTCCGCCTCTTCGCCGCCATGAACCCGAGCAGGTATGCAGGCCGCAACCGGCTTTCGCTGGCCATGAGGAATAAGTTCCAGGAATTCTGGATCGACGGCGAGTTCAGGCCGGAGGAAATGGAACAGATCGTTAATTCCTGTTTGACCAAAGGTATCAGCGCGCCTGAATGCGCCAATCCGGTTAAAGATGGCGGCAGCGATGCGCCTGTGTTCCCTGTTGATGATATGAAACACGAATTTATCAGGGGCAAAGAATCGGAGCGGTTAGGTACGCGCGCGAAACTGAATGCAGTCCTGGAGGACATATTTTGCAAGTATCTTTTTGTTTATTTGATGGCTGGTTTTGTGTGGATGCCGGCCATCGCGGCATATCTGCTTGATGTGTTCCTGGGTGTTCACTTATATCTTTACACTATCATTGACTGGATCTGGTACGGACTGTTACTGCAGCCCGTATGTTTCGTGCCGTTGTTTATCTTTTTTGCTTTTACGCTGGCGCTCTACACAGGGGTTAATGCGTTGCGGTTCGCCGTGCGGTCGGTCCGTTTTGACAAGAGGTTCCGCGGATTTTCAAAGGTTTATGATAGGCCTGTGAAAGACATATCACAGGAAGATATTGCACTCGCGGGAAAATTCCTGAAACAGATGTCTGCAAAATACCGCGCCATGGTGCTCCGCCGGATGCTGCTCAACGGAAAAGAGGACAGGATACAGAGGATCCTTGAGCTTGAGTCCGTATGGACCGACGAAGAGAAGAAATCGATTGAAGAGGATATCCGCGAGGAAGCTTCTTTCTTTGACCAGGTATGGATCATGTCCTGGTCGCCGGAAGAAGCGCGCGATAATGTCAATGCACTGGTCGCCCTTAAAGACGCAATGCTCGAAAACGTCTGGGGCAAGGCGGTCGATTTTGAAGCGGCATTCGGGACAATGCGCAGGAATCCTGATTTCCTTGATCTGATCCGCCGCCTGCCGACACATGATTTCCGTAAAAGCCTCGATTTCATCAAAGATATGTATATGTTTCTAAGCAGCAAGGATATTGATCCCAATGAGGCGCTTTCCGAGGGAGTTCCCGCTGCGGCGCGCGCAGTTTCAAACCTTGAGGAATTCAGGTCCAGCATACAAGGTATTGAGGGCCAGCAGATAGTTAAAGGTATTATCGTTAAATTCAACGAGTGGAAAACCAAGCAATACCGCCAGGAGAACATTTTCCTGCAGGAACAAGAGCTTCTCCGATTGAGCAAGGAGATGGAACTGGAATCAAGAGGCCCAGCTGGCGCCTGGACACAGGTCTATTATGCTGCGATCCTTGAGAAAGATGAGGGACCGTTGAAAGAAGCGGTAAAAAAATTGTTCGCAGAACAGGCAATGCCTGATTGGAAAGGCCGTTCTCCATCCGCACAAGATGCATTCCTGCGGGCATTGGCCAGGGATTTTCGGCTTAACGGCCATGCATGGTATAAGCTGAACAAAGCGCTTGACCCGAATAAAGATATCCCGGCGTACTCCAAAGAGCAGGAAGCGGACGGTGGAGAAAAAGAGGATGCGAATATACGGTTTATCGCTGAAGCCTTAAGCCTGGATGAGGCATATGTGCAGCAGCACTATGCGGAATTTGCAGCAATGGAACCTCGGGCTCTGCGTACTGATGCTGTCCTGGATGCAATGGAAAGACTCAGTGATGAGCTGGAAGATATTCTGTATGCGCAGTGGCCGCGCTGCTGCATTGCCGAGGCATTAAGCGGAATAAACCCGAATGAAAAAGATATCATTCGCGCGCAGAGAAAGGCATCGCCTGTCTTGACCACGGGCCCGCCTCTGCCGCTGGCGCACCGGGTCGTGTGCTGCGCGTTATTGCCTCTGATTGACAAAGCGCTGGATAAAACGGTTTGTGTCATGAAAGAATTCAGCCCGGTCGCGATCGCAAGCGCATCAGAAGTCGCCGCCATCAGCGATGCGCAGCTTAAGACGATCATCGAACGTTTCGATAGCCTGGATAATCTGACACGCGAAATCACCCGGGAAGAACTGCTTGCAATGGGCCCCGCAGTCGTAAAACCCCTCATCGTAACAAAAGAAGCCATTGCCGAGAAGATTGCTGCATCAAAGCTTGTTCATCCTGACGCGGTCTTGCGCAGGAAAGACGGGGGGGATGAGAATGAGCAGCAGCCGGCTGCGGACGATGCCAGGCAGGACCAGGAGAACTGGCTCGCCCGGAAATTAAAGGAACGCAAGATTCAGGATAAGGTGCGCCGCGTCGAATCCATGGCCCGGTCGTTCGGCCATGACATGAAGATCCAGCCCGGCCCGGGCCCCATGTGGGGCGTTGACCTTGAAGCCAAGCCGCCGGTGATGCACTGCCCGGAATCGGACCTGCTTGATAAGAAGGAAGAATTCGTGCTTGGCGCGTGCCTTCATGAAGGCGCCCATCGCGACATCACCTTCCCTGATCCGTACGTCAAGCAGAAACCGACGAGGCAATTCGTCTGGAACGCCCTCGAAGACCCGCGCGTCAATAACTGGACAAAAAAGAAATTCGAAGGAGCTGATAAGTATATTGACGCGCTTTATGAGGATCCCAAGCTGCTCGGCGCTGACTCGAACGAGCCATTCAATGACCAGCAGGTCCTGCCGCATCTGCAGTACGGTTTTGGCGCCATACACGATTGGGCGTACGGCAAACCGCATCCGCGCATCAAAAACAAGAATGTCCTGGAAGCTCTGGAGAAAACCAGAAAGGATTATACCGGCATCTTCAACACCCTTGCCGGCACGATAGACGTTGAACGCACGGACAAAGATAAGTTGACTATTACAACGGCGGACGGCAGGCGCCAGACAGTCATGTATCCTGAAGGCGATGAGGCAGTCGATGCTCCAGACCTGGGATTATCCGTGCGCAGGGACGGGGAAAAAGATCTTGTTATCAAAGATAACCGCAGACATGAACGCAAGATATCAGCCCCGGATATCAACGAGAAGACAAAAGTCCTTATGGACCTCAACCCGACCGCGACCGAGAAGCTCAAGGCGTCCAAGAACGTGATGCGTGTCTTGCGCGACAAGATCATGCCTGTGTACGAGCCGTTAGTGCAGGAATCGGAAAATCTCGTGAAGGACCAGGTCAGGAAACGGAATCAACAAGGCTGCAAGCAATGCAACCGGAGCGGTAGCGGGTCGGGCGACCAGCAGGGGCAGCAAGGCCAGCAGGACAATAAGGATCAAAAAGACCAGCAGGGTGGCGGCGGGGGCGGCCAGGAACCTCAAAATAAGGATCAGAAAGGTGGAAGCAGCGACCAGAACGACGAAGAGGACTGGGACCATGAATTAAGCGAAGAAGAGATCGTGCAACGTGCGCGCCAGATCGTCGATGAGAAATCGAAGGAAATGGCTGATAAATTCGGCGCAAAGGTATATACGCACGCAGAAAAGAACGCGGAAGAGAAAGCCCAGAAGGAGAATGAGATCGAAGCGGCGGAGGAAAGCCTGCGCCAGGAGCAGGAAGAGCGCGAAAAAGAAGAAGCAAAGGCAGCGCAGGAAGCCGGCGAAAAACCAAAGAAAGACGAAACGGACAGGAAAAGCAATAAGGATAGCGACAAGCGGCTTGACCAGAAGAAAGCGGCCCGCGATGCGCAGTTCAAAGGCAGGTCGTTGGGCGATCTGATCGACCTCAAGCGTAAATTCGAGATCCAGCGCAAAAAGCACTCTACTGATTATGACAAATACTACGCCCCGGTCAGCGTCATCATCAATACGCTCATCGGTTATCTCGACAACATCCTGCACAAGGATACAAAGCCGCGCTTCAAGGGTTTCTACCGCACCGGCAAGAAGATAGACCTTCGCAGGCTAATGCAGGCGGATATCGCATATGAGGTCAAGGGCATTAGCGACGATAAGGTTTGGCTGCGCAAGACGCGGCCGGAATCGCGCAGCCACAGGTTCTCGCTGCTGCTGGACGAAAGCGGCAGTATTCCCGCGATGGGCCGCGTGGAAGACGAGATCCATGGTTTGGTCCTGCTCATGGAGACGCTCCAGTACCTGAACATTGAATTCAACGTCATCGGGTTTCATTCAGGGGCATGGGTGCACAAAGAATTTGACGAGAAGCTTGACCTGGCCAAAAAAGAAGAGCTGATCAGCGAGATCATAAACTTCATGGGTGGCGGCGCTACATGCGACGTCGATGCGCTGCGGCTGGCAGTAGAAAAGATGCGCGAAGAAACAGTAGATAGCCGTGTTATTATCATCATCACAGACGGAGAGGGCAACGGCCACTTCAATAATACCGCGGTCATGCAGGAGGAAATTGAGAAAGCCGAAGCTGAAGGCATCAAGGTCATCGGTTTAGGCATCGGTGAAGGTATTACCTATGTCCAGCAGGTGTATTCGCACTGGGTTGTTGAGGGCGACATCGAGAACGTGCCGCTTGCCATTGCTTCGATCATCCGCGACGAGATCCTGCAGGAGCGCGGGTTCTACGCCGCAGGCCGCCGTGACGTCAACGGCAATGGCCAGAAGGACGGCGGCAGAAGCACGCGGCATAAGGCAGAAGGATTCCCCTATACGTACGAGGAATATCGAAGGCTGTCGTTGGAACTTGCCAGGCAGCGGCTGATAGAGTACTTGACCAACATTTTCTGGCAGGAGGCTAAACGTGCTCTTGAGATCATTACGAAAGGCTTCTTGCCATGGCACTCTATCAGTGGTATTCTTTTGATTTCTGGGCTTGTGGCCTTTGGTATCTTCGGCCCGCATCTCGTAGGCGGCGTAATCATATCGCAGAACACGGGCATTTTTGCGGCGGTAGTTTTAGCAGCAATCTGGCCGTTTATCTGGATGTTCTTTGCCTGTATATTTAAATTTACCCGTTATATGTACGGTCTTTTCGGGAAAATGTGGCGTATTTCCTGGACATTTGAAGCCCTGAATACATTTTATGCAGTTCAAACAAAGGCCCTTTCAGAACGGCAGATCAAAAACGCCAGCAGGGCCATCTATTGGACCACGCATTACATGACCGTTCTGCTTTTAAAGGACCTGCTGTTCAGGGGAGAGTCCGACAAGATAGCGCTTATTATGGCGCATCGGCCGATGAGCAGAGGACGCAAGGTATATGAATCTCTGATACAGAATGAGGCACTTCTCCTTGACGCAATGCAGGATGCGGTGCCGTCTTTCGGTGACGCCAAGGCAAAAGTTAAGTCATTATGCAGTATGCTGAGGGATATGAACAGCGCATCCCTGGGGGATGTTCGCGCGCAGCAAATCGAAAAGGATTTTGTCGAAATGCGCACGCGCGAGGAATTCAAGGATCTGGTGCGTAACCTGTCTGTCGAGGATTTCCGGGAATGCCTGAAACTGATTAGCGGCCTGTATGCATTCCTGGCGCGTTCAGGCCTCGGCACAGGTGAGCTGGTCAATGAAGGGTTGCTGGCCGCATGCCGTGGTGTGGCAAGCATCGAGTCTTTCAGGGAGAACCTTAAGGGCGTCGAGAGCATGGTGATCATCGAAGGCATCGTTGCCAGGTTTATCAAATGGCAGCAGGCACAATACCGCGCCAATGATACGCTCGCGCAGGTCGCGTATTTGAAGGAACTCGCCGATGATCTGGAACTCTGGACGAGATGCCAGACTGGTTCCTGGACGCACGTATACCTGAAAACTATCCTGGCACATGGCCCGGATAATCTCAAAAGAGCAGTATTCAGGATCTTCAACGAGCAATCAAAACCTGAGTGGAAGGCGTATACGCCCGAGCAGAAAGCCGGATTCATGAGAACCCTGTTTCAGGACAATCAGTTATCTTCTCTTAAGGAATGGTACCATCTGAATAAATCCCTGGATCCTGGCATTTCCGAAGATGCGCTCCCGCCTTTAAAAGACGGCGGCAGGCAGCAGGGATCCGGCACCGGAATCAGCGAGATTCTGTTAGAGCCGGGTATCCGCCTGCAGATGGCACAGGTAAAAGAAGGCGATCTTTCTCTCATGAAAGAGGAATTCTTTAATATACTCGCTTTCGGCGTTTTCCTGGTTGTCACCATCGTTGCCTGTTTTATTTTAGTAGATAATCAAACGGCACTATTAATCGTTCTGGGTCTCACCACCGGATTGTGCCTGCTTATTGCACGGGCGCAGCGGGTCCAATTGTTTATACAGAGAGTGAGCTCATTCGGGAATGACCTGAAGGAAATGAGGGATTTCGATGAACAGGATCCCGCGTCTATTGCAGATAAGGAGTATGCCCGGGCAGTAGCGTTGTACGGGCGGCTGGATAATGATGTATTGATGCGCGTATTGACCCAGTGGCTTATCAATGGCCAGGAAATGAAAACAATCAAAATCGTCGACCATCCGTGGTGGAAAATGACGCGTGAATTGAAAGAAAGGCGCGATTGGATATTATTGCCGCGGGCAAAGAAAGAAACCGAATTTTACTATAAGATCGTCACGGCTGCGGCATCGGAGCCGGACGGCAGGGAAAAGGCGAAGTTGATTTACGATATGCTGAACCAGATCAAGGCGTATCCGTTAGATCAGCGTTCCGTTTTCAGATTGCTGGAGAATGAAAGAAACGCAGATGCTGACCGGCTCTTCAGGGATTTGTTCTCAAACACGGACTTCCTGCGCCTGTTGAAAACTATTCCTGCACGGGATTTCGAACAGGCACTGAAACATATCAAGGGGTTTTATGTGTATCTGAACGGTAAAGTCGATATCAAACCATTATTTAATGACGGTATCCCCGCCGCCTGTCTGGCAGTTGACCTTGCCGAATTCAAGCGAAATCTGGATGCTATCAAGGCCATGGCGATCATTACTGAGATCACATCCCGTTACAGAGCTTATACCAGGTACAATCGGTGGTTCAGCAGAGACCAAAAGCTGATCGATATCTGCAGGGAGCTGGCGTTTCAGGAGCAGGTGGCTTCGGGCGGCTGGACGAGACTATATATAAACACGGTACTGGAAGATGAATCTTTTGTTTCTGAAACCCTTCCCCACGGCGGTAAAATTCGATTAATCAAAAATCAGGCGTCTGCCGCAGCCAGCAGGCTTTTTGTGGAGCAGGGCAGGCATGACTGGAACGCGCTGCCGGCCAAGGATAAACAGGCAATAATTGACGGGATTGCTTCTGATATGAAATTGAACGAATACGAACGGGCGCTGCTTGCCAAAGCAGCGTTCCCGTACTGGGAACGGTCTGAATTGTATGAGGTCAATCTTTATGCGCAGAAGCCCAAAGACGGAGGCGCGGACAGGAAAGGAAACATCAGTTTTATTGCCGGGGAGCTTGCGCTTGAGTCTTCGTTCATCGAAAAGCACTCTGCGGATTTTGTCGCGCTTCCCATGGATACCAGGGTTTATGAGCATGGCCTGGCCATGATGAAGATCGTATACCCGTGTTATTATTGCGCTCTTACAAAAGGCTCAACGGGGTTTTTCTGGGCGGATCGCACTGAGAGCCCCTGGGATGTGAACATCATGGATGAGGCACAGGGCAGTACAACGTATTGTCTGGTTATGAATAATGCGCTGAAGCAGGCCATGGAAGAATTGACTATCCCGCAGAGGAAAATATTCATGTTCATGGCGCTTATGAGGCCTGCGCACTTGCTCTATATTCGCAGCAAAGGCGAACAGCCCGGTATCAATGCCGAAGTATCCGCGTTCCTTGCACGGGTTGAAGCGTACCGAAGTCTTACCAGGGATGAAGCGCTGCTTTTTCAGTCCTCCGCGCATGCCCTGGCAAGCCGCGTACCAGGGATTTGCCCGGAGATAAACAATACGATCCGCTTCGGATCCATGAGATCCGTTAGCGACGATGACCTTCATGGTGTTGCGCAGTCGATCAGCCAGGCGGCATCGGTTGATTTATCGTGGTTTGACCGCAATGTTGTCGAAGACTTACGCGGTCCGCCGGCGTTTGATCTTCTGCGCCAGGAAAAGACAAGTCCTTGCCGCAGCCTCCGCGACTGGATGCGTCTGTATCTGAGCGAATTTAACAAGGACACTTTGTCTGAAGAACACAAGCTTTCCAACCACATGTCAGAGTTACAGTCTTTTGCCCCCCAAATATCCGGATTGGAAAAGATACAAGCCGGTGATATCATATTCCGCAAACTTTCAAATTCAGCCTTCGGGAAACCGTCTGAAGCGTTGATAGTTGTGCGCGCACAAACCAGTTCTTTGGCGGTCTCCGCGATAGCCGGTAAAAAAATCGAGTCATTCAGGAATGAACAGGAATTGCTCGCAAGCCTGCCGATCGGAAGCAGCTTCATCCCGTTCGATAAGCTCGATGAGATCGATGATGAACGGTATCATCACATGCGCCTGGCGCAGGCCAGGTTTGATCTTCTTGCGAAACATCTGGATAAAGTAGACGCCCTGCGAAGGGAAAAAACACGGGATACCGTCATATGGCAGCCGGATAACAGGCGGTTTACACTGGTATATGACCGGAAAGAATTGTCTTTTTCCATATACCTGTCATCGCTTTTGTGCCATGGCGATCGCACCGGCGATTTTCACGAAACGTGGGATACGCTGATCATCGAAGACGGCCGTTCAAATACGACGCGCATCAGCACGTCATCCCGTTTAGGCCTCCAGTTCGGCTTGCGGGACTATGCCTGTGGTGAATCCGATATATTTCATTCCCGCCTGATACAACATGTCTTTTTTAATGCAACTGATGAGACTCTGTACCTCGGTATGCACTCCATTTGGCTCTTAGGCCTTTACCGCATAATAAAAGTACCCAACCGCGAGGCCGGCGTTAGCCCGACGTTCGCGTTTGTCAGCACGGATCATATGGAAAAGCACGGATATATTCTCGAGAATTTCGATGGAGGTATTGGCGGACAGTCCCTGCTCCGGCCGTTCGGTTTCATCAAGAACCTGCGCCTGTGGCCGGATCAGCCGGCGTATCCCGCAGCAGCGAATCCGAGGATGCAGAGCAATGCCGTGCCGATCATCCTTACATTTATTATCGCATGGGTCATTCCGGCCATATATCCCATGTTCGTATGGTGGAATACGCGAAATATATATATGTCGATTGTTCTGGGATGCGTCGGGTATTCATTTGCCGTCTATTTGATCAGTAAATTACCCCGTTCAAAGGCTTTGGCAGTATGGTGTTTGATGATGCTGGATGTATTCGGCCGCCGTGCAGGCACATGTTGTTTGCATATCCTTCGCCTTGCCAATGATCAGGCGATTGTCCGGCGCTTCGATCGTGTTTCCGTAGATTATCTGACCGATAGAGATGTTGATAATGCAGCGCCGATTTTCGCACGAATCGAGCGGGGATCGCTCGTGTCGATACTTAATAACTGGATCGAACGGTTCGAAGCTGATAAGGCGAGGCAAATACTGGCCCATCCGGCAATACCGGATGATCTCAGGGAATATGCCTCCAGGCGCGTTGCATTGCGGCTTGAGGTCCAGCAAGGCATCCTGGAAAACGCCCGCGAAAGGGCCCATGGCCGCGCCTACGCGCAGGCATTCCAGGAAACGATATACTGGAAAGGCCTGCCTGACCTCCAGAAGATCTGGTTCCAGGACGGCAGGTCCGCTTCCCTGTACGATCTTGCGAGAAATCTCACCCTCGACGACTTCCGTCAGGCGCTGCAGTATGCCCAGGAATTCCAGGCCCGTCTGACCTCGATGAACATGGTCGATGATAAGACCGTGTCCACATGGATCCCGGCAGCATGCCGAAGCGTTACCAGCCTGCCTGCGTTCCAACAGTATCTTGATGCTCTTGCAGTTTCGATCATCCAGAACCATATCATCGAGGATTTCCAGCATATCAAATGGGAGCTCGCTCTTTACAGCATTATCGAACAGGATGAGCTTTTGCTCCGGATGTTCGATAAACATGGTTTGCATAAAGATGCGCCTGCCGGATGCTGGACATTCGTCTATTTCCGGACTGTGCTTGCCCCTGCGCCAGAGAACATCAAAAAAGCCGTATCCAAGCTTTATATAGAGGAAACAACGTCCGATTGGCAGAACCGCTCTGCAGATGAGCGAACACAGTATCTCAGGGATCTGGCACGTGAGAACGAGCTGACCGAGAATGATTGGATCCTGCTCAACCATGCAGTCGATCCGGAGACAGCAGGCGGCCAGCAGGTCAGGGACGGCGGGCTGCTTATCCCGGTCCTTGCGTTTGCGGCAGGCGTGTTCATCTTTGTTATATTGATTCCCTGGCTGACATATACAGGCGGCAAAGAGTATAAGGATTTCCCTGACAAGATGCATGCCACGTTTGCCACCTGGCCGCACCATGTGCCGCAATACGAGAATCAACCCATGGAACCGTTCGATTTTTCACCAGCGCCATTGTTTCGCCGTATTGTCTATTTGAATAAAAAAGAAAGATCGTCTGAATGGTTCTCTTCGTTTTATTGTGGCGCCTGCGCATTGTTCACAGTCGTTACAGGCCTATATGCTTTTGCCGGAGCCTCAATTGCCGGATTACCGTACGCTTTATTCGTGGCACTCGTCTCGTTGTTCGGATCTGCAGGCCTGCTGGCGCCCTTTCTCCGCAATGCGGTTATGTTCCCGTTTGATTACCACGCCGTCAAGATGCTTATGGATCCGGAACGCAAAGAAATGCCTGATTTTTACCTGAAGCGCGCAGCGCGCGCAGTATCGCGCCTTGCGAAGAAGCACCGTGTATATGCATTTACCCGTCTGCTGCGCGACGATAGGGCAGAACTTGCGGCAAAGCTTCTTGACGTGCCGGTGTGGAATAAATATCACAGGGCGGAATTCCGGTTAGATCTCCGTTCCGATGCGTTTCTGCGCGAGAAAATGCGCTCTGCAGGAGTTTCGGATACGGATGCCAGGGAGAAAATAGCGTTGCTTTATGATATGCGCACGGCTTTCCCGCAGGATTATCTGGTTGAAAGAAGGGAGAAACGCGCTCCCAATGCAGGCTTTCTTGCAGGCCCGATAGTCCACTCATTCATACGGCTGCGGCCGTTCTTCGAAACCATCGTCAGAGACGAGTTCATAGGCATGGTGGGCAATCTTTCGCTCGAAGATCTGCGCAAGGCGCTGGGGCTTATGGCAGAGATGAACCTGCGCCTGGCCAGCCTCGGTATATACGCCGGTGATGCTTTCAGGGACGGGGTTCCTGAAGCTGCGCGCAATGTCCGTAGCTTCGAAGAGTTCAAATGCAACCTGCAGGCAGTTGATTGGTTGTACTTGCTTGGAGCTGTGGAAAGCAGGTACTGGAAATGGTTGAGCGAAAAAAAGGCCGGCAGTATTGATGAGAAAGAGCAGAAGCTCGCTGAATTGTGCGCCGAAGCCGATCTTATAAACAAAGGCCCTGCAGGCATCTGGACCCATGCATACCTGCGCACGGTCCTGCGGCCTGACCTGACCCACAAACCGGTGCATGACCGGCTTTCGGGCCTTGTCGCTGATCTCTACGTGATGCAGGGGACGCAGCAGTGGAAAGAATATGCCGTTGCCGAGCGGGCAGATGCATTACAGGAGTATGCCAGGGCGCATAACGTCAATGACAGCCAATGGCATATTCTCAATCATGCCGTTGATCTCAATGCGCCGGTGCCGCCACTGCAGGCGGCTGCGCAGCAGGACGGCGGCAAGACAGGAATTCCGGAATATCGGCTTGAGTTCAGCGAGCGGAAACCGGACACTGTCTATCTGGCAACAGGCGGTGAGCGGTCTTCTTGGGTCGGGCTTGCCAGGGTCCGGACGCGGGGGAACGCGGCAGTGGTCAGCTTCTGGCGCACGTATCCGCAGGACCTTAAACTGAGGCGCGGACGCATATTCTGCGCATTGCTTGAAAACGAGTTCAGCAGGGATCCGGCCATAACGGAATTGATCGTGCATGTCAGGCCCAATAAGAAGACCGGGAAACCGTGCAGGGACGTTGTCGGCTTCCTGAGGTCTCTCGGATTCCGCGGGCCGCTTGAATATGACGGAACTGTTGTCATGGCCAAATCGCTGCTTCCGGGTGCCGCAGACAGGGCATTCCGCACGCCCAGAATAATCGGCGTAGCCGGGTATATCGGAAGCGCCAAGACAACGGTATGCACACTGATCGAGAGAGAGGTCATGGAGAGCGTCAGGATCATTCACATGGACGCCATAGGCCATGAAGTCAGGGCTGATCCGGGTATGATTCAAAAGATCGTACAAAGATTCGGCGCAGGCGTCCTGGCGCCTGACGGAGCGGTTGACCGGAAGAAACTCGGCGCGATCGTATTCGGCGATGAATCGCAGCGCCGCGCCCTGAACGCGATCATGTTCGAGCCCATGAAAGAGCGGGCGCTTGCCGGGATAGCTCAAGCAAAACGGTCGGGAAAGGCCATGATTGTCATCGAAGCCGCAGTGCTCAATGAGATGAAGGAGCTGGATGACCTGTGCGATGAGATCTGGCTTATTGACGCCGACCAATCTGTGAGGCACAGCCGTCTCGCTGCGCGCGGTTTGAGCAGGGAGCAGATAGGCGATATCGAAGCGCGTCAGAAACCGGCGCTTGACGCTCTCCGTGGTGATCCGAGGACACGTATCATCGACAACAACGGCTCCATAGAAGCGCTGCACGAACGCGTCCGGCAATTATTGCGATCCCCGGCTGCCAAAGACGGCGGTCTCGGCGCACCTGCGGAGCGCGCCTGCGCGGCTGAGGTGCGCGGCCTGTACCGTATCTATAAGCAAGAGATCGATGAGGGGATGGACAGGAAGGATGTGAAGAAGATCGCGATCGGTTTCTTCAGGTCTTATACCGTGGACCCTTGTGCTGCAGTGCTTACCGGCAAGGATGATGCAGCGGTGTATGCGCAAACACGGTTCTATTACAGCCATATTTCCCTGGCGCGAAGGCTGAAGGAATATTTCTTCAGGGTACAAAGCGCAATGCGCATGATGCACGCGTCCGCGTGCTCGCGGCAGGCAAAAAAGATGATGCTCCCCGGTTTCAGGGCGTTCATCCGCTGCCTGGCAACAAACCTGGAGGTGAATATCGAGACCGTAATATATCCCCTTGGTGAAAACAGGACGGACGATTACGGCACCTTAGATGTCGGCTATGATCCACAGGGCAGACTTTCGCAGATCACAATCACGATGCCCGATAATAGCCCGGACGCCGAGTTCCACGATCTCGCAATGGTTTTGCAATTGTTCATTATCAGGATCATGCATCAGCGGGGGATCTTGAGCAGGGAGCAGGACATCCTGGCAGCTTTGCCGCAGTATTATTACGGCGAGAGGGTCGAATCGCCTTTGTCCCATTATATCGATTCCGGCATCAGCTTTCCGCTGGACAAGGTTCAGTTTGAGATGTTTTTGTTCCAGCTTATTGTGGATGCTCTGGAAGTGGAATACGGTGGCAGCGTTTATTTTACCGATAAAGAGTTTTACCGGATCGCGGAAGAACAGGAACGCGCCATTCAGCGGACCAGGATGTTTTGTGAGCCTTTCCGTGACGGAGGAAAAGATCCCGATGCAGTCAAACTGGATTCTTTGCTCGAGCATCTCAAAGGAAAGGCCGGCCTTTCGGAGGTCACGTCTGTTAGGCATGTGATAATGTTCATGCGTACCATGAAAACGCTGTTCTCCAAAGATACGCGCATTGCCCGGATTAAGTCATTGGAAAAAAGCCAGAACGTGAGCCGCAATACGGTTCAGCGCGTCGAACGAATACTTCTGAACCCGATCCCCCTGCAGCGCCGCAGGCTGTACCTCATCTATACGCATGATTACGGGTCAGGTCCGTTGACGAAATGGGCCATGGCTGTGGCTCTTTTATCAAAAGGCATTACGGGTGCATTAAACCCGAATCTGGATCTGCGCGTTCTTGCATTCCTCGGAGCAATCACGATCAGGTTTGTCAATAAAGAGGGATTCCAGATAGAAAGCGTGGACCGGAAGATCATGAAGGCCATATATCCGGACATTCAAGAGTTTGACAATAACATGGGCCGCTATCCCAGGACGATCCGGGACGGGGTCGTTGAAGTTCTGTCTGATACCATGGAACGAAATGGCATAACATTGGATGACCGTGCCGCTATCGATAACCTTCTTGCCGGAGAGCAAAGAATTACCGCATGGGAAGTGTCTGTGAAACTTGGCAGGAGAATAAGCAATACATCTGTGGCTCGCGAGCGCGCGATACTTTTAGAACGCTACCGGCGCGGCGAGCTGGCAGCCCTGCTGGAGCGCGTGCGCACAACGAATAATCATACGAGGCGCGACGGCGGAGAAGAGAATGTTTCCCTGTTTGTCTATGGGCCGTGGAAACTTGGGTTTGACCTTGATATATTGAGGATGTTCCGCGAAACGAACGCCGAGCTCGATATCGGGTGTATTGGCATCTATAAATATGCATTCGAATACAACGGCAAAGTATATAGTTCGGCGATCGCGGTCAGGGAACCGGGTAGCCGGGTACGCGGAACGGTTTATGAAGTTCCGGTTGAGATATTCAGGCGCATAAAGCACGATATGGAACAGGATGGGCTCGCGGCGTGCGAGAAAACATTCCGGCATGCGCGTTCAGAGAGCGTTATCCGCTTATTTTATATCGATGCGTCTGTTTTTGAGGCGTTTAAGGCAGCCGGAAAGGTCAGAGGCAGGATCGAGACAAAAGAGGGCAAGGCCCCCATCTGGCAGCAGATCAACATGATATTCAATTATCATAACTGCTGGAACAGGACAGGAGCAGGTCATCTGGGGCAAATGGCGAATCCCGGCGCCATACCGTTTTTGATGCTTGCCCTGGAGCGCAAAAGCGACAATGAAAACGTTACCCCCGATTTCATTGAAGCAATCGGAACAATCAGCGCAAAAACCGGTGATTGTCGGGCAAAACATATGCTGGCGCGATATCTCGAACCGTCCGTGTATTTCCGCAGCCGTTCCAATGCCGCTGCGGCATTGGGTAAAATAGGGGATGAAAACGACATCGAAGTATTGGCCAGATTCCGCGACGACAGGAACCTTGAGGTGCGCCGTGCGGTTCGGGAAGCCATTATGGCCATTGAAAAAAGACGCAATGCAAGAAGCGTCACGCAGGACGGAGGAAGAAAAGTCAGGGTACGGCGCATGCGCGAATATACGCGTTTACGCTCAATTTCCGGGCAGAAGGGACGCGATTATGTTCTGTTCCCAATGGACAAACTCGATAAGCGGTCGCTTGTCTATAACTTCTATCTTGCTTCCTCGCAGCCTGCGCCTGATTATCTGGCCAACCACATCGGATTTATTTCCATTATCCCCGGAAGCAGGCGGCCGTATCTGCAGGCGCGCGTCCTGCGCAGTAAGATGCTCAAGGGCATGCGGGTGCTGCGGGTGAATGAAATGGACACGGTAGAAGCGCAGGCGGATGCCGTGGTCAGGATTTTGCACCTGTATATCAAAACGCTTCCCGCATATCCGCGTTGCTGCGGATTAGCGTCGTATCTGCTTGCCGAGGCATTCTCCCTGCTCGGGTACCGGGTCGATCAGGTATATGCTAAAGAGAACAGGTATCATGCACTCGACGGCCATAGTTTCGTCATTATAACGCCTCCGGGCAAGGATTCCGGATATATCCTCGATGCCACCGTTGACCAGTTCAGGCTCAGCAGGGACCAAGCCACGCAGAATGCGTACCGCAGGATTTATTCCCGATGGGGAGCCGGGGCCGTTCAGGACGGCGGAGAAGGCAAGGAAGTCGCTGCGGACCCGGTCATCAAGAATATTTATGAAAGGAAGAAGATCCGCTGGGAATATATCGGCTGGATCGCCCTGTCGCTTGTCGGTGTCCTTGCGGTGTTCCTCATCACCATCGGCATCCCTATCGGATACGAGTGGGCCGTTATTTCCTGGATATTGTGGCATGTCAGCGTATTCCTGCGCTCGGTGATAACGGATGAGATACACTGGTACGGCGGAAAGGTCAAGAAATGGGACTGGGCCGATATCGACTGGCAGAAATTCGCGCAATTCCTCCAGTACGGGCTTTACGGCCTCATCATCTTTTCCGTCCTCAACATCGCGTCGCTCTGGACTGCCGTTAATATCCTCGGATACGGTGAGATACTCGCCATCGTCCTGATCCAGCTGCCTGTCAATATCGTCGCCGGAGTCCTGTATTCCATGTACACGCGCAAAAAAGAAGGATTCGGCGTCGATGCCCAATACACGGAAGCGTATAAGGACGTCGGTTTTACCATTGCGACGATCGGCTGTACCCTGCTCGGCGGCAGCAATATCCTCGGCCAAACCGGCGCATACCAGATCAGCAGGAAACTTTTCAGCCAGGTGGTCAGCGGTTTTATCGATTACCTGTTTCCGAAGCTGGTCCTGCGCCGCAAGGTCGCGGAAAACATCCACTTTCTTATACCATTTAACCGCAAGAAATTCAGGAGTACGGGTTCGGTGGTGAGCGCGACAAGGATCACGAGCGACCTCGAGATCGACCTGGGATACGCGATGGGCAATATCCGCGCCATGCATCTGAACCGGTACCGCAAGGACCTCTATAACCCGGAAGAACTGAATCAGATGCTCGCCGAGATCAGAAGGAATTTCCTGAAGGCAGACCTCGATACGACGACTGCCTCCGGCGTTTCCAAGGCGCGCGACATCTTTCTCGGCCAGATGGAAAAATCAGGCATCCCGCGCACAGTCTTTGCCATCTCCGAGCCGGCCATGCGCGATCTCATCGAACAGCACAAACCGAAAGAGGTCGCTGCGCTGTTCGAGAGATACCCCGGTATCTATAACCGTATTCTGGAGAAAAAACGCGAACCATTCCGCATGATGCTCGCGTTCGCCTCGGTTTTCACTGACAGAAAATCGGTCAAGCCGAAATGGTGGAAGAGGCATTTGAACAGCGGTCAGATTCAAAGGGAAGAAATGCAGGTGTGGGTGCTTGACCGCCGCCTCCTGCCATCAGACGCCCGGCAGAAATATGCCGCCCGCCATATCATCGTTGACCGGCTGGCAGGCTGCATCATATTCCTGACATCGGAAAAAAAGATGCCGTTATTCGACCTCTATCTTGAGTTCCTGATGGGCGTGTTCAACCTGCAATTCAATTCCCGGGTCATCGAGGAGCTTGCAAAAGACACCGACGGTTTCGGCAGCAGGTTTATCGAATACATCGAATCGATCCATAAAGCCGCAAATCCGGAGATGTTCGGATGGAGTTACCGCGATATCCTTACCGGCCTGCTTGCGCAGCGGGTGCTCGCAAGCGTGGCGGTTATGGCCAAAGACAGCCGGTGGCCCTACAAAGAATTTATCCAAACATTCGGCGAGCGCGGCTGCGTGCCGTACCTGATCGACAATATCAATCTGCCGCTGCGCAAGTCCTTCCGCCTCGAATTCGTCCTGGAGGTAATGGCCCGCGGCGGAATCGGCGGGCGCATCGATCAGATCATTATCGAGAATGCGGGGCATCTGCATCATGACTTCTGGGCAGGGTTGCATGAAAAAGACCTGCAGATCGCCAGAAGCCGGGAGCAAAAGAGGCTCCTGTCGGTGCTTGACAGGATGAACAGCCGCAAAGACGGCGGCGAAGCCCCGATTGCGCCGTCAGCGACAGCGCCGGGCATCTACGGCAGGATCATCGGCAAACAGGTGATCATTGAGAATTGCCAGTGCGAGGGTTTTACCAAGGACGATATCGTGCGTATCCTCAATGCCGCCCTTGACACGCTCAAGAAATACAAGGTATGGGGATACGTGTATTCGATCAGGAGCCCTCCTGATTACCAGCTTGTTTCCTCCCCGAGCGACAAAGGCATATTCACGACCTGCGCCGTCACCGGAGTCATCGATCTGCCCGCATCAGCCCTGCACGATATACCAACCTTTACCTTCATCCTCCGCCATAAACTGCATTGCGACCGATGTTTGATAAAAGATTCCTGCAACGAGGAGGTAATTAACGGCGACCTGAACTTTTTCCTGCGCCTGCCCGGACACGAGCGGCAGGCCATACTTGCCAATATTGTCAGATACTCGTATCCGGCCTCTGAGGCCCTTGCGTCAGCTGATAAGGCGCTTAATGATCTTACGGTTCCTGCCACGGGAAACACGGACGCCATGGAACGCATATTCAAGCTGCTCTATGGCCAAGACATACGTTCGTTCTGTCCCGCTGCGTCCGCTCTCGATGATCAGTTCAGGAAAATGCGCGCGGCCTTTACCGATAAGCGGATCAGGATCGAAGACGGCAGGATCGCCGGCCTTCTGCTCGGCCTGATTTACGCCAATAAAGCCGGCGCTGCCGATGCGCGCCTGTCCTGCCAGATGCAGGAGCTGTTCCGCGGCATCGAGATCATACCGGACTGGAACCGTTTCGTGCGCAAGGCGGACATGGGGGTTTTTGTCAGCAAACTCGACGACCTGATGCAGGAAGGCAACCGTAATGTCATGTATTCGCGTTTCCCCCACAAGGGCATGCTCGTTAATGTTGTGCGCTCGACGCTCGCCAGGTTCAGCCGTCTGGGGACCCATGACGTCGGCTGCAGGCATGATACAAAATGCTATGGCCGGGTGAAAGGCATGCTCGGCGAGACCTCGGGCATTCATAAGTTCAGCTTCGAGTTCGAGGACATCATCGCGTTCCTCGCGAACCTGGGGGACATCGATGATTTTGAGAGGGTGTTCATCTCCGCCAAGGGTTCAAAGGAAGTCGATGCTACGACGGTCAACGGCATCATGGAATTCAAGTTCAACGCGCATTTCAAGGACCTGTATGAACAGATTGCCGGTTTCGGCAAGCATATTTCGGTTTTCAGCATGATCCTTGACGCCCATGCCGACGACCGCATATTTTCTCTTGAAGACGACCGCCGACTCGAGCGTGTCAAGAACATCGTCTATTTCGCGGAAAACGACGATGCGGTGGCTGCAGTAGTTGACCGCGTCGTCAGGCGCCTGGAGGGGCGCCCCGGCAACAGGTCACGGGTTGTTTCGAACGGCGACGGCTATACGGTCAGGCTTGCGATCACAGATTTCAGGCTGCTCCTGACGGACGATGAAATGATCGACAGCTATATTCTGGAAACCAAACAGTCCCTGTCAAAAAGGAGGGTCTGGAATTATCTGGAACGGACGTTCGATGATTTTAATCGTATCCCTACGGCGCAGGATTTCGACGTCTATATAAGCTTCAGCAATCCCGCTGGTATTGCCCGTAACGTCATCCAGTATAACGAATCCCTTGAGCCCGTACGATATATTGTCGAAAAAGCCCGGCACGATGAATCCGGGCCGCTCGTGATGGCGGCGAGCGTGGGCGGAAGCAAGCTTGCTGTCGGCGCGATCACCAAACAGTATGAGGTCGCTGCCCGCGGGGACGAATTGTTGTGGAACGATTATTTCAGACAGGGCCTTATGCAGGCGAGCCCTGAGGAGTGCGTTGATGCCATGGTAAGCGAAATCGAACGGGTGGTCCGCGACAACCGGATTGCCGTTGATAGGATCGCTGGTTTGGGGATAGCTTTTGCCGGCCCTCTGGACCAGGAAAAGGGGGTTGTCGGAACGCCTTTTGCCGCAAAGAACATGCCGTTTGACCACTATCCGCTCCGGGAGGCGCTCGGGCAGCGGATGGAAAAGGCATTCGGCCGCAGTATGCCCGTGTATATCGATAATGACTGCAATGCGGCTGTTGACGGAGAACTAACGCCGAAAGGTGCCCTGTTCCCCTGGGGACATGGGACAGTCTGGATATCCGGAACGGGCAGTAATGCCGCTGCAGCTCGTGACAATAAAGTATATGCCGGCGAGCATGGCGAAATACGGGAACTCGGCCATAATGTGGTCTTGCGCAGCGTGGTGCCGCTTACCGATATTCCGGAGGGATACCGCGGCAGGTTCATTTTCCTGGGTTCCAAAACGCGCGGGGATCACCCGAAGGACGAGTCGGGGAATGACCTGCGGGGCGATTTTGAAGACCTGTTTTCCGGGCCAAACCTGACCAGGAAACTCAAGAAACAGGGATTCACACTGCGTTCGCTGACTGAAGAAGCTGTGCGGGGCAATGGTGCTGCCCGTAAATTGATACGCAAGATCGGCAGGGAAGCCGGCGCGGCCATGGCCGCGTATATGTATGCGTACCTGAACGAAGATTTTATTCAGCATCAGATATTGGGTTCCGGCGTGTTCGAAAAGATCGGCAAAGGGGTTATTGACGAAAAGGGCGCTGATTTGTTCGTTGCGAGCGTGCGAGAGGGCGCATGGAAAGAACTGGTATTTCTCGGCGTGAAACAAAAGAAGGCGATGGCGCTTGCCCGGGGCATCGAACGTTCGCGCCTCACCTATGAGCGCGAATGGTTCGGCGTCGCGCGGCATCTGTTTGGTGATCTGAACAAAGACGGCGGCGCTGAAAACGGCCAGGTCAGGCAGTTTATCATACAGCTGGCGCTTACGTCAGTCATTTTCACCGTGTTTGCAGCAGCGATCATGCTGATCTTTCCGATTCCGACAGGCCTTTCCGTGGATGCCTATGTGAGCAGCTATATTCTGGCTGATTATGTACGCTGTGCGATCGTCGGGTGCATCAGCGCGGCGATCTCAAATTATTTCGCGCAGTGTTATGAGATCCGCATAGATGAAGAACACTGCCATCTCGATACGGGCAGGGTCATCAGGGCAGGGATACTGGGTTTTACGTTCAGCGCTGCCTGGTTCGGCATAGGGTGGTATGGGATAGTCCTGCCGCTGGCGACGGCATATACCGCCGGAGCGCTCGGCATCCCGGCATCCGGCCTTCCGATCCCTGTCATAAAAGCATTTCTTGATCAAGGTCCGGGCACCTGGTTCGGCCTGGGCGCAGGATACTTCCTGGGCAGGTTCTGGGTCGAAAGGCATCCGCTGCGCCAGAGCCTGCGCGACGTGTATTATGACGGTACGGCACAGGGCGTGCACCGGTATTTGAAATATCCCAGGCTCATATTCATGACCAACCTGCCGTACTGGCTTCCGGTCGTATTCTTCGCATTTCTGGTGTTCCCGCAGTATTCTTATATGATCACGCAATGCGCATCAGTGCCGTGGATCGTGCTGTTATCATACCTGTATCATAAGAACCATTCGGGCAATGTCTGGAAGCTCTACGCCGCAGCAATACGCAAAGCAATACATTTCGTGAGTTATGATTCCAGGGATCATATTGGGGGGCCAAAAGAGGCGGATGAATCTACCGTGGCGGAAGATCCCGCCTCTTCCCCCCGGTATCCCCGGAATGACGGAGGAGCGCTCCGCGCCACGCTCAAGGAAGGGCAGGCGCTGCTTCCTGCTATGATCGATGGCGTGTGCCGCAAGAAAGGCAGGGCGTTTGTTCTCATCGACGGGTCGAGCGGAGTAGGCAAAACGTATTTTACGGGTCTTGTGTTTGCAAACAGGTTTTGGGTGAAGGTGTTTGCAGCTGATGCGTATATAGAATCGTTTGATTATACCTGCGGGCACCATAACTGGGCTTCCTTGACCGCAGACATCGTTGAATGCGCGACAAAATGTCCGGCCAGGGTGGTTGTCGTCGAGGGTATCCACTCGCTCAGCAGCCTTGACCGGGGCATGTTCGATATCAAGGTCAAGATTGTTGCCCGGGAAGAGGACCGCCGCCACTATTCCCGGTGCAGAGGATGGGGCGCCGTATCGCGGTGCCTGGTTTTTGTGCCGGATGACGAGTATGACCTGGTGCTTGACAACAGCATCGCAGACGGGGGCAGCCGGCGGTTCCAGGACATCAGCGACGCGATCATGGAGAACAAGCTGCCGTTCGAGGACAATAGGTTCAGGTCGTTGACCTATGCCAAGGTTATTGCGGGGATACTTGCAACCGTTATCGGCATGTCGCTCGGACAGGGCATCGGGCAGATCAGTATTGTGCTTTCCTGCGTCTGGATCAGCCTTGTGATCGTGCGCAATGCCCTTGTCGATATGAAAGCGTGCGGATATGTAGGCGATCAGCTTGTATGTCCCCGGATCGCTGATATTTCCACGCGCGTGCGAAAGCTTATAAGCGCGTACGGTTATGTGCGCCGTAAGAAGCTCGCCAATGATTTGTTCGCGAGCGGCCTGTCATGCATACCCATTGTCGCGGCTAAAATGTATCTTTCAGACCCGCTTGCATTGATGCTTGGCGGGAACATGGCGGTCAATATAATTCTTGATATCATTCTTGTGAGCATGGTCGGCGGGCCGCTCAATTATGCCCAGCGTATCCTGCGGGGCTACCGCCGCAGCACGGCGCGCCGCGATTTCCTGCGCAGTTTTGTGATGTCTATCGGCGCTTATCTGGTATTCGGTTTCATGTTTGCTATTGGCATGACGCAGACCCTGGTATTTTCCGCGGTCATATTCGCGGCGACAAGAAAGGTGATCGGCGAGGGCTATGCTGCCTATGCCGAATACCCGGAGATGGTCGAGACGTTCAACGGCAACGTCAACCATCGTAATGGTTTCAGGGATGGCGGCCACGAACATCATCACGCCGGGACACGTGTGCTCATGATCGTCCTGGCGATTACCGCCGGATATGCGCTTATCGAGGTCATCGGCGGCCTCTGGTTCCATTCCCTGGCGCTTGTCGCCGATGCCGGCCATATGATAACGGATATTTCAGGGCTGAGCTGCGCATTGGTCGCGCATTGGGCCACGCACCGGTTCGGGCTTGCACCGAAATACGAAGGCAACTCTTTCCTCCAGCTGGCAGCAGCGGGCATTAACGCGCTGATCCTCGGGATAACATCGGGGTATATCATCATATCCGCATTAGTCCGGTTTTTCAAGCCGCTACCGGTGGGGGGGGCTGAGGTTCTCATCATCGCTTTCTTCGGCATGATCGTGAATCTGGTCGGGTACCGGTTCCTCTGCGGCCATTCGGGCACCGATATCAACATGGAAGGGGCATACATCCATGTTCTCGGGGACCTTGCGGCATCTATCGCCGCAATAGCAGCGGGGATCGCCATCTTCGTCACCGGCATGCCGTTCTTCGACCTGGCCATCAGCATCGGTATTTCAGTCTGGCTTGCGGTGAATTCTCTGATCCTGATCGGGAAGATTTTTAGAATGTATAATAACGGCCATCGGCGTCATTTTTACCCGCTTGTCATACCGGCGCACGCCCGAAAGGAAGGCCAAAAGAAATACGCAAAAAGGATACCGACGAGCCTATCCTTTTCAATCTCCAAAGGCAGATATGCCATCAAGCCGGGAGCCATCGTGTATGATTATTTCTGGAGCTTCCAGGAATTCGCCAATCTGGTCCATACGGCACGCGGCATCATCCGCGGCCCGCCGGAATTCAACGTCCTTATCTCGGCGCAAGAGTCTTTGCGCTGGTCCAAGGTCGCCCACAGCGTCCGGGAGACCAATACCATCTGCTTCCATCCGTATTTTCTGACCCTGCCCCGGGTCGTCCAGGAAGATATCCTCCGTCACGAGCTGGCGCATCTTGCCCATCAAGGGGAACGGGGCGGCCGCCGCATCAGTTATGAATATTTCAAGGCGCATCCTCTGGAGCTGGCTGAATTCATCGTAGTTGTCGATAACGCGGGGATCCCCATTGAAAAACGATATCTTGCGCGGCTGCGCAAGATCTACTACCAGCAGCAGCATCCGGGGCCCAAGCAGCTCTCGGGTCTGGTGTACTATTTCTTTTCTACGTTTTTGCCGGCTGTCCAGCAGCGGGTTTCGGGAAGCGTCGCGGTTATCATCTTTGATCTCGATAACACGCTCTACGACAGCGATGAGCTCGCACAAAAATATGACCAGGCGCTGCTCGAGTTCATCAGGTGCCGAAGGCCGTTTTTATCCGCCGCGGAGATCGAACAGCGCGTCGGCAGCGAAAAGAGCCATAGCAGGATATGCCGCATGTTCGGATTGAGCGCCCACGATTATCATGAATACTTGACTGCCAGTATTGATCTTTCCCGGTACCTTCAGCCGAATCCCGAGCTGCAGGGTGTGCTTCATAGGCTGTCAGAGGATTATCCCCTGGTGCTTCTGACGAACAACTGCGAAGCGATGGCATATAAGACGCTCGAATACCTTAAGATCAAGAAATATTTTTCCCGTATCATCACGCAGGACGATTTCCCGTCTCAGAAAGAAAAGCCGCACCCGGAAGCGTTCAGGATTGTGTTGCGGGATTTTAATATCGACAGCTCGCAGGCCATTATGGTGGGGGATAATCTTGACAGTGATATCCATCCGGCCCGCAGCCTCGGCATGTACGCGATCCTCGTCAAAGGGGACAACGATGTGGTCGAAGCGCTTCCCACGTATATTGAATTCATCAAGAACGGCAATAACCATCTCGACGGAGGCGCTCGCAGGATCGCATGGTCCGGCGTTGAAAATCTGTGCTGGCATTTTTCCCGCCATTTATACGAATGGCCGAGCCGCAGCCCGCTGTACGACCGCAATAAACCGGTCCTTGAGCTGCTACGCATGTATGAGGCAATGCCGTATGAGGTGGTCTTGAGCCATGATACGAATTACTTCATCAATGACGGCCGTTTTGTGGCCATCAACCCGGATATCGGCGCGCTCGTCGTATTCGAGAATAACCACGTCGGTTTTGATATCGTGTCCGTATATCCGGCGAACAGCAGCCGTGCGATCGAGCGTGCTCAACGCAGGTTCGAGCGCGCAAGCTTGCGTTTCGAAAGAAAACTGTCCTCCCCGGGCGCTCTCTACAGCGAGCTCGCCTGTACGGATCAAAGCGTCCATGCGTTTCTTCATCAGGTCCTGTTCGGAATACTGATCCGCCAGTACGATAACATACTCGCGCGTATCGAGACGCGCAAGAGGCGCGCTCCATGGTCGAAGCGGCTCGTATCCCAGCAGGAACGGATGTTATTCTACCGCCGGCTCATCAAGGAGGTCTCTCTATCGGTCTCGCCGGAAGAAGTCATTAAGGTCGTTGAAGAATCAACAGGGCTTTTCCTGATAGATAACGGCCATCCGGTCAGGTTCGGCAACCAGAAACTTTACTTTTCCGGCCGGACGTGGATTGAAATACTGGTTTTTTACCGGGAGGTACTCAGAGGCAAAGGCCTTTATGCGCAGGCTCGGTCGATCGATATGCTCCGGCGACTTGAGGCGCAGCAGGACGGAGGCATGATGGGCCTGCTTTACCAGTTGGCCATGGCGGTATTTGTAGTCGGCATGGCGATCAATATCATCGGAACCGCGATCGTTTTCCGTGCGATTGCCCAGCATCTTAATTTGACGCGCGGCAGCATCAGGAGGTTGTTGTTGCTGTCGATGCCGATATCAATCGTTTTTGTGATTGCCTTCATGGCGCTCGGGCTTTCCCTGTCCCTGTTCCAATTGGGGATATTGAAGATCGCCTGCGTCATCGTCCTGGGAATATTCTGTCTTGATTTCTTCATGCCCCGCCTCCATGTGTGCAGATATTTCGAGGCCGTTCCCTATAAATGGTTCTGCGTAATCCCGGTTTCTTTTCCTTTGATCGCGGGCCCCGGATTGCTCGGAATAACGCCGCTGCTGCTCAGCCGGTTCGGCACGGGGATTACCTTTGCGGCTTTCATAATCAATGTGGTCTTACTGGTCATTGTGCTGGACGTATGCGTATCAAAATCCCTTTGCCAGCTTACGCTGCAGCACAATCCGATGATCTCAACATGCCTGAGATGGGTAAGCAAACTGATTACCGCCGGCCTCCTGGTTTATTTGTTCCTTTCGGGCATTGAGGACATGGGATTGATTGCGCTGCCGTCCAATACGGTTTTCATTTTGAGCGCGATATTGACAGCGGCATTCTGTGCAGCCGTCGTGGTGCATTATACCCGTTCAAAGGCCGAATCTGAGGTTCTTCCGGACGATCCTGGTGGGGGGAAAAGAGGCAGAGACGGCGGAAATCACGGTATAGAACTTCGTTTTTCCCGGGAAACGGCAGGCAGGATCAGATGCGCAGACGGGGCGTGCTGCTTTGCCCGGTCAGAGCGCGGATTCCCTGAAATCAATACATTGTTGCAGCGCAAATTCGGAGCTACACATGCGCATGGCAGGAAAGACATTGCCCTTGCGTTCTGTCCGTCAGGGCGCAGGGCCTGCGACGAGATCCCGCTTGACCGATACCTCTTCAGGTGGCCGTGCAGCGCATTACAGATACTGTTCGATTATTCGCCTGAGGCAGGTTTTACCCTGAGCACCAGCTGCCGTATCTATGCGGAGGCATTGGCTTTTTGCAGAAGTTATCCCGATGCGACTCTGCACGGGGAACAGTGTCTGTACGAACAGCTTCTGGAGAGGCGGATTTATCTCAAGTATCTGGTAAGAAAAAGCGCCTTGAGCGAGTCGAAGAAAGTCAGAATGGATAGCCGTACGTACGTATTCACTGCAGGAGGGGCCTGCTTTACCGCAGACGCAAAGGAGGCGCTTGACAGCGACGATTATCGTAGCCGGGAATTGTCCCTGCCCTGCGAGGACAGGAGCGAATATTATTACGTGTTCAATCCGCGGCGTGACCCTGCTGTCAATATCCGGCGGTCCGGGGCTGGATACGCGGTGCGCCGTTCGGACGGAGGCGCAATTCCCGTCAAGACCTTCATCGAATCGGAACTGCCGATACGACAGCTGCGAAAGCTGACCGGGATCGCTTCGCTCCGGGCAGTCGTGACATCACGGGATGGTTTTGCGTATTCCGTATTCCTGCGAGACCGAACCGCGCAACCAACGGAGATGCCGCTGGCAATGATGCACTTTACCAAAATAGATACCCAGCGGCGCGCACAGATCGAGCTTATGCTCGACCCGGCCCTGCGTGGGAAAGGCATTGGCACATTTTTGTATAAACAATTCATGGAACCGGTATGCAGGGCCATGGGGAGCGATTTTGCGTCCGTGCTCGTTTCGCAGAATAATCTGGCAGGCTTGACCGGTTTCTGGAGAAAGCAGGGGTTCAATTTGTGTTGCCGGATAAACAATCCGGCAGGAGAGTATGGGGACCCCGAGTTCCTTTTCCTTAAGGACCTGCGGATGGACAGCAGACGGCTGGCTGAACTTTGCAATACGCGCATGGGCAAGCTTGTTACGGCGCTGGTGGAAGCAGGCCTGGTGCCCGATAATATAAGCCCGTATGTGAGGCTTGGCGAATTCATGGAATCTCGCAAAGGAATGAATGCCGGGCCTCTGAAGAGCATCGCGTACTGGCTTCGGCGGGAGCGAAACGCATTCCTGCTTTCGCTTATCTATAGAGGCAATAAACCGTTGTTCAATAAGACTCAGATCAGGAACATGAGCAAAGCAAGCCTTATTGTCCTCGATGCCGAAACAACAAGTTTTTTGATCGAGCTGTGCTGTCGGCGATCAGAGTATACCGGCAGCTACGTGTTCAGCGAAGAGGATATTTGTTATCTTCTGGGCCTTAAAGCGACCTGCGAACAAAAATCACAGCTTGCGCATCTTTGGTGCCGGTGCGGGTATGAGACCGATCACGTGCGGTCGTTGGTTCAGGGAGCAGGCAATATAGACGCGGCTATTGATACTATGCGGGCTGCGTGCACGGATGCGCAGAAGACTCAGAGAACTGCTTCAGGATTTTATGTGAAATATGATAAGGGTGGGAAAGACAATAAGAACGACAATGCGCCTGAGAACAAAGACGGCGGCATCAAAGCCTTTCTTGCGGGAGCGTTTAACAACAATGTCCTTGAAAAAACAGCGATCGAGTTTGTTGTATGGATAGACGGCTGTTTCTCGACAAATATTTAATCGCTATATTAATTTGTGCATGGGAAACAAGGTAAATAGATTATCAATCTTTTATAAAAGTATTTCTTGACAGAAATGGTGTTCTATGGTATCTTTTTTAATAGTAAGGCGTTTTGAAAGCGCTTTCAAAAGAAGCACATACAGTATGGAATGGCCACGGATGACTGAATGCCTCCGGAAAAGAGGATTCAGTGAGTCGTGGCTTTTTTATTTGCCCATGAATAAAAAACTTAAAAAAACTATTCCATTCTTCTTATTGCTTTCCTTAATTTATGTCAATCCCGTTTTTCCAAGCACCCCTTTAAAAAATCTTCAGATACCTTCCCAGTTCGGCACAATCAAGGAAGTCTTCGAAGCGCCACAGGCAGGACGGCCCGGCCCTGCAATAATACAGATCCAGGACGCCCATTGTAACTACGAAGCACAAAAGAACCTTGCGCAGATCCTTGATTATCTTGCCCGCGAAAAGAAATTGAGGCTCATCATGGTCGAAGGGGGCAGCGGCGACGTGAGCCTTTCGTTCTTAAGGGACTTTGCGGATAAAAAGGCGCGCGAGGAAGTCGCTGAAAAATACCTCCGCGACGGCAAGATATCCGGGGAAGAATACCTCGACATCGTTTCCGACCATAACCTTGAGCTTTTCGGCATTGAAGACCCCGCATTATACGACAGCAACCTGGATTCCTTCCTTAATATAGAGGCATACAAGGAGCAGGGATTGAACGATATCAACGGGCTGGCCGCTATTGTCGAGGCGCTCAAGCCGCATATGTTCAATCCCGAGCTGATTGAGCTCGATGCGCAGAAACGAGCATTCAAGCATAAAGCGTTACCGCTGGTCAAATACGTTACATATCTTGCCGAATCGGCGCAAAAGAAGAGTATCTCTCTGTCCGAATGCCAGCAGGTCAATTTGTTCAGGGAAAGCCTCGAACTTGAAAAGACGATCGATTTCAAACAGGCGGAGTCCCAGCGGAGCGCATTCATCAAGGACCTTGCCCAGAAATTGCAGGGCGCCTCGATTAAGGAGTTGATAGATAAGACGGCGGATTTCAAGGACAAAAAGATATCCGCTCAGGAATTTTATGACTTTTTGCGCAATGCCGCGCAGGACCACCTTGATCTGGCGGCAGCCTATCCGCAGTTCGACGCATACATGCGGTATGTCGCTATGGGCAGGAATATCGATGCGGAGAAATTGATCAGGGAGATCTCCGAACTGGAGGCGCGTGTGCGGCAGGAGCTTTTTGTTAATAATGACGAACGCCGCCTGAGCGACATTTCGGAGGCGCTCGATACCCTCGATCAGTTCCTGCGGCTCGACCTGACGCCCGCAGAATACGACGCCATGCAGGCCGACCGCTCCCGCTATGTGACCGCCGGATGGATCGTGTTTCTATCCGATTCATGCAGAAGGTACGGCCTTCCGTCACGGCCCGTCGCGTCTACGGTCATCGATGAAAATTTCGATGCGCTCGACAGTTTTTATAAAGTCGGGATCGACCGCGAACAGGCGTTCATGCGCAATATCGCCCGGAAGATCAATACCGCATCGGACAGCAGCTATGTCGCTGTCATTACCGGCGGTTTTCACACATCCGGTTTGAGCAGGTTGTTCAAGGAGCACGGTTATTCCTACGCCGTGGTTACCCCTTCGATATCGCAGCGGTCTGACCCGTCAATCTATTATTCCGTTCTCCGGGGGGAACAGGGAGAACTCGAGGATACATATCTTGCGGAAGATTAAAAAAGGAGAAGAAACGATGAACGGTTCACGGTTCGCTCGGGTGTTATTCAGGATAACGGCATTGCTTATTATCGGCATATTCACGTTCAACACCGCCTCGATGGCAGGCGTCGTCTCATTTGACCACCTCCGGGGCAGATCGGCCAACCATACCAATCAGCCTCTGGCCATGAAAAGCGAGTTTCTCGGCAAGGACGGCGGTTCGCTGGCGACCGGGAAATTCATCGTGGTGAGCAAAGGCAAGGGGCTTGCTGATTACCTGCCGCGCATGATCCAGCGTCTTGCGATCAATAACGGCACCGCCCACGGCAACAACTACGATGCCGAAGGCAATCTCATCAAGACGCAGATGAACCTGAAGATGACCGGCGCCATTTACGAAGCGATCAAACCCTACGGCGTCAAGATCGTGCAGCACGGCGTTACCGGTACTCCCATTGAGAACCTCCAGGCCTTGCGCAATGTCGGCATCAGCGCCGCTCACGTCGGCACGAACTGGCAGAATATCATCTGGGAAACGCTTGTTGCCGAAGCGCAGAACGGAGACGCGACGGCCAAATCAATCGTCAACCGCATGATCGACGCGACGATCGCCAAGACCGCGGACGTGGAAAAGAAATACAAGGTTTCTCCCCGCAGCGATGAAGCCAAGAACAGCGTGTATGTCGCAGGAAAAGACAAAGACCTCGACAAGCTTCTGGGCAAAGAGCTGAAAATGGTCATCGGCGATTTCCATCAGGAGCTTCTGGGGCTTCCCGCGCGCCTTATCGAAAAGATCGACGCCGCGACCGAGAAATCGGCGACCGAGCACATGATCGGTTTTGGCTCTGACGGCACGGCGCAGATGGTCAGGGATTATTATCAGGCCAACGGCCTGGAATACCCGTCCGATTTTTCGTCGCTCAAGGGTTATCATGTGTTCAAGGCGCTCGAAGGAACGGATAAGGCGATCATGTGCTGCAATATACGCCATCCGCTCAGCCTGCCCGGCATCATACGCGCGGCAAAAAAGACCGGCAGTGTGGTCGTGTTCCAGCAAGCCATGAGCGAACTCGATTACACCTGGCCGGGCGGATACAGCCTCGATAACGTCGCCAGGTTTGCGGCAAACACCAAAGCAGCCGCGATGAAAGAGGGTTTCCGCGATTATATGAACAAGTCGGACCACGTCACCGTCAAAGTCGATGAAGCATTCCTGAAGGACACGGGGGCGCAGAATGCGGTTGCGGAGCTGTTCGAGAGGATACTGGCTGAAAAAGACATCGCGAAAAGAGAAGCCATGTTCAATGCGGCCTTAAAGGACGAAGCATTCAACGCAGCGCCCGGCGTGGGCAAAGCGATGAAGGCAGTCAACAAGGCCATGCTTCAGGTAAAGAAGCAGGTTGCAGAAGATCATGCCGTCTTTGCGCTTGACGCGTCGTTCATGCCCACGCGCTTGAACGTGCTTGTGAGCGCATTTCTTGCCGGTTTTATTCCCGAGGACGCCGGGTTGGAAGCCGAAGTCGGCGAGATCGGCGGCAAAGAGAACTCGACCGTTGCCGATGCCGTGGAATTTATCACCGGTATCAGGTATAAGGAGCAGGTCGTTACCGACCGCCAGGGGGTCAAATTTTCACAGTTGGTCGGACCCAAGAGGATTGGAGTGTTAACCGGCGGCGGACCCGCGTCAGGGCATAACAAGGTCCTTGCAGCGATGGTGCGCGAAGGTCTGAAGAACGGTATCGAGATCGTTGCTATCCCCGAAGGATGGGCCGGCCTCATCAAAGACGATCTTGTGGCGCAGGCCAGGGCGATACGCCTTTCGGAAGCCGAAAAGTGGGAGAAAAAAGGCGGCACATTCATAAAGACAAGCCGCACCAATCCGTATAAAAAGGAAGGTGACGCGCAGAAAGTCTGGGAGAATATCAAAAAGCTCGATCTGGACGGCCTTGTTACCCTGGGCGGCGACGATACCAATGGCGTTACGGCAAAGCTGCAGAAAGAGCATCCTGAATTCCTTTTTATCGGCCTGCCCAAGACCATGGACAATGATATCGCGCTTCCAGAACCGGATGCGCAGACCTATGGTTTTGACAGCTTTACCCGGGCCGCTACGGACGCCTTCGAAGCCGGAAAAATCGACGCCATATCGACAAAAAGGATTCTCATCGGCGAAGTGTTCGGCAGAAGCGCAGGGTTTGTTGCGGCGCGCATCGGCGCCAATGTCGGTGCTACCCGTACCCTGATCCCCGAAGAGATGGTGGATCTGAAGAAGCTGGTGGATGATCTGCGAGCGTATTACAAGCAGAACAAATACGGCGTCGTCGTCGTAGCTGAAGGAGCCAGCATCGCGACCGACGGCTTCAGGCTGAACGACAACGGAGACCTTGAAGTCGTCAAGCCCCGCAATGCCGATGTCAAGCTGCTGCTGGCGGCGTTCAACAGCGATCCGGTTGCCAAAGCGGCGTTCATTAAATCAATGAAAGCCGGCGTTGACGATTTCGGTCATCCCAAACTCGAGAACGCCGGTTTAATCGTCGCGGCCGTGGTAAAGACGGCGCTCAAGGAAGATAAAATCGACATCAGCCTCGCAGGCAAGGCCGATTATCTTTTCCGCTCGGCTGATATTTCCAAACTTGACGAGGAAATGACCGGCATGCTCGGCAAAGCGGCTGTTGAGAAAATCGCCGACCTTCAGAACAATCAGCTGCTCTACGCCTATAAGGGCCAGATCAAGTCCATACCGTTCGATCAGGAACTCGGCGGCAGGCAGCTGGATTACAAAGGCGCCCACCGCGATGAATACCTGCTGGCGAATATGGCGCTTGTCAATGAAAAAACAAACCTCAAGCTTGGTAAGGCAGCTATGAATCAACTGCGGTATCAGGCTGCGGTCAAGCGTTTGTATCAGCTCAAGCCGGGTGAGATACTGTCCCTTGGCCTTGATGAAATGAAGGCTGTTCTGTGGAAATTGAATACAATCAAGAAGGAAAGCGGCGATAACCAGGAAGTCATGCAGTCGATCAGAAGGATCCTGCACCGTATCGATGACCGGCAGCTTGCGCAGGTCAAGATCCTTGCCGGAATGGGCGTTTTTGCGAAAAGCAATACGCCCAAGAAGCTTGATCTGGCATTGCAGGACCAGAACATCGTGGTCATCGCGGCGAACGCGCTTATTTTCCGCGCCGGAGCGTTTGCGCTTTTCTATAAGAACTGGGAGCCGGGCGTCAATCTGGCGGCTCTCAAGTCCATGAAGGGCGGCAAAGAAGCCAGCGCAGAGGAATTCGTGCGCATGAACAGCAGGTACAACGGCCCGTTCGGGCCGTACCAGGTGAAAGGTATGCGCGTGCTCAAGGACGAGCGCAGGGTCGTTGACGGCGTCGAGGTCAATTTCATCTTCGTGCCGGGCGACAAAAATATAGGAAGGCCCGATATAAAGATTCCGTATTTCGGCCCAGAAACGACGAATCAGCAGGTGCTCGATACCGTCAGGACACTCGGAGTCAAGCCGGATGTGGTATCGTATTACGGCCCGACTGACGAAAAGGTCCAGCCGCGCATTTTCAAGGAGTTCATGGAAGCCGGATTCCCCGTTGTCGCCGCCTCCCCGGTCAACACCGACGCGGTGAAGAATATGCTCAAGGAAAAGTTCCTTCAGGAAGGCGTCAGCGCCGACACGGTCGATAAATCCGTCAGCGCCGTGTTCAAAGAAGCGCTGTATTCTGCCATGCGCAAACAGATCGGGCCGGATGTCAAGATCGTTGACACGCTCAGTTGCACGTCCAACGCCATGATCTCGGTCATCAAGGCCATGTGGGACGAGTTCGGTATCGTCAACGGGACCGGCCTGACCATCCATTCGGAGACCGATTCGAACGAGACTTTCCCCATGAAGAGCAAGAGGGCGCGCGACCCGCTTGATATTGCCCGCGGAGATTCGATCCGCGACAATATCATTCCCGCCTCCACCGGGGCCAAGAAGAACCTGTTCAAGATGATACCGCAGCTCAAAGGCAAGTTCGAGATAACCGCTGTGCGCACGGATACGGTTTCTGCGTCCCTGTGGGAAGTGACCCTGAACCTGAAAAGAGAAACTACCGTGGAGGAGGTCCGTGCCGCTTTGAAGGATTTCGCGCTCAACAAGTCGGACGGAGTGGTGAAATTCTATGAGGGCGATCCAGAGGTCAACCCTGGCCCGCTCGATGTCAATGCGGTCGTCGGCTGGAACAATATATCAATCATCGACAGCGTGCTGATCCAGGTGCTGGAAAACAAGAAGACCGTGATCATCAAAGGCCTGTATGACAACCAGTCAGCCGCTCCCAACCAGATGATCTCCAAATGGTCACCGTGGATGGTGGACGGCGTGAGAATGCGCGCCCTCGTCAATGGCGACTATGCAAAGGACGGAGGCGCCTCCGTTGCGCTTGCGCAAACAGAGACGGTGCTTCCCGAAATGGTCGATATCGCCGATCTCATCGAGACTGTGCTTAAGAGCGATGCAAGCGTGTACAATGCAGGCGCGTTGAACTTCGATGATCTCGTCAAATCAATCAGCGATGTCCAGAACGCCAGGGGCGCGGTTATCCTCGGCGCCAACGCCATCATGGAAAACGCCGGCAGCATCGCGGCGCTCGAGAAAGCAAAAGATGCGGCAGGCGTTGTGGACTTCAGCGTATGGGCAAAGGACGACGCGGCTAAGCTGACCCTTGAGGCATTAGGGGTCGGCCGGATCGCGACGATCCATGTTGGTTTGAAGGCGGCACTTGAGGCAGTGACCGCGGCAAAGATCCCGCAGGCCAGGATCGCGCTCATCAGCGCGGATGCCGATATGGACAATATCGAAGCCGAGTTTACCGTATCCGATGCGTCGCTGTTCTTCGAAAAGGCAAAGGTGAAGAACGTGCGCGTAACCGGATCCCGCGCGGCCGTCACGCAGAAACGCATCAATGCGATGCCGCTTGTCATGGCAAAGGCACTCGCCATGATCTTCAATACCGAGGATACGGTCAGACAGCAGCTCCAGAACATGGCCGCTGCGTATATGAACAAAGGCCTCATCAGCTCGGAAGACCTGCTTAACATCACGCAGCTCGCCGCGCAGCTGGCCGATGTGCCGCTGGTGTCTGTCAGCGACGAAGTCGCAGCAATGCAGACCGTGTACGAAGATACGCTCAACAAGATTTAATATCAATTACCTGCGCGGCAGGCATGATGCCTGCCGCGCAGGCATGCATATATCGTAATGCCATCTAAGCCGATAAAAAGGGGGAGATAATGCCTGCTTCGACGGAAACTTTAAGGCGCGTTCGTAAAGCAATAGCCGTAGCCATGAGCGCGGCTTTTTTTGTCGATAGCATTGCTGTTCCTGGTTATGCTGCTGGCAATAACCTCCGGCCGGTTTCGGCAAAGCAGAGCAATTCGCGCTTACACAGTCTTGGCCAGGATCTCGGCATCAGCCGCTTATCGCTTTTGAAAGACGGCGGAAAGCCGGTGAATGTTAAACGGGAAGTCGAAACGCTTATGCAACGATTGAAGGCCGAGCGCATGAACGAGCGGCTTGAGTCGGCGGACAGCGATTTCGCGGCGTGGGGATATGAGGAAGACGGCGTTACCTCTCGCCTTGGGTGGACCGTGAGGAATGCCCAGGCTATTCTGGACGATCTGGCGCGCGCTGACGAATATGTCCCCTGGCAGGCGACAGGGCTTAAAAATTTAATGCTGGTAAACCGCTTTAAATACGCGGTGTTCTGTGGAATGGGCGGGTCAGGCTTAAGCGTGGAGCTGGTCAAACAAACATTTGATCCCGATTCTGAAGGTACTCCGTTCTATAGCCTGAGGACCACCGATCCTGCCGCGATAAAAGCCATACTCGATGAGATCGCGCGTGCCGAGGGTAATGACATGAAGGCGGGTTTGGAAAAAACCGTTGCGGTTTTCATGTCAAAGACAGCGACCACCCAGGAAACCACTGAGCACGAGAAATATTTCAGGAAATTATTCGAAGCATACGCAGTGTCCGGCCCGGAAAAACATTTGTTTTACGTGACCGATCCCGGCAGCCCGTGGGATGGGGACCATGTCAAAAAAGGCCAGGGGGCATATATCCAGATGAACGATGTCAACCCCGGCAAAGTATATAATCTCAAGGACGTGGGGGGACGGTTTACCGCGCCGACCACGAATATATTCATGCTTCCGTGGTCATTGACGCCCGGGGCTGATGATATCGAGCCGATATTAAAGAGCGCCGTGCGGATGAATTCGGGCCTCAGTGAGGGCGATTTTCTGAAAATGGGGGCAGAGATCTTCGTGCGCGCCAGAAATCTGAAACAAGACAAGCTGACCATGCTGGTGCCGAAAAAACTGAATGCTCTGCCTATGTGGGCCGAACAACTATTCGAGGAATCGCTCGGCAAGGATGGAAAAGGCGTCACGGTCTTTTACGGAGAAGACCTGGGAACGGACAATGACCAGTGGAAAGCGTCTTTGAAGCCGGCTGATGAGAATGACCGCGTTTTCCTAAGGATTAACCTCGGCGCAACAGAGACAAACAGGGAATTCTGGAAGTATCTGCAGGAAAACGGGTATCCGACCCTGGAGATCAATATCAAGGATATTACCGATATCGGCGGGGTTATGCTCGGATTGCAGCGCATGGTAGCGACGATCGGTTATTTATGGGATATCAGGTTTGTGAATCAACCGGGCGTCGAAGCATACAAAAAAGAATCAAAGGCGATTGCTCAAGCCATGAAGGATTCCGGGCAAACCAAACAGGATGTTCTGGCAGCATGGGCGCCGTTTTCGGCCGATTACTTAAACGCATTCACGCTGTATTATGCGCCGCTTGTCATGTCAGGGATTATCACTGCCGATGCTCTGGACGCGCAGGTGCGCAGAATGGGCGCGGATATGCAGAACGCGGCTGCAGTGTATGCGGCAATCACCCAGATTCTGGAACAGAAGGCCAAAGCAGGCGAGACCGAGTTCAATGCCGCTGAGTTGTCTTCATACGGCAAGCTGAGCCCTGCCATGACGAGGATTCTTGAAGACGCCCGCCGGGACATATTTACCCGCGGCCTCCGGATACCTTCGAAACTCGGTGAAGGGCCGGATAAGAACCATTCGTACCAGCAGAACATCCAGGACGGCAGGAACATGTTCTTTTCCACATATTTTACGTCATTGAATAATCCCCAGCCGGCTGTGCCATTCGACGATAACCTGCTTTTCGCCCAGACCATCGGCACGGTCAAGGCGATGTACACTTCGCTCGATCCGCGCAAAGCGGTATTGTTCGTTGCCGAGCAGATGACCCCTGAGGTCGAAAGCGCGTATGCGGACTTTTTCTCCAAGGTCAAGGCGTATCTGGACCTCGCACGGGTACGGGATGCGGCCGATTCTCTTGTTGGTAAAGCTGCCGCGTTCATCGAGGACGCCGACCGAAACGTGTACAGCGCAACGTCATTTATGTATGAAGGTATCATCAAGGGCGTTCGCGAAATAGAAGGGATCGAAGGAGCGCTGGTCATCGGTGCCAACACCATATTCGAGAACGCGGGCAGCATTGCAGCGCTCACTCAGGCACGCGACGCGGCCAATGTCCTCACCATAGCCGTATGGGCCAGGAATAACGATGACGTCGCAGCGTTAAAGGCGCTGGGCGTTGACAAAATAGCGACAATCTACACGGGCCTGGGCGAAACCCTCATGGCAATGGAGAAGCTCAAAATATCACCCAGAAAAGTCGTGCTCATCAACTCGGATCTCGATCTCGATAATATCAAGGATGAGTACAAGGTACCCGATGCAAGCGTATTCTTCAACAATAATCGCGAGCTGCAGATGGTCCATGTTTCGACCGCGCGGACGGCAGGGGCGGTCAAACAGATCAACGCAGTCCCGCTGGCAATCGCCAAGGCGATCGCCATTATATTCGACGTCGGCACTACGAGAGCGCAGTTCGCCAAAATGGTGCAGGCATTTAAGGACAGGGGCATGATCAGCGAGGCGGATGCCAAGTCCCTTAATGAATTAACAGCTCAGATATCGGATATTCCGCTGGTTGCGGTCAGCGATGACATAGCCAGACTCCAGGTGATATTCGAAGATACATTGAACAAGATATAACCGATATTTTAAAATCGTCCTAACATGGGAGGAGTACAATGTTCCAGAGGTTGACGAAATCTATGTTTACCAGAAAGATAATCGCCGTCATTGTTTCCGTCCAGTTTATCGTGAGTGCAGCGCCCCTGCGCGCGCTGGCTGGTGATTCGAACCTGCGTCCCGCGCCTGCGCGTGACGGCGGCAGGCTTACCGAGATACGCCGGGCGCTTGACGTCGCGCCCGCGTCAGTTGCCAAAACCGAGATTCTCGCTCCAAAGGACGGCGGGTCAGGCGCTTCCCAGGAGGCAAAAGGCGCGGATGCCTTCAAGGCATTTCTGGGCGACTATAAGATTTCGGCGACCATCGATAATCTCGCCTACGGGACATTTATAAAACAGCAGATAGACCTGGCTCGTTCTCCCAGGGCAAAGGCGAATCTTGCGGACTATTTCGGCGCGGTCAACCCGGGCGATAAATTTTACACCCTGACCTATACGGACATTCCCCTTGCTTTGGTGAAAGAGGACGCTGCCGGGGAACACGTGGTCAAGGCGATCGTCAGCGATATTCCGGATCTGCCGCTATCGGTGTTCGCGCGCGATGCCGAGAACATCGAAGAGGATGTCGCGGCAATGAAACGGGAAGGGATTTCGGTCGTGGATATTCTCGTCCACGATTATCTGGTGCTGGAAAAAAGAAGCCTGGTCCCGGTCAATGAGCGCATGGTCGTGGAGTTCGGCGAATTGCGCGATTATGTGTATGAACTGGCCAGGAAAGTCGGGATGGAAAAGGCAAAGGAAATGGCTGCCCTGCTCGTCGGCAGCGACATGGTCCATATGGGGATGGGTGCGGGGCCGATGTTTGGCCCGACCGGCGGGGCGGAAACCGCCGGCGCAGGGGCAGGGGCTATCGCAGTGACCGGTGTCGCGACTGATGTTTCGACACAGGTGTCGGTTTCTGAAGACGCCAAAGAGGTCGGCCGCAGACAGGCCAAGCAGGTAGGCCTTGCGCTTGCAGGCGGCAAGGGATTGAGCCTGTCGGTCATGTCCCGTATCGTTGATGTGCCGCGCGGACAGAACGTCACAACGACGGCATATTTCGAGTTTGTCAGGAACAACAGGAACGTCTGGGAAAAGATATTCAATGAGCTTCAGACGCTGGACACCATGGACGACCAGAAGCGGGATGTGGTTACGTCTGAGATAAGGGAAACCATAAAGAACGCTCCCATCCCGACGGATATCAAGGATGAGATCATCTCGATGTACCACCAGTTGAGCATGATCAGGTATCAGGTCACAGGCAAGGCCGTTCCTGCGGCAGTCGCCGTGCGCTCCTCGGGCACGAAAGAGGATATCCATGTCAAGACCTGGCTGCCGGTATCCACCGGTTCGCAGGCAGGGCAATCGGATACATTTTTGAACGTCAAAGGCGACAAAGCGGTCCTTGATAAGACCCGCGCTGATTTCGCAAGCCTTTTTACCGACCGCGCAGTCAGCTACCGCGATGACGCCACATTCCTGCAGTTTTCAGGAGCCATCGACTATCAAGGCAAGCTTTCGCAGGATGTGTATTGGGACATTGTGGCAAAACTGCGGGAATATGCCAAGAAGCTCAACAAGCCCGAATATGCCGCGTATGCCGACCAGATGTCGCAAATATCGAGCCCGAATCCCGGGTCCGTAAATCTTATGAATGCGATGGAAGAAATTTTGAGTCACGAGCGGGAAGAGTGGCTGGCTGAGGCACTCAAGGTGCTGAAAAAGAAATCCGAAGAGGTGACGCATCCTGAACAGATCGGCATCGACGTCGTCATCATGCAGATGGTCAAGAGTTATCTTGCAGGCGTCCTGTTTACCGTCAATCCCGCAACGAAAATGGCCGGCGTAGCTCAGTCCTTATACAACGCATGGTTCAAGAACGATGATTCTCTGCTTTTCAGGGATAAAAAGACCGGACTGATCACCGGCACCAAGGCGATCGTAGCCAGCTTCGAGATCGCGTTCGGATACGGGGAAAACGTGGTCGGCGGCAAGGTCAGCCCTGACAAGTATGTCATGGCGACGTATGACGGCGAACACTGGTTCGTGATCGAAAAGAACAAGGGCAATAAACTTATTCAGATGCGCAATGTCGAGGATGTGATCGAGTCTTTCACGGGCAAGATGAGCGAAAAAGAATTGAATACGCTGGCCGTCACGCTCAAAGAAGCGATTGCCTATGACGAGGTTGGCAAGCGCATTAACGGTATCCTGGCTACCAAATTATACGGTACCAGATATTTGAGAGCAGAAGGTATTGACGAAAAACAGAAAAAGGCTCAGGTGCAGCGTATTGCCAATGACATTGCCGCCATGATCAAAGCCAAAGAACCAGAAGCGGCGGTCATGGATTTTATCAAGGAGCGATTTCTCATTGCTCATCGCAAGGGCGAAAAAGGTTTTCAGGAAGCGGAATTATCGGGCGTTGTGCGTAACGTCTTCGAGGAAGTCACCAAAGCGGAAAAAGAGACAACCCGCGGTATGCATAAACTGGCAGCGCAGCTCGGCGATATGAAGAAAGCCGATACGTTCATCTACATGATCAAAGAGACATGGGAGAACAAGGAATTCGAACTTCCCGAACGGATTGCCGTGCTCAATAAACTCGGCCTTTCCGGCGTGGAGATGGAAAATCTGAGCTATCTCATGCGGGCGCTCGTCGATAACAGCTTTACGTCGAATTTCAAGACGACCAAGGTCCATCAGAACACCTTTACGTTTGCCGACGAAATGGCAGCGCATGTCGCGCGCATGGGGTGGAATATCGTCGAATATTACGGTGACAAACGCGATATCGAATTCGCCATCGAAGTCGACCGGACCGCGCCCGAAGACAAGGCGCTGCGCATCTACGAAATAGACGTAGACGGCCGGATATGGGGGGTGGATGCCAGGGGCGAGCGCGCTGAGGTTAAAAGCGAGGAGGATAAGGCGCGCATCAAGGCAATGCCCATGCGGCTGTACAATGTCCAGGCGCGGCCGTATACCGCGGAATACCTTAAAACGGACGTCGTCCGTGCCAGGACAGAGGCCGATGAAAAATGGATCGAAGATCATTCGGATGCCAAACCGATTGCCAGCGGTACGAAAGGAGAAAACGCCACGCACGGATACGTGCTTGTGTTCGATCCGAACAAGGATATCGCCTGGCATGCCGACCAGATCCGCAGGTTGAAATCAGGGGATTTCACCGATGAGGAACGCCGGCGCATACAGGAGATCGGGTTTGACTTGAACGATATCGGCCCTGATAACCCGCTTCCTGTCATCCTATACCTTCTGGAAGCGGATCCGAACCACGATCCGATTATGCGCCTCGTTAATTCCGTCGTCACGATCCGTGGCGGGGATACGTGTCATGCTGCGATTTTCTGCCGCGAGCAGGGTATTCCGGCGGTAACGGGCGCCGGGAAGGTCATGCTTGGAGGTCAGCTTGTCAAGACCGGCGATGCGCTTACTGTTGACGCAAATAACGGCAATATCTACGAAATGGATTCTGATCCGGAAAAGCGCATACCGGTCAATTACGTAGAGTTTACGGTTGAGCCGCCTTTGATTCCTGGAGATCCGGATAACATGCCCTATCCGAAAATTGGCCAGATTATCGCGGCCACGAGCGCAGCCCAGCAGAATTCACCCATCATGCTCGCGACCGACTCTGCAGGCAATGCCCTGACGCGCGCCGAGTTCAAGGGCGAGGAGATCGGCATCAATGTGTATGCGGGCTACGGACATTTCCTGCTTCAGCAGATCGCAGACGGCACAATTGCAATGCCGCAGCGGGTATACGCGAATGACCGGGCACGCACGTCCATGCCAGGCGCGGAAAAGTTCCTCGATACTATGAGCCGGGAAATGTTTGAGTATATGCGCAAACACCCGACAGCCGCAGCTACGTTCGTAAAAACCTACGGCCGGCTGCCGGAGATAAACGATATGCTGTCCGTTCTGTCTGTTTTTGACCTGATGTCTGATATTAGGTTGAACAAGATAGATGCGGCGCAGGTGTTTCCGCAGCAAAAAGCCGATCTTAATTTTGTGGAAGGATTAAACAAGGACGACTATGAGTTTTTCTCATATGCCTACGGCAAGTTCCAGCGCAGGTTCAACTATAATTACAACATTCTGACCGACCTGCAGAATCATCCCTGGATACTGGATGAGGTTAATAAAAAACTGAATGAAAAAGGGTATGCAAACTTCAAAGAGTACGTGAGCAAGGAGTTTCTCTATTTTTATAACCTCATGGGATTTACCATCGCGCCTGACCAGGTTGCCAAGAACCGCGCGTATGATTTTGCCCAGGATAAGATCCGCGGCATGCCCGGCTCCGAGATATTCTCATGGCCGGGGGTCAATCCCCTTGTCGGCCTGCGCGGAACTTCGCTTGAGATCGAGGCGTTTGACGAACAGTTCGGCGGGAACCAGCTTGTGCTCGATTTTCTGTTCGATTCGGTCATCGAAGCGCATCAGAATACCAAAAACCAGGCCTGGTTTTATGTTTTCATACGCTCGATCCGCGAGCTGGAAACACTGGATACGATCATCGAGTATAAGGCCAGGCAAAAAGGAAAATTGCCCAAAGAAATCGGCATCATGATCGAGGTTCCGAGCGCTGCCATGGATGTGCCGCAGCTTGCAAAGAAAATGGCCGATATGGGCAGGAAATATAAGAAATACGGCGTTGAGCATACGTTCTTTTCGTTCGGCACCAACGACTATTCGCATCTTGCCGGCATGGGAGACCGCGAGGACCCGAAGATGAAACTCAAGATCATGGATCCGGCAGCCATCGCGGCCATACCCGAGATGAAACGCGCCGGATACTTTTACGACGAGGGGACCAAGCGGCTTCCGCTCATCGATGAAGGCGCCGACGTTATGCTCCAGCTGATCGAAGCGGTTGTCGCATCCGCAGAAGATGAAGAGGTTGCGACAAGTCTGTGCGGCGAGGCGATCACCGCCCTGGTCAACCGCGGCGATTACGAAACCGCGGGCAAGATCATGGTGCTTCTGGATTCATTCGGCGTCAGCATGATGAAAGTCCGGCTGCCTGCGTCCATGACACGGTACGACGTCATGGCTGCGACGAAAGAAATAAAATCCCTGCCTGATGACGCAAAAAAACATCCGCTGTTCGACCTGAGCCAGGGTGAAGTCCGGCAGAAAAAAGGCATTATCAAGGGCGAAATCGTTTTCGTGGACGGCATCGAAGATCTGATTCCTGACGCATTGAAAGGCCTGCAGGGCCCTGATCTTCTGGCCAAAAAGGAATCGCTCAAGTTGCAAAGCCTGAAAGATGCCCGGTCCACTTCGCGCTTCTTCGAAAAGATCGCGGTGATAACCAGAAATCCGGTCGCCTTTTCCAAGGAAGAGATATCCGCGGCAGTCGGAGCAAGCGCTTTCGAATATCTGACGCTCACGCCGGGGCAGAAACCGCTTATGCGGAAACTGGATAACGGCCTGTTTGTCTGGACCAACCTGGATGTCCCCGAAATGAAATTCAAGGAGCAGGTTGACGCCAGCATCACGGACCCGAACGCCAGGAAGAAAATCCTTGAGCTGTGGAAAAAGGCTTGGGACAATTCCGTTGCCGGATTAAAACGCAGAGGCATTGACTGGCAGCATCTGCAGTATGTCCCGGCGATCATCGTTGACGCCGACGCAGACCTTACCGGGTGGGATGTTTTCGACAAGAACAAATCAATCATTCCGACGCGTATCAAGGCAATAGCGAAAGGCATCAACGCCTCGCGCGGCATTCTGGAAGGCAAGTTCGTGACGGTCGATTATGGCGCAAAGAAGATATACAGAGGGAATCTCGATGTCGTCAAGATCAAAACCCCGCTGCGCAGGCTTCCCGTGCCGCAAACGAAACCGCAGGTTCCGGTCAAAGCGGCAGTAGCCGAAAACGCCAATGACGTGTACGCAGCCATGGTGTATCATCCCCGGGCTATCCTGGCATACGAAAAGAAGGATTGGACCGAGCAGGCCAAGATGTTTGACGATTATGTCGCCAAGCTCGTTGATGAAGTCGAAAAAGTGATGCAGGAAACCAGCGCCGAAAAGCGGGCATGGCTGCTTGCCAGGCTGGAAACCAAAGTCGAGTCGCTGCGCGAGCCGGTGATCAAAAAGTTCATGCTTGATGTCCTTGATGACGCGAAGCAAAAAGGCGCGGTGTCGCTGGGCAACGATTGGATCAGCGGCCTGCGCAGGCAGTACTTTGATGACCTGAACGCGGGCATCTCGAAGATTCTGAACGGCCGGACCGCCGAGCAGTTCATCACCGGAAAGTTCGAAGAAGCGATGCGCAGCGCCCTGGCGGCTCATCCCGGCGCGCTGGTGATCCACAAGACAGATAGCCTCAACTGTGTCCAGTTCAGCGATCTGCGCGCAGGATTCCTCGAGGAGCAGGTCAACCCGAATCCCGATTACGGCATTGCCGGAGCTGCGCGGGCAATCGGCGACATGTGGCAGATCAACCGCATGGCATTGAAGGCGTTCAAGAACGTGCGCGATTCATTGCCGCCTGCGGACCGCAAGAACTTCGGTCTGCAGATCACCCATGTCAAGGGAACGCAAGCAGGCGCGATCATGATCGCCTGGCGTGACATCCTCAAAGACTTGAAGATCATACCCGGCGAGGACGGCCTTGAGGTCGGTGTCGATATCGCCACGCCTGCCAACACGCTCGAGCTGGACAAATATCTGGAATATTTCAAGGACCTGGGCACAGGCTTGAGCTTTATCAGCTACGACACGCTCAAACTCGGCGCCGCGTGGGCAGGCGTTGATATCTTCTGGGACGAATGGCGCCGCCTTGCGACCGAGGAGGAGCTGCTCAGGTTCGGCGGGATCGCCGCGAGCATCGCAGAGGCTAAGCTGGAAACTGCGAACAAAGCTGATCCGTCGTCGTCCAGAAAAGTCGTCGTGTTCGAAAATGTTCAAACTCCGGTTGTGGTCGATACGACCCAAAAGCCCGCTGGGCAGGTCGGCCGCGTGCTTAAGGACGGCGGTGTTGCAACGAATATGCCCGCGCCGTTGTTTGAGATGGATCAGGCCGTGTACCAGGCGGTTTCGACGTATTTCGGCAATGTCGTGAATGCGGTGCGCGCCGAACAAAAAACCCAGGGTGCGCTGGTCATCGGCGCCAATACGATCTTCGAGAATGCGGGCGCTTTGACCGCGCTGAAGCAGGCGCGCAATGCCGCCGGCGCCCTCGAATTTGTCGTGTGGGCGAAGAACGACGCCGATGCCACCGCGCTGCGGCAGCTGGGCGTGGACAATGCTGCGACGGTGCGCGTGGGCCTGGGCAATGCGTTGAAATCGGTCGAGAAACTCGCCGCCTCAGGCAAAGTGGTGCTTATCAACTCGGACCTCGACCTCGATAATATCAAGGGAGAGTTCAATGTCGCTGACGCAACCGAGTTCTTCAATGCGAATCGCCAGCTTCGGTCCGTTCATGTGTCAACGCCGCGGACCGGCGGAATTGTCAAGCAGATCAACGCAGTGCCGCTTGCGTTCGCAAAGGCAATGGCGATCATATTCGACCAGGGCAACACACGGGCGCAGTTTGCCAAGATGGTCCAGGCGTTCAAGGACAAAGGCCTGATCAGCGAAGCGGATGCCGCGTCCCTGAACCAGCTGACGGCGCAATTGTTCGATATTCCGCTGGTCACGGTCAGCGAAGATATAGCGAAACTGCAGGTGATGTTCGAGGATACATTGAACAAGATTTAATCAATATTAAGGAGGAGTTCCATGTCAGGTAAAGTCCCGCACGCCCGGTGCGCAAAAAAAGTTGTCGCAGCCATCATGATAACCCAGTTATTCATGGGCACTCCAGCAGTGTCATTTGCCGCCGGTGACAACCTGCGGCCGTCTGCTGCGAAAAATTCAGCCCGCGTATTTGACGTGCGCAGGGACCTGAACAAAGACGGCGGCACGACTATTGAGCCGGTGCAGGGTTTTATCCATGTGCAAAGCAATAATGCGGGGCTTTTCCGGGGAGCGCAGACCGGGGGCCTGAACACGGATCTGGCGTTCCAGCAGGGATCAAACGGCAATCTCAACGACCATTCCGAAACCCGCGAGCGCCTTGAGGGAGCGGTCAAGGATATGGTCGTTGCCATGCTGTCAGCAAGGAAGACGATTCTCGACAGGCTGACCCGGGACAAAACCTATATTCCCAAGGCGTACAATCTCAAGCTGGACAGGATAAAACGCAATTCAACTCTCCTGGAAACAGAGAGAGAACAGCAGATGAAACAAGCAAAGGCGGAATTTGAGGCGCACATTGCAGGATTGCAGCCAAATGCCGATAAAGCGCTTGCCGCTGTCGAGCAGGAATATTTTGTCACTACCAAAGAGCAGATGTCCCGGCTTGAGCGCGCAACGGGACTGGATGCGCAGAACCAGCAGCTTGTCCGCTCGTGGGTCCTTTCCTATTGCGGGAATGTCAAAAAGATATTCGCCGAGGAGCCGCTTGCCGAGCTTGTGGCAAAGATCACCAACCTTGTCAAGAACCAGGAACTGAAAGCCGATATCGCCTTCAGCAAGGCGTATTTCAAGATGTTCGGCAGGTATCCGTACAAAATGACGACACTGTGTTTAGGCGAAAAGAAATCGCAGTATGACGCGAACGACCCGACCAAGGCGTGGAAGATCCTCGAGCGCGACCTGCGGCAGATGCTTTCAGGCATAAGCCGCGAAGATGCCCGGATCATCGGATTGCGCCTGGCGTATGAGCCGCGATGGGTCATCGGAGCGGATACCATTCCCGCGGACGTTCTGGCAAAGATCGATGACACGCACGGGTTTATCAAAAAGATCTCAAAAGAATTGCTCGGCGAAACGCTTGCCGTGGATTACGGCGCAGCGGTCAAGGCGACCACCATCGAAAGCATCCTCGCGCTTGAGAACGTCGACGGCGTTCTGATCGGCAGCGCGGCAAACGACCCGGCAACGCTCAAGCCGATCGTCGAAAAGGCAGTCGAGTATGTGCGCAATCATCCGGCTAAGAAATTCAACCTCGGCATGAACTGGAAGGCGAACGATTCTGCAAACGGCTTGAAAGAGCTTGACGCCTTTGTCGCCATGTTCAAGGCTATCCCGGACCTCGACCTGATCACCGTCACCATCGCGACCCCGAACGTCACCACAACGCGCGCCGCAATGGATAAAGTTGAAAGCTATTTCGCAAAGGCATCCTTGAAAGCGCTCGGGCAAACCGTTGTGGAAACAGAGGCTCTTGGCAACGGGTTTACAAGCGATATACTGGCGCCTGTCGTGCCGAGGAATCTGTCTGCTATCGAGGCGCTGTTCAGGGAGGAAACGCGCAATGGCGATTCCTATGTGCTGTTGAAGAAAGACGGCGTTGCGTTCGCCATAGCAAAAGAGAATGCGCATGATCAGACGCTTATGACCGTACCTGTCGATGACCTGACTGATCTGAAAGCCAAAGAGGCGTACTACGCCTCGCTTTTGGAATCCGTATCCTTAATGACGACAAAGACCGGCAGGTTCGTCGAGCTTATCGAAGAAAAAAGCGACAGGCTTATGTCGTATCTGTCAGGCAGCGTTGACAGGAAGCGAAAGCTGGAAGCGTTCTCGCTCAATACGCTCTCCGGCACCAAATATTGGTACGGCAGGGAACGGTTCTTTCAATTGGAATACAAGCCGGCAAATATTGCGACAGATGTCCGTTCTACCATGTTGACCCCGAAACAGACTGAACGCGCGATTGGCAGGGGAGTATCGTTTATCATCCAGCCGACATATTATGTGCTCGTGAACGGCTACGGCACTATCGGCGCCAAGGCAGCTGCTGCAGCGCGCAAATCAGGATTCTTTGTCATGGCAACTGCACGCAGTGTCAAGGTTGACAGCCGTGATGCATACTTGAAAGATTATCCGATTGTTCTGTCCGATACGAAAAACGCGGCTGATTTCGAAAAGAACGGCATGCAGGTCGCCGGCGGCATTAACGAAGTTCTTGATATCGTGGATTTTGTCATTGACGGCACTCCTGCAAAAGTAGGCGCGGATAATATAAAGAATATTTACAGCAAATTCCCGAACCTGCGCGTCATTCTCGAAGGCGGAGAAAAAGCAGCGCCCGGGATCGCGTCTTTTTCATCAGGCACCAATTACTGGATGGTCAGGGATTCAAAAATAGTGCGCGTCGTTTCATGCAATACCACGGGAATGGCGCGTACATTCGGCGAAGTAGCAAAGCAATTGAAACAACTTGCCATAACTAACCTGTTAATGCGCCGCGCAGCCGACCCCGGAGACGAAAAAGGAGAGAATCCTGACGGCGTGTCCCTTTTGCCCGTTTCTCATCACGGCGACGATCTTCGCGCAGTGCTTTCCCGGGAGGCGAATGCCAATATTGTCAGCCTTCGCACAACCGCGGTCGTGACACCGACGACGCATTTCCACGTGCACAGCGGTACGATCAAGGGGCCCGGCCTGACAGCGGCTAAAGTTCAGGCGATACTTAAAGCGCAAAGCCGCGTTGCCCTGGTCCAGTTCCCCGGCGGCGAATTAAAGACGCCGGTATTGTTCGACATATTCAACAGCATGATCAAGGATGCGAACCACCCGTTCATCGTCGTGGCTCAGGTTGAGGAATCGGGCAACCCCGATGAAGTCGCAATAACCATCGCGGTCCCGCAGGAATCGAACGTGGTGCCGGAGAACGTCAACGCGCTGCATGCGATGGCGGGCCTGGCAGGTAAAGATGCGGCGATACGTCTGGTCGATGAGGTATTGAATATCCCCCAGATCAAGCAGGGCCTTGAGCAGCGTCTGCCCGTCAAGATCCAGAAGGACGGCGGTGAAATTTATATCCAATTCATGTTGACCGATCTGAGCCGTACGGCTGAGATGAAGGATTTAGTAATGAGCATAAAAGAGCGCATATCGAAAGAACTCAATGTGGAGTTAGCACCTATTTTCGGCGAGATGAACGTGAATAAGGCTCATTCCGAAGAAGTGAAACGGATTGCGACCGAGGTCAATAAGAGGGCCGCGGCGAATAATGACTATTTGACCGATGTTCACGACAAGATGATCGGGGCTGATGTAGCGCTTAAAAATATTATGGACCGGTATGTGCTCACGCAGCCCTACGAATATACTCTTATTTTAACCGATGCCGATCTATTCTCCCCGGAAAAAGATTTTCTGTTCAGCAGGACCATGACGGTTAAGACGAGCGGCGGAATGAGGGGCGAGGCCATCGTTTCGACATACCGGTTCGAGACGGCCGACCGGAAGCTCTTCCAGGAGCGTATGACGAAACAGATTCTCAATGCTGTCGGTAAGATGATAGGTTTGCCGCCGGGCTTATGCAGGCCGGATTGCGTCATGGCTGCGGCGACATTTGTCGAAGATGTGGATAAGAAATCCTCGGATTTCTGCCCGATCTGCATAAAGCGGATCGCATCCCTTAAGGACGGCGGTGAAGCGGAAGTCGTCATCCCCATGGATTACCTGACGCTCGATGACGTGGATGTCAAAGGCAGGACCGTTCTGTACCGCGGGGATTTCAATTCTCCGGTTGAGAACGGGAAGCTCAAAGTCACCGAGCGCCTTAAGGCGAATGCGGTCACGATCAAGGAACTCCAGCAAAAAGGCGCCCGCGTCGTCATAATGGTGCATCAGGGCAGGCCGGGCGATGCCGATTATCTTGAAAGTCTCGACCAGTATGCCGGCCTTGTCTCAGCTGAGATCAAAGCGCCGGCCCGGTACGTGGATGACCTCTACGGCGCAGCCGCGCAGCAGGCCATCAAAGCCATGAAGAACGGGGATGTCCTGGTGTTGAAGAATGTCCGCTCGTGGGATCCAGAAACGGATAAGAAGATGACGATTGCAAAGCAGGCGCAGAGCGCCATGGTCAAGGCGTTGAGCCCGTGGATCGATTTCGAGGTACTCGACGCGTTCTCTATCGCGCACCGCAATAACATCAGCGTCGTGGGCTTTCAGGCCGCCGGCATCCCCCTGATCGCAGGCCGGCTCATGGAGCGGGAGATCAAGGGCAATTACCGCGCAGCTCTCGTCGGAGAGAAACCATATATCGCCAGCTTCGGCGGCGCCAAGATCGACGATTATCTGGGCGTCATCAGAAAAGGGCTGAAGGAGGGCACGTATTCGAAAGTCCACATGTCAGGGCTGCTTGGCGAATTGGCGCTGGTGGCTCAAGGGTATAATCTGGGTACGCCGACCATGGATTTCCTTGCGGAGCAGTTCAAGGATTTTTCGGACAAGAAATACGGCAGCGGCATGGAGGGGATTGTCAAGGCCATCAGGGATATCCTGGCCGAATATCCTGACCTCATCGAGATCCCGGAGGACCTGGCATATCTTGACGCCAACGGCAAACGCGCTGAGGTCGTTTTGACATCAGAACATAAGACAAAACCCGTTGCGGATACGCTCATCGGCGATATCGGAACGCAGACGGCGAATAAATTCGCCGCTCAATTGAAAGAAGCAAAGACCGTGTTCGTCAAAGGCCCGTGGGGCAATTACAAAAACGTCGAGTTTGTCAAAGCGTCCGACATCATCGCCCGGGCACTGAAGGAATCCGGCGCGTATCTAATTACCGGTGGCGGGGATACCAACGTCCTGTTCGACCGGCTCGGCATGATGCAGCGGATCAATTATTTCAGCCTCGCCGGCGGCGCGTTCCTCGAGTTCATGGAAGGCAAGGCGTTACCCGGCATGGTGGCGCTTGACGCATCCGCCAAAGAGATCGTCGCCGGCAGCCGCAAGCTCGGCGTTTCCAGGCAGGAGTTCCTCAAACACCGGATCAATGATAAGTTTGTTTTTGTCAAAGCCGGCGGCGAGTCGTTCGGCGCGTTCATCAACAGCGTTTCTTCCCAAAAGGAAAAGAAAGACGGAGCGTTGAGCGGGGTTGTTCTAACGCCCGAGATCATCAAAGATTCCCGCGGTAAACCCACCGTGCGCGTCAACTTAAAGATCAACGGCGTCACGGTCAAAGGCGAGGTTCCTGCAGGCGCGTCAAAAGGCGAGGATGAAGCCGCGACCGTCGGGACAGAGCAGGCAGTCCGGAATATCGAGGAAGTCATCGCGCCGTTATTGAAGAACAGCGGCCTTGATATCGGCACATACGACGGGCTGCGCAAAGCCGAACAGCTGATCATTGACGCCGCGGGAGAGAATTTCGCGACGCTGGGCGCAAACGCGACGGTGCCTGTTTCATGGGCGTTGTGGCGCGCGGCTGCGGCTTTGAATAATATGAGCCTGTGGCAGTATATCAGGGCCAATGAGCCGGGTGTCATCGGCGAAGGGACCGCGTATCCGTATATGAACATATACAACGGAGGTTTGCATGCGATCCGCGGCGATGAAAAACTCGGCCGGGACCGCATCGATATCCAGGAGATCATGATCGTGCCGGTCGGTTCGGACCGGTATGCGGAACGTCTTGCCATGGGCGATAAGATAGACCGGGCGCTGAAGGAGCTTTTATCGTCATTGTTCGACGCCAGGGATATTATGCGCGCGGACGAAGCAGGGTTTTCGGTCAAGGGCCTGGGGCAAAGCGACCGGGCGATCGCCCTTGTTATCGAGGCGATCCGCAAAGCAGGGTATGAGCCGGGCAAAGATGTCATGCTCGCATTGGATCCGGCCGCGACGAGCTTTTACAACACCCAAAAGCAGGTTTATGAATTCCAGGGGAAAGAATTGTCGTCGAAGGAAATGGTCAAATTTTACGTCGATCTGGTCGAGCAGTATCCGGGCCTGTTCATTTCAATCGAGGACGGCATGGCGGAGAACGACTGGGCAGGATGGTCCCGGTTTACCGCAGAAATGGAAAAGCGCGGGATCGATACCATCGGGGACGATGTTTTTGTGACTCAGAAGGGCCGGCTGCAGCGCGGCATAGAACAAAAGACAGCAACGGCGATCCTTATCAAAGTCAACCAGAACGGGACCGTGGGCGGGACGCTTGACGTCATGAAACTCGCCAAGCAGAATAATATGAAAGCGGTCGTGTCTCACCGTTCAGGCGAGACGCTCGACGACGGCATCGCCGACCTTGCGTATGCGGCAAAGGTCCTCGGGTTAAAGACAGGAGATCCTCAGCCGGCATACGATTTCCCGAACACCGACCAGCTGGTCCGCCGCAACAAATACCTGCGCATGATCGCGATACAGGAAAAAGAGGCAGTGATGCAGAAGGCGGTGATCGTCGGCCCGGAATTCTTCGCCGCAGGCGGCAGCATCAATGCCTTGAAGCAGGCGCTTGTGCTTAACAAACAGATAAAGTTTGTGATTTACGGAGAAGCCGCCGAGTCGATAAAGGCAGAGCTGGCTGATATCTCCGTTCTCACAGCGCCGACACTGGCGAAAGCGGTCACGATGCTTAAGTCATTCGATGTGCCTGCGCAGAATATCGTGCTTGTCGGTTCTGCAGGCACGGAAGACGCTGATGCGGTAAAAGATATCAAGCAGATACCCGTGAAGGGGATCAGCACTATCGCCCTGGCGCAGGCGCTCAACGCGCTGCTTGCCGATCCGGCAACGCAGGCGGCATTCACGGCCTTTGACAAGGCAACGGCTGATCTCGGAATTAATGCGGCGGTCGTTGAGCAGATCGAACAGATCAGGCGCGACGAAGAGGAATTCTTTAACAAGGTTTAAGCGTACCGGATAAAAAGCCACGGAGTCAGGACCAAGAGGCTTTGAGAGCATATATATCTTTTCTTATCTGCGCATGCGCGATCATGTCGGCAGCGGGCAGTGCGTCAGCCCAGGCTGCCGGTTCGGCTGTTCCCGTGTCGATGGATCTCGCCGGACTGGACGTGTCTGGTTCTCCGGGCCATCGCCAACTGCGGTTCAGCGTCGAGCCCCGCGTGCCGGGCAGCGCGTCATCCGGCACCGCGTATATCGGCGAAGCGGTCGACCGTTCTTTGGAATCCTTCCTGCTCGGATTATGCCTTCCTGATAACGCGTTCTGGGTCAATCTGACGCCTGATCCGGGCGCTCAAAGCATAGACCCGCGCATCGCCGATACCGATACGGGCAAGATCCTGCTGGCGGCAGATCTGCTGTTGAAGAAAGACACCAGCTCTTTGACAAATCCCCGCACGTCCCCCGCGGGCAGGAAATACTGGGAATTACTCTATGCAAAAGCGGCTGAGCTCGGCATCGAGGATATTCCGATCTCGAGCCGCGTATGGATCGTGCCGGGCCCTGTTCGTATATCGGAACAGGCGGATTCTGTCCGTATCGAGGAGAGCGGCCTCGATATCTGCCTAGAAACAGAGCGTCTGTACGGACGGAAGAAGAATGCGTTGACGCCAAAACAGCTCGAGCTTTATGATTACAGTTCGCGATTGATGAAGGAATTGATCGTTCCCGCGCTGCGGCAGAAGGTCAACGAAGGCGCGTCCTACGATCAGCTCCGGCAGGTGTATCGCGCGCAGGTTCTTGCGCGATGGTACCGGGAACGTTTCCTTCGAAACGATCCGTCCATGAAAGCGGCGCTGCCATCCGGCAGCAATCAGTTCCGCAGCCGTCTTCCATACAACTTCTCGACGATATACCGGCAGTACATGGATTCGTTGCGGCAGGGCGAATACGATATTTCGGACAGCTCCTCCGGCCGGCTGTGCGCGTACATGGAATTGATCACGCGCCGGTATTTTTCAGGGGGGATAGATTGGCGCTCTATTCCGACAGCGTCCGCATCGTATCTGGATCGCGGCCCGCAGACCTGCGCAGCGGGCAGCCTGTATTTTTCTATCACGCTTGATAGCCGCAGGCAGAGGCCTTTGCAGTACGCCAGAGAAAGCATCAGGGTAATGCATGCTGATGCAAGAGAAACGCAGGCAGGCCCCGGATCGCTGGTCGAGGACGGCCTTCCGTCTGTATCGCCGGTTGATGTAACGGTCGCCACGGTCCTGAAGCAAAATTTGTCTTTGCACAGGATCATTTCACGTAACTTATAGAATCCCATCAGCCACGGTGGATTAGGGTTAGAAGGCGGGTGTTGCGATATTGCAACATCGAAAAAGCTTTACTAATTCCGGAAAATTGGTATAATACAGTCGAGCAAAGATCCAGGGGGCCGCAGAAAGCCACGGTTAAGTCCCTGAAGTTATCGGGGGCCCAATAATTTTTAAGTCGCTGCGAAATAAGGGCTTTATTAACCTGTTGAGGCAAAAGGGGGCTGTCGGATGCAAAATATGGGATATGAAGACCTGCGGGTTTTCGAAAGATTCCCCGTAAAACTTGCTGTGAAATATCTTGATCTGGGGGAGAATAAAGAAGGACAGGCTCAGACAACGGATATCAGCGCAAAAGGTATCGGCGTAACGACAAACGATATGTTAAGTCCCAACTCAACTGTTGAAATGTGGCTCAAGGTCCCTGACCGGGGAGATCCGCTTTACACAAGGGGTGAGGTTGTCTGGTCGCAAATGGTTGGTTCTAATCAGTTTAGATCAGGTGTCAACCTCGACAAAGCTGACCTTATGGGAATATCCCGCATCCTCCGGGTTATCTGATACGCTGTTTTATTATTGATCTGACGTCTTGCAGAAAGTTTTTCGCCCGCCTTTTTTTCGCTGGAGTGCCTTGAAATAGGCATAAGAATGTGTTAAACTTTTAAGACATGTTATCTTTTGCGCAATCGTTTTTCTTTCCGGAGGATGATGAGATTTTATCGTGTTCTGACAGCTGTGTGCGTGGCCATCGTATGCGCTGCGCCGCGCCCGGGCATTAGCCAGGAAAAGCCGTCATCCGTCGACTTAATCAACAAGGCCTGGTTAAGCCACGGCATGCGCGATGTCGAGAACACTCTGAAGTATACGCAGCAGGTGATCGACCTGTACAGGGATGAGGCTGATGCGCTTCAGGCGAACTTAAGCGCTTTACCAAAGCATAAAGACGAGATCGACGCAGTACAGGCCTTGAACGACGTGGCGACAGCGTATTTTATCCGGGCTGAAATGTACATGCGCCAGCAGGATAAAGAGAATGCCACAAAGCTTTTTCAATTGATCATTGACAAATATCCGTACGCTCAGGCATGGGATCAGCGCGGATGGTTCTGGCGCATTGCCGAGGCCTCTGAACAAAGCATTCAGAAGCTCAAGAGCGGTTATGTCGAGATCGAGACGCGCAAGCCTGTTCCTCTGGGCCCTGCCACCAGGATCACGCTGTACGACCCGGGCAAAGAGGATTTCGTCGACTATGCAAAATACGGCGAGTTCCGCAATCCGGGCACCAAGGATTACAAATATGAGATCACGGATCAGGAAGGGTTAAGCGCGGCGGTCGGCGAGGGGATCTATCCCAACACCACATCCGTGCGCTGGGACCCGGCGTTCAAGAAGGCGCAGAAAGAGAAGCGGCTCGGGGTTTTTGCCAAGGACGAAGAGTGGGATTTCCTTTATACGCCGGACCTCGAGGCGGCATTCTTCAAATGGGCGCTGGCGCCGCAGCCCCAGCCCGTCAGGCAGTATTATATGGGGCTGATCCTCGAGAAGGCGGGCCTTATCACCCACGCGATCAAAAGCTATTATTCGATCATCGTGCATTATCCCGGCAGTTACGGGATCACATATTTCAAAACGCCCTGGTACGTTGGGCAGACGGCGCTGACGCGCATCCAGGTATTGCTTCGCCGGAACCCTAATCTGGGATACAGGCTTGAAGGCGCGGATATAAGGATCGAAAACGGGTTTGACAAGGATGTCTCCAACGACATCGTGATCGCCAATCCCGGCAGGTTCGTCAAGACGACGATCCTCGATCAACTCAAACCGAAGCCGAATCGAGGCCTGTTGAGCGTGACAAAGCGTTCGGGTAAGGGGAGGGTCCAGGTCCTGCAGTACGAGACCGGAGATTGGGACCTCATGGTCGACAACAAGCCGTTCATCATCAAGGGGCTTACCTACGTGGCGTCGCGCGTGGGGGAATCTCCCGACGAAGGAACCCTGCAGAACTGGATGGAGCAGGATCTGAACAATAACGGCAAACCCGACGGCCCGTACGATTCGTTCATTGACAAAAACAGGAATAACAGGCAGGATAAGCATGAGCCTGCAGTGGGAGATTTCGCCCTGATGCGGGATATGGGGTGCAACGCCATCAGGGTCTATCATCATCCGCTGCCCGTGAAGAAAGAAGTACTGGCCGATCTTTATAAGAATTACGGCATCATGACGATCATGGGCGATTTTCTGGGCAAATACACGCATGGTTCAAAGGCGCAGTGGAACCCGGGGACGGATTACAATAACGAAGAGCACCGCGCCAACATGATGGAGTCCGTGCTGGGCATGGTCAGGGAATACAAGGATGAACCGTTTATCCTGTTCTGGCTGCTGGGCAACGAGAACGTCTATGGGTACGCCTGCAACGCGGATAAGGAGCCGGACGCGTTCTTCTCTTTTGCCAATGAGGTCGCCAGAAAGATAAAAGAGATAGACCCCGAGCATCCGGTGGCGATTTGCTCCGGCGACATACTGTTTATGGACCGCTTCGGAGCCAACGCGCCCGATATCGATATCTTCGGGACCAACGCCTACCGCGGGAATTTCGGTTTCGGTTATCTCTGGCGGCAGGCAAAGGAAGTGACTGGCAAGCCGGTCTTTATCACGGAATACGGCTGCTCCGCGTATTATGAGGGCAAATCCGAGGAGGAAGGCGAATATTTCCAGGCAGATTACCACCAGGGGTCCTGGGAGGATATCATGCATAACAGCGCCTTTTCGGGCGGCGCGGGAAATGCCATAGGCGGCGTCGCGTTCGAATGGCTCGATGAATGGTGGAAAGGGTACGAGCCGGCCATGCATGACAAAAAGAGCCTGTGGAAGGGGCCGTTCCCCGACGGGACCATGCACGAGGAATGGCTTGGCATCTGCGGCCAGGGGGACGGGAGGGCATCTCCGTTTTTGCGCCACGTGCGCAAGGCGTATTACACGTATAAAAAGCTCTGGAGATGAATTTACGGTGGGGCACAGCGGTTGTGTCCGATGAATCATAATAAAGGAGGAACACATGAAGAAGTTGTTGGCACTGGTATCGATGATCGCGTTGTGCGGCAGCATGGCGTTCGCGGCCGACCAGAAGGCGGCATCAGCCAAAGAGTTCTGGGTGTACAAGGATAAGGGAGCCAAAGAGAACCATTACGTGCCGTCAGGCTGGATGGGAGATGTTGGCGACCTCAAGATGAACGATCAGGCGACCGGCAATCCGTATTCCGGCACGACCTGCATCGAATTCACCTATACCGCCAAGAAATCGCAGGGCCAGGGCTGGGCCGGTATTTTCTGGCAGAACCCCCCGAACAACTGGGGATCGAAAAAAGGCGGTTTCGACCTGACCGGTATGACAAAGCTGACATTCTGGGCACGCGGCGCCAAGGGCGGCGAGGTGATCCAGAAAGTCGCTGTCGGCGGCATCAAAGGGACCTATTCGGATTCGACCACGGTCGAATCGGGTCCGGTGGAGCTGACCGATACATGGAAGAAATACACCATTAACCTGGCGGGAAAGGACCTTTCCTACATCTCCGGAGGGTTCAACTGGGTGATGACCGCGGACCACAATCCCGAAGGCGCGACGTTCTTTGTCGACGACATCATGTTCGAGGCTGACCCGGCGATGAAGCCCGAGAGCCGCAAGCAGGAAGGAATGCCGTTCTACGTGTACGCCGACCGGTCGAGCATGAACAATCATTTCATCCCGTCAGGCTGGCTCGGTGATTACGGCGACCTGAAATACG
>JAKPTF010000062.1 GCA_029571225.1 Candidatus Omnitrophota bacterium | reverse complement strand
GCAGAGACGCTCGGCAGGATGGCCAAGGCGGCGCCTATCGATGAGCAGGGGGGGCGGGGCCGCCTGCAGGAAAAGGTCGAGGATATCGAGAAGCTGGCAGAAGACGCCTCCATCATCCATCTTGTCAACCAGCTGATCCTTGAGGCGTTTCGCAAACGCGCCACCGACATTCATATTGAGCCGTTCTGCGACAAGGTGACCATGCGTTACCGCGTGGACGGCATCCTCTACGACGCCAATGTCCCCATTGACATAAAAAACTTCCTTCATCCGATAATCTCGCGCATCAAGATCATGTCAAACCTCAACATCGTCGAGAGGCGCCTGCCGCAGGACGGCAGGGCCGTGGTGAAGGTGGCGGATCACGTGCTTGACCTGCGCATCTCCACGATCCCAACCCCCTTCGGCGAGTCCGTAGTCATCAGGATTCTGCCGACGCAGATGCTCTTCAGCCTCGAGAAGCTGGGCCTCGACAAAATCGAGATTAAGGTGTTTGAGGAGCTGATACGCAAGCCCCACGGCATCATCTTTGTTACCGGCCCGACCGGCAGCGGCAAGACGACAACCCTGTACGCGTGCCTGAGCAGGCTTAACACCAGCGACCGCAAGATCATCACCATCGAGGACCCGATTGAATACGAGATGTCGGGTATCACCCAGATACAGGTACATCCGGAGATCGGCATGGATTTCGCCCGGGGCCTGCGCAGTATCCTGCGCCATGACCCTGACGTCATCATGGTCGGGGAGGTACGGGACCTTGAAACCGCGGAGATCGCCATCCGCGTGGCGCTCACCGGACATCTGGTGTTCTCGACGTTACATACCAACGACGCGGCAAGCGGCATCACGCGGCTGGTGGATATAGGCCTGGAGCCGTACCTTGTCGTCTCCAGCGTAGAGGCTTTTATCGCGCAGCGGCTTATCCGCGTCATATGCCCCGCCTGCAAATACGAGGACACATCGGCGCCGGTTGAGCTCAAGGGGATCATCGCCCGCGAATCAGGCCTGCGCTCCGCTGCAGAGGTGAAGATCTTCCGCGGCAGGGGATGCCCGAATTGCAATAACACGGGTTTCCTCGGCAGGACCGCCATTTACGAGATACTTCTGATTGACGATACCATCAAGGATCTTGTTTTGAAAAAAGCTCCGGCGAGCCAGATCAAGAGCGTCTCGCTGGCGCGCGGCATGCGCACGCTCCGGCAGGACGGCTGGCAAAAGGTCCTCGCCGGCGTATCGACGCCTGAAGAGGTAATGAAGGTTACGAATATCGAGGGACAGCGTGCCGTTGAGGCCGCCCCTGCCTTTGAACCTCCTTCGCAGCCTGAGGCCCTTGCCGATACAGGCGGCCAGGAGAACAAACGGGTTTACAGCCGCCTTACCGAACGGATTAATATACGGTACAGGACGTTCGACTCCAAAGAGGTCCTGGCTCAAAGAGGGGTGTCGTATGAGGAGTTGTCATGCACGAGGAACATATCGGCAGGAGGCCTTTTATTCATCGGCCATGAGCCGCCTCCCGGAGTCGGGTCTATCCTCGAACTGACGATAGAGCTCGAAAAGGACGAGTCGCCGATTCAGTGCCTTGCGCGGATCGTCAGGGTGCATGAAGTGAATGCCCGGACCTATGACATCGCGGTCATTTTCCTGGACCTGACCGGCGCACAGCGCGCGCGGCTTGAGAAATATATCCAGGGCGTGACACGTTTTTAGGAAAATACCTATGCCAAAGTACGCATATAAAGCAAAGAAAGGGCCGTCGGAGGCAATCGAAGGCTCTCTTGTTGCCGAGTCTGAAAAAGAGGCGATCGAGAAAATAAGCGCGATGGGATACCTGCCGGTGCATCTCCGCGAGGAAGCAGATTCCGGGGCGATTGAGCAAAGCGGCCTTACGCCATCTGGACAGGACAGCTTCAGGATCCCCTCAAGGGTCATCACCCTTTGCACGAGGCAACTGGCGAGTTTGTTGAAAGCGGGCGTTCCCATTTTGCGCGCGCTTTCGATCATCTCTGAACAATCGGATAATCCCCGGCTAAAGGCTGTGCTTTCACATATCCACCGCGCGGTCAAGGAAGGCGCTCCGTTCTCCGCTGTGCTTTCGCGTTACCCGTCGGTATTCCCTCCGTTGTATGTGGCGATGGTCAGGACGGGCGAGGATTCAGGCGCCCTTTCAGAGGTATTGTTCAGGATTTCTGAATATCGCCGCACGCAGGAAGAGATGTTCTCGCGTTTCCGTATGGCGATGGTCTATCCGTGCCTCATGGCGCTCGTGGGACTCAGCACAATCGTGTTCATGCTTACCTTTGTTATGCCGCGTCTCGCCGGGATCTACACTACCATGGGCCAGCGTCTGCCTTTGCCCACAAGGATCCTGTTGTCGGTCAGTTCGTTCTTTCAGCACTGGTTTGTGCCGGTCATCTTCGGGGCGGCTGTCCTTGTGCTTATCATATGGCGGCAGTCTCGCACCCCGGCAGGCAAAGCAGCGTTCGGGAGGTTCATGCTCGGCCTGCCTTTGTTCGGCCCGCTTATTTCCAAGGCGGAGCTCGGACGCTTCTGCAGGACGCTGGAGCTTTTGCTGCACAGCGGATTGCCGATCCTTCGCGCGTTGACCATCACGGTCCCCGTGCTTGAGAACGAGGTGATCAAGCAGCATCTTTCCCGCAGTTATAAGGACCTCGAACAGGGGGGATCGTTCAGCTCGAGCCTCAAGGCGTCCCGCCTGATCCCGTCGTTCATGTCGAACCTGATCAGCGTCGGAGAAGAATCCGGCAGGATCGACGACGCGCTTAAGGAGGTGGCTGATTCGTACGAGCGCGACACCGATGATGCCCTGCGGGTTGCCACAAACCTGCTTGAGCCGGTATTGATCCTGGGCATGGGGCTTATCGTCGGATTCATGGTCATGGCGATGCTGCTTCCAATCTTCGAAATCAATTATATGTTCACGTAATCCCGATGAGAGCGCTTATCCGGTCCGTTCTTGCAGGGTTTATCTGTTGCGTCGCTTCCTGTGCGCTCGCCGGCGATTGGAAAGAAATGAAGGGCGAGCATTTTATCGTGTATTACGCCCCCTCGACGCCGGATGTCTTGAAGTCGGACGCGCAGATCGACCCGGAAAACTTTGCCAGCCAGGTCCTGTTTGAGGCTGAAAGGTATTACCAGCGCATCGCCGGCAATATAGGCTATGCGCGCAACTCCGAATTCTGGACATGGGACAAGCGCGCCAGGATATACCTGTATAGCGACCGCGATTCGTATTTGAAATCCGGTGACCATCCTGCCTGGTCGGAAGGCGTTGCGGATTACCAGAAGAGATCCGTAATGTCTTTCTACGGCAGTTCCGGCTTCATTGATTCTATCCTGCCCCATGAGATCGCGCATCTGGTTTTCAGGGATTTCGTGGGTTTAAGCGAGAGAATCCCGGTGTGGCTGGATGAGGGCGTTGCGCAGTGGGCTGAGGAAAAGAAGCAACGCCATATCATGGGCCTGGTAAGGATGATGTACCTTAAGGATTCCCTGCTTACCCTGGACGATATGATGAAGCTCGATATACGCACGATCGTCCATAAGAACAACGTATATATCCGGCCGACCATAACGCGCCAGGGGGACAAAGGGGTGCTGTTTTTGACAGGCGACGCGCTTGTAAACAGCTATTACCTGCAGGCCGCGTCCCTGGTGTATTACATGATAGACAAATTCGGGGCCCTGGAATTCTCGAATTTCTGCAGGGCCATACGCGACGGCAAATCAGTCGAAGAAGCGGTCAAGAGCGTGTATTATACCCATATCAGAGACCTTTCCGAGTTCGAGGAGCGGTGGAGGCAGTATATTGAGGAATCGTCATAAGAGACGTTATCGGAGGGAGGAGCATATGAAGAGAGACAGGGGCTTTACGCTTATCGAATTGATGCTGGTTGTGGTTATTATCGGCGCGCTCGTGGCCATGGTCATGCCACGGCTCACGGGAAGGGGCGAGCAGGCGCGCGTAGCCGCAGCCAAGGCGGACATTGAAGCCAATATCGCGACCGCATTGAAGCTTTACGAGCTGGATAACGGCGAATTCCCATCGACTGCCGAAGGATTAAACGCGCTCATGCAGAAGGTATCGAATGCGCCCGGATGGAAAGGGCCGTATCTTGAGAAAAAACCCGTTGACCCGTGGGGAAGGGAATACAAATACCGCTCGCCCGGCGAACACCGGACCAATGATTATGACCTGTATTCCCTGGGCAGGGACGGCGTCGAGGGCAATGACGATGTCGTAAACTGGGAATGAATTAGCCATGCAGTTTATGAAGAAGAACCGTGGGTTCACGCTCATCGAGGTGCTTGTCACGACTGCGGTGCTGGCGTTCGGGATCGTGTCCATTTTTCAGGCGATGTTCATGATCATGTCCGCGTTCAGCTACATAGCGCACTCTCTGGCAGTGATCCCGCAGGTTGACGAAAAGGTCTGGCAGGCGCAGGATACGGTCATGCGGCTCGGCCCGAGGGCAGGGCTTGCCTCCCAGGGCTCATTCGGATACGGTGGGAAACGGTACGATTGGACCTTGTCCGCGGCGCTGCAGGACGCCTCCGCAGGGCTTTACCGAATCGAGCTGGTCACGCAATGGGATGAAGGCCGCAAGCATTACCGCCTGGCCCGAAGCGCTCTGGTGATATACGAGTCCGAAGATGAAAAAAAATAAACCAAGAATGCGCGTGGGTTTCGCGCTGATCGAGTTGCTGGTGGTTACGGTCATGCTGTCTGTGGTGTGCCTGGCACTTTATTCGACTTTCGCTTCAGGGGCGCGTATCTGGCAGCGTGTGAACCGAATGTCCTTGAACGAGGACGTGAACATCCTTTTTGACCGTTTTGCCAGCGATATAAGGAACAGCATCGTTTTTACCGGGCTGCGTTTTACGGGCACGGAGAGCAGATTCGAGCTTCCGACTTTGGTCATGAGCCCTTCGCTTGGAGCGCAGATACCGGGCACTGTCGCGTATGCGTATGCCGACAACACGCTTACCCGTTCTCAAGCGGATTATTCGCAGATCTATCAGGGGATGTCCGGTGCGCTTCGTCCTGTAATGACGGGGATGGGATCGTGCAGGTTCGCGTATTATCTGTACGACGAAGAGGTAAAAGAGTACGTCTGGGTTGATGAATGGACGCGCCAGGACCTGCCGCTTGCCATCAGGATGGAACTGACGGTCGGCCAGGACGATGATAAGGAATCCTTTACCAAAACCGTAAGCCTTCCCCTGGGAGGAGCGCGGACAAAAAAGACGAAGGATAAAAATGATTAACCGGGCGCCTGCCGTAAGGGCCAGCGTGTTGATGATCGCCTTATGGAGCCTGTTCATCCTGGCGAGTTTCGCAGTGACGCTGGGCTATCAGGTAAGGCAGAAGATGGTGCTTGTGAAACGCCTTGAATCCCGCAATACGCTGACCTCAATCGCGGAAGCGGCGATCCCCGCTGCTGTCGCCGAGGTCAGAAAATCCGCGGGTGCGGAGTGTTTCTCCCTGCGAGACTCATGGAGCTCGAATTCCGCCTTCAGGGACATGCGCATCGGTGATGGCACATGCTCCTTTGTTCGCGAACCAGCGGAGCCTGCAGCCCCTGATCAGACGGAGGCCTGGGGCCTGGTGGACGAGGAGAGCAAAGTCAATATCAATACCGCCGATATGCAGGAGCTCAAGGCCCTTATGCAGGCTGCTTTAGGCGTCGACGAAACCGAGGCGCAGGGGCTGGCAGCATCATTGATCGACTGGCGCGATCCTGACAGCGCGCTTTCGATCCCGCTGGGCAGCGCGGAGGATTCTTATTACCGCAACGAGAAGTATCCATATGAGGCGAAAGACTCGGCCTTCGAAGTTCTCGATGAGGTCCGGCTCGTCAAGGGATTTGACGCAAATCTCTTTGAGAAATTGAAAAAACATATTACAATCTATGGAAGCGGCCGTATCAACGTCAATACTGCAGGCAGGGCCGTGTTATACGCGGCCGGGCTTCCGGCTATTGCCGTGGAAAAAATCATAGACCTGCGCGCGGGCAAGGACGGCGTGGCCGGGACGCAGGATGACGTCGTATTCGCTAATATCGTTGACATCGTCCCGGCGATCACCAAGGACGGAGGGTTTTCCCCTGCTGACGTGGCGTCCATGAACAACGCGCTGAACGCTCACGGGACCGTCGTCTCAACGGCGTTCATGGTGACCGCAGTAGGCAGGACGGAAACAGACAGGAACGTCGCGAAGGTCTCCTGCGTGATCGGCATCAACGGCGATATCCTCGGATACCGAAGGCATTAAGGATATGTTCATCAAAAAAAGCAGAAAAGAGATTGTGGTCTTATCGTTGAGCACGAACAGCCTGAAGATAGGCTGTTTGCGTTCGAACGGCCAGAAAAAGGAACTGCAAAGCCTGTTCTACAGGGATATCGCCGGCGTCTCCGAGGCCGATGTGGTCAAGGCAATGCTGGAGGCGGTTTCAGGAATGAAGCTGAAGGATCCGCATTTTTTGGCCGTAATCCCTTCCCAGGTTGTCATCACAAAGAACATCGAAGTCCCGTCCACCAATCCACGCGAGATCAAGGAGATCATCAGCCTTCAGGCCGGCAGGCACACGCCCTATTCCAGGGAAGAGGTGATCGCCGACCATATAGATATCGGGGTCTATAAGAAGAATTACACCAAGATACTGATGGTGATCGTTACCTCGAAAGTCATAAAGAAACAGCTGGAACTTTTCGGCAAAGCAGGCATAAAGGTGCAGAAGATATTCTTTGCACCTGAAGTGACCGCGTGGGCGGCCGCCAGGGTCCTCAAGCTGGATACGGCTGCTTTGCCTGTCGCGTTCCTGCATGTTGACCGCGACACGTGCGATTTCAACGTAGTCTATAAGTCCAAAGCCGTTTTCATACGCTCCATTCCGCTCGGGTCTGCCGCCCTCGAAAAGGAACCGGAGAAATACCATCCCAAGCTGTGCGAGGAGGTCAAGAAATCATTCGAGGCCTATCAGGCCGAGGACATCGAAAAGCCTCCCCGGATCCTTTACCTGATAGGCTCGGTCGATAAGCTCGGCAGCGTCTGCGACAGCTTGCAGGAATTGCTCAAGGTAGCGATCAAACCCACCCCTTACATGAAGAATATTTCCCTTTCCAGGGAGGCCATCGAATACCTCTCCGAAGACAGGGGCGTCTCGTTCTTTGATATCACGGCGTCGTTGTCTGCAGCTGACGAGGCGCGGGTTAATCTTATCCCGGATGAGGTGAAGCTGAAGATGTCCCTGCAGAAGCGGGCGCAGGACCTGCTGCAGATGGGGGTGCTGTTTCTCACGGTTCTGCTTCTCGGTTTTTTCATGCTGCTGTCGAACATCTATTTCAAAGCATCCCACGCGCGCATTCTCGGGGATAAGCTTGCCAAACTTGACGAACAGACGCGCGAGCTTGAGGCGGATTTTATGAAGATCACGCTTATGCGGGAATATTTCTCCGGCCAGGGATACGCGCTTGACGTTTTGGCCGAACTGATTGACCAGGTCTCAAAGGACATCGAGCTCAATGAGATCAGATATGACGGCAAGGGCACGCTTTCGGTCAAGGGCATCGCGGATTCGATGTCCGCCGTATTCGGTTTTGTGGACAACCTTTCCAAGGCAACTTATTTTAAGGAAGTAAAGACGAAATACACTACCAAACGCAAGGAAGCGGGCCAGGACGTGGTTGATTTCGAGATAACCAGCATTTTGCGTAAAGGGAAGCGGTGACCATGATAAAGCAGGTCCAGGTGTTGATGCAGGCGTTTTCAAAGATGTCAAAGCGCGAAAAGGCTGTCCTTTACGGAGCCGCTGCCGTTGTGGCCCTGGCGTTTCTTGATCGTGCTATAGTCGGGCCGATTGTCTCGCGCACTCAGGCGCTGGACAGGGAGATCTCTGACAAACGCTCCGCTATCGAGCGGGACCTTAAGATCCTCGCGCAGAAGGATTCTATCGGCCTGCGGATGGCTGCGTACCGCGCATTCAGCGTCCAGGAAAAGACTCCCGAAGAGGACACGAGCGCTCTGCTCAAAGAGGTCGAAACGCTCGCTTCGAAATCTTCGGTATACCTGGCCGACATGAAGCCGCAGGAGCCAAAACAGGAGCAGGAATTCAAGAAATACCTGGTCAATGTCAACGGCGAGGCGGCCTTCGATAAACTGATCGAGTTCCTCTATAATATTGAAAGCTCGAAAAAGGTTCTTAAGATCGAGAAGTTCACCCTGAGCGTTAAGTCAAAGAAGGAATCGGCGCTCAAGTTCAGCCTGACGATTTCCAAAGTCGTCCTGGTTGGGGATAAAAACAACAAATAGTTGACGAATGGCCTAAATTAGACTATAATAAAAAAAACATATGAAAGGGAGGTGAAGCAATTGGCTTTAGTTACTGAAAGAAAAAAGGCAGTCATCGAAACGTATAAGGTCCATAACCAGGATACCGGGTCGGCGCAGGTTCAGATCGCGCTTTTGACAGAGAGGATCAACCTTCTCACCGGCCATTTCCAGGCTCATAAAAAAGACCATCATTCTCGCAGAGGGCTCCTGATGCTCGTTGGCAAGCGCAGGAGGCTGCTCGATTACCTTAAGAAGAAAGACACCGCCAAATATCAGCAGCTGCTTTCGAAGTTGAACCTGCGCAAGTGATCCTGGCGGGTCATATTCCCGTTCGCCGCTTTATAATCAGTCAAAAAATAACAGGCAGAAAGGAAGTATGTTGGATGCAACCTAATTCAGAATCAATAGCTTTCGGAAAAGAATCGTTCGTCCTTGGCACAGGGAAACTGGCCAAGCAGGCCAACGGCGCCGTTACAGTGACCTACGGAGGCACCGTTGTGCTTGTTACCGCCTGTATGTCGAAGAATATCCGCGAGGGCCAGGATTTCTTTCCGCTGACGGTCGATTACCAGGAAAAGACCTACGCGGCAGGAAGGATCCCGGGCGGTTTTTTCAAGCGCGAAGGCCGCCCATCGGAAAGCGAAATCCTTACGTGCCGCCTTATTGACCGTCCGATCAGGCCGCTGTTTCCCGCCGGAATGCTGAACGAGGTGCAGATCGTGGCGGTAGTATTGTCAAGCGACGGCGAAAACGATCCCGATGTCATGGCGGTGAACGCCGCCTCCGCGGCATTGTGCATTTCCGATATCCCGTTCAACGGCCCGGCTGCGTGCTGCCGCGTCGCGCGGGTCAAAGGCGAATTGATCCTGAATCCGACATATGCCCAGCGCGACGCCGCCGAGCTTGACGTGATCGTGGTCGCGGGCAATAACGGCATCTGCATGCTAGAGAGCAAGGCATATGAGGTTTCCGAGGAGGATTATCTCAAAGCCGTGAAATTCGGCTCTGATTCGCTGCAGGATATGCTGGCATTCCAGAAGAAATTTGTCCAGAAATACGGCAAAACAAAAGATACGGATATCGTGTGCCTGAAGACCGATGCCGAGCTCGGGCAGAAGGTCGAATCCCTTGCCAGGGACCGGCTGGTCAAAATATACAGCATGGGTACCAAGGAAGAACGGGAAGACAACGTCGCGCTACTTTTCAAGGAAATAGTCGAAGGTCTGGTAGCCCAAGGGCATACGGCAACCGCCGTGAAATCGGCGCTGCTGGAAGTCGAGGAAGCGCTCGTGCGCAAGATGATACTGGAAGACGGCGTCCGTGTGGATGGGCGCGGTTTCAAGGATATCAGGCCGATCTCCTGCGAGGCGGCGGTCCTGCCGCGCACGCACGGCAGCGCGCTGTTCACCCGGGGCCAGACGCAGAGCCTTGCGGTCACTACCCTGGGCACCGGGGACGACGAACAGATGATCGAGGCGCTTGAAGGCGAGAAATACAAGACGTTCATGCTTCATTACAATTTCCCGCCGTTCAGCGTGGGAGAGACCGGGCGTATGGGCGGCGCGGGAAGGCGCGAGATAGGGCACGGGGCGCTTGCAGAAAAGGCGCTGGCTCCAGTCATGCCGACAAAAGAAAAGTTTCCATACACCGTCCGAGTCGTTTCGGAGATCCTTGAATCCAACGGTTCGTCGAGCATGGCGACCGTGTGCGCGTCGTGCCTTTCTCTTATGGATGCCGGAGTGCCGATCAAGGAGCCCGTTGCCGGGATCGCGCTCGGTTTCATAAAGGGCAAAGACAAATCGGTCGTCCTGACCGATATTGCCGGCGTCGAAGACCATTTCGGAGACATGGACCTTAAGGTCGCCGGGACCAGGAACGGTGTTACAGCGGTCCAGATGGATCTCAAGATCGACGGGATCACTCTTGACGAGCTCTCGCGGTGTCTGTCGCAGGCGCGCGAGGCCCGCATGACGATCCTCGCCAAAATGTCGGAAGTCCTACAGAGGCCTCGCGGGGCGATTTCTTCATACGCTCCCCGTATCGAGAAGATCAAGATAAATACGGAAAAGATCGGCGCGGTCATCGGCCCGGGCGGAAAGACGATCAAGGCTATCATCGCCGCGACCGGCGCGACCATAGATATCGATGATGACGGAACCGTGCTTATTGCTTCCAATGACAACGCCAAATCCCAGGCGGCCATCGCCATGATTAAGGCCATTACCGACGACGTCGAAGTCGGCCGGATTTACCCGGGAAAGGTCAAACGCGTGACGAATTTCGGCGCGTTCTGCGAAATAGCCCCGGGCAAGGAAGGGCTTGTGCACGTATCGGAGCTTTCGAACGAATTCGTCAAGGACGTGGCGAGCGTCGTGAAGGTCGGCGATGAGTTCAAGGTCAAGGTCGTAGCCATAGATGAAATGGGACGCATCAACTTGAGCAAGAAGCGCGCTGAAGAATCTCCCAAGAAGTGAAAGAGAAAAGGCTGAATGAGTTCAAGGGCGTCATACTTGTAGCTGCCGGTCTTATTGTGCTGGCCAGCCTTTTGTCTTTTGACATCAACGACCTTTCATGGTACACTTCCCATCCCAATATCCCGCCCCATAACCTGATCAGGTCATTCGGAGCGCTCCTGGCAGGTATCCTCATGTTCTTTTTCGGTTATGCGAGCTTTGCGGTCCCGCTGTTCATCCTATGGGTGGGGGTGAGTTTTTTCAGGAACACCCCTGTGCTTTTACGGATGCCGCGGCTCATCGGCTTGGTCATTTTAATGCTTTCAATCAGCTCTCTGACCGGGCTTGCGACCATCGGCAGTGAGGCAGTCAGCTTTTACCGCTCGGGTTTCTCAGGATTCCTTATATCCAAATTCGTCGTTTCGTATTTCGGCCAGCTTGGCGGATACATCCTGTTCATCGCGCTGATCCTTTTATCGCTGGCGCTTGTCACCGAGGTCCTCATTTCCACGTTTCTTATGCATACGGTCAATAACGCCCAGATGGTCGTATCATCTGTCCTGCCTGCCGGCAAAAAGCGATGGTTCGATCTGTTCGGCATATTTAACCGGCCGCAACGGAGAGAGGCCCGCGGGTCATCAGGCAGGGAAACTATAAAGCCCAGGGTGAACCTTCATATGCAGAATGGGGTCGCAGCCAGGGATAAGAAGAAACCTGGCGTTGAACCCGACGAAACGCCTTTGCCGGTAACCTACATCAAGCCGAAGATCAAGATCAAGGAGCCGGCCTCGCAGGAAGAGGCGGAGCTTCCGAAGCCCAAACAGGTCGTGACAAAATCCGGGGATTATCATCTGCCGTCGCTTGACCTACTTGATTCGCCTCCGCCGTTAGAGGCGCGGCAGATCAAAGAGGACCTGACCAATAACGCGCGCATATTGCAGGAAACACTCGAGGATTTCGGGATTTCCGTTAAAGTGACGGATATCGAGCGGGGCCCCATCATCACCAGGTACGAACTTGAACCAGCGCCGGGGGTGAAGGTCAACCGCATCGAAGCGCTTGAAGACGACCTGGCGCTCGTCATGAAGGCCCAGTCGGTGCGTATCATCGCGCCTATCCCGGGGAAGGCCCGCGTCGGCGTCGAAGTGCCGAATATGCAATCCAGCCTGGTTTTCCTTCAGGAGGTCCTGGCGACAAAAGAGTTCCAGGACGCCAGGCAGCGCCTGACACTGGCGCTCGGCAAGGATATCGCGGGCAAGCCCGTAATCGCCGATCTGGCTCAGATGCCGCATCTTTTGATCGCCGGAACTACCGGGTCAGGCAAGACCGTGTGTGTGAACGGCATCATACTATCCCTGTTGTTCAGGTATTCCCCCAATGAGATGAAGTTTCTCATGATCGATCCGAAAATGGTGGAGCTGGCGCCGTATAACGGCCTCCCGCATCTGCTATGCCCCGTCGTTACAGAGTCAAAGAAGGCGTCAACGGCATTGAACTGGGTCGTGAACGAAATGGAGCGCAGGTACCGGCTCCTGGCAGAGTCGGCGGCACGCAATATCTCCGGTTACAATGAAAAGTCCGAGGAGAAACTTCCTTATATAGTGGTCGTTATCGATGAGTTTGCTGATCTCATGGTGGTGGCGCGCGACCAGGTCGAGAACGCCGTGACCAGGCTTGCGCAATTGTCGCGGGCCGTGGGCATACATCTTATACTTGCCACGCAACGTCCGTCGGTCGACGTTATCACGGGCGTCATCAAGGCGAATCTTCCGGCGCGTGTCTCTTTCAAAGTCGCTTCCAAGGTTGATTCGAGGACCGTGCTGGATACCAACGGTGCGGATAAATTACTGGGCAGGGGAGATATGCTTTTCCTGCGGCCGGAGGATTCGAAGCTCGTGCGCGCGCAGGGGGCCCTGGTCAGCGACGCTGAGATCGAGCGCGTAGCGGAGTTCATCAAGAAGCAGGCTGAACCGGTGTACGATGAGACCATTGTCAAGGAGCAGCAGAAAGCGGGCAGCGCTTCTGGCGAGAAGGACGAGATGTACGACGAAGCGGTGCGTATAATCATGGAATGCAACCAGGCTTCGGTTTCGATCCTCCAGCGCAGGATGCGCCTCGGATACACGCGCGCGGGCCGCATCATCGATATGATGCACGAGGAAGGGCTTGTCGGCCCGTATGAAGGCTCAAAACCGCGCCGGATACTTGTTGACCGCGAATCATGGCTTGCCGATCACGGCTATATACCGCAGAATGCGCAGCCTATGTCGGGGAACTCGGATGGATAAAGCAGGCGAACGGCTCAAGAAAATCAGGCTGGAAAAGGGCATAGCCATCGAAGAGGTTGCTCAAAGGACAAAAGTCCCCTTGAACATCCTCAAGGCCATCGAGGATGACGGCTTTATCAATCTGGAGCCAGTTTACGTCAAAGGTTTCATCAAGATCTACTGCAATTATCTGGGCGTAACTCCGTCGGATTTCATCAGCGAGCTCAAAGAGCCCCAGGTGACGATGAAGCTGTCGGATGATGAGGAGAAGGCCTCGACCTTCCTGCGCCCTTTGCCTGTGCGCAGGTCTTTCCCATGGCAGCGGGTGTTTGTCTTTGCAGGCGTGGTCGCAGGGCTTGTGCTCATCCTTCTTGCCGGCCGCGGGATATCCAGGGCATTGAGAAACCGCGTTCCGGCTGAGGCGAAAACGCGCCCTGCCGCGTCAAAAACCGTAAGCCGGGAAAAAACAGCCGCTGCGGCTCCTGTTGAAAAGAGAAAACAGGCCCGGCAGGCAGCGCCGGCTCCGGTTACTGCCGCGGTCAGCGCCAGGCCGGAACAGGCCGGCATCAGGCTCGGCATACACGCGGTAGATGATTGTTGGATGCAGGTCAAGGTGGACGGTAAGACCGTATTCCAGAGCGTTCTGTTAAGAGGAAGGATGGAGAGCTGGACAGCCAGGGACCGCATAGACCTGTGGCTGGGGTCAGCTGGCGGGGTAGAGGTTGAGGTAAACGGCAGCCGCATACCGTCGCTCGGCCGCAAGGGCCAGGTCCTTAAGAACATCGTCATAAGCAAAGACGGCTTGAAGGTCGGAAAATGAAAAAGCCGGCCGTAGGCATCGTGAGCCTCGGATGCCCCCGCAATCTGGTCGATTCTGAGACCATCGCCGCCAGGCTTGCGTCCAGAGGGTTCCGGATTGTCGATCTGGACAGGGCGGATATCGCAATCGTCAATACGTGCGCGTTCGTCAATGACGCCAAGACCGAATCGATTGATGCCATACTGGACCTGATCGAGGCAAAGAAACAAGGCCGTATCCGCAAGGTCATCGTGTACGGCTGTTTTTCACAGAGATATAAGAATATCCTTGTCCGGGAGCTGCCGGAGGTTGACGCGTTCGTCGGCAGAATCGGCCTTGATTCTTCGGCTGAGAGGTTTGCCCTTACGCAGGAACATTTCGCCTACGTTAAGATCTGCGAGGGGTGCGTCAATCTGTGCAGTTTTTGTATTATCCCGTCCATCAAGGGAAGGTTCCAGAGCGTTGCGGCTGAAGCTGTATTGCGGAAATGCGCGCGGCTTGACCGCCAGGGCATATCGGAAATATGCATCATAGGCCAGGATATAACCGCTTACGGCCGCGACCTGAAGGAAAAAACAGATCTTTATAACCTTGTCAAAAAAATTCTTGCGAAGTGCAGGCATATCGGGTGGCTGCGCTTATTGTATTTGTATCCATCCCGCGTAACCGATCCTCTGCTGAAATTAATCTCGGATGAACCGAGGCTGTGCAAGTACATTGACATACCTGTCCAGCACGCGAGCGACCGGATGCTTAAAGCCATGAACCGGGCCATGACAAATAAGGACATCGTCGGGCTCATCCTCCGGATACGCAGGATCGTACCGGATGCGGCGATCAGGACGACTTTGATCACTGGATTCCCGGGAGAGACAGATAGGGATTTCAAGGAGATGCTCTCGTTTGTCAGGGAGATGAGGTTCGAGAGGCTCGGCGTTTTTATGTATTCGCGGGAGGAAGGCACCAGGGCATACGATCTTCCGGGCCAGGTGCCGTATAAGGTCAAAGAGGACCGTTTTAACGCGCTCATGTCCGCGCAGCAGGAAATATCCCGCGCCAACAACAACAGATACCTCGGAAGGACGATACGGGTGCTTATCGACGCTAAGGAAGAAGGCCGCGGCCTCTATAGCGGAAGAAGCGAGCATGACGCCCCAGATGTGGACGGCACTGTGCTGGTCCGTTCGCGCAGGGTGCTGCGGCCCGGGGAATTCATAGATGTGAGGATTACCGATACCATGGAATACGACCTTGCAGGAGAATCGATCCGATGAATCTGGCAAATAAACTGACTGTTCTGCGCATCGTCCTGACTTTTGTTTTCATGCTGTTGCTGTCGGTCACTGGGCTGGGGTGGCGCATAGCCAGCCTGATGGTGTTCAGTATCGCCGCGCTGACTGACCTTCTGGATGGCAGGATTGCGCACAAATATAACATGGTGACGGATTTCGGCAAACTTATGGACCCGATCGCAGACAAAATCCTGGTTCTCTCGGCGTTTGCGGCATTCGTGCAGATGCAGCTTGTCAGGGACTGGATGTTCATGATTATCATATCGCGCGAGCTTATTATCACGTATTTCCGTCTGTTCGCTCTCAATAAAGGCAAGGTAATGTCCGCGGGCAAAATGGGCAAGGGAAAGACCGCATCCCAGATGGTCATCATCTTTGTGATACTTGGTTTTATCGTGTTCAAGGAAGTGATGCTGGCGTATTTCACATGGAATCCCTCCTGGGAGAATATGTTCCATCAGGGCATCGACGCATTCATGTGGGTGATCCTTGCCCTGACGATTTATTCAGGCTGTTCTTACCTCTGGCAGAACCGTAATATAATAACCAACATATAATATGGGACACCGCATGAGCGGCGCGCTGCGCCTTGGAGTGAGGTGGGTGACGACGTTCTTCGGCATAGGTTTTCTTCCTTTTGTGCCTGGGACATGGGGTAGTATTGCCGGAGTTGGTGTGTTTGTGATACTGCCTGAAACCGGCCTTTGGCGGGTGGCGGTCTTCGCCGGGATTACGGCAGTAGGTTTGATATTATGCGGCTCCAGCGAAACGGTTTTTGGCAGGAAAGACCCTCAATACGTGGTGATAGACGAAGTGGCTGGCATGATGCTTAGCCTGTTATGGTTGCCGTTATATAATATAAAGGTATTTTTCCTTGCTTTTTTTCTGTTCAGGCTGCTTGATACTGTTAAACCTTTCCCCGCGCGGTGGATCCAGGACCGCCACGGCGCCCTGGGCATCATGGGCGATGACCTGGCCGCAGCAGCCTATGCGAACCTGGTCCTTCAGGCAGTTTTGAGGTTTGTTTCCTGAAGCTTCTCATAGACAGGTCCCTGCGGCGTCAGGGTGCTTTTGAAAAACGTGATTTTTCCCGCCTTGAATTCTTCTGCCGTTGCGTCCCTGCGGATATCCGCTGCCCCTATGCCGTCTGTCAACTGGCGGATGTTCTTTTTGCTGCGCACCCTGCCTATGGTTATATGTGACGCAAACGGTTTTGTTTCCCTGCCTATGCCGTATTTTTCAATTCTGCTTTCAATCTGTGCTGCGATCGCTCTGGCCTGTTCGTGGCCTTTTGACAACCCGACCCAGATGATTCTGGGTGACTGGACGCCTGGGAAGGCGCCTATGGATCCAAGCTGCATGGTAAAATCGCAGTTCCGGGCTGCGATATCCCGGATCGCCTCTGATACGGCTATGGCTGCCGCTTCATCGATATCCCCGAGGAATTTAAGTGTAAGATGCATGTTGGCTGGCGAAACCCATGATACGTCGGCTCCGGAGAGCTTGAGCCTGCTCTGCATGCGGCTGACGATGTCTTTGACTGACTGCGGCAGGTCTATGGCGATAAATGCCCTCATCTTGAAAGAAACGTCCCGATTTTTTTTACGGCAGCGCATGCAGCTTGCCTGCGTATGCTCGTCCGGCTGCCTTTGAAGAGATGCTTCTGACAGACGGTCCCTGACCTGCGTGCTACGGCAATGTAAACGGTTCCGACAGGTTTGTGCGCAGTCCCTCCTGAAGGGCCTGCTATTCCGGTTATACTCACGCCGATGTCGGTTCCGGCAATACGGCGCACGTTGCCTGCCATAAGGATCGCAACCCGGCGCGATACAGCGCCGTGTTGTCTTATGATAGAGTGAGGGATACCAAGGATCCTGTTCTTGGCTTCATTGCTGTAGGTGATTGCGCCGAAGGTGAAAAAAGACGAACTGCCAGGCAACCTTGTCAATAAAAAGGAAAGCAGCCCTGCGGTGCATGATTCGGCTGTCGCTACGGTAAGATTATTCTTGAGCAGGAGCGTATGTGTATGGAGAACAGGGTCTTGCATGGTCTTATTATACCTTTTATCTTACAGCTTGACAAGAGGCTTCCTTTATACTATACTTATCAAGTCAATCTTCGGGGAAAGGTGAAACTCCTGACCGGCGGTCAAGCCCGCGAGTTCCCGCAGAGGCGGGATACAGGCGCAATACCTGTTTAGCGCCAGGTATCCCGCACACCGGGAGCAGATCTGGTATATTCCAGAGCCGATGGTGCATGGTGTTTAGGCCACGCCTAAACACCATTAATTCGCGCACATAACTTATGTCGCGCTGTGCGCTACATAAGTTATGCGCTCATTAAAGTCCAGATGAGAGAAGATTGCGCGGCCGCGTTTTTCTTATCCCCGGAGATTCCATCCGGGGTATTTTTATTATGGAACTTTTTAACTCTATACAGGAAGTCGTGCAGGACCTGGCGAACGGCCGTATGGTCGTTGTCGTGGATGACGAGGACCGCGAAAACGAAGGCGACATTGTCATGGCTGCTGCCTGCGTGAAGCCGGAGCACATCAACTTCATGGCAAAGCACGGCAGGGGGTTGATCTGCGTGCCAATGGAAGAAGAGCGTCTTTCCCGGCTTGACCTGCAGCCTATGCTGACCGGCCGCGGGCATAGCGGCGCTGAAGACCGGTTCGCCACAGCATGGATGATCTCGGTTGATGCAGCGCACGGAACCACGACCGGCATATCGGCGTTCGACCGCAGCCATACCATAGGCGTTTTGATCAATCCGCAGACAAAGCCCGAGGACCTTATCAGGCCCGGACATATATTCCCGTTAAAGGCGCGTAAGGGCGGTGTGCTTGTGCGCGCGGGGCATACCGAGGCCTCGGTCGATCTGGTCAAGCTTGCCGGTTCGTATCCGGCCGCGGTCATCTGCGAGATCATGAATGAAGACGGATCCATGGCGCGCCTGCCGCAGCTGGTTTCGTTCGCCGGAAAACACGGCCTCAAAATATGTTCCATATCGGATCTGATCGAA
>JAKPTF010000032.1 GCA_029571225.1 Candidatus Omnitrophota bacterium | reverse complement strand
CCTTGATCAGGATCATTTCATCGAGGGAGATGCGGTGGTTATACCCCCCTCCGACCCGGACAGCGTACTTTTGCAGTTCGCGCAGGCCAGGCATGGTTTTGCGGGTATCGGTGATCTTCACCTTCAACGGCTCGACCTTGTCAACGTAGGCCCGGGTCTTGGTGGCGATGCCGGATAACAGGATCAGCATGTTCAACGCGACGCGTTCGGCGTTGAGGATCGAGCGGGCCTTGCCCGAAACGACCGCCATGATCTTGTTTTTGGGGACTTTCTGGCCTTCCCTGCAGAATGCCTTGAACTCGACGCTTTTGTCCACGAGCTCGAACGTGCGAGCCGCGATGTCGATGCCGCAGACGACGCAGTCCTCTTTCGCCAGGATATGCGCCTTGATGTCTTTCGCCTCCGGAATGGTCAGCTGCGTAGTGATGTCGCCTTTGCCGATATCCTCGACCAGCGAATGGCGGATGAGCTGGTCGACGGTTTCCCTGTTGAGGTCGGTCCTTTTATCCTGGAGAAAATGTTTATCGTAGTGCATGTTTCACCCCCTGTAGCTTTGTGAGCGTTTCCTTGAGCTGGGATAATTTGGTCCGCTCGTTTTCGACGACTTCCGGCTTGGCCCGTTCCACAAAGGCCTTGTTGGCAAGCATATTTTCCTTTGCTTTTATATCTGCCTGGGCCCGGGAGATCTTCGCATCGAGCTTTTTTTTCTCCTTATCTATGTCGACAATCCCTTCGAGAAGGATGGAAATATGGCTGTCCCCGACGACAGTCGTTACGCTGGACGGATGGTGCTGCTGTTTTTCCTGTATGGCGAGCCTGCTTAAACGCGCCAGGAACGTAATGTGGGGCGCGATGCCGGTTAGAAGGTCGCGCGACTGCCTGGAGGTATTGGCTATGACCGCCTCGACCGCCTGCGCGGGCGCGATCTCAAGCTCCGAACGCATGTTCCGGATCGCCGTGATGACATTGACCGCCGTGTCGAACTGTTTTTCGACCTTTTTATCGATGATCTGCCCTTGCACGTGCGGCCATGGCTGGTCCATGATGGATCCCGCCTCGGGCGCCAGATAATGCCAGATCTCTTCGGTGATGAACGGCATGAACGGGTGCATGGCGCGCATATATTTCTCGAGTATTTTGTACATGACGACCTGGTTGCGGGGGTCCTTGATATCCGGCTTGATGATCTCCAGATACCAATCGCAGAACTCGTGCCAGAAGAAGTGATACAGCAGGTTTGCGGCCTCGTTGAAACGGTATGAGTTGAGGTATGTATCGAGCTCCTTGAGGGTCGAGTAGAACCTGCTTAAGATCCAGCGGTTGGGCAGCGACAGGTCTTCTTTCTTGAAGAAGACGCACAGATCGGTTTTTGCGGCAGACGGCTCGAGGTTCATGAGCACAAACCTCGAGGCGTTCCACATCTTATTGGCGAAATTCCTTCCCTGTTCGAAGCGTTCCTTTGACAGATACACGTCCTGGCCCTGGCTCGTGATCGAGATGAGGCTGAATCGCAAGGCGTCAGTGCCGTATTCCTTGATGATCTCCAGCGGGTCTATGATGTTTCCGAGGGATTTGGACATCTTGCGGCCTTCGATATCGCGCACGGTGCCGTGGATATACACGTCCTTGAACGGTATATCTGCCATGAATTCGAATCCGGCCATGATCATGCGCGCGACCCAGAAGAATATGATCTCCGAAGCCGTTGAGAGCGCCGAAGTCGGGTAAAAATATCCCAGGTCCTCTGCGACGTTGTGGACCGTTCCGGCGTTATCCGTGCGCGTCTCTTTGGGCCACCCGAACGTCGCGAACGGCCACAGCCAGGACGAGAACCACGTATCGAGCACGTCATTGTCCTGCGTGACGCGGCTCGACCCGCATTCGGGACATTTTTGCACGGTTGTGCGCGATACATGCACTCCGGCTTTGCCTTTTTCCCGGCAATCCGCGCAATAATAGACCGGGATCCGGTGGCCCCACCAGATCTGGCGTGAGATGCACCAGTCCTGTATGTTCTCCATCCAGTTCAGATAGACCTTTGTCCAGCGGTCAGGGTGGAACTTGATCCTGCCTGTTTTGACCGCGGCCGTCGCAGGCACGGAAAGCGGCTGCATTTTGACGAACCATTGCTTGGAAAGATACGGCTCGATGATCGTATGGCAGCGGTAGCAGTGGCCGGCGGAAAGGTCATGCGGTTCGATCTTCTCGAGGAACCCCTGTTCCTTCAGGTCCTCGATGATGACCTCGCGCGCCTCGAACCGGTCCATATCCTTATACTCCCCGCCGTTCTCGTTGATCCTGGCGTCCGGGTGGAATATATTGACGAATTCCAGATCGTGTTTTTTGCCCGTGACGTAGTCGTTCGGGTCGTGCGCGGGCGTGATCTTCACCGCGCCCGTGCCGAATTTCATGTCGACGGACTCGTCGGCGATGACCTCTATCTCGCGGTTGACAAGCGGCAGGACCAGTTTCCTGCCGATCGACTTTTTGTACCGCCTGTCCTTCGGGTTCACCGCGACAGCCGTATCCCCGAGCATGGTCTCGGGCCTGGTCGTGGCCACGACGACGAAATCGTCCGGGTCGTCCTTATAGGGGTACTTCAGGTAATACAGGTTGCCTTTGAGGTCGTGATGCGGGGCTTCTTCGTCGGCAAGCGCGGTCTGGCAGCGCGGGCACCAGTTGATGATGCGGTGGCCCTGGTAGATCAGGCCTTTTTCATACAGCCTCACGAACACTTCTTTGACGGCGTCGGAATATTCGTCGTCCATGGTAAAGCGCGTTCTGTCCCAGTCGCAGGATGCGCCGAGCTTTTTGAGCTGTCTGATGATGGTCGAGCCGTATTCCTCTTTCCATTTCCAGACCTCTTCGATGAATTTCTCCCTGCCCAGGTCCTGGCGTTTCCTGCCGTCTTTGGCCAGTTTACGCTCGACCACGTTCTGCGTGGCGATGCCGGCGTGGTCGGTGCCCGGCATCCACAGGGCTTCGCAGCCCCTTGCCCTGTGGTACCTGATCAGGATGTCCTGGATGGTGTTGTTCAGCGCGTGGCCCATATGCAGGATCCCGGTGACGTTCGGAGGGGGGATAACGATCGTGTACGGGGTCTTGCCGCTGACGGGCCGCGCCGCGAACCGCTTCTTCTCTTCCCACTCCTGATACCACTTGTCTTCGGTTTCCTGGGGATTGTATCGGCTGGGTAATTCGATCATGTGTTATAGTATTTCCCGTAAGACCGCATTACCGGATCCTGTCCTTCATGAGCTTGTACTCGAAGCTGTCGATGAGCGCCTGCCACGACGCCTCAATGATGTTCTCCGATACGCCCATGGTGCTCCAGGTATCCCGGTCGTCCTGCGACTGGATGAGGACGCGCACGCGCGCGGCCGTGCCCGCCTTTTCATCGAGGACGCGCACCTTGAAATCAGACAGCTGCATTTCGTTGAGCTGGGGATAGTAATGAGACAGTGCCTTGCGAAGCGCGCTGTCAAGTGCGTTGACCGGGCCGTCGCCGTCTGCGGCGGTATGTTCCAACTGATTCTTAATCCTGATCTTGATGATCGCCTCGGTCGAGACCTTCTTATTGCCGTCCTTGTTGACCACGACCCTGAAGCTGTCGAGCTTGAAATACTCGCTTACGCTGCTTAACGCCTTTTTGAGCACAAGCTCAAAAGAGGCCTCTGCTGCCTCGAAATGGTATCCCCGCGCCTCCATCTTCTGAAGGAGCTCGTGCGCTTTCTGGGTTTTGGGATCGTTCTTCGAAAGATCCAGGTCCATGGATTTGGCCATGGTCATGATGCCGCTTTTGCCGCCGAGCTCCGAAACGAGGATGCGGCGTTTGTTGCCCACGAGCTCCGGGTCGATGTGCTCGTAGGAACGCGTTGTCTTCATGACCGCGTTGATGTGGACCCCGCCTTTGTGCGCGAACGCCGAATCGCCGGTATAGGGCTGGTTGGGCATGTGGCGCATGTTGCTGATCTCGCTGACGAAATACGACACTTCAGTCAACCGGGCCAGGGCTTCATCGGAGATGCAGTCCACGTTCATCTTGATCTTGAGGTTTGCGATAATCGGGATAAGGTCGGCGTTGCCGCAGCGCTCCCCGTAGCCGTTGATGGTTCCCTGGACCATGCTCGCGCCCGCTTCGACCGCCGCTAAAGAATTGGCGATACCCAGCCCGGAGTCGTTATGGCAGTGGATCCCGACCGGGGCCTTGAACCTTGCCCTGATCGTTTTGATGACGCGGCTGACATCGGCGGGAAGGGCCCCGCCGTTGGTGTCACAGAGGATAATATAACGGGCTCCTGCCTGTTCGGCAGCCTGCAGTGTCCGCAGCGCATACGCGGGATCGAGGCTGTATCCGTCGAAAAAATGTTCGGCGTCGTAGAAAACCTCGACCTCGTTGCGGGCAAGGAACCTGACCGAGTCCTCGATCATTTTCAGGTTTTCCTGCGGCGTGGTCTTGAGGACTTCCTTGACATGCAACAACGAAGTTTTGCCGAAAATAGTGACTGTTTTAGCCCTTGAGGAAAGCAGTTCCTGCAGGTTCCTGTCCTTTGCCGCGGCCGTTCCCGCCCGCCTGGTCGAGCCGAAGGCGACAAGGACGCTGTTCTTGAGCCTGGCCCGCGCCATTTTGGCGAAGAACTGCGCGTCCTTCGGATTCGATGGCCAGCCGCCTTCGATGTAAGGGATCCCGAAATCGGCGAGCTTCTGGCAGATGCGGATCTTGTCCTGGACCGAATAGGCGATGCCTTCCCCCTGGCTTCCGTCCCGCAACGTCGTATCGTAGATCTTCACGGTCCTCATACGCTATCCTTGTGGTTATCAGCCGAGGCCGAAATTCTTATGGAGCGACCTGACCGCTTTCTCGGCGAATTTTTTTTGTATGATGCATGAGATGCTGATATCGGAGGTCGATATCATCTCTATATTGATCCTGTTCTGGGCAAGCGTATCGAACATCTTCGCCGCCACGCCCGGATGGGATTTCATGCCGATCCCGACGACGCCGACGCGCGCTATATTTTCGTCCAGTATGATATCGCCCGCCCCGATGCGCGCCGCCGCTTTTTTGGTCACCTTGATCGCTTTATGGGCGTTCGTTTTCGCCACGGTGAAGGATATATCGGTCTTACGCGTATGGCTGACGTTCTGGACGATCATATCGACGCTGACGCCGTTGAGCGACAGCTCCTTGAACAATTTGGCGGCTCCGCCGGGCCTGTCCGGCACGTCGCATACGGTTATCTTCGCTTCATTTCTGTTGAGGGTAATACCGGTGATCAAAGCATCTTCCATTCTGGTGACCTCCTTGAGTATCACGGTTCCCGATTTCTGGGAAAACGATGAGCGGACATGCAAAGGCATATTGAATTTTTTGGCGACTTCGATAGACCTGGGCTGCATGACCTGGGCGCCGAGCGACGCCATCTCGAGCATCTCATCGAACGTGATCGCCTTGATCATCCTGGCCTTCGGCTCGATGCGGGGGTCCGTCGTGTATATCCCCTCGACATCCGTGTATATCTCGCATTCGTTCGCCTGAAGCGCGGTCGCCAGGGCAACCGCGGTCAGGTCGGACCCTCCCCTGCCCAGCGTCGTGATATCCTGATTCGAGGATACTCCCTGGAATCCTGCGACGATGACGATCCGCCCCTTTTTAAGCTGTTCCCTGATGTTGTCCGCCTCGATCCTGGTGATGCGGGCCTTGGTATAGTTTCCGTCCGTCATGATGCCGACCTGGCCGCCGGTGAAAGAGATGGCTTCCTTGCCGAGCTTATGGATGGCCATTGCAAGAAGCGCCACCGAGATCTGCTCTCCGGTCGAAAGGAGCATGTCCATTTCCCGCTCCGAGGGGTCGCTCGTGATCTGGCCCGCAAGCTCTATGAGCTCGTCGGTCGTATCGCCGAGGGCTGAAACGACGACGACGATATTATATCCTTTATTTTTGTAGCCGACCACGCGGCGCGCGACCTTCTGAATGCGCTCGACGTTGGCGACCGATGATCCGCCGAACTTCTGAACGATCAATTTTGGCATTGGTGTCAACTCCGGTTTATAAAGCGGGATCAACGCTCCCGCTGGTATTCGATGCCGATCCTGTATTTATCCCTCCCGATCTCCCGGGAATACGCGATCCTTCCCAGGACGCTCGCGGCCTCGCCGTAATCGGCGAACGGGAACCGTATCAGGAGGCGCACGGTTTTTTTGGGCAGCGCCTTTGAGCTGAAGAACGCGATCCCCGACATGTTGATGTCATCGATGAAATAATCGAGGTTCGATGCGAGTGCGTCAGGCTCTATGATGCGGCACGTCATGCGCTTGTCCGCCGGGACCTTGATCCGTGCCCACCTCCGCCTCGTTTCGGGGCACGACCGCTTCGCCAGGCACAATGCATAGACTATGACGAGCGGGAACAGGATCAGGATGATCATCAGGCCGTAGGGCATCATGAACGCGTTCATTTATTGCGCCTCCTTGATAAAATAATCCATCACCTTATATCCGTCGGGGAAGTACAGGTCGGAGCTTTTTGCCTCTTTTTCGCTGTAGCCGGCAAAGCCTTTGCCGACGATGCCTTTCCCGAACATCCCGAATAAGACGGTATCGGCGGTATGCGTGCGCACCTTGACGGGAGTCGCGTGGTCCGGCATGACCAGTATCCGGTAATTATCATGGCCCTTGAACGCCTCGAGGACCTTTCCTACGACGAGCTGGTCGAACCGCTCGATCGCGGTGATCTTTTCGCGCAGGTCGCCGTTATGGCCCGCCTCGTCAGGGGCTTCGACGTGAACGAACACGAAATCGTGGCGTTTGAGCGAATTAATGGCGGCGTTGGCCTTGCCTTCATAGTCCGTATCGTAATAACCGGTCGCGCCGGGCACATCGATGACGTCGAGGCCCAGGATAAGGCCGAGCCCTTTGATGAGGTCGACCGCGGAGATCACGCTGCCGGTCAGGCCGTATTTCTCCTTGAAGTCAGGCATGACGGGTTTCTTGCCCTGTCCCCAGAGCCAGATCATGTTCGCCGGATTCTCTTTCAGATCGAGGCGCACCTGGTTGACCTCCTGCTTTTCCAGGATCGCCTTCGACGCATCCATAAGCCTGATCAGTAATTCGCTGTTTTTGCCGCCGGGCAGGTTTTTGGATATCTCCTGGCCGAGGATGTCATGCGGGGCTTTGCACACAACCGACTCGAGGCCCTGGAGCGCGCCAGACTTTGCGAGCAATAGATGCCGGTAGCTGATGCCCGGATAAAATCTGAACGCGTCGCTGCCGAGCCCTTTATCGACGGCCTTAATGAGGACTTCCGCCTCGCCGGAACTGATATGGCCGGCGCTGTAATCTTTCATCAGCCCTTCGGCAACGGTCACCAGGTTGCAGCGGAACGCGACGTCATCCGGGCCGAGCGCTATGCCCATATTGGCCGCCTCGAGCGGCCCGCGGCCGGAGTAATACTTCCGCGGGTCGCAGCCCAGAATGGCCATGTTCGCGACGTCGGACGCCGGGGTCATGCCTTCAGGCACCGTCCGTGCCTGGCCGAGTATGCCGTGGCGGGCGATATAATCCATGTTCGGCGTGCGCGCCGCTTCCAGCGGCGTCCTTCCGTCGAGTTCTTCAACGGGATAATCCGCCATGCCATCAGGGACAAGGACGATATATTTCATAGCGACACCAGCTTTGTTAATTGCCTGACAAGCTGAACCTTTGACGTGCACACTGCCGAGACACCCTCCGGCGTAACGATATAGGCCCTGTATTTCCCATCTATGGCCGTGTTGGCGACGACAGCGTCAAGCCGGCATGAATCCATGAGATCCCGTGCCTTTCTGATCAGGGTTGCAGCGGCGGTGCGCGGCTCGTATTTGAATCCGACCGCGTATGATCCGGCCGATGTTTTTTTTATCATGCTGATAAGCTTCGGCGTCGGGACAAATGTGCATGACCATGACCGTGCGCGCGATGATATCTTGGTGCGGGCCTCGCGCAGGGGCCGGTAATCCGAGACCGCGGCAGAATGGATGACGACGTCGTATTGCCGCAGAAGCTCGCCGCGAAACAGCCTTTGTAATTCATCAAAGAACGTGAACCGCTTGACCGATATTTTTTTGTTCCCCGCAGGCTTTTCACCCGGTCCCAGAAGCAGAGTCACGCGTCCGCCCGCCCTGGCGCATGATTCGGCAAGGCGTTTGCCCGTTTCGCCGCTGGCAGAGTTGCTGATGACCCTGACCGGATCTATGCTGACCCAGGTGGGTCCCGCGGTGATCAATATGCGTTTGCCTTTCAAAGACATGCTTTAGAATCCGATCTCTGCCAGTATCGCCTTCATGTCAGGCTTTACGGTCTTGGGCGTCTTGATGCATTTGATCGCCCTGTCCGGGTCCTTGAGGCCGTGCCCGGTCAGGATACATACGATCTTGACCGCGCCGCCGGCGGAGGCCTGTTTCTTGAAGTAGCCGTCCTGCGACAATTTCTGCAGTCCCGCGATCGACGCGCATGACGCGGGTTCAGCGAAAACGCCTTCTTTGAGCGCCAGGAGCTTATACGCCTCGAGTATCTGATCGTCGGACACGCAGTCGATGAGCCCTTTTGACTCGTCCCGCGCGGCGACCGCCTGTTTCCAGCTCGCGGGATTACCGATACGGATCGCGGTGGCGATCGTTTCCGGGTTCTGAATGGGATGGCCCCTGACGATCGGCGCCGCTCCTTCTGCCTGGAAGCCCAGCATCCGGGGCAGCTTCTTCGACATGCCGATAGTGTGGTATTCCTTATACCCTTTCCAGTAGGCGGTGATATTTCCCGCATTGCCGACAGGCATGACCTGGAAATCGGGAGCGTCTTCCAGCGCTTCGATGATCTCGAACGAGGCGGTCTTCTGGCCCTCGATCCTGAACGGGTTGATGGAATTGACCATCTTGATCGGATATTTTTCCGTGATTTCCTTAACCAGCGCGAGCGCTTCGTCAAAATTCCCGTCCACCTGGAGCACGATCGCTCCGTGTATGAGCGCCTGGCTGAGCTTGCCGAGCGCGATATGGCCGTTGGGGATCAGGACGACGCAGCGCAAGCCCGCCTTTGCGGCGTAGGCGGCGGCAGAGGCGGAGGTATTTCCCGTCGAGGCGCAGATGACCGCCTTGACGCCCTCCTCGCATGCCTGCGAGATCGCCATGGTCATTCCCCGGTCCTTGAAAGAGCCTGTCGGGTTGGCGCCTTCGTATTTCAGGTAAACCTGGAATCCTTTTCCCAGGCCGGCGCTCAAGTACGGGGCATGAATGAGCGGGGTGTTGCCTTCATTGAGCGTGACGACCGGCGTTTTGTCGCTGACCGGAAGGTGTTTCCGGTACTTATTGATAAGGCCGCTGTAGATCATCAGACGTCCTCTATGCGTATCGCCACTGATTTTTCGTGAATGATGTTCATCCTGTCTATGACGCGGAGCGCTTCGCGCAGGTTCTTTTCTTTCGCCTCGTGCACGACCATGACGATGGGCACTGATCTGGTCCTGCGGTGCTCCTTCTGGCTGACGGAGGCGATGCTGATGTTCGATTTTGCGAGCACGCCCGCGATCTTCGCGAGCACGCCGGGCTTGTCCAGCGCCATGAACCTGATATAATACCGCGAGTCGATCTCGTCGATCTTGGAGAGCCGTTTTATGGAATCGTCCGCGGCGACCTTGAGCACCGGCCTGAACAGCCCCGCCTTGATGCCCTGTGTCAGGTCGACAAGGTCAGAGACGACGGCGGATGCGGCCGACGATTGGCCGGCGCCCGGACCGTAGAACAACAGGTCTCCGGCCAGATCGGAGCCTACGGCGATGGCGTTGTTGACGCCGTCAACCGACGCGAGCAGATGTTCCTGCGGGATCAAAGTCGGGTGCACCCTTACCTCCAGCTCGTCCTCGTCCTTCATCGCGATCGCCAGGAGCTTTATTTCAAACCCGAGCTCCCGGGCGTAATTGATGTCGGATAAGGATATGTGCGAGATCCCTTCTATGAAGATCTCGTCCATCCCGACCATGCGGCCGAAGCACAGGTAGGTCAACAAGACCAGCTTGTGAGCCGAGTCAAGGCCTTCGATGTCGAGCGTGGGGTCCTTTTCGGCAAACCCGCGCTTTTGTGCGTCCTTAAGCGCCTCGGCGAAGGTGCAGTTATTGCGCGACATCGAGCTCAATATGAAATTCGACGTCCCGTTGACGATGCCCAGCACGCTTGAGAACCGGTTTGCGACGAGCCCTTCGCGGACTGATTTGATGATCGGTATGCCGGCGCCGACCGACGCCTCGAAATAAATGCATTTGGCGCAATCCCGCGCCAGAGCGAATAATTCCCTGCCGTGCTCGGCGAGGAGCGCTTTGTTCGCGGTGACGATATTCTTGCCTTTCTTGAGGGCAAGGGATATGAACTCTTTGGCAGGGTTGATCCCGCCCATAAGTTCGACCACGATGTCGATCTGCGGATCGTTGACGATATCCGAGATGTCCGTGGTCAGTATCTCGCGCGGGATCGATACGGAGCGTTTCGTCGAGATATCCTTATCGCAGATCTTTTTGATGATGATCTCCGAGCCGATCTTTTCGGCAAGGAGGCGTTTGCGGTCCCGCAGGATCTTGACGACCCCGCAGCCGACATTGCCGAAACCGACCAGGCCTATATTGATCTTTTTCATAGTTTTGCCTTACCGGAGTAATACGTTACGGTTTTTGAGATGATGGAGCGGTGGTTTTCATCGACCGCCATGAATTCGAGCCTGGTATCGTAAATCAGGTCTCTGGTGATCTCGGCCGATTCGATGACCTTGCCGATGAGCATGATCGGGCTTCGCTCGAACGGCAGACGGATCTCTATGGCGAGGTTCGTGCCGACATCGAATTTGCGGCTTGTCGTCAACAGCATGCCCCCGAGCCCGAGGTTCTTGGTCTGGGTGATGTCCATATTGTTGATCTCATCCAGCACGCGGTACGATACGATGAAGTTCGCCTTAATCCTGTCTGATTTGCGCCGTTCAATACCCTGATAGGTCATGGAGTTCCTCCTTCTTTGATCAACACCCACGCGATATATGTTCTGATCTCTTTTTTTTGAAGCGCGTCAAGAGCTGAAAATTTTACGTGCGTCCAGCGCCCCCGGGGCGCGCGTTCGGATTTGACGACCGTGCCGGTGATCTGCAGCCACGAGCGTTCGATCGGAAGCTTGAGCCTCAACCGCAGATGGTCGGATTTCAGAAGACCGCCGTCCGTATTTATACATAAACCCGTTTCGCTGATATCGCGGACCGTCGCGTTGATCCAGGCCAGGCCGGAAATGCGCAGTCCTTTTTTGTATTGAACGGATAATCCTTTCCTGACTCTGACCGATCCTCTGCGGTCGGCATCAGACGGGAGCTTCGCGCGCATAGGCTATCTTTTAGAGATCCAATCCACGTATTTTTTAAGCGCCTCTTTGACTGAAGGGCTCGGATCGACGAACTCTATCCGCGTGATAAATGCGTTATCCATGATCTTCGAGCAATCGACGACCTTTCCGTCGGTCTCGAGCCAGTCCTGCGTGGGCTGGGTCGGGATCCGCATCAATAACGCCAGCGAAAGATCAATATCATAGCCGTGCGCCGTCGTGAGGGCAAGGCCGTGCTCATTGACGTTCTTGGCGGAGGTCTGCTCCCATTTCTTCTGGTTTCCTGCGCCGGAGCAGCAGATCTTGACAAAAAAAGGCGCATTCACCCGTTTTGACCTTCTTCTCTCGGTCGTCATTGCAGGTTCCTCAAAAAAGTCGGGGCGACAGGACTTGAACCTGTGACCTCTTGAACCCCATTCAAGCGCTCTAGCCAAACTGAGCCACGCCCCGCGAATTATTTTTGCAAAGATAGTCTTTTAAATTTAGACTCCTAAACCCAAGGTGCTTATAATGTAACACTTAATTATATAAGATTTATACAGCCCTGTCAAAGAAAGATTTAATAGTAAATCAGGCGGGAATTATAATCGCGGAAACCCTTTTTATTCTTCCTTTGTGCGGCGGGTCATCAGGTCCTTGACCGCTTTGACCGGGGATTTGCCCTTATACAGGACCTGAAAAACCTCTCTGGTGATCGGCATCTCGACCTTGTTTTTAAGGCTCAACGCGTATGCAGAACGGGCGGTCGGCACGCCTTCCGCGACCATCTGCATGTGTTTTCGTATTTGCGCGTACGTCTTGCCTTTGCCGATCTGCTCTCCGACAGACCGGTTGCGGCTGTATGGACTGACGCATGTGGTGACCAGGTCGCCCAGGCCGCTGATGCCGCTGAACGTTTTAATCTTGGCGCCCTGGCACGCCCCGAGCCGGGCGATTTCGGCAAGCCCGCGCGATAAAAGCGCAGCCTTTGTGTTCGAACCGAAACCGAGCCCGTCGGAAATGCCGCATGCTATGGCGATGACATTCTTGAGGCTGCCGCCGAGCTCAACGCCGCAGACATCGTCGCTGGTATATATCCTGAAGCGGCCGGTCGTGAATATTTCCTGCAGCCGTTTCCTGACCGCGGTGCTGTGCGAGGCGATGACCGCGGTCGAAGGTATGCCGACCGCTACTTCGTGCGCGATGGTCGGCCCTGACAGTACTGCCAGCTTGACCGGCCCGAGCTCTTCATGGATGACCTCTGACATGCGCTTGAGGCTGCCTATTTCAATGCCTTTGGTTGCGCTGAGGTACACGGAGTTCTTGCTTTGGTCGATCTTTTTGATCTTTTGCAGGACGCTTCTGATATATTGCGACGGGATCGCCAGCACGATGCAGTCGGCGTTCAGGACCGCACGCTGCAGATCTGCCGTGATCGCGATGTTTGAAGGGATCTTTATGCCCGGAAGGAATTTATCATTGACCCTTTTTCTATCCAGGACCGAGGCGTAATCCTTAAACGCGCTCCAGAGGCGGACATGGTAGCCCTTGTTTGCCAGAAGGATCGCCAGGGTTGTGCCCCATCCCCCGTCTCCGAGCACAGCGATATTAGTTTGAAGTGCCTTTTTCATGCTGGTCCAGAAAATGTATCTTGGGGTAGATATTGGTGAGGTTTTGTTCTTCGCGGGTTATGAAGTGTATGCCGACATTGAAGGTTCCGTCGTGCTTATCCTCGACCCTGACGACCTTGCCGACAACACCGTTCTGATAGAAGAAGCTGTGCTTGTCCATTTCGGCGCACAATTCAAGGACCGATCTGTTGAAGGACAGCCACATGATGTCTTCGACCTTGACATTGTCGCGGATATTGCATAACAGCCCTGATTCGCTGACATTGATCGTGTATCCTTTAAAAAGTTTTGACAGGGTTTCCTGTGAGCATATCTTATATGCGAGCGGGGTCATGCAGTCAAACCGCTCCCGCATCCTTTTTTCTTCACCGTCATAATGTTCTGCCATAGTCTATGCGATTTGAAGGCTTAATTTATTCGTGCGCAGTTTCGCCAGTTCCCAGCTGTATTCGTACAGGTGAAGGCCTTTGGACATGCATATGATCTCTCCGTCCCCGACGCCGATCTCGTCGGCCATGTATTTTTTGACGAGCTGCAGGCCGCCGAGGTTGGACGGGAATCCTCCCCAGAGGTCCCAGGATCGGAAATACAGGTAAAAATGGAGCTTGCCGTAGCGGATGCGCGTGTCGATGATGCGCAGGCATGGCGGATCGATGAGCTTGATATCCGACGGCATGCCGATCTCCATGGTCGCCTGATTTGTGCCGTATCCCTCGCGCTTGTACATCTTGATAACTTCTTCGACCTGGTTGCAGTCAAGCGGCATCTCGCGGATCATTTCCTTGCCGTTGACCTGCTCCCTGAACCTGACCTTCGGCTCGACGAGCCGTTCGCCGTAGGTGTAATCCTCGGTCTCGGTCTTGGTGCCGGTCAGCAGATAGCTCAAATAACCCTGGATATAGTCCATGTCCGTGGGCGCCGGGATGTTCATGCCCTCGGGGATGATGGGTATGATCTGGTGCGCGGGGTTTTTGACGCGGATGACCGCGAGGTCGAACTCAAGG
>JAKPTF010000029.1 GCA_029571225.1 Candidatus Omnitrophota bacterium | reverse complement strand
AACCTCGTCGGCGAACGCCGCGGTGTTTATCTTGAGGCGGTTGAGCATCCAGAGTTTTTCCAGAATGATCGCAAGGCCTATAATCGAACCGATGATAATCGGGACCATGACCGGCCCGCCTTTTACGATGAAACCCCACATGGATGGATCCTCCTTAAGGATTATGCTGTTCGAGTGTGGCGGGATTTACCACGCCTCCCGATATGATGATCTTCAACGCATCGACGATCGCGATATCCGGGAATCTGATCTGGTCCTTTGGAACAAACACAAGGTTCCCCGTCAAAGGCCCGGGGACCGTCGAGATATACACGGCCGCCATCTCCGCGCCCATGGCATCGTTGATTTTCTTGAATCCGTCATTCGTCAAGAATCCCAGGGACCAGAGGCCCTTGCCCGGGTATTCGACCAGAACCACGCGTTTGAAGCCGAATTCCTTCTGTGCTGAGATGAACGACACGATCTGCTTGAGCGTAGGGTATATGGCCTTGATGAGAGGCAGGCCGGAAAACCATTTTTCGATCTCGATGAACAACTTCTGGCCGACAAACCTCGAAGCGAAAAAACCGACCAGGACCAGGATGAGGAAAAACAGTACGAACCCGATGCCCGGGATATAAAATCCCCAGGAGCTTTGCAGATACTCGTTTATGAAGCTTCCCAGGATGCTGTCGATGGACCTGAATACAATGACCAAAAAATATATGGTAAGCGACACCGGCACAACCAGGACAAGGCCGGTAAAGAAGTATTTTTTCAGGCTCTGCATTTAATCCATCTCCTCTTCGACCCGTTTGATGAGCGCTGCGATATCCCTGGTCAGCGATGCCGGAAGCATCTTGGAGGATTCGAGCTCCGTCTTCAAGGATTTGAGCGCCGAGAGGCAGCGCCGTATGACAATCGCGCGTTTTTCTTCACGCGCCTCCTCGGGCTCGAGCTCTTTGCGTTCCCGGATAAGGTTCGTAAGATCTTTTTTCACTTCGAAAACATCCTTGCCATCCTCAAACACGCTTTTCTTCAGGTTTTCGTAATCGTTGTTATCAAGGTTCTTGTTATTCTTGGCAAGCCTCAGGACATTGACCGACTCATACGACGGGATCTTCGCCGGTTCCCCTGCATCTGCGTTCTCGGTTTTTAGGAAATTCGGCTCTTCCTTCTCAAGAAAAAAATACGACCGCAGGAGCTTCATCGCGGTCTGATTGCGGATGCCGATCTCCTTTGACGTATAGGCCTCGAACGTAGCAAAACCCCATTCCCTGTATAATTTATCCTTGTGCACCGAATACAGGGCCCGGCCGAGCTCTATCCACGATGATTTGAAGTCTCTGGCGGTCTCCAGCACGTGCCGGCGTACAGGATTGTCAGCAGTCTCACGTATCTTGTATTCCATGGCCTCAAGCCGTTTTGTCGCGTATGCGTTCATTTCTTCGCCTTGCCCTGGTTCGCCACCGCTTCCATCGCCTTTTTCACTTCCTGCGGATCGCCAAGATAATAATGTCTGATCGGCTTTAGATCCGCGTCAAGCTCATACACGAGCGGCAGGCCTGTGGGAATGTTCAGGTTCACGATATCGGCGTCGGAAATATTGTCAAGGTATTTGACCAGCGCCCGCAGACTATTGCCGTGGGCTGCGATGATAACGCGCTTGCCTGATTTGATCGTAGGCGCGATTGTTTCGTGCCAGAATGGAAGAAAACGGGCGACCGTATCCTTGAGGCATTCGGTAAGCGGAAGTTCTTTCGGCGAGAGACTCGCGTATCGTGGATCGCGGCCGGGAAATCTTTCGTCGTCTTTGGTCAACGCAGTAGGCGGAGTATCATAACTCCTGCGCCAGATTAAAACCTGCTGCTCTCCGTATTTGGCTGCCGTCTCTGATTTGTTAAGGCCCTGCAGAGCCCCGTAATGGCGCTCGTTCAGGCGCCAGCTGTTGATGACCGGGATCCACATAAGATCCATTTCGTCAAGAACCGTCCAGAGCGTACGGATGGCGCGTTTCAATACCGACGTATAGGCTATATCGAAAACGAACCCTTCTTTTTTTAATACAACGCCTGCCTTCTTCGCTTCTTCCCTGCCTTTATCCGACAGGTCCACATCGGTCCAGCCGGTGAACCGGTTCTCCTTATTCCAGATGCTTTCTCCGTGACGCAGTAAAACCACTTTAAACATTGCATTCCTCCGTTAATAGGCGCAGTAATATTGTATACGCATCAGGCACACGGTCAAGGGGATATTTATCAGCGGCCGAGCGTTTTTCTGTGATTATCGCGTTCCTCGGCCTTTCCTTCGACATCAATTATGTCCCCCCGCCTCCTGGTAGCAGAATCACGCTTACTTCCGGAGCTGCAGTAAAAACGGGCCTGTATCCTGCCGGAAGGCGCGATGAGCATATTCAGGATGAAACTGAAGATGCCGAATGCCAGAGCTCCCCATACCGCTGTCCAGAAAGACACAACAACAAAACCTGGGATAAGCCTCGATACGCCGAAAAAGAGAACACCGTTAATAATCAGCGTGAACAGTCCGAGTGACATAATATTAAGCGGCAGGGTGAACGCGATCAGCAAAGGCCGCAGGACCGCATTAACCAGACCCAGGCACAGCGCAGCCAGCAATGCCGTGCTGAACTTATCGACATGTATGCCCGGGACCATAAGCACCACGAGCAACAGCGCAACAACATTCACCCACCACTTCACAAACATAATGAAGACGCTTTAGCTAACAAC
>JAKPTF010000106.1 GCA_029571225.1 Candidatus Omnitrophota bacterium | reverse complement strand
AAAAAAAACAGGCTGCGCAGCAGGCCAGGATATCCGCTGTTGATCGAAAGATAGCCGGACTGCAGTCGGAACTTGACAGAAAAGAATCAGAGAAGAAACAGTTGATGGAAAAGCTCGAGGCAGTAAAGCAGCAGCTTGCGCGGAAGAAAGAAGAAGCGCGTTTAAAAAAAGAGCGTGAAGCGCAGGAGGCGTATGCAGCGCGGCAATCCGTTGTTGAAGAGAATAGGGCCCGTTTGCAGAAGCAGCTTGACCAAAAAAGAGCCGAGAAGAAAGCATTGAGCGAAAAGCTCGAGGCAGTAAAGCAGCAGCTTGCAAAAAAGAAAGAAGAAGCGCGTTTGCATAAGGAGGAGCAGCTTCGTGATGAGTTGAAGCGTAAAGAGGATGAGAAGAAACAGCTGGCAGCGGAACTGGAATCAGCGAAACAGCGCCTTGTCCGAAGCAGGGAAGAGGCGCGCCAGGCTGCGGAAAAACAGCGCAAGGAACAAATAGCGTCAACCGAGCAGGAGAGAGCCGAGCGCAAGAAGGCTCGCCAGGAGGCGTTGGTTAAGCGCAGGGAAGTGCGGGAGGCTGCGAAAAAGGAGCGGGACGAGCGGAAACACGCAAAGGCGCAAACACAACAGGGCGCCGGTCCGGAAAAGGTGACAGCGGCCCCTGCTGAAGAACAGCCAGGCAGAACAGAATCCCTGAAGGATAAGGAAGCTGCGTTCCGCGCAGAACAGAAAGAGAAAGAGCGCAGGCTAAAGGAAGAAGAAAAAAAACGCGCTCAAACGGTTCGTGAAGAAGCGCGGGCCCTGCGGGAAAAGCAAAGACAGGAGCGTTTGAAAGAACAGGAGGCGCGTAAAGAAGAGGAGCTCAGGATTGTAAAAGAATCACAGCAGCAGGCTCGCAAACTTGAACCTGCAAGGCCGCTTCAATTGCCCGCCGCAGAAAAGCCTGCGACCGCCCGGGCAAAAGCGCCGGAAGCGGCACGGGATGATGCCGCTGTTTCGCAGGCATTGACCCGGGAGGAGCACAGAAAGCTTCAGGAAGAAGAATTGCGGGAATACGCGGCGCAGATCAAACAGCAGCTTATTGAGCAGGAATCGAGCAAGATCCGCGAAGAAGGGGCGTTTGAGGAGGTTGACCTGGAACAGAAAAGAGGGGTAGAATCATCCTTTTTTGAAGAAAAGTCCGGAGAGCGCAGGTCAAGGCCGCGCCGCAGATCCGACCGTAGCCGCGTGATCAACAACAGGCTCGACCAGATCGACGCCTGGCTTGAGGATAATCTCTGGTAAGGAACGCTTTGAAAATCCTTGACAAAATGACCCTCTATGATAAACTCAAAACATAAACCTAAAACGGAGGTGGTTGGTATGTCGAGAAAAGGTTTTACTCTTATCGAATTGGTTATGGTTATTGTTATTATCGGTATCCTTGCGGCAGTCGCAATTCCGAAATTCATAGACCTTAAACATGAAGCAGACCGTGCAGTGTGCCAGTCTAACGTAGGAGCGATAAGGACCGCGCTTTCGAATTTTTACGCAAAGTATCAGGTCAATAGCACCGGAGCGACCGCGGGGGGCATTGACGTTAATACGACATCTGGTTTCCCGCTTAATGATGAACTTAACTATAGCGCGAACGCGACTGATTTTGCCGAAGAATATTTCGCTGACGGAAAGTTGCCTGACAACGCATCGACTACATCGAATCCCAAAGTAAACTGGGGCGATCCAACGGTGTATGACCCCGGAACAGGCGTGATCAACATGAGTGTGTGCTGTCCGTAATTTAAGTGTATTTTTTTCGTGCGGCCCTTTAAGAACTTCGTATTCTTAAAGGGCCGTTTTATTTTTATAAATATTGGGCACTGAATAAGTTATAATACGCGCCACCCGGGATTTTACTTGACATAACTCGTTCGTGCCTTATAATCTTAATAAAGGTAGTTTTATCTTTATGCAGAGAATACTGGTCGTTGATGACGCGTTGTTTATGCGCAGGATGATCTCGCAGATACTGGAGGAGCATGGATACCTGATCTGCGGACAGGCGGCAAACGCTACAGAGGCTGTTGAGAAATACAAGGAGTGCCGCCCTGACCTGGTGACCATGGACATCGTGATGCCAAAGATGGATGAGCTCGACGGAATAGGAGCGGTGCGCCAGATCATACGGCATGATCCCAAGGCTCGGATCCTCATCTGCTCGGTCATTGGCCAGCAATCGCTTGTCGTTGAGGCGATACGGGCAGGCGCGCTGGATTTCGTCATCAAACCGGTTCAGCCGCAGAGGCTGCTCGATGCCGTTGCCAAGGCGTTGGGAGCCTGACAGGAGCGCTTCTTATGGAAGAGGTCCATCTTAACGATTATCAGAAAGACGCGTTGAAGGAGATCGGCACGATCTGCGCGGGCAACGCGGCGACCGCGCTTTCGCAACTTCTGGACCGCAAGGTCTCGATCGTGGTCCCGAGGATCCTGTTCCTTCCCATCGAGGATGTCCCGCAGGCGGTCGGAGGCAACGATCAATTGGTAGTAGGGCTTATGCTCCGTGTCTTGGGCGATCTCCCGTCGAGCATCATCTTCATATTCTCCCAGAAGGATGCGCTGGCGCTGGCGTCTTTGATGACGGGCAAACAGGTGTCCGAGACCGCGGTTATATCGGAGTTAGAACGCTCGGCGCTGAAAGAGGTCGGCGTCATCCTTTCAAACGCTTACCTCGGGGCGCTTGGAAGTTTCGTGGGCATGGGGCTTGTTCCCCGCGTGCCCGAGGTCATAATAGACATGGCTGGCGCCATCGTCGATTATATCCTTATAGAATTGAGCTGTAAATCGTTGTTCGCCCTGCTGATCGAATCGGAATTCAAGCAGCCGGAATCGTCCATCACCGGGCATTTTTTCCTGATCCCGGACCCTGCTGGTTTCGAGTTGATCCTGCGGGCCATCGGCAACAAATAACCGCCGGCGCACGTGAGGCCGCGGCTTAATCAGGGCCAGAGATTATGCAAGATAGTTACCGAGAGTTGTTCCTTTCAGAATCCCAGGAGTACCTCGTCAATATCAGCAATTGCCTCGTGAAACTCGAGGAAAACCCCTCCGACAAGAATTCCATCAATGAGATCTTTCGCTGCGTCCATACGCTCAAAGGCATGTCGGCGACCATGGGCTTTGATAAACTGTCGCACCTGGCGCACGAGATGGAGGATCTGCTTGACGAACTGCGCAACCAGCGCAGGAAAATGACCACCGCTACGGTCGACGTCCTCTTTCAGGGCGTCGATCTGCTCGAACAGCTCTTTGAGGAGATCAAGGCAAACAAGGAATCGGTCATAGACATCGAGCCGGTGATTAAGGACATCAAGAGATTCCTTTCCGCCGCTCCTGAAGAGGAAGTGCCTGCGCAGCCGCAGCCCGGCAGGCCCTCGAAGACCGCGCCTTCTCTTACGGACGAAGAGATGAGGCGTATCAACGAGTTCAGAAAACGTTTTGCCAACGTTTTTATCGTCAGCGTCACCCTCGTCAAGGATTGCGCCATGAAGGAGGCGCGGGCGTTTCTGATCATCACGAGCCTGAACAGGATGGGCGAAGTCGTTGTCTCGCATCCGGACGTGGCGGCGTTGAAGGAGGGTTCGTTTGACCTTGATTTCGATTTGGTCCTGGCGACCAATGAGCAGCAACAGGTGCTTCAGCAGGAACTCAATACACTTTCTGATGTCGAGCGTATCACGGTTAGCGCGGTAGATGCAGAACCGGATGCTGGCAGCGGCGCTCCGCAGGTCCCGGGACAGGCCGGCCAACCCAAGGCTTCGGCCGTAGCGTCTCCGGCCTATATAAAGAAGATCCAGAATATGCGCATTCCGGTCGAGCGCCTTGACAAGATCATGAACCTGATGGGGGAGCTTGCTATTGCAAAGATCAGGCTGCTTCAGATAGTTCAGTCATACAAGATCGAGTCTCTCGAAGAGGTCGGCTTTGGCCTGGATCGGCTGATATCGGCGCTGCAGGACGAGGTAATGCAGACAAGGCTTCTGCCGGTCGCGTATGTCCTAGACGCGTTCCCGCGAGTCGTGCGGGATGTGGCCCGTAAGCAGTCCAAGGACGTCGAATTGTCGATCTCCGGCGGCGACATAGAACTCGACCGTATCGTGCTCGACGAGATTTCCGATCCGCTTTTGCATCTGGTGCGCAATGCCGTTGACCACGGCATCGAGAAGCCGGAGGTCCGGGTAAAGGCGAAAAAGCCTCCGAAAGGGAAATTGTTCATCAATGTCAGCCGCCAGAAGGGCCAGATATGCATCGAGGTCGGCGACGACGGCAAAGGCATAGACGTGGACGCGGTCAAGCGGGTAGCGCTTGAGCGCGGGATCATATCCGAAGCGGACGCAGCCGCGATCGACGAGAAGAAGATCCTGGACCTCATTACCATGCCGGGCTTTTCGACCGCGCAGACCATCACGGACATATCGGGAAGAGGCGTGGGGCTCGACGTCGTCAAATCGAAGATCGAATATCTCGGCGGCAGGGTTGATTTTGAGACCAGGGTCAACGAGGGGTCTAAATTCATCCTGACGCTGCCTCTGACGCTGGCCATTATCAAGGCAATGCTTGTTTCGGTCAAGCATGAGATATACGCGATACCGCTCGTTAATATTCGTGAGACCATCAAGATCGACATACGCGATGTCAAAGTCCTTCAGAGTTTCGAAGTCGTCAAAGTGAGGGATGAGATTATCCCCATCATCAGGCTCGACAAGGAGCTGGCAATCGCCAGCAGGCCCGGGGATAAAGAGGAATCCCGGGATCGTATCTCGCTGGTGATCTGCGAGTTCGGCAAGAAGGCTCTGGGTCTGGCCGTATCCCAGGTCCTGGGAGAGCAGGATATCGCCGTAAAGCCTCTGGGTTCGCTCATCAAGCGGACCAAGGGTATAGCCGGCGCGACAATCCTGGGCGACGGCAAAGTAGCGTTGATACTGGATATCATGTCATTAAAGTAGGGGGCGTGTATGGAAAATATTGCTTTAAATAGCGATCAGCTTGATGTCCTGCGCGAGATTGGCACCATCGGATCGGGCAGCGCCGCGACCGCGTTAAGCCAGCTTCTGGGAAAACGAGTTTCGATTGCTGTCCCTCAGGTTAGCCTGTTCTCGGGCGATCAGATGTCTCCGGCGGCGTTCTCCATGAAATCGGAGGATATCGGCCTTGCGGTGGATCTTAAGATACTCGGGGCTCTGCGTGGCGGGATGCTGGCCCTCTATTCCCAGCAAAGCGCGCTCATGATGATCGATATACTGATGAAGCGCCCTGCGGGGACCACCCAGCTTTTGAACCTTCTGGAGGCTTCCGCGCTTTCGGAGAGTTCCCATATACTCGCCGGCGCATACCTGAATGCGGTTGCACAAATGCTGGAGCTTCATAATATGATGCTTTCGATACCGCAGACGATCGTTGACCGGATGGACAGGCTCAACATATTGCTTGGCAGGCGTCTGTCCGAAGGAGGGGTTAATTATCTCCTTCCCATTGAGAACAAGATGGTCATAGAAGAAACCGAGATCGATCTGTTCGTCGTATTTCTGCTTGAACTTGACAGTGTAAACAAGATGCTTAAGATTGTGGGGTTATGAGCAACGGGATCTTCGCGCTTGATATAGGGACCCGCAAGGTCATGGGTATCGTCGCCGTCGATGACGGTAGCGGCTTGCGCATAATAGACGCCGAAACGAGGGAGCACGCGACGCGCCCAATGCTCGACGGCCAGGTTCACTCGATACGGGCCGTGGCTCAGAACGTGGGAGCGATCAAGTCAGCGCTTGAAGAACGCCTGCACCGAAGGCTCCAGTCCGCGGGCGTCGCGGTCGCCGGAAGGAATCTTCTCACCCGCACCGTGCGACTCGAGCATGAGGCGGACGCGTACGAGGAGATATCAGTTGACATGGTGCGGGCGCTCGAGCTTGACGCGATAAGCCGCATCATCGCCGAAGCGGGCGCGGGCCTGTCGGATTTTTATTGCGTCGGCTACAGCCCGGTGTATTACGAGCTGGACGGGGAACGGCTGCAGGACCTGGTAGGCCACAAGGGCTCGACTATCGGCGTCGAGATTATTGCGACCTTCCTGCCGAGGGTGGTTCTGGACAGCATTTTCGCGGTACTTAAACACGCCGGCCTTGAGCCGATGAACATTACACTGGAGCCGATCGCGGCGATGAACGCCATCGTTCCGGCGGAGATGCGCAGGCTCAATATTGTTCTTGTTGATATAGGCGCCGGGACATCGGACCTGGCGCTTTCCCGCGACGGAGTCGTGTTTGCCTATGGCATGGTGCCGGAGGCAGGGGATGAGATCACCGAATGCATCTGTGGCCATTGTGTCGTTGATTTCGACACCGGGGAAAGGATCAAGCGTTCGATCGCCGTCCTCGACGAGATAAGTTATAAGGATATCTGGGACCGCAGCCATACGATCAAATCGCAGCGTTTGCGTGAGATGATCCGCCCTGCGGTGCATAAGCTTGCGGCCTCGATAGCGGCAACCGCTCTTGAGCTCAACGGCGGGGTTCCACAGGCGGTCGTCGCAGTAGGCGGCGGGGCGCTTACTCCCGGGCTTCTTGAGGAACTGTCGGGCCTGTGCGGCCTTCCCGCTGAGAAGGTTGGCATAAGGCTTCCCCGCGCGATCAAGGGATTGGACGATGCCACCGGCAAGCTCACCGGCCCGGAAGCGGTGACGCCTATAGGTATAGCACGGATGACGTTTGCCAGGCAGGGGCTGCAGTTCATCAATGTGACGGTTAACGGCAAGAACGTCAAGATGCTTGATCTCTCTCAGAAAAAGGATATTCTCGGCGCGTTGAGCCTCTCGGGCGTCATCCGCCAGAAACGGCTGTACCCGCGCATGGGAATGGCCCTGACCGTAGAGGTTAACGGAGTTTTCAAGACGATCAAGGGCACCATGGGCCAGCCTGCGAAGATCACGGTGAACGGCGTCCCGGCCGAATCCCTTACAGCCCGGGTCTGCGACGGAGACAGTATTGAACTTGTCGAGGCGGTGGACGGCTGCGATGCCGCGGCTACGGTCGCGGACGTGGCGGGCCATCAACGGGTGCGCTGCATTCTAAACAACGAGCTTGTGTCCGTGCCTGTGCCGGTCAAGATGAACGGCGTTCCCGTGTCTTTCGAGACCCCGCTTGCGGACCGCGCGCGGATCACCGTGGAACCCGTGACGGTGCTGGGCGTGCTGGGCCATAAGGGGATCGACACGAGCCATTGCCTTGAGCGGCAGATACTGGTCAACATCAACAATAATCCGCGGGTGCTCCCGCAGCGCAATTATACGCTCACCCTCAACGGCATTCCCGCTGAGTTTACCGCCCCGGTCGCACCCGGCGACGTGATCTCATTCAGAATGGAAGAACCCGGTTTCTTCCGGATCCGGGACGTCGTGGATGTCCCCGAGGGCATTGAGAGGATCACGGTTAACGTGAACGGCAAAGACGTTGGCATAGGCATACGAAAAGCTCAGGTGTTCATGAACGGCCATGAGGTGTCGCCCGATGAATTTCTTGTTGACGGAGCAGACATTCGCGTGTATTATTCAAAGCAGCATCAGGTGCTGCTTTCGGAAATATTCAATTATATTGACGTAGATGCGTCAAAGGTCCTGGGCAAACGCATGAGGTTTTTTGTTGACGACGCGCCTGCAGGTTTCACGACCCGCGTGGCCGACGGCGCTCAGGTCAGGATCGTATTCGAGGAGAGAAATTAGCCAGGAGGTTTGAGCCATGAAGATACAGAATTATATGGAAGACGTCGTCCAGGACGAGCTGGAAATGCTTCTGTCCGAGCGCGACGATATCTGCAAATGCCAGAAATGCAAATACGACATTATGGTAATGGCTCTGAACCGTCTGCCGCCGCAATACGTGATCACCAACCGCGGCCGCCTCTATACAAAGCTGACGGAGCAGGAGACCCAGTTCAAGGCCGATGTGGTCAAAGAGCTGACGAAGGCGATCCTGAAGGTCAGCCGCAATCCGCAGCATTGACGAATCCGGATGCGCGGAGCGCAATGGAGCCAGCGATTGGAAGATAGAGTTCCGGGAATTAAAAGCAGGGTAAAAGGAGACGAAGCGGATCTCGCGAAGATTATACCGTTCGTGAATCAACGTTACGGTATTGATCTTGCCTATTACCGCCAGAATTTCCTGTTCCGGCATTTGCGCAGCCGCATGCAGGAAACCGGATGCGCGACGTCGCTGGAGTACATCGCCCGCATGAAAGCGGATCCTGACGAATTCAAGCTGTTCCTGGAAACGCTTTCCATAAACGTCACGCATTTTTTCCGGGATGCTGAAGTTTTCAAGGCATTCGGACGGATCGTTATTCCGGAACTGGTAAAACGCAAGGATGCCGGTGAGCGCAATTGCATCCGGATATGGTCTGCCGCATGTGCATCGGGCCAGGAGGCGTATTCGCTTGCGATCCTCTTCAAAGAAGCCATGGGCGACAATCCGTCGTCCTTCAGGATCATCGGAACCGACATCGATCAGGAAGCACTCGACCGGGCCGCGAAGGGGGTATATGACCAGCGGGATTTCCGCGAGACGGACAAGAAGCTGCTTGATAAATATTTTACTCTCGAGTATAATAAGGAATACCGCGTCAATGATGATATCCGTCAGTATGTCCGGTTCGAAAAGAACAATCTTATCACTGACGAACCCCTTCGTCATATGGACGTGATTTTTTGCCGGAATGTTCTTATATATTTCAACAGGGCCCAGCAGGATATCATATTTTCGAAATTCTATGCTGCGCTCAACAACACGGGTTTTCTTGTCGTGGCCAAAGTAGAGACGATCTGGGAAAAGGATAAGTTCGAGTCGGTGGATCTGAGCTCAAAGATATACCGGAAGGTCGCACAGAACGCGGCGTGATGTCGTCTTAATGAAAATAACAGGGAGGTATGAATGGCACGTGTGCTGGTTGTGGACGATGCGCTCTTCATGCGCAGGATGTTATCAGACATTTTGAAGAAGGAAGGAATCGAGATCTGCGGAGAGGCCGAGAACGGCAAGGATGCGATCGACAAATACCAACAGCTTAAACCTGACCTGGTGACAATGGACATTGTTATGCCCAAGATCGAAGAGATCGACGGCATCGGCGCGGTCAAAGAAATCGTCAAGGCCGACGCGCAGGCAAAGATTATCATGGTTTCCGCTATGGGCCAGCATTCTCTGGTCGTCGAGGCCATCCAGGCGGGTGCAAAAGACTTCGTGACGAAGCCATTCCAGCCGTCACGCGTCATCGAGGCAGTGAAGCGTGCATTGGGCGGCTAATGGACAGAGTTATGGAGAGTAATCTTATCGAAGTCCAGATGGGCAAAATGGAGATTGCGCAGGCCCCGGACCGGCTCATTACCAGGGGGCTTGGCTCGTGTCTTGGCATAACCATCTGGGACCCGGTTAAGAAGACAGGCGCCATGGTGCATCCGATGCTTCCGGATATGGAATGGTCGAAGATCAAAAACAATCCGAGCCGTTTTGTCAACTCCGGCATTGCCCTGGCCATGGAGGAACTCGAGAAGAAAGGCTGTTTCCGGTCGCGGTATGAGATCAAGATATTCGGCGGTGCGCATATGTTCAGTTTTATCAACGCGGACAGCGCTTTGAACGTCGGCCAGAAGAACATAGATATGGCCCACGAGATATTTAAAAATTTAAACTTGAAAATACTGGTTGAAGACGTAGGCGGAACTTTCGGAAGGACTATCGAGCTTGATGCGGAGACCGGTAAGGTTCTTGTGAAGACCGTGTCCTGGGGCGAGAAAGTCGTTTAAATGAATAGAAAGATAACAGTTTTGGTTGTGGATGATTCGTTCCTGATGCGGAAAGTGATCTCTGACATAATCAACAGCGATGAAGCTCTCGAGGTGATCGGTAAGGCCAAGGACGGGCAGGAGGCGCTTGACAAGATCGTCAGCCTTTCCCCCGATGTCGTTACCCTGGATCTTAACCTCCCTGTCGTGGACGGTATCGATGTCCTTACCAGGATCATGAAGTTCCACCCCACGCGGATTATCATGTTCTCAGCGTACACGCGCAGCGGTGCCAGCGCGACTATGCGGGCGCTTGAGCTCGGGGCGGTGGACTTCATCGCAAAACCTTCTGGAGAGATATCTCTCGGGCTTGACAAATTAAAGGCAGAAATTACCACCAAGATCAAACTGGCTGCCGAAGTCAACCTTGATAAATACATTGTGGCACAGGGCGCCGGTACTGCGATAGCTTCGACGGAGGCCGGGGCGGCGGTCAGGAACCTGGTGGTCATCGGAGCTTCTACGGGCGGTCCCAAGGCGATCCTTGAGCTCGTTCAGGGCCTGAACGCAAAATTGCCCGCAGCTTTTCTTATCGTCCAGCATATGCCAAAGGGTTTTACCATGTCGTTTGCGGAACGCATTTCCTGGCAGTCAGGCATGCGCGCGAAAGAAGCGGAAGAAGGCGATGAGCTTTCTGAAGGAAAGATCCTGGTGGCACCTGCAGGGTATCATATGACGCTGGACCGGGATAGAAGATCAGTGCGCGTCCATCTGAACCAGGACCCGCTCGTCAATTTCGTGCGTCCTTCCATTGACGTTACCATGTTCTCCGCGGCAGAGGTGTTCGGGAAGAATTGCGTCGCGGTGGTTCTTACCGGCATGGGCAAGGATGGCGCGGACGGCAGCCGCAAGGTCAAGGAAGCCGGAGGCGCGGTAATTATTCAGGATGAAAAGTCATCCGTTGTCTGGGGTATGCCGCGTTCAGTCTTCAAGGAGGGAGTGGTGGATGCGGTCCTTCCGATATCGGAGATACCGGATGCCATCGCGCGGTTCGTGAACGCGGCTGAAGCCGGGGTACGCGGGTAACCTGCAAGGAGTAGATACGGATTATGGCAGAGCAATTATCGTATAATCAGCTGGATGTTTTGAAGGAGATCGGCACGATCGGGTCGGCGACGGCGGCTACGGCGCTGGCTGATATGCTCGCATCCAAGGTTGAGATTTCGGTGCCGCAGGTCACCCTCGTCCCTCTTGAGAATATCGGCACCGTCCTGGCACGGCCAGACGAGATGTATTTTATCCTTGACATGGAGGTCCAGGTGGATGTCAGGGGTCGTATCTTCTTCCTGCTCCCTCCGGAGGACGCCAAATTCCTCGCAGCAACGCTTTTATCAAGGCCGAAGGAAGAAATGGATTTTAACGACGAGATGTTCAAATCCGCGCTGAAGGAAGTCTGCAACATCCTCGGCGGGTCCTATGTTTCTGCCATGGCCGATATGACCAAGTTCACGATTTCTATCTCCACGCCTTCGATGGCGCTTGATATGATCGGGGCTATTCTGGATTTCATTTTCATACAGATCGCTGAGGAATCTGATGAGGCGCTCTATATCAAGACGGATATCACGATCAAAGGGTTGCGCCTGAACGGCCTGTTTCTGCTGTTTCCCACGATGGAATCTTTGCAGAAAGTTTTCGACTCGCTCAATATCAAATAAGGGAGGGGCCTATGGCTGTTGAAAAACAGAAAGAATACCAGCTTGTCGTATTCACTCTTGGAAAAGAGGAATTTGGCGTTGACATCAGCCAGGTCCGGGAGATTGTCCGCCTTGTCCAGATCACGTATCTTCCTAAAGCCCCGGATTTCATAGAAGGAGTGGTTAATCTGCGCGGCCAGGTCCTGGCGGTCATAGACCTTGCGAAACGAATCGGCATCAAAGCGAACGAACGGGGCGAAAATACCAGGATCATCGTAGTTGAGGTGGGGGATAACACGGTTGGCATGCTCGTGGATTCGGTATCCGAGGTCCTGCGCCTGCCTTCCGAATTCGTCGAAGACGTCCCGAGCCTGGTTGATACCGAGGTCCCTGAGCATTATATCAGGGGCGTGGGCAAGCTTCAGGACAGGCTTCTGGTCCTGCTTGACCTCAACAGGATATTGACGCCCGAGGAATTCCAGCACGTCGAGAAACATATCAAAGGCGTTTCCGCAAAGAACAGCGAATGATATAAAGGAGTCATAGATTTATACGCCCCGCAAGCCGCCGGAAACTCAAGGCGGTTTGTGGTTTATGCCTTTATGAAATATTATCCCGCTTTCCTGGATCTTCATGGTAAACGCTGTTGCGTGATCGGCGGTGGCTCTGTCGCCTGCCGCAAGGCAAGGTCCCTGCGGGCAGCCGGAGCAGCCGTTACCGTCATTGCCCCACGCCTTTCAAGGGGCATGGAAGTCCTTGCCGCAAAAGCAGAGGTCCGCTGCATCAGGCAGGCATATCAAAGCAAATATATCCGGGGTTCGTTCCTTGTGATCGCCGCGACCGCCGACCCGGCTGTGAACAGCCGTGTTTCATCCGATGCCGCGCGCCTGAAGATCCTTTCGAATATCGTTGACTGTCCGTCGAAATCTGATTTTATAGTGCCTTCTGTTCTGCACAAGCAGGGCCTAATCATAGCGGTATCCACAAGCGGCCTGGCGCCTTCTTTAAGCAGGCAGATCAGGCTTGACCTGCGCAAGAAACTTGTTGAAAAATACACCCCGGCGTTGCGCGCAATCGCAAAGGAACGCAGGAGGCTGCGCGGAACATCCGCGTGTTTTGCCAGAAGAAAACATATCCTCGCCCGCATGGCAAGGAGGGCGCTGCGCGCTCCATAGACATGGACAACTTTATCCCGTTATTGTTCAACGCCGCATTCGCAACCCTGTTCGCCGGCGCATGCCTGTATATCCTGCATTTCGTCGGTCAGCGCAGGTTTGTCCGGGCGCTTGCGCGTTCGTTCGTACTCGCGGGGTTTGTATTTCTATCGTCGGTCCTGGCCCTGCGTTCCTTCGCCGCAGGCGGGTTTTCGGTCCTGGGTTTACACGAGTCCCTGCTTTTTTTCGCCTGGCTTCTTGTGGCCGCCTTCTGGATCTCTGAGCTCAAAAGCGGCAGCAGCGTCAACGCGATCCTTGCCATGCCGCTGGTCGCAGCTTTGCTGGGCGCTGCCCGGTTCGTTGATAACGCGGTTAAACCCCTTCCACCCGCCTTGCAAAGCAGGTGGCTCGGCCTTCATGTGACGTCGTGTTTCATCGGGTATGCCTGTTTTGCCCTGGGATTTTGTTTCGCGGTGCTGTATCTGTGGCAGGAGGCTGAGATCAAATCCCGCAAGGTGGATAAGAACTTCTTCCGGCTTCCGTCGCTGGGAATGCTCGACTCAATGGGGTATAAGACGATCGCGCTCGGGTTCATATCCCTGAGCATCGGCATCATCAGCGGATCTGTCTGGGCGCAGCGCGCCTGGGGGGCGCTCTGGAGCTGGGACCCGAAGGAAACATGGGCGTTGTTGTTGTGGCTGGTATATCTGGCGTATCTTCACGGCAGGGTCGCGAGGGGATGGAAGGGCCACCGCAGCGCCTGGTACGCGATTGCCGGTTTTTTCGTCATGATCTTCACGTATCTGGGTTCGTCGTTCCTTTTTCAAGGCCTTCATTCGTATTTATAAACACCGTTACCGCGCAAAGGCAGTTATGAACATCAGGGTACTGGGGATCAATCATAAGACAGCCCCGATCGAGATCAGGGAAAAAGTGTCTTTCCCGAAAGCCAAACTGGACCGGGCGCTTCTAGCGTTGAAGAACCGCGGGTCAGTCAGGGAGAACTTGATCCTGTCGACGTGCAATCGCACCGAATTGTACGCGGTGGTCGAAAACGGCGCTTCTGAGGGCGACCCGCTCGTTTCGTTCCTTGCCGACTTCCACGGCCTTGATCCCCGCCAGCTTTCGCAGTACATCTATGAAAAAAAGGATAGGGACGCCGTGAACCATCTGTTTGAGGTTGTGTCTTCCCTCGATTCAATGATCGTCGGAGAAACGCAGATCTTCGGCCAGGTCAAAGACGCGTATTTCAGGGCCCGTTCGCTCAATACCCTCGGCCGGACGCTCGACTATATCTTCGAAGAGGCGATACGCGTGGGCAAACGGGTCCGCACCGAGACCCAGATCGGCAAAGGCGCAGTCTCGATCTCCACCGCGGCCATAGAGCTTGCGCGCAAGATCTTCGAGACGCTCGAAGGCAAGACCGTTCTTATCATCGGGGCGGGCAAGATTGGGGAGATGACCGTAAAGAATCTGCACTCTCGCGGGGTTTCCACCATACTTGTCGCCAACCGCACGCTGGCCAAGGCGCAGGAGCTGGCCCGCATATTCGGCGGCAGGGCCGTGGCGTTTGATGACCTGGCGTCCTGCCTGGAACGTTGCGATATCATCATCAGCTCTACAAACGCTCCGCATTTTGTGATCAGCAGGGACCAGGCGCAGGCGGCGGTGCGTGCGCGAGATAATGAGCCGCTTTTCTTCATCGACCTGGGTGTCCCCCGCAATATCGACCCGCAGGCCAACACGATTGACAATGTTTATGTGTATAATATTGACGATCTCGCGTCCGTTCGCGACGCCAACATCCGGGAGCGCATGGCCGCGGCCCGGGATGCCAGGGCGATCATAGCGCAGTGCGTTGAATCAGTGTGCTGCCGGTTTTCTGCGGGCGGGCGCCGCCCGGAAAGGGCACTGCCGTGAAGCGGGCGCGTATTATCGTTGGAGCCAGGGGCAGCATGCTGTCCGTTGCCCAGACCGGTTTGGTCATCAGGGCGCTTCACAGGATTTGCCCGGGGCGCGAATTCATCCTGGAGACGATAAAGACGATGGGCGACCGCGTGAAACAATGGGGCAGAAATGACACGGGCATTTTTGTCAAAGAGATCGAAGATGCGCTGCGGGAAAAGAAGATCGACATCGCCGTACACAGTGTCAAGGACCTTCCGTCAAAGTTGCCCCGCGGTCTTTGCCTCGCAGCGGTGACAAGGCGCCAGGACCCCCGAGATGTCCTGATCTCGCGAAACGGGTATAGCATATTTTCCCTTCCACGCAGCGCATGCGTCGGCACATCCAGCTTGAGGCGGCAGGCTCAGATTTTGCATATCAGGCCGGATCTGAAGGTAATCGGCTTGCGCGGCAATCTTGATACGCGCATCCGCAAACTGCACGCGCGGGAATACGACGCTATCATTGTCGCCGCCGCAGGACTGCGCAGGCTCGGCATCACTGGCGTCCGGGTCCGGCCCGTCCCGGTCGAACTGGCGCTTCCCCAGTCAGGGCAGGGGGCGCTTGGGATTGAGGCGCGCGCCAATGACGCATTTGTCAAACGGCTTGTCAGCGCGCTCGATGACCCTGTTTCTCACGCCTGCGTCGACGCAGAGCGCGCGTTCCTGCGGGAAAGCAACGCGGGTTGCAGGATGCCGGTAGCTGCTTTCGCGCGGGTTTCCGGCAGGCGCATGATATTGGAGGGTATGGTCATTTCGCTCGACGGCAGGGATATGGTCAGGCTCAGGGCGTCAGCGCCGGTGCGCGATGGGCAAAAACTTGGCAGGCGACTGGCGCGCCAGGTACTGCGCTATGGAGGCGCGAAGATTTTAAAGGAGATACGCAATGGCGCTTAAGAAGGGGATTGTATATCTGGTAGGCGCAGGTCCCGGGGACCCGGAGCTCATAACAGTCAAAGCGGTACGGCTTCTTCAGAACGCTGACGCAGTTGTCTATGACCGCCTCGCGAATCCCCGGATACTTGCGCATATCCCGCCTGCGGCGCAGCTATATTACGCTGGCAAAGCGTCGAGCAAGCATTCCCTGCCCCAGCACAGGATCAACGCGCTCCTGGTTTCGCTTGCAAAAAAAGGTTTGCGTGTCGTGCGGTTAAAGGGCGGGGATCCGTTCGTGTTCGGCAGGGGAGGCGAAGAGATACTGGAGCTTGTGAAGGCGAAAATCCCTTTTCAGGTCGTGCCCGGGGTGACCAGCGCCATATCGGTGCCTGCGTTCGCCGGAGTTCCGGTCACGCACCGGGGATTCACATCCGGCTTTGCGGTGTTTACCGGCCAGGAAGACCCGGCAAAAGAGGATTCTAGCATCGCCTGGGACAAGATTTCAACGGGCATCGGTACTCTTGTTTTCTTGATGGGAGTTGAGAACCTCGGTAATATCGTAGCTGCGTTGGTCAGGCACGGGAGGCCGCCAGAAACCCCGTGCTGCCTGATTCAGTGGGGAACCCTGCCGCGGCAGAAGACCGTGAGCGCGACTCTTGCAACCATCGTTAAAGACGCCCGCGCCGCCTCTATCAGCCCGCCGGCGATCCTTGTTGTTGGGGAAGTGGTTTCTTTGCGCAGGAAGCTTAATTGGTTCGAGCAACAGCCCCTCTTCGGCAAACGTATTCTGGTTACTTTGCCTGCGGAAGACAACAGCCGCCTGTCGCAGCGGCTCGAGCAAAGCGGAGCTGATTGCACGGCGCTGCCGCTTATTTCGATTGCCGCGCTTTCCGATTACCGGGCGCTGGACTCCGCCATAAGGCAGATAGAGGATTTTCACTGGGTGATCTTTACAAGCCAGAACGGCGTCAAATTCTTTAAACAGCGGTTGATCGCGCTCAACATGGATGTCCGTAGCCTTCAGGGCGTTAAGGTGGCGTCCATAGGCCCGAAGACAAAAGAGACGGTGGAGTCTTTGGGTTTGCGCAATGACGTGCAGCCAGGAAATTATACCCAGGAAGGTCTTTTGAAGGCATTAAAGAAGGCCGGAGTAAAAGGGTCGAACATCCTTATCGTGCGCGCTCAGGAGGCACGGGATGTCCTGCCTGACGGCCTTGCGGCGCTCGGCGCGCATGTCAGGGTTATCCCGGCGTATAAGGCAGTGTTGCGCAGCGAAAGGATCACTGACCCGGGATATCTGAAAGATTTCGACCTTGTAACCTTCACGAGCTCTTCCTGCGTGCACGGGTTCTTCAAGGTTTTTTCGCGCAGGCAGATATTTTCGAAAAAGAACCGATTCAGGGTCGCGTCCATCGGCCCGGTCACCTCGCGAACCTGCGAAGAATACGGGTTGAAGGTCAGCATCGAGGCAAAGGAGTACACCCTGGACGGCTTGGCAGCCGCTGTCCTGAAGGCGTATAAAGGATAACATGATCAGTATAACCAGGCTTTTGTGCGATCTTGAGTCATACGGCGACGAACTTCGTTACCGCGCGGACATGACTTCATCCAGCCGCAGGCCTATTGTCGTGTGGAACGTGTCGCGGCGCTGCAACCTTTCCTGCATCCATTGTTATTCGAATTCGGCCAACGCCGAGTACGCCAATGAGCTGACCACTGACCAGGCAAAGGCCATGATCCTGGACCTGGAGGAGTTCCGGGTTCCGGTATTGCTGTTTTCAGGGGGAGAGCCCCTGATGCGCAAGGACCTGTTCGAGCTGAATGCGTTCGCGCATGCGCATCATATCCGGACCGTAATCTCGACCAACGGCACGCTGATCACAAAGCAGGCGGCAAAGCAGATAAAGAATGCCGGCATTGATTACGTCGGGGTCAGCCTTGACGGTATCGGCAGCCGCAATGATATGTTCCGCGGCAGGCAGGGCGCATTTGCACTAGCGCTCGAAGGCATCAGGAATTTGGTGGCGGTCAGACAGAAGGTCGGCTTGCGTTTTACTATTACCCGCCACAATTATCCCGATATCCGCGATATCTTCAAGCTTGTCGAAGACGAGGCGATCGACCGGGTCTGTTTTTATCACCTTGTCTATTCGGGCAGGGGCTCGTCCATGACCGAAGATGACCTGCCGCGCGCGGATATGAGGCACTGTATTGATTCTATCTGTGATTGGGCCGAGTCCATGTTCAAACGGGGGATACACAAAGAGGTCCTGACCGTTGACAATCACGCCGATGCGGTGTATGTGTATTTACGCGCGCTTAAAAATGATCCCCGCAAGGCGCAGGAGATCCTTACCCTTTTGCGGTATAATAAGGGAAATGCATCGGGCATCGCGATTGCGAATGTCGATAATCAGGGGAATGTCCATGCGGACCAGTTCTGGCAGTCGCATACTTTCGGCAACGTGACGAAGCGGAAATTCGGAGACATCTGGATGGACACGTCGGACGATATCATGAATAAGCTCAAAAACCGCGCCTCGCATATCAAGGGCCGCTGCAGCAGGTGCAAATACCTGGATTTATGCAACGCGAATTTCAGGGCACGGGCAGAGGCGGTGTACGGCGATATGTGGCAGCAAGACCCCGCCTGCTATCTGAGCGACGAAGAGATAGGGATCACCGAGGAGACAGAGTATGAGATACCCCGCATACCGGCCAAAGCGCCTCAGGGCTAACGAGAATTACCGCCGCCTTATCAGGGAGACGGGCTTGAGCATAGACGACCTGGTCATGCCTTTTTTTGTCAGGGAAGGCAGGTCAGTGAAGTACCCTATTGCGTCGCTGCCCGGGAATTTCCAGCTTTCCGTTGATAACCTGATCAAAGAAGTGAAAGCTGCCAGGAAGCTGGGCATCCCAGCGGTGTTATTATTCGGCATTCCGGATTCGAAGGACGAGCTTGGGTCCGGCGCGTACGCGCGGGACGGCATTGTTCAGAAGGCGTGCAGGCGGATACGGGATGCGGTGCCGGGCATCCTCGTTATTACCGACGTGTGCCTGTGCGAATTCACCTCGCACGGCCACTGCGGGATCGTAAGGCGAGCAGGCTCCGCGGCATCCATCGATAACGACGCGACGCTTGAACTCCTGAGCAGGATTGCGGTTTCCCACGCGGAGGCGGGCGCTGATATGGTCGCTCCGTCAGCCATGGTGGACGGACAGGTTAGAGAAATCCGCGCCGGCCTCGACGCGCGGGGATTCAGAGATTGCCCGATTATGGCGTACAGCGCGAAATATGCTTCGGCTTTTTACGGCCCGTTCCGGCAGGCCGCTGGGTCAGCTCCCAGGTTCGGCGACAGAAGGTCTTACCAGATGGATGTGCCCAACGCGCGCGAAGCGCTGCGCGAGATACGGCTCGATATCAGTGAGGGAGCGGATATCGTCATGGTCAAACCCGCTTTGGCGTACCTGGACATTATCGCCAGGGCACGGCGGAAGTGCAACATTCCCCTTGCCGCGTATAACGTCAGCGGCGAGTTCGCCATGGTCAAGGCCGCTTCGAAAATGGGCTGGCTCGACGAGGAGCGAACGGTCATGGAGATATTGACCGGCATCAAACGCGCGGGAGCGAACATCATCATTACGTACCACGCGCTGGAAGCGGCGCGAATGCTGCAGCGATAAATATGATAATTTCATGGAACACTACCAAGACTTGTAACCTGAAATGCGAGCATTGCTATCGCGATGCCGGCGATAAGGACCCGCAGGAATTGACGACCGTAGAGGGCAAGGCGCTCCTTGACGAGATCGCAAAGGCAGGGTTTCAGATCATTATACTCAGCGGCGGCGAGCCGCTTATGCGCCGGGACATATTCGATCTGATCGCGCACGCCAGGTCAGTCGGCCTGCGGCCGGTCCTGGGCACCAACGGTACCCTGTTCACCCCTGATATAATCCGCCGCCTGAAAAAGGCCGGCATCGCGCGGGCGGGCATCAGCCTCGACAGTATAAAACCTCAGGTGCATGACGCGTTCCGCAGGCATACAGGGGCGTGGCAGTCCACGGTTAACGCGATGCGGATGTGCGGGGACGAAGGGCTCGATTTCCAGGTGCACACGACCGTGACAAGGCGGAATTTCAACGAGGTCATTGGTATCACCGATTTTGCCATAGGCCTCGGTGCAAAGGCGCACCACGTGTTTTTTCTGGTGCCCACGGGCCGCGGCAAGGACCTCAGCAGCGTGTTTATCGGTTCAGACGAGATCCGCCTGGTGCTGGAGCGGATATTGCTAAAACAAAAGAAATGCGCTATAGAATTGAAACCGGTATGCGCCCCCCAGTTCGTGCCGCTTGCCATGAAAATGGGGATTGATCTGCGTTTCGCGCGGGGCTGTCTAGCAGGCACGAGCTATTGCTGCATCCTTCCCAACGGCGACGTGCATCCCTGCCCGTACCTGCCGATCCGAGTGGGTAACGTGCGCGAAGAGTCGTTTAGCTCTCTCTGGAAGGACAATCCTGTTTTTGCCGGATTGCGCACGCTTGCGTATGCCGGTTCCTGCGGAACGTGCGCCCATAAACGGTCGTGCGGCGGATGCAGGGCCCGCGCGTATTACCATTACGGCGATCATATGTCAGAGGATCCGGATTGCGTCATGCGCAAAACTGCCAATACCCATGCTCGATAGTCAAGACCGGCTTATTCTGGCGCATCTTCAGGACGGTTTTCCTCTTGATCCCCGTCCGTATGCCGCGATAGCCCGGCGTCTGCATATTCCCGTTTCATGTATCAAGGCCAGGGCCGCGCTGTTCCTGAAAAAAGGCATCATCAGGTATATCGGGGCGGTGATTGATACTAAAAAAGCCGGTTTTATGTCTAGCCTGGCGGCGCTCGCAATCCCCCGCAGCCGCGTGAATGCCGCAGGCAATATTATCAACGAATATCCTCAGGTAACGCACAATTATCTTCGCGACGACGAATACAACATGTGGTTCACCGTCAGTTGCAGGACAGTCGGGAGCCGGGCTGAACTTGTCCGCAGGATATGCAAAGAAACCGGCGCGTCAAAATGTCTCGACCTGCCAACGGTCAAGGTTTTCAAGATCGACGCGAGGTTTCCGCTTATGGACCGCGCCCCCGGGACATTCAGCATGCGCCGGTCCAGGACGCGCTTATTTCACCGTGCCGCAATTCCCCTTTGCCGCAAATACCTGCCAACGCTGGCCATGCCGCTGGACGTTACCGACAGGCCGTTTTTACCCATTGCCCGGGCGCTCGAATGCACTGAACAAGACGTCACCGGGCTTATCGCCCGCGCGCTGGAGAAAAAGCTCATCCGCAGGTTCGGGGCTGTCCTTGACCATTATAAGATCGGGCTTAAAACCAATGCCCTTGTCGCATGGCAGGTGGATCAAGTGGATGTTGCAAGGGCTGCGAGCGTCATGGCGCGTGTGCCGCATGTATCCCATTGTTATCTAAGGACGGTTCAGCCAGGCTGGCCGTACTCGTTATACACCATGATACACGCTGTTGACCGGCCTGCCTGCCGCAAAATATTAAATTTGATTTTAAGGCAACTTGGACCTATAATAAAAGGCATGAAAATTCTTTTCACCGTTAAAGAGCTAAAAAAAACCAGGTTTGAGACGCAGCAACTCGGGAGTCAGCGCTGTGGAAGAGAGAAGAAAATACAGGCGGGTTTCAGGAAGGCTGCGGGTCATCTATAAGATCAAAGACGAGATGGTCGAAGGCAGCGCGTATTCGATAGACGTATCGGCAGGTGGTTTCTGCCTGGGGCTTGACCGCAGGATCAACCCCGACGCGCTCATCGAACTCCTGGTTTATCTTCCGGACAATGAAAAGCCCTTTAACTGCTCCGGAAGGGTCGCCTGGCAGAAGGTCCAGCCGAGAAAAGACAAGGACGGCGCGCTTTTATATGAGACCGGCCTTCGTTTTGAGAACCTGGAGCTGAAGAACAGGCTGCGGCTTATTTATTATGTCCACGGCAAATCGAGAAAAACAAATGGCCAGGGCAAATAGGAATCTACATACGCGGTCCCGCAAGTTTTATGCCGAGGCTGTTCAGGTCCTCGTAGGAGGCGTCAACAGCCCGGTCCGGGCATGTAAGGCTGTCGGCGTTGACCCTGTTTTCATGGCGCAGGGGGCCGGGAGCCGTATAGTTGATGTGGACCGTAACCGGTATATCGATTTTTGCATGTCGTGGGGAGCGCTCATCCTGGGCCACGCGCATCCTGCCGTCGTCCGGGCTGTGAAGGGCGCGTCCGCGCGCGGGATGTCCTTCGGCGCTCCGACAGAGAACGAGACAGTTTTGGCGCATGCCCTCTGTGACGCGGTCCCCTCTATGCAGAAGGTCCGTTTTGTCAATTCAGGGACCGAAGCAACGATGTCCGCGATACGCCTGGCGCGCGGTTTTACTGGCAGAGATAAGATCCTCAAATTCGAGGGGTGTTATCACGGTCACACCGATAGCCTTCTGGTCAAGGCCGGTTCGGGCGCTGCAACGTACGGCGTCCCGGATTCGCTCGGCATAACCGCGGGGACGAGCCGCGATACCATCGTCTGCGCGTATAACGATATCGACGCGGCCAGCCGCATCATTCGCGAGGGCCGCAGTAAGATCGCCGCGGTTATCGTTGAACCGGTAGCGGCAAACATGGGCGTTATCCTGCCCGAACCGGGTTTTCTCGCCGCATTGCGCGAGCTTACGCGCCGCCATCGCGTCCTTTTGATTTTCGATGAGGTAATCAGCGGCTTCAGGTTTACCTACGGCGGGGTTCAGAGCCTTTTCGGCATCGAGCCTGATCTGACATGCCTGGGCAAAATCATAGGCGCAGGCATGCCGCTTGCCGCCTACGGAGGCAGAAAAGAGATTATGGACTATCTTTCCCCTCTGGGAAAGGTCTATCAGGCAGGCACGCTTTCGGGAAATCCCGTAGCAGTCGCTGCTGGCCTTGCAGGGCTCAAGGAGCTCAAAAACAGGGATTACGCCCAACTTAATTCGGATACAGCCGAGATGTGCCAGACCATGGAAGATATATTCAGGCGTTCCCGGGTCCCCTGCACGGTCAACCGCGCAGGATCCATGTTCACTTTTTTCTTCACTAATAAGCGCGTGCGCGATTACGCTACGGCAAAGTCCTCCGACACTAAAGTCTATGCCCGTTTTTTCAAAGAAATGCTCGCGCAGGGCATATATACTGCGCCGTCCCAGTTTGAGGCTAACTTTTTCTCGTTCGCGCACACCGGTAAGGATATAAGAGAGACCGTTATGGCGTGTGCGCGCGCGGTTCGGCGGCTTTAAACTTCAATGGCTAAAACACATCCATTCCTTCAGTCCTGGAGATTCATAGGTTCGGTGCGGATTGCGTTTGTCCTTCTGTGGATCATCATAACCGTATCGTTTGCCGGAGCGCTTTTGCCTACAGAAAAACAGCCGCTCGTATATTCGAGCGTATGGTTTTTCTGCCTCCTGGGGCTGTTCGCCCTTAATCTGCTGGTCTGTACTGTTGACCGTATCCTTTTCAACCGAAAAAAGGTCGCCTCAATCCTTACTCACGCTTCAGTGCTTATTATCCTTTCCGGCGCCCTTGTAAGCGCATTGTTCGGTTTCCGCGGTTCCATTGAGCTGTCCGAAGGCCAGCGGGCAGATTCGTTCATGACAGACAGGGGTGTGCGCGCGCTGCCGTTTTTCATCACACTGGAAGATTTTTCTCTCGAATGGTATGAAACGGCGCAGAAAGGCTATCCGGTGCGCGTTCGCGTAGAGGACCGGGGTTTTTCCGGACAGTACCGTGCGCAGCCCGGCGTGGAATATCCGCTGGGCGAAACCGGCTATTCGTTTACAGTTGTTGATTATCTGCCTCATTTTGTATTCGACCGGGAGAATCGCGCTGTGAGCCGTTCAGGTCAGCCGCTGAATCCAGCACTGCTCGTTCGTATCAAAGGGCCTGCCCTTTCGGAGGAGCGATGGATTTTTGCCAACCACCCGGATATCGAGATGGGGGACGACCTCAATATAAGGTTCAGGTTCGACCTTCAGCCTCAGATAAAGGAATACCGCAGCAGAGTCAGGGTAGATGACCCGGGCCGACGGATCTCTTTCAGCCGGGATATAAAGGTGAACGCGCCGCTTGAATACCGGGGGTATTCCGTATATCAATCCCGCTATGATTCCGAACAGCTTTCCTGGACCGGCCTTGACGTCGTGTATGATCCCGGTGTTAAAATAGTTTTTCTGGGATTTATTCTGATGAACTCCGGGATCATCGGTATCCTGTATCCGAAATTACGGCCGCGCGGTCCCGGAAAAAACAGTAACATATGACCGAAATATTCCTGAAGGCCGGCTTTGTTTTATACGCAGCCGCAGCGTTTTTTATCGCGATCCCGCCGGGTGTACTGAAACGCGGATCTGAAAAACTTACGCAGGCGCTGCTGTCATCGGGGTTTGCGTTCCATACCTGCGCTATCGCTTTTCGCTGGCACGCCGCAGGCAGGCCGCCGTTCGCCAGCATGTACGAATCCCTGGTTCTGTTCTCCTGGGCGATTATCGCCGTGTATTTTGCGTTCACTTTCCTGTACCGCGCCTCGATCCTGCGTGTTCCCGGCCTTATCCTGGCGTTATGCCTGATGACGGCAGCTCTCTTCGGCGACAGCGCGGTCAAACCCCTGGTGCCAGCTTTGCAGAGCAGGTGGATCGGCATCCATGTTATCACGTATTTTATCGGCTACGGCGCATTGAGCCTCGCGTTCATGCTCGGCGTTCTCTATATCGTATCAAAGCGGCGCGCAGCCGGGACGGAACAACTGCGGTCACTCGATGTACTTATGTACCGGCTGGTAATATTCGGATTTCCTTTTTTGACCGTAGGCATGACAACCGGATCGGCATGGGCGGATGCCGCCTGGGGAACGTACTGGGGATGGGACCCGAAAGAGACCTGTTCACTCATCACATGGCTGGTGTATATCGTTTATCTGCATATGCGCATCCTTTGCGGATGGAAAGATACCAGGGCCGCGTGGCTGTGTATTTTCGGTTTCCTCGCAACACTATTCACCTTCATCGGCGTCAACTTCATCCTGCCAGGCCTCCACAGCTACCAATAAAAGTGGCCAGGTATAATTAATTCTGCCCGGCCAATTTTTCCGCTTGACAGAGAACCGACCAGTGCTACAATAATTACATTCGTAATATCATGGAGAGCATATGTCGTCACTCGTAAGGTTCGGAGTATCTCTTGAAAGGAGCCTTTTGCAGCGATGGGACCGGCTTCTGTCTGCCAGAGGGTATGACAACAGGTCGGAAGCCTTGCGTGACCTTATCCGGGCCGAACTGGTCAAAGACGAGTGGGCATCGAAGGATGAGGTGGTCGGAGCAATCACTCTCGTGTACGATCACCATAAGCGCGAGCTCACAACGGTTCTGACTGACCTTCAGCATGACTTCGGCGGAGTCATATTCGCCAGCCAGCATATACACATCGACCACCACAACTGCCTTGAGATCATCGCGGTCAAGGGCAGGCCCGATAAGATAAAGGAGCTTTCGGACAAAATGCGCGGGACAAAGGGCGTTAAGTTCGGCTCGTTGAGCATGGCGACAACGGGAAAGGATCTTGTATAAGCGGGTATGTATTATTTTTTTGTCAAGCAGTAACACGATTGCATAAATCGTGTGAACAAGAGGGAGGTGTTTGTGTTACGACCGGAGGGTTTTAAAACAATTTTGTACGGCTTTCTTGTTGGTATATATTTATCGTGCCCGGCAGTTGTTTTCGCTGAGCCCGCGGTGACCAATGATGAGCTTCTGATGCAGATCAGGGAATTGAAGAATACCGTTCAGAGGCAGCAGCAGACCATCGAGTCTCTTGAGCGCCGTGTAACTACACAGGAACTTACCCTGCGGGCGGAGGCCGCACCGGCGCAGTCTGCCGGCGATCAACTGCTGGATGGCGTCAAAATCGGGTTTGAATCAACGACCATCGTGCAGGCAGTGCGCAATGCCAACGGCCCGAACCAGTTGTCGAACCGCGAGGATGCGACCGACGCGTCAATGACAGCAAAGCTTTCCTTTGAAAAATCCTTTGACGATTACGGCAGCGCGTACGTACTTCTTAAATCTGGCCCGGGCTCAGGTGTGGACCAGGCACTTCGGCTTTACGGAAATGTCAATAACAATGCTATTGATAATTCAGGCGTGTTGATGCCTGAGGCATGGTATGAACAGCATTTTAAGCGGTTCCCATTAACCCTGACGTTCGGCAAGCTCGACGCAACCAATTACATCGATACCAATGAGTATGCGAATACGGACACCTCGCAGTTTCTTTCATTGATCTTCGGTAATTCCCCGGTGATCGAATTCCCGGCTAGTAACGGCGCGGGCGTGCGTTTTTCCGCTGTTCCGTCGGACTTATTGGATGTCGAACTTCTTGCTGTTGACAGTAAAGCGGGGTGGACTGATGTATTCGATTCCATGTTCCTTGCAGGCCAGGTGAATTTCAAGCCGCAGTTGTTCAGAAGAGGCGGGAACTACCGCTTGATCGCATGGCGCAGCGGAGATAACCATACGAAATGGATGGATACGACCAGGGATAAGGAAAACGGCTATGGCTGGGGGGTCAGCATTGACCAGGAGCTTACTGATATCTTCGGCATCTTTGCCCGGTACGGCTGGCAGGATCCCGACGTTTACCTCAACGGCAGCGACTTCTCCCTTGAACGATCCTGGAGCCTGGGGCCGCAGGTGAAAGGTTCTTTGTGGGGCAGGCCTGATGACGTTACCGGCGTCGGTTTCGGCCAGATAAAGCCGTCTGATAAATACAGGGATGCGAACAGCCTGCTTGCAAAGACCGAATCCCATTTTGAATGGTATTACAATTGCAAGGTCAATGACCATCTCTGGATCAGCCCTGACCTGCAGATCATCTGGCGGCCGTACGGCAAGGATGCTGCGAACGGCGACGGCACCATTGTGGTTACCGGCCTTCGCGGACAGGTGGAATTTTAATGAGGGCATGAGTTATGGAGCGCGAAGCGCGACATAACTCATAAGCCCGAATTAATCCCATGCGCATGGAATGCGCAAGGGATAGATAAGGAGGTTCGTATGCATATTCCGGATGGATTCTTAAGCACCGGTACCTGGGTGACCACCTGGCTAATTTCAGCCGGCGGCCTGGGAGCCTGTATCCGCCAGGCATCACGTTCGCTTAAGGACAAAGTAGTGCCCCTTATGGGTGTTATGTCGGCGTTCGTCTTCGCCGCGCAGATGCTCAATTTCCCCGTTGCGGGCGGCACGTCAGGCCATTTCCTGGGAGGCGTTCTCGCAGCAGTGCTTCTTGGGCCGTGCGCAGGAGCTATTGTCATAGCAGTGGTGCTTATGGTACAATGTTTGATCTTTCAGGACGGAGGATTGACAGCCCTGGGCGCGAATATTTTTAATATGTCCTTTATCGGCACCATTGGCGGGTACTTGATATACCGGCTTTGTAACGGCGTGTTCGGCAGGCGGTTCATTATTGCCAGTATTGCCGTTGCCTCATGGGCATCAGTGATCCTGGCGTCAAGCGCATGCTCCTTGCAATTGGTCATTTCGGGGACATCTGCGTTCAATGTCGTGTTCCCTGCCATGCTCGGCGTACACGCATTGATCGGAATAGGGGAAGCGGTTATTACCTGCCTGGTTGTTTCATTTGTGATCAAAGTGAGGCCTGACCTGGTATATAAATCGGAGGGTTCGCATGAATAAAAAAGACATCCTGTTCGGGTTATTGACAGCTCTTTTCCTGGCGCTTGTCCTCTCCCCGTTTGCGTCCTCATTCCCCGACGGGTTAGAACGGGTAGCGGAGGATAAAGGTTTTCTGGAAAAAGGCGAAGGGGAGCCGGTCCTTGTGTCTCCGGTCCCTGACTATACATGGCCGGGCATCAAAAACGAAAAACTGGCAACCTCCGCCGCGGGCGTCATGGGGACGTTGGTCGTATTCGGCGCAGCGTACGGATTCGCGGCGTTGATCAAAAGGCAAAAGAGTTCGTGAGACACGCTTTTCTTGACGAATACAGCCGTTTAGACAGCATATTGCACCGGAGGGATCCGCGCGTAAAGATCGGGGTGTTTTTCGCGTGTATCCTGTTCATTGTGCTGACTCCTCCTGAGCAGATGCGTTCATTCTTTTTATATTTCCTTCTCCTGTCGGGACTCATGGCCCTATCACGCATCCCGGCTGTATTCGTCTTGAGGAAATCCCTGGAATTGATGCCCATCGTGTTCTGTATCGCGGCTTTTATCCCTTTTTACAAGCCCGGTGTCGTCATATTCACGCTGAACGCGGGATTTATCCGCCTGCCCCTGACGCACACGGGGCTCATGCTCATGTGGAACGTGATCGTCAAGGCGTATCTTTCCATCCTGTGCAGCATTCTTCTCGTCAATACCGCTGATTTTGTCGATTTGCTCAAGGGGTTTGAGCGATTGCGCATCCCGCGCCTGGTGGTCATGATTGTGTCCTTCATGTACCGCTATTTGTTTGTAATTGAGGATGAACTTGAACGCATGCAGGTCGCGCGGATGTCGCGTTCAGTACGGCGCAGCGGGTGGGGCTTGATCAAGACGCTGTCGAATATCGTGGGCGTTTTGTTCATACGTTCGTATGAAAAAGCGGAGAAGGTTTATCTGGCAATGTGCTGCCGGGGATATACCGGCCCCATACGGACTCTCCATGCCTGGCGGATAACAAAGAACGATATCTATTTTTGCGCGTTCATGCTTATTATATTGATGACAATCCGGATGAGCGGAGTATAATACCACGTATGGAACGGCCCATCGTTGAACTTAATAATGTGAGATTCACGTATCCTGACGGCACGCCTGCCCTGGCAGGGGTTGACCTTTGCGTCGCCCGCGGCCAGACGCTTGGCCTTATCGGGCCGAACGGGGCTGGCAAATCCACGCTTTTACTGCATCTGAACGGCATCCTGAAACAGCATGGATCGGTGAGGATTTCCGGCATGGAAGTCGTTGACAGGAATTTGTCCTCGATCCGCGGCAAAGTGGGGCTTGTCTTTCAGGATCCCGATGCGCAGTTATTCATGCCGACCGTGTTCGACGACGTAGCCTTCGGCCCGGTGAACATGCAATTGCCTAAAGTCGCGGTGCAGGAAGCGGTCGTCAATGCGCTGGAGCTTGTGGACATGCTTCCCGCTATGAAAAGATCATCCCATCACTTAAGCTTCGGCGAGAAAAAACGCATCTCTATCGCGACCGTGCTTTCCATGAACCCCGAGATCCTCGTCCTTGATGAGCCGACGAGCAATCTGGATCCCAAGCACCGCCGGGGCCTCATTGAGCTGTTAAAGGAATTGCCGGTCACCAAGATTATCGCTACCCATGATTTGGAATTTGTCATTGAGATATGCGACTGCGTGGCCGTTCTTGACCGCGGCAAGATCATAGCGCAGGGAGATGTAGTCAATATTCTCTCCGATAAACGGCTATTAGAAGCACATGGGCTGGAAGTCCCCCACAGCCTCCGCAAAGACGCCCACCGCCATATTCCCGGCGCGATAGAAAAAAGTTTACATCCTCCCCTGGAGCGTATACAATGATTGTATGGCAAAGAAAATCCTGGTTATAGAGGACAGCCTCCTGTTGTGCCATATCCTTGAGGAAGCTCTTCAGAATCGGGGATTCGAGGTCAGCGTCGCGCATGACGGCAAAGGCGGGTTTTTGAAAGCCGATGCGTGCAGGCCCGATCTTATTATCCTGGATCTCATACTGCCTGATATGCCCGGGGAGCAGGTTTGCAGGAATCTCAAAAAGCATCCGGACCTGGCACAGACGCCGGTTATGATGGTCACCGGCAAGGATTCCGACGTCGACCATGTCGTGGGCAAGGTGTTGGGTGCGCAGGCGTATGTGTCAAAGCCGTTCGACCTCGAGCATCTTTTGATCGAGATACAGAAACTGGTTGCAGGTTTCTTTGTTGTATGGCTGTGCCTGGGAGGGACAAGCGCTCACGCCCAGGATGTCAATGATACTCAGATTCCAGCTGGCATGGAGCTAATCAAGGTGGGAGAGCATTCTGTGTACGTGGCGCAAGGCACTAAGGTCACGCAGCGGGGCTCGCAGCTGGTACTGGAACCTCCTGATGAGTTCATAGCGCGCAAGATCCTTTCTCTAGAGCAGGAGATTGCGGCTCTCAAACAGCGCGAAGAAGAGTTGCTGCGGCGGATTGATGAATTGAGCAAAGCGGTCGAGCGATTAAGCCCATTGAAAAGCACGGAGGCGCAGGATGGACCAGCATGAGCAGCTGAAGTTGCAAAAGCAGTATGAACAGTACGCGGATACACAGGTGCTCGAATTGCTCAAAGACGGGCCCGGAGCTTTTGTTGAAGGCGCGTACAGCCTGCTGGAACAGGAGGCGCGGCGTCGCGGCATAGCGCCGGATGATCCGCCTGCTCGGCACCGGGATGAAGAAAAACCTTCGCCTGAGATTTCCGCCGAAGATCCCGGCCAGCCAGAGGCATTTGTCGAGATCGTTGTGGTTAACTCCGATGTTGACCGCAGCGCAGTCGAGCGGGCAATGGAAGAGGCAGGCATCCCGTATCATTTTATGAGGATGAGCATGGCGGGCAGGGAATTGCCGGTCGCCCTGATGGTCGATCAAGGCCGCATCGAAGACGCCGTAACCGCCCTGCGGCCCATTCCCTTATCAGGGAGCATCCCGTTGTGGTGAATGATCAGAAGTCCGTGAGCGGATCCACGCGGCTTTGCATTTTAGCAGCCGCGGCGGCATCCGTTCTCTTCTTTTTACGCGCCGGGGCGCAGGCGCAGGACAGTATCATTCCCTGGCCCATGGATGAGGAGGCGGCCCGGGCGCCCAGGGAGACCGTTTTATGGCGCGCGCTGGCTCTGGATTTCAAACAGCGCCTCAGCCGCAGTCCGCATGACAGGAACCTGAAGATCTCCTTTCTCAATACCCCTCTGGGCAAGCACACTGTAGAGGACCTTATGGCGTATACGATTTCCGGGGACGGCGCCGTTACCATACAGATGTACGATACGCTCAAAGAGATATCAGTCCAGCCCGAAGAGTTATACTGGATGGGGAAGTTCATGTTCGAGCACGGGCTTGAGGACTTGCCCGACAGGGAGGCCGACGACCCTGCTTCGCCAGAATACAGGATATCCCTGCGCGTTGACGGCAGGAAAAAGACGATCCGCCTGTACAACAGCCGCAATACAAAAGACCGGGAGATCATCTGGCAGTATCTTTATTCCTTCGGGCTGCGGCTTTTGCAGAACGCCGGCCTTTACGATCAGAACAGGCCTATCATGCCGGTGTGCCGCGGCGTGACCGGGATCCAGGAGATAGACGCTGATAACGACGGGCTCATTGATTGGCTGAAGCTGAAGGTCGAATTCTACTCATTCAAATCAGGCGATTATACGCTCGGTTTCAACGGCCGAAAAACATCTGTTTTCCTTCCCCAGGGGAATACCAGCCAGTATTTCTACATCAATTCCTATCTGCTGAAAAACAAAGGTCCCTCGCTTTCCGATTTCTCTCGGATTTCAATCGCAGGCAAGCCCGTGCATCCGAAAGGCCCGTATGTCTTCGACCTGAATATCGACGCGGCCGGGTATGCCGGCCGGGATGATGTCCGTGCTGTTCCGGATAGAGCGGGCAAGGGTGCCGAGCCGGTCCGTTTCGAGGCCCGGCTGAACCAGGAGGTCATTATTGAGATATTCAGCACGGTGCGCGAAGACAGCCGCGCGGTCATACGGTTCACGGTCGTTGACGTCCAGCCTCAGGGAGTCACCATAGAGACTGACGGCGAATCGATACCGATTACTCCTCAGGATCCTTTGTTCATCCACGATATAGAGTGCATGGGATGCTTCCTGAGGATGGTAGGGACCGAAGGAGGCCTGGGGATATTTGAGGCCGGGTGGATCGTTCCTGATCCGACAGTGATCTCCAACAAGATCGCCTATTTCAACGAGGCATTTGCGAGCGATCGGTATCGCGGCGATAAGGAGCAGGCTAGGCTTTCCCTCGATAACGCGCTGGCGTGCAAGGAGGCAATCGAGCATATAGAAAACCTGCGGATCAATGTGGTTTACGCCTCACCGGCGGAGTAGTGCTGCTTTCGGCTATACTGACCAGTTCCCGCGCATGGTCGAGCGCGATCCCGGTTTCATGCTCTCCAGACATCATCTGCGCCAGTTCCCTGACGCTCGCGCCGGCGTCCAGGCGTTCTACGTGCGTGACCGTGCGGCCGTTGACTACCTTCTTGGTGACCTTGAGATGGGTATCGGCAAAGGAGGCGATCTGCGGCAGGTGCGTGATGACGATGACCTGGCGGTTACGTGAAAGCTCCCTGAGTTTTTTTCCCGTGACGGTTCCGAGCCTGCCGCCTATCTGCGCATCAATTTCGTCGAAAATGAGCACGGGTATCGGGTCAACTTCGATGAGCGCTTTTTTTAGCGCGAGCATAAGCCGCGCAGCCTCTCCCGAAGAGACTATGTCAGCCAGGGGCTTGAGGTCCTCGCCTTTATTGGGGCTTATGTAGAACACGACTGAATCTGCCCCTTGCTCGGTGAAGTCGTTTTTTTCTATTCTGCAGTCGAATTTGACGTGCACGATCCCGAGTTCTTTTAATTCCTGCTCGATGGTCTTCTTAAGCAATTGGCCGGCTTTCGACCGGTGCTTTGTCAGGGCTGCAGATAAGGATTTGAGCGAATCCCGTGTCTGGGCAATCTGCCTGTCCAGCCCAATGGTATTCTCTTCAGCGTGCGCTATGCGCTCGTATTTTTCCCTGATCCGCGCATAATAATCCGCCGCCTGACCGATGGTGGGCCCGTATTTGCGTTTAATTTCGTAATATGCGTCGCATTGGCGGTTAATGTCCGCCGCCTCCTGCGGCTCGAACGAGAGGCTGTCGCAGTAATCGCGCAGTTGACTTGCCAGCTGCGCGAACGATTCCTGTAAACCGGCCAGCGTCTCCGTGAATCTTTCTGTCCCCGGGTCGATACGGTTCAGCGTCCTGGCATGAGGAAAAGCTTTTTTTAAACCTTCACTGATGCCTGTATCCTCGCGTTCGATTGCCTCGAGCATCTGATGCGCAGCGTCGAACAGCCTTTCCGCGTTATTGATCCTTGTCTGTTTCTCGAGCAATGCGTTGTAAAGGTCTTCGTCAAGAGGCACGGCGGAGAGCTCCTTGAGCTGGTGTTCGAGCATTTCGACGTCGCGCTGGCGCGTGGCTACGAGTTCCTGTAACTGCTGCCGTTCCCTATTGAGCTGAGTGTACCGTTCGTATACGCGGGAATAGCGCGTCATATCTTCATCCATGGAGCACAGCCTGTCGAGTATGCCGCAGTGAGACCTCGAGGCCAGAAGCTGCTGGTGGTCGTGCGGGCCGTGAAAATCCATCAAATGGTCCCCCAGCGCCTTTAATTGAGCCAGGGTCACGGCCATGCCGTTTATCCTGACCTTTGATTTGCCGTCAGGCGACAGCGTGCGGTTGATGATGAGCGAATCTTCGTCAGCTGCGAGTTCCTCAAGGGGCGGGTATTCCTGTATGAGCGCCGCAGATATCTCCATTATTATCTGCACGACGCAGGGGGCTTTCGGGTCCCTGATGACGGAGGTACTCATCTTTTCCCCGAGGACGAAACGCAGTCCATCGATGAGTATGGATTTGCCCGCGCCGGTCTCGCCGGTCAGCACCGTGAGCCCTGCGGCAAAATCGATCGACAAAGACTCAATCAGGCCGAAATTTTTAATTGTCAGTTGAGTGATCATGGTATAATGATACCAGAGAATCGGGCCTTTGAAAAGAGGAAATAGGTCATCCTGGTTTTTCAACCATAACAATAGAGGAGGGCGTATGTTCGGCATGTTCGGCGCATTCGACCCGCGGTTCTACCCCAGGGTCGTACGGCAGTCAGTCGGCAGAAGCATAGGTTTTCTGGTCGTATTCGTCCTGATCATTTCAGCGCTGGTGTCCGTGAAATATACCTTTGTCGCGCTTTCCGGCCTTTCTGCGGCGAAGAAATGGGTCGATGAGAACATGCCAAGGGCCGCCCGGGAATTCCCGGTAGTTTCAGTGAAGCAGGGGGAGCTGATCGAACCTAAACAGCGGTTCGTAAAAGACTACGAAAAGCAGTTCGCCATCATCATCGAACCTGATCCGGCCAATGTGAGCGCGGTTATGGCCCAGTACCCGAATCTGGCGCTTTTGACCCGCAACCAGCTTATCACCAAGCAGACTACGACACGGAATGCGTCAGCAGAGATAAAGACCTACAACCTGGAAAACAGGTCTTTTTCGATCACGCCGGGACCTGACGGCTTCAAGCTCGCGTTCGAGCAGAAACGCTTCGACATCGTGCCCAGGATAGTCAACCGGTGGATCGATATAGCCGGCATGTTCATATTCCCCGTGCTTCTGTTATTCTGGTTTTCTGTGTATACTTTCACCAAGCCGCTTCATGTCCTCATCTTCAGCCTTGCCTCCATGATCATCGCAGGGGTCCTCAAGACGAAGTTTGCCTACAGCCAGCTTTGGAATATAGGAGTTTACGCACTGGTCCCGGCAACCTGCCTGGCTGCGGCCATGGATATCATGGGACTAAGATTCCCGTTCTTTGCCTTAATATATTGCATTGTTTACACTACGTATCTTTATCTGGCTCTCAGGTCTGTTACCGTCACACCCTCCGAAGCCTGAAATTGGGGATAGGCACCGATTTTTTCTTGACAGGCAGTGTGTACGGATGTATACTACTATTAGTAATATATTGATTCCAAATTAGTTAAGCTCCAAAAAAATACTAAGGCCACGGTCCTGATGTGCGGTTCGTCAGGTAGTGGCCTTTTGTTTTTGTATATAAAAACTCTTTAATAAATGTTTTTCTGCAAGAAGGAGACCGGAATGTTGAAAAAGATCATATCCGCGGTCATAATTTTCACGCTTGTTTTCGAGCAGAGCGGTTTTGCCCAGGCCGTTCCCCAGATGGGCATTCCAGCGTATATCAACGGCTACATAGCGCCTGACCGGTTCAGGCCTGTACAGTTGCGCAGTATTTCTTTCAGCAAGGGGCTTGGCGAATTCAACCTGTATCTTGATAAAGGCGATGTGAAATCTTTCGGGAAGCAGCAGGCTGCGGACGCTGCGCAGGAATTCATGCGATATTTCAAAATAGGCCTGGCATTGCCGAATGATACTTTTTGGGTGAACCTCAGGCCCGACGATCCTACCCGCATCATAGATCCTGCTTTAGAGAAAACCGATATCGGCAGAATATTACTCGCAGCCGACCTTCAGCTTAAAAAAGATCTTGCCCGCTTCACAGACCCCGATACGAAAGAAGGCAGGCAGTATTGGAATGCCCTGTACGCCAAAGCCGAAGAGCTTTTCGGCCAGGATAATATCACTATCCCCACCGTGACACGTCCCTGGATCGTGCCCGGTGAGATCATCATGCGTGCCGGCGTAGAAAATGCCTATATTTATAAAGCGACGCTCAATGTCATGCTTGAACAGGATCATTTAAAAGATTCTGCGGTCAGCTTTGATGACCCGCGTTTGAACGCGTTAAATGCGTATTCTTCCGACTTGGTGCGTTCACTGATCATCCCGAAGCTTGTCCGCGAAGTCAATTCATCGAAGAAATATGCACAGCTTCGCCAGGTCTATTACTGCCTGATCCTCGCGCAATGGTTCAAAAAACAGCATACCGATCAGAGTATTATCGATCAGCGCGATCTGACAGGCCTCATGTCGCAAAAGGCCTGGTCCAAGGAACATTACTTCAATGCATACCAGAGATCGTTTGCCCGCGGCGAATATAATAAGGAAGAATCGGCCCCCGGAGTGAACGGATTGGCCGTGCGCTCATATGTATCAGGCGGCATTGAATTTAACGCATCGTCCTCCATTCTTGCGCAGTCAGGCGTTAATGGCATGGTCATCGCTGCGCAAAAGGTTCCTGCCGGACATGTCAACGGGTTGACGCGGGTTAATCCAAAAACCGGCGAGGTTGTCCTGGCACAGCCAGGACCTTCGCCGCGCACCGTCTTCGAGGCCCCGGCGATCCGGGACGGAGAGGCAAACGACAATACGCCGCCGACAGTTGATCATCTGCGATTAGAAAAGGTTGGGGTGCTGCTATCCGCAGTTCTGATAGGATCCGCAACGGTTGGAGGCGCGGTCGCTGCGTACCTGATAGGAGGTTTTTCCGCCGGTTTAGTGGTTGTGGCTCTGGGATCGCTTGTTTTGTTTCATGTCGGCCCTGGGCTCGCCGATCTGCTGGCTGACACGATTGTATTCAGATTATTATACGGACAGAACAGTGCTGATTTTTACGCCCGTTTCGGCAAGACGGAGATCTCATATCCCGAAAATAACCGGGATCAGGCAAAGAAAGACGGCGGCGAACCGGATGTGAGCAAATGGACCAATGCCGAAGTCAGGATAAAGGATCTGAATAAGGACATGTTCAGGGATTATGACTACCGCAGGACGAAGGCAGGCCCGGAGGTGACTCCGGCAATCATGTTCCGCTTCGGCCTTGCATGGGCGAAGATGGCGCTTGATAAGGCCAGAGCCGCAGGTATAACCAACCGAGATGTCATTGTCGCGCGCGATGCGCGCAAAATAGAGGAAGATTTGCCGCAGGCATTGATCGACGCGTTCAGGTATATGGGGCTCAACGTCAAGTATACCGCCGCAACAGGCCCGAATGCGGTCACATCATATTCATGGGCAATCCAGGCATACCGTCCGCTCATGAGCCTTTTCATCACCGCAAGCCATGTTTCCGAGATAAAAGAGAACCAGGTGCGTGGTTTTAAGGTGGCGATGATGAAAGAACAGGGTGGCGCAGTGCAGAGCATGTCCACCAGGGAAATAAAAAAGGAATCGTATGAGATCATTACGGACCTTATAGAACATCCGGAAAAGATCAAGGATCTTGAGGCCGAGGTCTCCGGGACCTATGACACGGTGGAGGTTGATACCGATTGCATACGTTTCAACACCCTTATCGGCCAGGCTGCAGCCGCAGGCCAATCCCTGTATGAGCTTGCCAGAAGGGTGAACAGCCCTGATATTTTCGAAGTTCTCGGCACGGAGGAAGCGAAATATGCAGGGTTTTTGCCTCTGGCCGGGGTCAGGGTTATCGTGGAAGGATTCAATACTCCCAGCGGAAAGCTCGGGTATGAGACATTCAAAAATCTCGGCGCAGAAGCCATATTGCTCAACGGCGACGTGATAGAAGTTGACGGAGAGCATAACGCCGATCCCGCTAAGGATAAGAATCTTGCGCAATTGAAAGATAAGATCGAAAGCGAAAAAGCTGATTTCGGCATCGCCTTCGACCTCGACGGAGACAGGGGCGCCATTATCGTGCCGGAGCGCAGCGATGACGGCACGATTTCATTCACGACACTGACGCCGGATAACTTGATTGTGGCGCTGCTCGATTATCTTATCAACAAGTGGGGGTATAATAAAGAAATAACGGGGAAGAAGGTTGCTGCGGTCCGCGACGTTCTCGGGACATTCGCCGTGAACGAGCAGACGAGCGCTGCAGGGGGGGATCCTTTCCAGACAGACGCGGGATATGTTTTCCTAAAGGCGTTGAGGGAAAAGCTGCTGGCAGACGGCTATTCGGTGCCGATCTACGGCGAGCGGTCAGGCCATTGCTGGCTTGATATCACCGGAGAGATAGAAAACCCGGTTGCGGTCGCTGTCCTGTTCGCGGTCATGGCCAAGCAAGAGCAATACAACGAGAATAACAATCCCAGGACGAATAATCCGTTCCTGCAGGCGTATAAGGACAAGATTATTCCCTACGCGCAGGCGCCGCGGTTTTCCGCGCCGTTCGATCCGGCATTCCTAAAGATGCTGTCCGACAAACAGGACGCGCAGCAGCGGCTGGATTGGACGTTTGAAGATAAGCCTCAAAATCCGCCCCAGCGCATAATAGCTGACGGACGGGACCATATCGCCCGGGAGCTTGAAATAGAATTTGTTCCGGGTAAGGTCTATGACACTCCCGCCGGCCGGATTGTTGTGTCTAAGGTCGAGGCTAAAGAAGACCAGGATGACGGCAAGTACCGGTTTATCGACATTCATTTTGCTATGCCCGATGGTACCTTCGCAGGCCGATACGTGTTCCGCGCCTCGGCTAACGAGCCGGTATTCGTCATGACGTATGAGGCCAAAATCTACGATGCGGCAGAGCAAACCGCCCAGCAATATGAAGCGGCGATCGGAGGCCTCGTTATCGAATGGCTGCAGAGAAACAAATACGCGCTGTTTACCCGCGAATCCATCCGCGAGGTATTTAATGATGATACGAAATTTGATAAATGGGACCTTAAGCTGCCGCTGGATCATCTTAACGCGTTTATGCAGTGGCAGAGGGTTAAGGACGGCGGACGGGAGCCGGACACGGGCAAAGACCGGGTAAAGATGAGTTTGAAGGCGGAGATCATGAAGATCATGTCCGACCGTGAAGGGATTGAACAATGGAGATGCAAGCACGCCGCCGATTATGAGAAAGAATATGTGGACGCGGTGTACGCCCAGTATCTGGATCATTTAAAGGAAAGATCAGTGAGCGAGCTTGTTGCCGTGGGTTTAACCCATTTGTCCGGATTGCAAAAATTCGTACTGATGCCCGTACCCGCGCACAGGAAGGCAGCTGCCAGTTTGAGTTTTGAGTTCGCGCAGGAATGCGCCAGGGAGGCTCTGGCGAAACTGCGGGGAACCGTGGATCAAAAAGACGGCGGGGATCGGCTATTCGGGTATCAGAATCCGCAGGCAGTGGGCGGCATCGATTTCACGGCTGCGTCAGCTGTCATGCATATTTCAAATGTTCCCTCTATACCCGCGCAGACGGTCAGCGCCGGGGAGCTTGAGCGGCAATGGTCGGATATCCTGGCACAGCTTGCGAAGGGCCAGGTGCCTTATGAACAGCTCAAACAATATGCCGCACAATGCTGCGGCCGCGATGACGCCACCCGGCAGAAAAGCGCGCTGGTTGATTGTGTGATGAATATACTGCGGCTGGAAGAAGAAAGGGCATTGGCTACTCCACGGCAGTTGAAAGAGCTTTTGTGCATGCTTGGCTGACCCTTTTTTTTAGCAGATGCGGGGGAGTTGTTCGCCGGAGAGCATGTCGATGATGCGCATGGAGCCTATTGATGTGTGCAGGAGCACCTGCGGGGTGTCGCTGCTGCTGCAACGGCGAGTGACGCGTCCGATAACGGCAGCGTTCCTGCCGAGGGCGTGCTTTCGCATTGTTGAAACAACGCGCCTGGCGTCTTCTTCGGGCGCGAAAACAAGGACCTTCCCTTCGTTTGCCATATAGAGGGGATCGACGCCGAGAATTTCGCAGAATCCGCGAACCGGCCCTGTTACGGGCAGAGCGTCTTCTTCTATCGTTATTTCGACGTTCGACTGGACAGCAATCTCCTTTAGCGTTGTGGCGACCCCGCCACGAGTGGGGTCACGCATGACGCGGATCCGGGGCACGGTGTTCAATAGGCGTTCGATCAGGCCGTTCAGGCTTGCGCAGTCGCTTCGGATAGAGCTGCGCAGTTTATAATCCTTCCGCGCTGACATGACCGCTGCGCCGTGGTCCCCGATCGTGCCGTTGATGATTACGTGATCGCCTGGCCTGGCATTATCGGCCGAGACGCGGATCCCTTCGGTGATCGTGCCGATTCCCGTCGTATTGATGAATATTTTATCGCACGCGCCTTTTTCAACGACCTTCATGTCCCCGCCGGCGATCAGGACTCCCGCGTCCTTTGCTGCCTTAGCAATCGAGCCGACGATTTTCCGGAACACGGCAGTCCGGAGCCCTTCCTCGATGATGCATGCCGCGGTCATATACGCAGGACGGGCTCCCATCACAGCCAGGTCATTGACCGTTCCGCAGACGGCAAGCTTGCCGATATCCCCTCCTGGAAAGAAAAGCGGCTGGATGACGAACGAATCCGTGGTGAATGCGCACTTCCCGCGCAACGGCACGACCGCCGCATCCTCGCATTTATCAAGGACATGGTTTGAGAACGCCGGGAACACGATTTCCCGGAGAAGCCGGTGCGTCAGCGTGCCCCCTGACCCGTGCGCCAGCAATATTCTTTCGTCCATGGACTAATTCCTGTTATATTTGAACCACGCCGCGCAGGTCCCTTCGGTGGACACCATGCACGGCCCGAACGGCGTTTCCGGCGTGCAGGTCTTAGCGAACAAGCCGCATTGCCGCGGGGTCTTTATACCCCGGAGGACTTCTGCGCACGCGCATCCGCGCGGCTCTTTGGCCTGAAGCGCCGGTATGCGGAATTCCGCAGTTGCGTCAAAAAAACGGTATGCCTTTCTGATTTTCAGGCCGCTGTCATGGATTACGCCCAGCCCGCGCCAGTCGCCATCGGAGGGTTCAAACACCCTGTCCATCATTTCTTTTGCTTTTACGTTACCCTGTTCCTGCACGGCGCGTTTATACTGTATCTCGACGCAGGCGCGGCCGTCCTTCTTCTGCCTGATGAGCATGAGGATCGTCTCTAGGATATCCGTCGGTTCGAACCCGCTGATGGCGCAGGGGACGTTAAAGTCGCGCGCGATGAATTCGTATGCGCGCGATCCTATGATCGAAGACACATGGCCGGGGCACAGGAAACCGTCGATCCTGATTTCCCGGGTTTCCAGCAGAGCCTTCATGGCTGCCGGAATGGTTTTATGGCAGCAGTACACGAAGAAGTTACTTATTTTTTTTTCTGCGGCATCGCTGATGACCGAGGCGATGATCGGCGCAGTCGTCTCGAAGCCTACGGCCAGGAACACAATCTTCTTGCGGGGGTTGGCCTCGGCTATCGCCAATGCATCGAGCGGGCTGTATACGATTCTGATGTCCGCTCCGGAGGCGTGCTTTTTTTCGAGCGAGCTTTCCGTGCCCGGGACCTTGAGCATATCCCCGAAAGTCGTGATGATCGTGTCTTTGCGGCCTGCCAGATACAGCATCCGGTCGATATCGGATTGCGATGTAACGCACACCGGACAGCCGGGACCCGATATAAGGTTGACGGAAGCAGGGAGTATCCGCCTTATCCCCGAGCGGAAGATCGCCATCGTGTGCGTTCCGCAGACTTCCATCAGGTTTGTTTTCCGGGTCGAGGCTGATTCGATGTCCCTGACCAGGCCTTTGACGAGGCCTCTGTCGCGAAATTCGTCGATATATCTCATTCTTCGTAGTAGATGTCTTTCAGGAGAGCGAGCGTCTCTGCCGCCTGGTCCCTGTCTATCTTCTCGATCGCGAAGCCGGCGTGGAGCAGGACGTAATCGCCGGCCTTCGGGTTGTCGATAAAACGCACGTCCGCTGCTCGTTTTACTCCGTTGGCATCGACTTCGGCGGAAGTGCCGTTAACGCTGATTATCCTGACCGGTATGGCAAGGCACATGTGTGAGCTCCCTATCTCGCATTGGCAATCGCTGCCTGGCCGAGCGAAACCGACCCGTCATTGGAAGGCAGCACTTCGTTGTAGAAGACGGAAAATTTTTTCTCCCGCAGCTGTTCCGCGACGATTTCAAGGAACAGCTTGTTCTGGAATACTCCGCCTGAAAGACAGACCGTGTTCGTTTTTGATTTCGTCCGGATCACCGAGCACATACGCGCCGTAACCTCCGCAAGCCCGTTATGGAACCTGCGCGCGATATCCTCCCTGGAAACGTAGCCTTTGAGGTCTTTGACGAGCTGCTCGAGCATACGGCCGCTTGAGACGATAAGCATCCCGCCCTCCTCGAATATATCGAACCGGTAGGCCTTTGCGGTTTTGGACCGCTCGGCGAACATCTGCAGCCTGATCGCCGCCTGCGCTTCATAGGTAATGCGGTCGCAGATGCCCAGGATCGCGCTCACCGCGTCGAACAGCCTTCCAGCGCTCGAGGTCAGGACAGGCTTGAGCTTGGCGAGCGTGATGAAATCGGCAAGCATGTTCTGGTACTTGTTGATAAAGCCTATATTGAGCCTGTATATTTCTTCGCCGAACGCCTGATACAGGCAGCTGATAGCCATGCGGAAAGGTTCCTGCGTGGCCTTGTCGCCTCCGGGCATGGGGACGTATTCGAGGTGCCCAACGCGGACAAGACGGGGGAGCGTTCCGGCAAAGAACTCGCCGCCCCAGATCCTGCCGTCGGCCCCGTATCCGATGCCGTCGAAACAGACGCCGATTATCTTTTCTTTTAGATCATGTTCCGCGACGACGCTCGCGCAGTGCGCGGCGTGGTGCTGAACGGAGAAGATCTTGAGCGATTTCTTTTTCGATTTCAACGCAAGGGCGTAATGGCTGGAAAGATAATCCGGGTGGAGGTCATGGACTACGACGGACGGTTTTACCGAAAAAAGCTTTTCCATCCGGGACACAGCCTCGCGGTAGAATTGATACGTCGCGTAAGTCTTGAGGTCCCCGATATACTGGCTCAGGAAAAAACGGCAGTCCTTTGCCAGGCAGAACGTGTTCTTCAACTCGGCCCCGCAGGCGAGCGTCGGTTTCATGGCCGTACGGGCGAAGAACGGGAACGGCGCATATCCGCGGCTTCGTCGCAACATGACGGGCCTTTTGTCCATCACCTGGACGATGGAATCATCAACCCTGTTGTGAATCGCGCGGTTGTGCACCAGGAAATGATCGCAGATGCCCGAGAGGTTGCGCGCGGCCCGGTCGTTATCGGTTTCCAGCGGCTCGTCTGAGATATTGCCGCTGGTCATCACGATGCAGTCAAGCTGCTGGCCGTCTGAAAGGCCGCGGTCGAACAACAGGTAATGCAGGGGGGTATAGCAGAGCATGACCCCGATATAATTGTTGTCAGGGCTCAATTCCTGGCAAAGGCTTCCTGCGCTCTTTTTGCGCAAAAGCACGATCGGCCGCTCCGGGCTTGTCAGGAGCGCCAGCTCCGTATCCGATATTTCCGCGAAAGTCTGCGCTTTTTTCGGGTCCGCGACCATGACAGCGAACGGTTTTGACGGACGTTTCTTGAGGTTTCTCAATCGCTGCACAGTCAGGCTATTTTTGGCATCGCAGGCGATATGGAATCCCCCGATCCCCTTTACTGCCACGATGGCCCCTGCGCGGATATGGCGTATAGCTTCGCAAATTGCTTCCTCGCCGGATGCCTTTGTTTTTCCTCCGGAAATAAGCCAGACCTGCGGGCCGCAGACGAAACACGCATTGGGCTGGGCATGATACCTGCGGGAACGTATGTCGTTATATTCTTTCGCGCAGTCCATGCACATGTTAAAGGCCTTCATGGTCGTGCCGGGCCTGTCATACGGGATGTCCTGGATAATAGAAAAACGCGGGCCGCAGTTGGTGCAGTTGATGAACGGATAACGGTGCCTGCGGTCCGTATCCCGGTTCATCTCGGCAAGACAGTCGGCACAGATGCCGATGTCAGGGGATACCAGCGCGGTCTGCTGCTGAGTTTTCTTGCTTTCCCGGATGGAGAATCCGGTGATACCCTGCGGCGCAACCTGGCTTGTTTTGATACCCGTTATACGCGCCAGCGGCGGCACTTCGGCCGTCAGGGCTTTCAGGAATGCATCGGTCTTCTGGCGCCCGGCTTCAGCGTAAATTGTAATGCCTTCTGAAGTGTTGAGCGTGTATCCGTTAAGCCCGAAACGTTCTGCCAGCCGGTGAACAAACGGCCTGAACCCGACCCCCTGAACAATGCCTTCAATTTCTATGCTCACTGCTGCATTTTTCATAATATCTGACCCATTCTAACGCTTTGTGCATTATTCTAACACAAAAAAATGAAATGAGAATAATTATTCAGAAATACTTGACATGATTTTTATTTTGTGATAAAACCATAATAAATATTAAGGAGGATAATGCAGTTACGGGTCGGGCGCGGATACGAGTATCCAGAGGCTGAAAAAGTGATCTTTTTCGGCTTTTTTTATTTATAAATAGTTTTATAAAAATAGCTTAATAAAATAGGAGGAATGATGGAACTTACGAGGCGTGAATTCTTGCAGTTGTGCAGCGCATCTGCAATGGGAATGGGCCTTTCCCAGATGGCTGTGCCGAAACTCGTTTCTGCCTTGGAAGAAGCTGCGGCGAAGAGGCCTCCGGTCATCTGGCTGCAGGGCGCAAGCTGCTCCGGCTGCAGCGTATCGCTGTTGAACACCGCGCATCCGAAGATCGCCGATGTCCTCACCAAGATCATCAGCCTTGAGTATCATCCGACCGTGATGGCAGCGGCGGGAGAGCTTGCATTTTCGTATCTCGATACGATAGCGGAGAAAGCAAAAGGAGATTTTTTCCTTGTTGTTGAAGGATCTATCCCGACCAAGGATCACGGCGTGTATTGCACGATCGGCGAGAAGGACGGCAAAGAAGTGACCATGCTTGAAATGGTCCAGCAGATCGGGCCCAAGGCAAAAGCGATCGTGGCGGTCGGCACATGCTCCACGTTCGGCGGCATTCCTGCAGGCAAGCCTGATCCGACAGGTGCTCAGCCGATATCAAAGATCGTGACCGGAGTTCCCATTATCAACATCCCCGGCTGTCCTCCGCATCCTGACTGGATGCTCGGGACCATCGTCCATGTGTTACTGTTCGGCATCCCCGAACTGGATAAGCTCGGCCGTCCGAAGTTGTTCTTCGGCGAGACCATCCATCAGAACTGCCCCAACTTCTCTTATTTCAGCGAAGGCAAATTCGCAAAGAAATTCGGCGATCCCGGATGTCTTATCAACCTCGGCT
>JAKPTF010000098.1 GCA_029571225.1 Candidatus Omnitrophota bacterium | reverse complement strand
TAGGCTTGGTGATATAATCGAACGCGCCCTCTTTCATGGCCTCCACTGCGTTCTCGATACTGCCATATCCGGTGATGAATATAACCGAGGTAGAAGGGAAATCCTTCCTGATCTGGCGCAAGAGCGTCAGGCCGTCCATTTCAGGCATTTTCACGTCCGTGATGACGATGTCCGCGACGTAATCCTGCAAAAGCGACAACGCCTCTTTGCCGTTTGAGGCAGCGCTGACCGTGTACCCCTCAAGAGTCAGAAACTCGCTCAAGGACCTGCGCACGAGCGGCTCGTCGTCCACAACGAGAATATTGATCTTCGGGGATTCCTGTTCGTCGTGATTATGCATATTTGATGAATTTTGCGGGAATGGTAACGGTAAAGGTACTGCCTTTCCCGATCGCGCTGTCGACCGCAATTGCGCCGTCATAACGGTTCACGATCTCCTTGCAGATGGCAAGGCCAAGGCCGGTTCCCTTGTCCTGCGCCTTGGTCGTGTAGAACGGCTCGAAAATGTGCTCGATGACCGATTCATCCATTCCGTTGCCTGAATCGCTCACGATCATGGTCAGCTTCTCATCGCGCACGTTCGTCTCGATCCGCAGGGAGCCGCCCTGCGGCATGGCGTCGACCGCGTTCTTGATGAGGTTAACGAATATATGTGACAATCCCAGATCCATAAGCTTGATCGCCGGAGCGGAAAGCCTGCGCTCGATCCTGATATTCCCGCTCATGAGCGCTCCGAACACCGAAAGCGAATCCTCGATGATCTGATTGAGCTCCACGTAGCTCTGCTTTGCCGCAGTCGCGTTGACTTGATGCGAGAATTGCAGCAAGGATTTGGTGATGTTCTCGATCCTGCTCAAGCCGCGCTTGATCTCAAGCAGATACTCATGCGCCACCGAATGGCTGTCCGACTGGCCAAGCAGCATGTTCGTGAAGCGGATGATCCCGTCAAGCGGGTTGTTGACTTCATGGACCACGCCTGCGGCGAGCTTGCCGACTGTCGCGTATTTCTCAAGAAGGGCTTTCTGGCGGTCGATCTCTTCCTTTTCAGCCCGGAGTTTCTCGGAAAGGTCCAGATTGTATGCGATGATACAGGCGTATTCTGCCAGGGTTGACGCGAATTCGAGGTCTTTTTCCGTGAACGGCTCCTGCGTGGATTTGTCGGCAATATTGATCAGGCCGATCAAGCCGTCGGGTGTGACGAGAGGCACTGAAATAAAGGAATTCGTGTGGTAATGGGCAAACCCGTTCTTATGAAACCTGCGGTCGGTATTGATGTCAGTGACCAGCACCGGGGCATGGCTTTCAATAACCTTGCCCGACACCCCTTCGCCCATCCTGTATTTTACTCCGGCAATAGATATCTTCCTGGGGTTCTGAAACGACTCAAGCACAAGCTCATTGTTTTTGCCGTCAAAAAGGAACAATGAGCCGCACTCGGCTTTGAGAATGGACATTATTTCGAGAAGAGAATCTTTGAGGAAGTTCTTGATCTGGACCTGAGACGAGCCATCTGCGGTAATCATGAAACCTACTCACCTTCTCCGTGGCATTGCGGTGTCCTATTTCTTCAGCATCTCCTGCGCTGCTCTGGCGTACCTGCTTGAGGGGTAATCTTTAAGCAGCCGCGCCAGTGTTTCCCGAAACCTTGCTTTATCCTGCAGTTCCCTGAGGTAGATGACCGCTATATTAAGGAGGACTCCGTCCATAGGAGCCTTATCCTTGAAATTCTCGATAATAGTCTCAAGGGCCGAAATAGACTTGTTCCAATCGCGCAAGCCTCCGTAACACTCAGCGATCAACGTGTATGCCCGCAGCGCAAGCGCTGACTTCATATCCTTTTTCGCAAGGCCCTCATAATGCGCGATGGCTTCCTTGTAGGCCTCCTGCATTTTCAAAGGCTCATGCCTGCTGGCATAATACAGCGCGATGTATTTAGGCATCTGCAGGCCGCGCGGGCTCAAAGGGTATTTGGCTATGACCTTCCGGAATTGAGCAATAGCCGCATCGGCATTATCCTGCATCTGATAGGCGCTACCTGTCAGGAATATGGCTTCGGACACAACCGCTGCTGACTGGGCATATTTCCTTGAGACAGCTTCGAATTGACCACGCGCCTGGTCATACATGCCTTTTGCCAGATACACCTTGCCGATAGTAAACTCTGCCCTGACAGCAAGCACATTTTTCTCATGCGCTGACGCGAATTTTCTCAGCAGATTGACAACACGGTCGGCCTCATTCATAGGAGTGGCAACCGGATTTTTGAATACTGCCTGCGCCTGCCTGTTGACCCTCCAATACTCCCGCTCTATGGCATACTGGTCCTGGCCGCAGCCGGGCAGGAGTATCATGGTGAATAGAATGCACAAAAAAACCCTTTTCATCAGCTTTCCTTATTATTAAGGTAATAGAGAATCGAGGACATGGTTACAAGCAGGTCCACGATCAGCGAACTTATGATAACACCTATATATGCGATGATCAGAACGATCTCGGGGAACACATTATCAATCAAATATGCTGTCTTATACTGCAGGATAATAATAGGAACATAAAAAAGAAATGGTAAAGTCACGATCAGAAGCGTTTGCCAGATATTTTTGCCAAAAAATACGAATGAACTCCATATTGCCTTAAAAAGCTTTTCATTACCCAGCATGAGGAACGCGATCGCATAATTAAAGAAAGCCTGAACGATCAAAAGCGCCAGCACGCTTAACACTATGGTGACCGGGCCTTTCCATTGAACCTGCGGAACGAATTTCATGACCGCAAGCCCGACACCCTTATACGCATATTGCATAATGACTGCAAAAATCAGGATAATAGCCGCAAGCTGAAAATACTTCCGGGACGCCTCAACCACCGATGAAGTGAACACAACGGCCTTTTTCCAGAATGCTTGACGGATCATCAAAGCAGCGGTCCCGGCCAGTAGAGACCCCAAAATAACAGTAAGTACATTGCGCATAAATGAGGAAACTTCAGGGATGATGAGGAAATTAGCAGGATAATGCAGATAAACCTCTCCCTTGAAAGCCCTGATTGGAGGGCCCAAAACTGCTCTGAACGGCACCCTGGGAGCAAGATATACAAAGGTGAGCACTATTGACTCAACCGCAGCAAATATGCCAAAGGGCATAAGCAATTTAAGCTGGGATTTAAGTACTTGAATTATCTGATGATATACAGTGCGGAGTTTGGTTTTCATATGTTTATTTTTAGAAACAAACGTGTTGAAAGTATACCACCCCGCTACTCTTTTGTCAAGGTTAATAAGGAAGATTTATGGAGAGAAAAAAGAGGGCAAATCATTTCTGATTTGCCCCCTTGGATACTGCACTTTCGAAAATGCACCTATTAGGGGGCATTCAAATCAGTCAGACATAAGAGAAACAACTGCCTAGGCTTTTCTCTTAAGACCGACCAACCCGAGAACACCCATGCCTAATAGCGCCATCGTTGCCGGTTCAGGAACAGGAGCTGTCGAACCGCCGCTTGAATCAACTGTCAACCTTCCGTAACCGGGAACATCTACTTTAAACGCCAGTTCATATTTCTGGCTCCATGGAGAATTTACTCCTTGCGCCTCTAACCAATTCCACAGTTCGGCTTCTCCTGCAAAAACGTTATTCCCGTAATAGTATCTGCTTTCAGAAAGCAGCGTATAATTAACATCCACTATAATGGGATCATCTGCAGAAGTAATACCGTCGCCGGACGATAAACTCCAATGATACACTCCTGAAGTTTCGGTATACAGAGCCGTATTCCATCCGTCTGGAGCAACGACCGTAAAATCAGTTGCATCAAGTACTGAAAGGTTAAAAATATCGCCTTCGAACTGGATATCAACCTCATTTACGGTAACCGATGGATTATCCCAATAGAAAAAGTAACGCGCTGTCCCGGACAATGTCTGAGAATTCCACGTATTACCATAATTCGGATCTACCCAACCGGTTGACGTAAACGGCGCAGCCATAGCATTGGAAGCAACGCCCAATACCAACAGTACGCCTACTACGATTAGTAACAATTTTCTCACTTTTTTCACCCCCTTTCATGCGTTGAATAAGGCTAATGCCCCGATCAAAAGCCTATGATTTTCTGTTTTCGAATCTTTTCCCCAACAAACCGATCAAACCAACGCCAAGCAACGACATTTTTGCTGGCTCCGGCACAGGAGGAACCTTAGCGGCGTCGTGAGAAAGCGGCGCGAATGTCGGCTGTAATCTTCCCTGTCCGACCACTTTATCGCCCATGGCCTCAAAGAACACCGAGCTATAACCGGAAATTGTCATATTAAATGACACAATATCGCCATACTTTCCGGATTCGGTATGCATAGGATCTGAGACTTCATTATATATAAGATTATTGCCTAAGATCATATCCCCTATGGTGTGCCCTATATACCATCCGGGGAATATCCCGCCATTAGTATATCCCGGATCCCCATAGATCGGGCCTCCCGCATTTTCACCATTCAGGAATATCGCTCCTGATTCATTTTCCGGAACAACCATATGCAGCACAACATTATAAACAGGTTCGGACGCTATGACCTGCAATACAAAAGCATCCGCGCTCGTAACCCACGTCTCCTGCGTGTATTCTGCACCCTGGATATACACTTGCAGTGCCGGAATTGCAAATGCCTGCTGAACCCCTGCGACGCTTAACACACAGATGATTAAGAATAGAATTCTCTTCTTCACCAGAATCCTCTTTTATTAACGTTTTCTCTTTTTTAAACCCAGCAATCCCAGGATTCCCATACCCAATAGGCTCATTGTGGCCGGTTCGGGAACAGGATTATTCACCTTGACGCTTCCCTTTATATAGTCATTCGCGCATGTTGCGCCGCCATAGTACACGGTAATATTTCCGCTAAAACCAGGCGCCAGTATCTTATTCAGGTCAATCGAAGTACTAATACGATAGTTCGGGTAATTACCATCGATATCGGTCCAGGTAACATTCCCTAAGCTAAGAGGCCCGTTGCCGTTGTACCCGGCGATTGTAACAGGCATGCCTTCATGATATATGTAATTATAGCCGGACGGCCGTTGGTTCGGCTCATAATACCGTGAAGTGTACCAGCCGTTCAATACCAGGTCACTGTTCAGGCCCGTGTTCACGCTATATAGGCTACCCACGGCCAAATTATTGATACCGCTAAAAGCGACACCGTATTCATACGTTCCGTTATTATCGACATCGATGCCGAGATCCGCTGAATACGTTGTCCAGCCACCTACCGGATCTATCCCCGGAAAGTTAGAATAAATATCGAATGTCAGCAAATTACCCGATTGCGTAACATCCATACCATAAATTTCAAAAAGATAATTACCGATACGGTCGCCGCTGTATAGATTGCCGGTGTCGGTTGAAAATACATCATTAATCGTATAAGCTGATGCCTGGCTCATACCAATGAACAATATACCTGTAACCATTGCTGTCAGAATACCGCCGAATTTGCGCATTTTCCCTCCTAGTTAGCGCCCTTGCCCGTGAACACAACGCCAAAGGTTTGTGCAATAATCCTTAGATCAGTTGTTAAATTACGATTCTGTATATACAGGAGATCGTAGTAAACTTTTTTCTTCACATCCTCGATGGACTCGTCATATTTATGAAGCACCTGCGCGAGCCCGGTTAGGCCCGGCTTTACCTGCAAACGCTTTTCATAATCGCGGATATGCTGCTTTAACTGCAGGACAAGCTCCGGACGTTCCGGCCTTGGGCCCACAATGCTCATATCTCCCCGAAAAACATTTATCAACTGCGGAATCTCATCTATGCGGGATTTCCTCAAAATCCTGCCCAGATTTGTTATACGAGGATCATTCTTCTTTGCCCATACTGCACCGGTTCCTTTTTCAGCGTCCTGGCGCATGGACCGGAGTTTATAGATTTCAAATACCTTGTTATCCCTGCCCAACCGCAACTGCTTGTATATAATTGGCCCTTTGGAATCCAGTTTAATGAGCAATGCCGCAAAGATCAGGACCGGTGACGTAATTGTCAAACCAAAAACTGCTAAAACAATATCAATTGCGCGTTTAACCTGCTCAAAAGCCTTCTTCGCAGACTGAACCAATATCCCCGTGATACCGCCCAGCATCAGAATTAGCGTAGCAGGTTCAGGAGCTCGCGTTTTTTGCTGAACAGGCTCTGTCTGCGCAACTGAAGGCATATTTTTCAATGTTTCAACGCTGACCCTGGAGTCGGAAAGAAAGGACACAGCCAGGATTATTTTATTGCGATAAACCGGCTCAAGCGCAAGAACCACTGCAAAAAAAGTTAATGTTATGCAGAATATGCGAACTCTCATTTTCATATGTCGTATCATGCTTAAATAGGTCTGGTAGATCTTTCCTGCGCGAGGATACTGTAGCGGCGTATAGACATAAATATGCCTAATTGCCTTCGAATTAATGATAAATCCTGTTTTATCGATGAAATGAATGATTTAATTTTCTCCATAGCACTGAGTATATATAGCACTTTCCATGCCAACTCGCGAAAAACGACCTTTAATGGCTAATCACATAATCCTTTATACAGCAATGGATTACATTAATTTATTAAAATTTTTAATAATAAATGGCATAATAGAAATAGATTATTATAATATTGTTCATGAATCACAACATTTATGAAAGCGCTTTCGGCTTAGATGGATTTAAATCACTGCGATTGGGCAAGATACGTCAGTTTTTGCAGGTAAACATGCGAGGCGTGGAAAACAACATACTTAAGGTGCGTATTGGTGCAGGAGTGGTTCTATCTTACTGGAAAACGATGTTAACAAAGCAAAAGCTGACTCACGATCACGGCCCCTGATTTGCGTAATTACCCGGATAAGCGCGACAGAAGTCTGCTTTCCAAGCATACGGTCGATCGAGGCTTTTACCTGCTGGCGCAGGTATTCGCTGGTAAATGCCGGTCCGACTTTATACCAGTAAAATGCCGCTTCCTGAAAATTTTTTTTCTCAAGTATGAGTTTCGCAGCGGAAAGCGCAGGGCTGATGCGCACCAATGATTTTTCAACAACGACAGCCCCATCTCCCTGCAGGCAGATCTCAGGCGGATGGCTGACCTTTCTATTTGTCTGGGAATATATGATGTACAGATTAACAACGTCTCCCTGAGAATTGGTATAATTACGCATGATCAGGTTGTCCGTTTCCAAAAGATCATATGTTCTTTTATCAAGCGGAATATCCTCACCCTTCCATTCACCAATGACTTTCGGGAAATCAGCTATTCTCACGGAAGTTGTTGTATCGAATTTAACAGGCAGATAAGCAACAATGCTGAATACCGCCACAATGACGAGAATTATCAATACTGTTATGAATGTTCTTTTACCCATACGAGCTACTGATGCAAAAGTTTTGACACTGCGGTTAAACAGATAAACGCTATGACAAACACCAGCACTCCCATGACATCATGAAATGTTCCTGTCGCGATCTCTGAGCCGTACATCTCGCTTACCAATGTCAGAGCAATTATACGGATGACGTTTGAAAAAACAGCGATCGGCATTGAGGATAAGAACAGGATGATCTTTCGAGGCCTCGATAACTTGCTCAGATATGCCATCAGACAGCCCAGGGCAATCAACGCTATCAACGACCTGATGCCCGAACACGGATCCTCAACCACAAGATACGAATGGGCGGTCTTAATTATGCTTCCCTCCCTCACTGCTCGGATTCCCATGGCGTTCACAAAAAAAACGGAGATCTGCGATGCAAAAAGTTTTAACCGGAAACTAATGTTTGCAATAGCCACCATTGGCAATGGGATCATGAATATAAGAAACAGGATGGGAAAAAGAAGCCGTTTAAGATACGTGCTGCCCAAAGCCAATAAAACAAGGCCCATTATAATGAGGATGAGCGCGATTCCCGAGCTGAAATACACCTGCCAGAATGCGCTGATAAGATGGATCAAAATTCCTGCTGCAAATAAACCCCATCCCCAACTATATACAGGCACTATGTCAATAGCCGCTAATTCTTTTCGCTTGAGCCAGACAAGAAACGCCGAAATGATCGGTATCAATACACCGTGGCTGTAATATGATTCGGCAGCGGTCCATCGATCGTACATCCAGCCGATAGTCGGGATATATGCGATCAGCGCGACTGCGGCGATAATGACCAACTGAATTATGTTCTCTTTTTTCATATGTGGCACAAGTATAGCATCACTGTGCGAAAAAGTCCAGTTGGAAGATGGGCAAAAGGATGGCGAATACCAGCAGTACCACGATCGCCCCTATGCAGAGGATCAATACCGGTTCGATCAATGAAACAATTGTTTTTACCGTACGGTTCACATCAGCTTCAAATGTGGATGCGATCCGGAACAACATATCGTTGAGCTCCCCGCTCTCCTCTCCGACCGCAGCCATATTGGCTAGAATAGCGGGGAATATTCTTTCGGCTTTCATGCAACTGCTCAGGCTATTGCCCTTGCGGATCTGTTCGCGAAACGTCGATATGCGCTGGCGCAAATACCGGTTGTCAACGCTCAAAGTAACAACGCCCAGCGCTTCCAGGATAGGCACTCCGCTTCGCAACAACACGGCAAGCGCATAGGTAAACCTGGAAATCTCCATTTTCAGGATTATATCCCTCACCCAGGGAACATGCAGAAAAAAAGCATCCACCCTGGCACGGTTGCGCTCGATCAGATAATATGACCGCAATAACGCTATAACAACCGCCAGCATAATAAGCACGAGCCACCAGAATTTGTTCATGAAGCCGCTTACATTCATGATAATGATCGTAGGCAGAGGCAACGCCTGCTCTAGGTCAGCAAACATCTCGACAAGCCGCGGGATGAAGAAGGCAGTGAGGACGAAGATCGTGATGATCCCCACCGCAAAAAGGAACGCCGGATACGTCAGCGCTGACCTGACCTGCGAGATCAACTCTGTTTCTTTCTCTTTGAAATCAGCCAGGCGCTCGAGCGTCTCATCCATCCTGCCCGTTGTCTCGCCGATCTTGACCATATTGACGTAGAATGAGGAAAAAACAGCAGGATACGCGTTCAGGGCAGACGAAAACTCAGCTCCCTTCTGTATCTTCTCCTGCATCTCACGGATAATGGCAGCCAGGCGCTGATTCTGAGTCTGCGCGACCAGAGTCCCTAATGCGGCTGAGAGATTGAATCCTGATCGTATAAGATTAGCTAACTGGCGGGTAAAGGCGCTCACATCCTGCGAGCCTGCTTTTTTTAAAGCGGTTTTCTTTTCTTTTTTTGCAGCGACTTCAACAATGGATACGGGAAACAATCCGTCTGCCTTGAGCCGCTTCACAACCGTTTCCCTGTTGTCAGCCTGGATCGTTCCTGAACGGATTTCGGACGGGCCTGATTTTGCTTTATAGGCGTATTGCGGCATCAGGATTCCTCTTCCTGCGTCACGCGCAGGACTTCCTCGATAGTCGTTACGCCCTGTTTGATCTTCTCCCAGCCTGACTGGCGCAATGCCTTCATGCCAAGCGACACCGCCTTCTGCTTGATCAGATGGGACGGGCTCTTTTTGAGGATAAGTTCCCTGATCTCGTCGGATATGATAAGCATCTCGAATATGCCTGTCCTGCCCTGATAACCGGTCATGCGGCACGCCTCACACCCTTTGCCGCGATAGACCTGCGCCTCGGCAAGCGCTGCTGCATCGAACTGCCTGAGGTAATGCGGCTCGGGCCTGTAACGTTCTTTGCAATGCGGGCAGATCGTTCGGACCAGCCGCTGGGCAATGATGAGAATAACGGAAGACGATACTAAAAACGAATCGATATTCATATCGAGCAGCCGTGTAATCCCTCCTGCTGCATCATTGGTATGCAAAGTGCTGAACACCAGGTGCCCGGTCAAGGACGTTCGCACGGCAAGCTCCGCAGTCTCCATATCGCGAATCTCTCCTACCATCATGACATCCGGGTCATGGCGCAGCATTGACCGCAGCGCATTGGCAAACGTGAACCCGGTCTTGGGCTCGACCTGCATCTGGGTAATGCCTTTGAGCTGGTATTCAATTGGATCCTCTATGGTCAGGATTTTACGCTGGGGAGAGTTGATCTTGTTCAGGCACGAGTATAAGGTCGTCGTCTTACCGCTTCCTGTCGGCCCTGTTACGAGGATTATGCCGTATGGTTTTTCGATGCTTTTTTCGAGGATATCAAGTTCTGTCCTGCTCAATCCCAATCCTTCGAGGCCGATGATAGGGCTTGACCGCGGCAGTAAACGCACGCCTATGCTTTCGCCAAAGGGCGTCGGCATGATGGATACGCGCAGATCATACACATCGTTGTCCATTTTTATATCGATCCTGCCGTCCTGGGGCCTGCGCTTCTCGGCAATATCGAGGTCCGCCATAACCTTGATGCGCGACGCAATCGATGCCTGAAAATGCTTGATCGTAGGCGGGCACGGAACTTCATACAAAACTCCGTCAATTCGGTAACGGATGCGCAAGTCATCTTCAAAAGGTTCAAAATGGATATCGGTCGCCCTTTGCTTTATAGCATCGGAAAGGATCTGGTTGATGAACTTGATAACGGACGGGTCGATAGCATCGTCTTTGATATTCTCGCTTTTAGGCGGTTTTAATAATTCGAATCCCTGCTCCTGCCCTGCCTGCTTTGACATCTCCTCCAGCGTATCGGCTCCGAGGCCATAGAAATTCTTGATCGCCTCATGTATATCCTTGCGGCTTGAAAGCACGGGCTCGATTTTTTTGTTCAGGAATAATCGGATCTCGTCCAGTTGAAGCGGCTCTAAAGGGTCACTGATGGCGATCTGCAGCCTGCCTTCCTTCTCGCGCACAGGCATGAAATCATAATGCGTGACTATCTTCGCTGGGATCTTTTTAGCGAGTTCCGGCTCAACATCTTCTGTTTTAAGCCGTTCGTAAGGAATGCCGAGGTCCTGGGATAATGCCCGGAGGAGGTTTTCTTCAGTGACAATGCCGCGGGATAGGATTATCTTGGTAAGCGAAACGCCCGTATGCTGATGTTCGGTCAGGCATTCCTGCCACTGCGCATCGGATATATTAAGCCGATCTTTAAGCATAAGCGCTTATTTGATCTCATATTTGATAGTCAACGGCTGATTATCGCGCAGGAGCACGACCTCAACGCGCGACTGGGTCTGAACCCTGGCGAACATGGCCCAGGCATCCTGAATGGTCTGAAGTTTCTGGCCCTGGACCGAATAGATGACATCACCGTTCCTGATGCCCGCCTCCTCGATCACGCTGCCTGAAGGGACATTATCGACTTTAAACCCTCCGAGTTTGCATGAGTCCGGGTCTGAAATCGGGAACAGCTTGATCTTCGAAAACATGTCCTTTGACTGCAGCATCTGCGCCACAAGCTGTGTTTTATTCACCACAACCGTTCCTGACTCAGGGTCAGAGAATACGACCGCTTTGCCGCTTGCCTGCCTGTTGCGGTTATTTGCCTTCAGGGCCAGTTCCCAGGCGTCCCCGTCCTTTTCCAGCACCACCCTGCCTGAAGATATCTTCACGAGCCTGAACCCGTTGAATGTGTCGTTAAGCTTGAACAATCCCTGCTGCTCGGTGTCGGGATTAAACAAAAAAGCCATGGACGGATTGCCCAGGATTGTGCCCCATAATTCAATTTTGATAGAGATATCAGCCCTGGCAGTATCCTGCCTGGCGCTCAGTCTCCTGGCAACGGACACGCGCTCTGCGGGTTTTGAATCCTTGATTTCCGGCACATTGAAAACCAACGCAGGGCCGCGCAGGCGGTTCTGAACGAATATGTTGACGGCCAGCAAACCGGTCACCGCAACGCACGTTACCCAGATAAGATCCTTATGCAGTTTCATTTGTACTTTTGTTCCCGTACTTTTTTGCCTATCGCATCAAGCATCTTTTCTTCGCGATAATCGAGCTCGACTTCGGTCTTTAAATACGCCTTCTGTTCAGGGCTGATGATCTTTGGCGTGATGAAAATAATAATCTCTTTTTTATTGACCACGTCATACGTATTGCGAAACGCGTATTTGATAAGAGGTATATCTCCCAGGATCGGCACCTTTGCGACATGCTTTTCCTTGTTATCCTTGATCAATCCGCCCATAACCAGGGTCTGGCCGTCCTTGACAATCATCGAGGCATTCGCTTCGGTGGTATCTACAGCCAGAGAACTCGTGGCTGTTCCGACGCGCGGGGAACTGACCTCCGGCTTAATGTTCATCACAATAAAGCCGTCTTTCGAGATCTTCGGCGTAACCGTGAGCTTAATACCGACCTCGACGAATTTTATCTCCTTGCCGGTCACGTGGCCTTCTGAATCGTAATGGAATATTTCATACGGCTCGCTTGAACCGATCAGGATCTTCGCCTCCATATTGTCGAGCGTGATAATGCGCGGGCTCGAAACGAGGTCAACGTCATGCGATTGTTCCAACGCCTTGATCGTAACCTGATAATCGTCAGCTGCCAGGACGCCGATCTTGAACGCATCCACTGACGCGGCTCCGGTCGGTATGGGCAGGCTCGTCGCGCCGATATTGATCGTGTGCTTTTCCGAATTCTGATACTGCCAGTCAACGCCTATGAACCTGGCCTTATCAAGCGTGATCTGCATGATCTTGGCCTCTATTAAAACCTGCGGAATCTGCTTGTCCCAGTTTTCGATCAACTTATCGATCTTGTCGAGCAACAAGGGCGCTGCGCTGACCACCAGGCTGTTCGTGCGCTCATCCACCAGGAAATCGCCTTCCGTGACAGGGATGACAGCTGCCAGGTTCTTCTGCAGATCCGTTGCCCTGGCATAGCTGAGCTGATACACGCGCGTGTCCATGCGCTTATCCATTTCCTTGACCGCGTTCTCAATCGCAGCCATGCTTTCCGAAATATCCGTCACCACAATGCTGTTGGTCCTGGGTTCGATTTCAATACGGCCGCGGCCCGACTTTAAAGAGGTCAGTGTGTTTTTCAGGTCAACCGCCTTGACGTATTTGAGCCTAAACACGCGCGTCGTCATCTGGGAAAACTGCTCTTTTTGATTAATCTCGGGAAGCGTGTAAACCTGGATTATATTCCCTTCTTTGACGTACCCGCAATTGCTGACCTTGAGAATAGCGTCAAGCGCCCGCTCCACCGGTATCGCCTGCAGATTAATCGTTACCAGCCCCTTGACGTTGCGCGACGTGATAATGTTCAAGCCGCTCTGGTCGGCAATCATTCGTATGACATCGGATATTTCCATGTCCTTGACGTCAAGCGTAATGGTCTTGCCCGAGGCGTCCTGGGTGGTCACATCCTGCGCACGCACCTGCCATACGCCGATACACAGCGCCAATATTAACAGCGCAACGAACTTCTTCATCTTGTTATCTCCAGAAGCTCTCCCTCGTATTCCAGAACCACCTTTTCGCGGGAGATCTCTTTGACCTTATAATCAGCGGCGACATCGCCTTCGGTGCAATAGTAATCCTTTTTCGTCTTTGTATCCCGCAGGATCGCGATCTTCTTCTCTCCCATTGAAACGCCCAGAAGCGTGAAGGATTTTGCCTCCTGCGACGCAGCCTTTTTCCCTGAGGAACGAAACAGCTGTGATTTCCTGAACGCCTCTACGCTGAACTGCGGCACGCCTGAGAGCTGTTTGTCCGGATTCAACTGCGTTGTGTCCGGGGCCCTTCCGGCGAGCGAACCCACCTGATACGGCCTGGACATTGCAAAAAGCAGATATCCGCCAAGCACAAAGCCGCTAACGATCAATAATGCGTTCAGCTTCGGTATGACATCGTAAAAATTCTTCATCACTTGAACACGACCGCATTGATCGCCGCGATCACCTTGGGCAGTTCATCCTTTGCCTGCCCGCTGATCTGCAGGCGCTCGATGCCAGCGCCCTTGAACTCTTCGGAGATCATGTTCATGAAACGCGCCACAGCCGCAACGTCATCCTGCATCTCGACCCGGAGAGAATAAACCCTGTACAATCCCTCGTCCTTGGTCGCGGTCGGTTTGACATTGAGCAGATTTATTCCCGCTTTGCGCGCCAGCCGCTCGATCTCCTGCAAAAGGCCTTCGGTGTCCTGGATATTCCGCAGGCCCTGCGTCAGTTTCTCGTACTGGCTGTCAACAGCCTTTGCCTGCTTGAGGATCGCGTTCAGCCGCAAAAACTTCTCTTCAGCAAGGCTTATCTGCTCGTCGAGCCTGCCGAAGCGGCCATAGATGTTCCTTACGACCGAATCGCCGATGACGATCAGGATTATTATAAGCCATACTGCTATCAAAATCAATGTCTGTTTTCTCTGCCAGAATCCGGCCATTTTAGAACCCTGCCCGTATCTCGAAATCCACCGATTGCCCGCCTGACATCGCGCGCCTGGTGATGTAATTGACCTCGGCTTTTTTGATGAACCCGCCTGCTTTCATGGAATTGGCGAATTTCAGCACCGATTCAGAACCCGGCGCCTGGCCGACCATGATGATAGACCCCTGGGAAATTTTTCCGGAAATATCAAGCGAGCTCAACACCACTTGGTCCGGCGCAGTGCGGTAGAGTTCGGACAAAAGCCCCAGGATAATCCTGCCTGAAGTTGAAGACTCAAGCAGGATCTGTGCCTTGCGCATCTTCTTTTGCACATCCTGCGCGTCAAGCTCGATTCTGGATATTTCCTTCCTGATCATACTCAGATACGCGTCCTGCGCCTTGACCTTCATGAAAACGATATTTGCTACGATCGCGCAGTTCAACAGGAACAGCGTAACCAGGTACACAAGCGCGCGCTTGCGCTCTTCGCGTTTTTTGCGCTCCCTGTGTTCCAGAGGCAGCAGATCAATGGCGAGATTCCCGCTTTTATTCAGGGTCAGCAATCCATTGACAACAGGGACAACGCTGTCGCGAATAACCACGTCAATGCGCTCTCCTGATTCCTGCAGAATGCGCGCCGTCTGTTCGACTCCCTTCGCAAGTTCATCTTCGGATACAGCCCTGGAAAACAGCAGTTGCTCGTCCTTGATAAAAAACAAATCGGCAAATCCCTTATCGGCGTTGACCACAAACGTGCTCTTATTGAACTTGACCGTAGAACGCAATTGATTAAAAACGCTTATCGTGCTGACGGATATTTCATCAGGCGCAAGGCCGGCGGCTTTGAGCGTTGCGGTCATGCGCGAGATTACATCCTTTTGCACAGCGGCAAGTAAGACCGTGGAATAGCCGTCCTTGTGCTTTGCCACGACAGTATGGCTGAATATCAGCTCTTCGGGTTTAAAAGGGAAACTGGCGGACTGGTCCAGGGAAACCATCTGTGCTACTTCAGCATCATTAACGGATGGGATGCGCAGAAAACGCATACTGACAACAGTGCGCGGGATGTAGAGAATTACACGATCAGGCTGGATATTATTCTTTTTAAGTGTTGCTTTAAGGCTGGCGCTTGTTGACTGATACTCTTTTACCGCAGGCTGTTTATCCGCATCATTAAGCAGCCCCATACGGATGAGATCATCCGTGATGTAAATCCCAAGAATCCTCATTCCTCTTCCCAGTTGGTAATATCGTCCTTGCCGCCTTCAGCTCCGTCTTTACCGTAGGAATACAGGTCATAGCCGTTGATATTGTGTATGCCAGGGCACTCGTATCGATAGGGATAACCCCATGGGTCAATCGGTTTGCGCTTCAGATAAGGGCCATTCCATTTGGACGGCACAGGGGATGTAGCCGGCGCAACGCGCAAAGCTGCCAGCCCCTGCTCTGTTGTAGGGAAAAAACCGTTGTCAAGCTCATATAGATCGAGCGCGGTAGGAATGTTGGCGGAGATGTCCGTGCGCGCAGCCGTGACCTTTGCCTGCTCTGCGCGGCCGGTGAACTTCGGCACCACCAGAGCAGCCAACGTTGCGATGATCATGACCACAAGCATCAACTCAATAAGTGTAAAAGCGCGTCTATTCTTCATGCGTTTATTATAGCATAAAAAATATGGGTCAGGCACGAATTATTTAATCCGTACCTGCCCCATATTTTTGACAAATGTTGTAAATTCTTTTTAATTCTCGAACTTATAGCACAATTGCTTAGGTTTGCCTTCGCGCAAGAGGCTGATCTTGATCTCGCTTGATTTTCGAACCTTTTTGAACACCTGCAACGCCTTCTGGTAGCTGTCTATCTTCTGGTTATTGATCGCCGTCACGACATCTTTGTCCTTGATGCCTGCCTGTTCGATCACACTGCCTTTATCCACGCCTTCGACCTTCATCCCGAGCACCTGGTCTGCCTGTGCATACGGCTGAAGCTTAACTTTCTTTGCCGTTGTTATGATCGAACCCGCTGCTTTGAACAATTCCGTGCGGGATATCACGATCTCATCGCCCTGCACGGAAACAATCGAACCGCCGGCGGTTGCCGTGTTCTGAACCTTACGGTTCCTGACCTCGATCGACATCGGTATGCCGGCTACATCAAGGTCAACAATGCCTTTAGCAATGCGCACAACCCTGGCATCGTTGATCATACTGCCTGTTTTGTAAATACCCTGCTTATTAGTGTCGAGGTCTTTGATAAACGCGATAGGATCTTTTTCATTGCCGACGGCAGTGCCGACCAGCTCAAGCCGCAGAGCAAGAGAAAACGCCGGAATGCTCTGCTCAAAAGCAACATCGGGAACAGTCTTGGGCGCATTTGCCTGGATGCTGTTCCCGGTCAAAATATCTGATTTTTCAGATGTCTGAGGTTGATAAACTATCTTTGGCCTGCAGAACAATACTGTGGCCTGCAAAGCCACTATCATGACTGCTGCGATTCCTACTATTATCGTTTTTGTGTTTTTCATAAACTTCGGTAGCCCAGCTGCCATATACGTATTCCGTCTTTAGGCCTGTGGCTTTGCGACCTACCCTTTCGCGGTAGTTTGCCTTTATCGGTTTATTTTTCACTTTCCATAGAGAATATAGCACAAAAAACACACTTTGTCAACCATTTGTTGAACTTTTTTTAACACATTTTTTAATATATTTTTCATCTATCTGACTATGCTGATGATTTTTATTCAAAAATTTCTTGACAAATTGTGCATATATGCTATATTTTTGATGTATCCTAACATAGGAGACACCATGGACATAGGCGCAAAACTTAAAATGCTCCGCGGTAATATGACATTGACCGAGCTTGCAAAACGGGCTGATGTTGATAAAGCCATTGTCAGCAAGATCGAAACAGGCAAGATGACCGGCACTGTTGAATGCCACCGCCGCCTTGCTGAAGTCTTTGGTTTGAAATTATCCGAATTTTACGCCTTCATGGAAGACGAGAAACCGGAACCTGCGGAATTGCATCCCGGAAACGCAAAGACCGACGTCTATCTTGAATTCCTCGAAATCCTCACAACCATCCCCCTTGCAAAAAAAATGCTCCCCACATTTGTTACTTTGAAACCGGGTGAAGAGCAATACCTGGAAGAAACTATTAAAAAAGTTGAACGCTTTATTTATGTGCTTGAAGGCAGCATTGATATCACCGTTGAAGGAAAAACATATAGCTTAAAAGGCCCGAACGGCTCTGAAAAGGGTGACAGCCTTTATTCTTCAAGCCAGCTCCGTCATACACTGAAGAATTCAGGTTCGTCTGTGGCCAGGGCGCTGTGCGTCAGCTCTCCGCCTGTACTATAAAGGGGCCAGACGCATTTAAAAATGAATAACTCTGTGGATAAGTTTCCGGGAGGATAAAATGAAGAAAATATTGATATGTGAAGACGAGCAGGACGCGCAGGCATCGTTGAAAAACATCCTGGTCAAAAGGAATTATGACGTGATGACGGTGAATAACGGCCAGGAGGCCATAGATCAGGCGCGCGCTTTCCGGCCTGACCTTATCCTTCTGGACGTGCGCATGCCCAAAATTGACGGCCTTGAGGTTGCAAGTTCGATCAGAGAACTCGATGAAAACGTCAAGATCGTCTTCGTGACCGCTTTCGAAAGCCAGGAAATAAAAAAAGAAGCTGCCCGCTTCGACATTTCCGGCTATATAACCAAGCCTGCATCCCCTGACACAATCGTCAAAACCATCGAATCGGCTTTGAAATAAAAAAAGGGGTCAAAAAAAGGGGTCAGACACAATTAAGAGTCGCGTAGGGCGATCGACTTAATTGTGTCTGACCCCTTTTTTTACCAGCTCTCAAACTCAGCAGCTATCGCTACCACCGGTTTAAGCACCCAGCGGACCACTGCCTTTAACGCCTCCCTCTTTGCAATATATCGCGCAATAGGAGGGCTGTGCTTGTAGTAGAAGTGCACGAACGCAGTTCCCCAGGTCGTCTTGAGCAGATATTTATCCCTGTAAGCCCGCAGTATCTTGACATACGGATGATCGTATGATCCGTAGCACGCGGTTGCGATAAAGCAGCCGCCGCCCCCACCGCCACCTCCGCCGCCACCGCCTGTTCCGCCTGAGGTATCACCTAACAACGGAAGCGCTGCTGTGACGATCTCTCCTCCGTCTCCCAATCCGTATAAAGAGAAATGCCCTACTTCTGCGCTCACCACGCCGTTCACCGTATCGACCTGCGAAACCGCCAGTTTTTCCCACATCAGCGTCTTAAGGTTATAATAGAATATCCTCAGCCTTCGCGCATCGGAAACACCCGCTGCTGACAGATCAGCCGCAGTATATGGAATCCTGATCAGTGCAGGCTTATTGAACACAATGCCGCTCGGCCCGAAATCAATGGTCTTTGAAACCTGCTGGTCACCGTCCATGGGCGGCGCGTTCTCGACCTTGGTTATGGTAACGGTCGCAGGCGCGTTCATAAACTGAGCCGGCACCACGACTTCCACTCCGCTGATATCCGCATCAGTCTTTGCCTGAACAGTGCCGCCGACCGCATTGTCAACAACCGATGCCTCAGCGAGATCTTCTTCAAAGAACGAATTCCGGTTGAAATATACATCCGCAGCAGAGTTGCGGTAATCGGTCCATGTAAGGCACATATGCTTGCCGTCAGCGCTCAAATTCATCGCAGGCTTACGCTGCGCCGCAGTGCCGCCGTCGTCGTTAACAAGTATATTAGTGCCAAAACTAACGCCTTTATCATTAGACATGGCAAGGTAAATATCCCAATCTCCGTTGCGGTAGTCGCTCCAGGCGCAGTAAACCTTGTAATCGTCATCCACGCCGATAACAGGCTCTTTCTGCGTCTGCGGCACCTGTGAGTCGTCATTAACCTGAATATCGGCCCCCCACACTGCGCCTGTTTTTGAAGAGTCGAGGAATATATCAGTATCGGTGCCCTGCTGATTCTCCCACGCGACGCACATATTAGCGTCGTCAGTGCCCACAACCGGAGGAACTGCGATGACCGGATGAGCGGCATTATCGCTCGTCGCATCATCACTCACCTGCAGATCGCTGCCATAGACTCTTGTATTGCCCGCATTAAAGCTGTTAAAGAATATCTTTCGCTTACCGTCCTTGACCCCGCTCCACACCAGGTATTTATTATCGCCGGTGGAGTCCACTTTTATGCACGGGCTTGCAACAGTCGTGGCGCTTCCGTCATTCGCCTTCTTAACCGCTGAAGCGCCTATTGTCCAGAAACTCGCTCCTTTATCTACGGACTGGGCAAAATATATCCCGTCATTGCTGTTGCCCTTATTTACCCAGGCAATCGATACCTTGCCGTCAGCATCCGCGTCGATCGATGGCTCTGTCTGCTCCGAATCCGTGCCCAGAATATTGTCAATCGGTATCTCTCCTACTTCAAACGTGCTCGTACCTGCCAGCCTGCGGGCAAAATAAAGGTTCCAATCGCCTGCTGACTGCTGATTCTGCCAGATAACATAGGTGTTCCCGGAAAAATCAGTAGTTATAATCGGGTTCTGATTCAAACCCGTTGTCAGAGAACTTACGCGCGTCTTTGTCGCAAATGTCTGGCCGCGATCAGTTGACTTAGCCGTCCATATGGACCCCAGCGACTCGTCATGCCATGCGGCATATACGTTCTTTGCGTCATGCTTGTCAAGGGTAATGCTCGAGGCAACCTCTGTCGCAGCATCGCCGTCGTCCGCTACCGCGGCCTTGATCAGGGCGGCATCGGCCAACAGCGACGCAGTCGCAGTTGCAGTAGCGCTTGAAACCTTCCTATTAGAACCCCGCAGGATCATCGCAGTAGTAAACGAATACGAATGGTTTTTCAATTCATTATTATTCAGGTCTTTGGCGCTTACGTATACGGTAACATCCTGTTCATAGCTGAACCGGTAGTCTTTCTTAAGCGGAGGGTCGTATTTGACCATATAATCAACCGGCGTGCCCTGTATAACTACGGCATTGGGATACTGGGCAGCCAGCAAACTCACGCCGTCCCTGACGATCTGTTTGGGAGCCGCGTCGCCTTTACGACGAATGCTAACATTGATCGTGTTCTTATCAACGCCGTCGCCGTCGTCCTTCACATTGATAATAACGCTCGTATTGCGGTCAACCTGCACCTCGCCGGCAGCAGGAGTCAGATCAGCCGTGTATGGAGGAATAAGATCAACAGGGCTTACCGTGATAACCACCGCTTCAGAATCAGTGCCGCCTTTGCCGTCCGACGCGGTAAATGTGACCGTATGCGTCCCTGCCTGTCCGATAGACGGCGTCCAGCTGAAATTCCGGTTTACAAATGACGCGCCGCTTGGCAGCGTAGATGACGTATATGTGATGGTATCACTATCGCCATCCGTTGCCAGAATCGTGAATGAAAGAGTGCCCTGCTCCTTCACCGATTTCGGCCCTATAGGAGCCAGAACAGGCGGCTGGTTCACATCTGCTATCGTAATGACGATAGTCTCGCTGTCAGTCGCGGTTCCGTCGGTTACCTGGAAAGTGACATTGGAGTATGTGCCTGACTGCGCATACGAAGGCGTCCAGCTGAACACACCGGTTGCAGGAGTGAATGTTGCGCCGACAGGAAGATTGCTTGCGGATAACAGCAACGGATCAGCGTCAGGATCGGTTGCGGTAACCGTAAAGGTCAATAACGTGTTTTCGGACCCGCTCTTATTCCCTATGCCTGCGAGAACGGGCACTAGATTTACATTGCCGACAGTCAAAGTTATAGTTTCCGTATCAGTGAGGGAGCCGTCAGAAGCAGTGAATGTTATCGAATAAGTTCCGCTGTTCGTATAGCCGGGAGACGCTGTAAAATTTGTTCCGTCAAAACTCATCCAGGGCTGAAGCGACGAAGTCGTGATCGTTACCGGTGTACCATCCGGATCAGTCGCGCTGGCACTGAATAAAATCGTTGATCCTTCATTGACGCTCTTATTGCCTATCGGAGCCAGCACCGGTGCGCGATTCGTATTAGTAACCGTGATCGTAATATTTTCGCTGTCGATTAAACTGCCGTCACTGACCTCGAAATGGATATTGCTATATGTTCCTGCCTGCGAATATGACGGCGTCCAGCTAAATGCTCCTGTTCCTGCATTAAATGTCGCTCCAGTAGGTAAATTACTCGCGGATAACGTAACAGCGGTGCCATCCGGATCAGACGCAGTCACAGTAAAAGTCAATGCCGCATTCTCGGCCACCGTCTTGTTGCCGATTGCAGCCAAAATCGGCGCTCGATTGACATTATTAACTGTAATGGTGATTGTTTCTTGCGCACTGCCCCCATCCCCATCACTGGCAGTAAATGTCACACTATAGCTGCCGGACTGTGAATATGAGGGCATCCATGAGAACGCGCCAGTTGAGCTATTTAGGGAAGCACCGCTTGGGAGACCTGTTGCGGAATAGGTTATGGCGTCCCCATCAGCATCTGTAGCACTAATGGTAAACGTTAAAGCCGCGTTTTCATTTACAGACTTATTCCCTATAGCACCCAAAACAGGGATGGTATTTGCTTTGGCAACAGCACTTGTCGAATTCGACAATGCTGACACATTCGGCACCTCATCCTGCGTCTTCATCGCGAAATAATAAGTCGTGCCAGGCGTGAACCCGGCAATAGTAACCGACTGATTCGTCCCAGCCACCTGCGGCGCAGGCACTCCGGCAACCGTTGAAGCCGCATTGAACAGCGCATCAGTCGTAATCGCTGAGGTTGAATATTTAATCATATAGCTTGACGCAGTGCCAGTACCGGCATCGTCTCCAGGAGCAGTCCAAGTTAAAGTCACCTCTCCTCTATTAGTGCCCGTTGCAGCAGCAAGGTTGCTTACCGCTGAAGGCGCCGTAGTATCGCTCGACCCGGAGAAAGTTAATCTAATGGTAACGTCTCTAACAATAAAACCGCTGGTAGCGATGTGCGTAAAGCGAATTGTATTATCACCTTGCACAAGATGTGCTTTATTAATCGCTATAGGATCAAAAGTATGATCTACTGCATCATAATTACCATAAGGAATCTCAGTTTGGTCATTACCGTTTATGTAAAAATATCCCTCTCCTTGATTCTCAGCGTCATATATGGTTAATATTATAGCGGCGGAGGTAGCAGTAGCCGGATTAACAGGAATATTAACAATCATATTCCCTTCTTCCGGAATAAGCTCGAAATGCTGTAGATTCAAATCAGCACTTGCACTTACATAATCAGTAGAACCACCAGTTGTAAAGTTATTATCGGCGGACAAAGCTTCATTACTCGCAGCATCCTGGCTCTTTACACGATAATGATACGTTGTATTTGCGGTTAGCCCTGTAAGATTTACGGTATGGCTGGTAACCAGATTGCTGTCAAGATTTGTCTGCGATCCATATGCAACGGTAGTGCCGTACTCTACCCGCGATGTAGCCGCCTCGTTGGTAGTCCAGGTTATTGTAGCCCCCGAACCAGTAATACTTCCAGCTGTAATTGCTGAAATCGTCGGAGCAGTCAAATCAGGAGCATTGACCACAATCGAAAGCGCCTGAGTATCAGTAGCTGTAGTAGCATCCATCACCTGCACGGTAAAGTTCGATGTTCCGGCAGTAGTCGGTGTACCTGAAATAATGCCGGTAGAAATATTCAAACTCAATCCTGACGGCAATGAACCCGAAGCAACCGTCCAGGAATAAGGAGCAGTTCCACCCGATACCGCTAAAGTCTGACTATATGCTGATCCTGTAGTGCCTGCGGCCAAAGAACTGGTACTTATAGTTGGCGTTGCTGGAGCGCCATAGATTTCTGAAGGAATAGTATTTCCAAGATATTCCCATATATATTGAGTTAATGTCCTGCCATCAGCACAAAATCCCCTGGCACCCGATATGTTCGGAGACGTATGAGTATACGCCCTCATTTTAGTGCGTATCAAGTCCTCGTTAGGGAACGGCCACATTGAAATGCCTGTATCAGTATCATATCCGGCCTCTCCGTATATGGTCCCGGAA
>JAKPTF010000094.1 GCA_029571225.1 Candidatus Omnitrophota bacterium | reverse complement strand
TCTAGCAGGATAAGGACACACGTCAATCACTTTTTAATAGTTCATGCAAAAAATGATCGGAGGGCACATGAGTAAGGTTGCTGTGGTGAAAACTTCCCCGGAGACGGTGATCGATGATTATACGCGTCTCATGCGGATGGCGGAGTTTCAAAACGTTGTAACAAAGGACGCGGCGACATGCCTCAAAATCAATATCTCCTGGGAAAAATTTTTTCCGGCCTGTTCGACGACGCCCTGGCAGCTGGAAGGGGTCATCCAGGCGTTGCTCGCCGGCGGGTATGACAGGAACAGCATCAAGGGCGTTCATAACCGGACGGTCGTGGTGAATGCGGAGAAAGGTGAGGTTGCGAACAAACACAAGCCGGTTCTCGAGAAATACGGTATCGCAAACATCCACCTCTACCGGCCTGAGATCGAATGGGTGCGGTATGAGCCGAAAGGGAAGATGCTTGTTTTGGACAAGATATTTCCCGAGGGGATCAGGATTCCCAAGATATTTTTTGGGACGAACGTCATCCATCTGCCGACGGTCAAGACGCACGTCTTCACCGTTATTACGGGGGCGATGAAGAACGCCTTCGGCGGCCTGCTGAACGAGAAACGGCATTACACCCACAGCGTTATTCACGAGACGCTCGTGGATCTTCTCACGATCCAAAAAGAGATCCACAAGGGGGTGTTTGCGGTGATGGACGGGACCTTCGCCGGAGAAGGTCCGGGCCCCCGCTGCATGACGCCGCACGTGAAGAACATCCTTCTCGCAAGTTCCGATCAGGTGGCGATAGATGCGGTTTCAGCAAAGATACAGGGCTTTGATCCGCTGAAGATCGATTTCATCCGCATCGCGCATGAAAAGGGGCTCGGGTGCGGCGATGTGCGCGAACTTGAGATCGTCGGTGAGGATATTTCAAAAATCAATTACGGCTTCTGCGCGGTCAACGGAGGAAGATCAGGCGGCAAAGAATGCGGCCGTACCTTCGCGAGCCGCGGCCAGCACATGATCTACCACGGCTGGCTGAAGCCGCTCGAGAAATATCTCCTGCAGACCGCGATCGTGCCGTGGTCGTATGTTGCGTCGCGCTTCTATCATGACGTTTACTGGTATCCGTTCAAAGGGAAAAAGCTCGTGGACAAGATGCTGCAGACGGAGTGGGGGAACCTGTTTTTAAAATATTAACAGGCCGTCAGAATGAGGGTGCCCCCGCCGGAGAAGGAATGATCGGTGCGGGGCGGTTGCGCAGGCTGTAGATGCACCCGCAGTAGTTCTGCCGGTAGAGGCCGTATTGTTTTGTCAGTTCGACGCTCCGTTTGAACCCGTCGCGCTTCTTGAAATCCGCCTCGATAAACTCAATGCCGAAACGCGCGCCGATATCCGCGCCTATGCTGTTTATGCGCGCGGCGTCTTTGTGAGGGCTCACGGTCAGGACCGTGGTAAAACAGTCAAAGCCGTGTTCTTTTGCGTAGTGTGCCGTTTTCTCCAGCCGTATCCGGAAACAGATGGAACAGCGTTTGCCGCCTTCGGGCTCCTGTTCCAGTCCGGCAATGCCCGCGGTCCAGCGATCACTGTCGTACCTGTCGGATACCCGCTGTTTTCAGAAATGGCAACGATGGTCACTATCGTTGATGAAGCCGCTGGCGAGTATGTCGAGGTGTGTCAGTCGGGCCGCGTTG
>JAKPTF010000089.1 GCA_029571225.1 Candidatus Omnitrophota bacterium | reverse complement strand
CGCAGCGCCCCGATGCCGGTAACCCTGGCAGTCTCTGCCATAACCTCAAAAACAAGACTGGCAGCGCCAACCTCAACGACCGTCAGGCAAACGCCGTTGACCGCAATGCTGTCGCCAATGGAGGTGCCGTCCATGACCTTGCGGCACTCCACCGCCAGCTGATGGACCGCACCCCGCTTCGCGCAGCTCCTCACCGCGCCTAACTCTTCCACTATCCCGGTAAACATAAATGAGGCCACGACTTATGGAGTACAAAGTACGACATAAGTCGTTTGGCCGAATTTATGGTGTATGAGTGAAACGAATACACCATTGCGTATGTAATACAGGTGTATGAGTGAAACGAATACACCTACGGTTCTATTTCCTGATATCCCCTTTGACGAGTATATCTTCGCCGAAGCGCCGTATCGTCACGTTCTTGAGATGAAAGGCCGAATCGAGCCGCGCGATCCCATGCCCCATGACTGCGCCGATCGCATCTTTGCCTCCGATGATCTTCGGGCTTATGAAGAACATGACCTTGTCAACGAGGCCCTCATCGAACAACGATCCGATGAGCGTCCCTCCGCCCTCGACAAGAAGGTTGGAAATACCCTGGCGGGCGAGCTTCTTGAGCATGTCCTTCAGGTTGATCTGCCCCTCCTTGCCCTTGACCTCGAGGATCCTGGCTTTTTTGCCGAGGATCGAACGGTTCTCCGTCGTTTGCCCCGGGCCGACCGGCAGCGTGACAAGGATGACGGCTGCCTTTCCGCTGAAGATATTTGCCTTCTGCGGAGTCGAAAGCTGGCTGTCCACGATGATCTTGACCGGATGCCTGTCGGAATACCACGCGTCGAGTTTGGGATCGTCCCGAAGAACCGTGTTCACGCCGACCATGATCGCGTCATAAAAGGCACGCATGCGGTGGCTCCACATGCGGGACCGGTCAGAACTGATCCAGTGCGAATCGCCGGTCCGGGTCGCGATCCTGCCGTCCAGCGACTCGGCGACCTTGACGGTCACCAGAGGCATGCGCTGCGTGACATATTTGATGAACGCCTCATTGATCTCTTTGAGCTTCTGCTCGCAAAAACCGACCTCGACCTCGATCTTATGGTTGCGCAGGATCTGGATGCCCTTACCGTTGTTGACGGGATTCGGATCGATCATGCCGATCACGACCCGTTTGATCCCGCTCTGTATAATGCGGTCAACGCACGGAGGCGTCCTGCCGAAATGGGCGCACGGTTCGAGCGTCACGTAGAGCGTGGCGCTTTTCGCGTCACGCCCGGCGTCATCGAGGGCGACGACCTCGGCATGGTCCATGCCGCATTTCTCATGAAAACCCTGCCCGATAACGCGGCCGTTTTTGACGACCACGGCGCCGACCAGCGGGTTGGGCGATGTCATGCCTTTGGCCTTGAGTGCCAGACGCAGCGCGTATTCCATAAAAAAAACATGGTCTTTCTTCATATCAGTATCTATTTCTTTCTTCCCGCAGGGATTCGACCAACTCATACGGAACCTTGAACCCCCCCAGCACCACATCGGGCTTGGCCCTGCCGTGGTAATCCGAACCACCCGTCATCAACAGCTTGTGTTCCCGGCAGATCCTGATGTATTTGTTCCTCATGGTACTGGTATGTTCCGGATAATACACCTCAAGGCCCCTGATGCCGCAATGCACCAGCTTCGGGATCAGGTCGTCGCGCCTGAGCGCGTAGGGATGGGCAAGCACCGGGATCCCGCCGGCGCCCCGTATCAGCTTAACCGCATCCTGGGGAGAGAACTTGAAGCCGAGCACGTACGCCGGTCCGTTGTTGCCGATGTATTTGGAGAACGCCTCCCAGATTGAACCGATGATGCCTTCGCTCATCATGACGCGCGCGACGTGAAGCCTGCCGACGATGCCCTTGCCGCTCAAAGCGAATATCTTGTCCGCGTTGATCCTGACCCCCATGCCGTTCAATTTGGCCACCATCGCGTGGATGCGCTCGATCCGCGCCTTCTCGAGGAATTTCAGCTTCTCATGCAGCGCGGCGTTGCGGTAGTCGAGGAAATAACCGAGGATGTGGATCTCCAATCCCTCATATTCGGCGGTCAATTCGATACCCGGAATAACCTCGACGCCGTGCAGGATGCCGGCGTCTATGGCCGCCGGCACCGCCTCGACCGAATCATGGTCGGTCACGGCGATGGCCTCCAGCGCGGCCTTGGCCGCTTTCTTGACGAGTTCACCGGGCGCGTCGGTGCCGTCCGAAAACACGGTATGAAGATGCAGGTCTGCGGATCTCATTTATGA
>JAKPTF010000022.1 GCA_029571225.1 Candidatus Omnitrophota bacterium | reverse complement strand
CGATGTCCGCGATATTGGGAAGATACCCGATGGGGCTTGCCTGCGCGCCCACCTGGTCGTCGCACCGCGCCACGATCCATTCGAGTATGCGCAGGTTCTCACGGTAACCGGGCCAGAGGAACTTTCCGTGCTCATCCGTCCTGAACCAGTTCACGTGGAATATGCGCGGGGGCTTCTGCATGCGGTGGCCCATGTTGAGCCAGTGCTTAAAATACGTCGCCATGTTATAGCCGCAGAACGGCAGCATTGCCATGGGGTCGCGCCTGACCTCTCTCTGTTTGCCGACCTGCGCCGCGGTGCGCTCCGACGCCATGGTCGCTCCCATGAACACGCCGTGGCGCCAGTTGAACGCTTCATACACAAGCGGCGCAAGATGAGCCCTTCTGCCGCCAAAGATTATTGCCGATATGGGAACGCCGTGGTGCTGTTCGAGGCGGTATGACGCGGTCGGGCACTGGCTGATGGGCGCGGTGAACCTGCTGTTGGGATGAGCGCCAAGCACGGGCTTGCCGTGGCTGTCAACCATGCCGGGTTTCCATACATTCCCCTGCCAGTCTATCCCCTGCGACGGGGCATCGCCGTCAGCCCCCTCCCACCATACGGTGCCGTCCGGTTTCAAAAGGACGTTGGTATAGATGGTGTTCTTCTTAATCGTCTCCATCATGATGGGATTCGAATGGGAATTCGTCCCGGGCGCAACGCCGAAAAAGCCGCTTTCGGGATTGATGGCCCAGAGAGAGCCGTCCGAATCGACGCGCATCCAGGCGATATCGTCGCCTACGGTCCATATGCGGTAGCCTTTTTTCTTCAGGCCTTCGGGTGGGCGCAGCATCGCAAGGTTGGTCTTTCCGCACGCGCTCGGGAACGCCGCAGCAATATACTTGATCTTACCTGTCGGATCCTCGATGCCCATGATGAGCATATGCTCGGCGAGCCATTTTTCCCTGCGGGCGATAAAGCTGGCAATACGCAGGGAGAGGCATTTTTTGCCCAGAAGCACGTTCCCGCCGTAGCCGGAATTGACGCTCCAGATGGTATTATCCTCAGGGAAATGGAGTATCATGCGCTTATTTATATCGACACTGGCAAGCGAATGCAGGCATCTTGTAAAATCCGCGCCCTTATCAAGGAGCGCCAGCACAGAAGAACCTGTGCGGGTCATAATGATCATGTTCAGGACCACATAGCGCGAATCGGTCAACTCAACGCCGATCTTTGAGAATTCAGAGCCCACCGGCCCCATGGAGAACGGGATAACGTACATGTTCCTGCCCTTCATGGACCCTTTGAAGACCTCGCGCGCCCTGGCATACGCTGCCTTGGGGCTCATCCAGTTGTTCGTCGGGCCGGCGTCCTTTTTTTTGCGCGTGCAGATATACGTCAGGTGCTCTGTGCGTGCGACGTCGTTGACCGCGGTGCGGTGCAGGAAACAGCCAGGAAGTTTATCATTATTGAGCGGAATCATTTCGCCAGAGGCGATAGCCTCCTTCTCCAGTTTTGCCCTCTGATCTGCGGTGCCGTCTATCCAGACGATATCGTCGGGCTGGCACATCGCAGCCATTTTGTCGATCCACGCCTTTAACTTCTTGTTATGGGTGGTTATCTTCGCGCACATATTCGTTTGCCTTTATTTATTTATCAGATATGAATGCGCCGCATGCGCAGCCACTGCGCCGTCGCCGCATCCGTTAATGACCTGGTATAAGGCCTTGCGCCTGCAGTCCCCGGCGGCGTAAATGCCCGGCACGGACGTCTGCATGTCGTCGCCGGTGATAATAAACCCGGCATCGTCGGTCTTGACGATATCCTTTACAAATCCAGCGGCGGGCGAGATGCCGACAAAAATAAAAACCCCCTGGCATTGCTGTGTGGTCACTTCGCCCGACTTGACGTTCCTGATTTTGACGGATTCGACCTTATCGCCGCCGAGGATCTCCTCTATTACGGAATCAAGCACCAGCGTGATCTTGGGGTCGTTTCTGACTTTTTCCTCAAGGATCTTCGCGGCGCGAAAACCCTGCCTGCGGTGCACAAGCCGCACGCTGGCGGCGTATTTGGTCAGATACAAAGCGTCCTCTAACGCGTGGTCCCCTCCGCCTACAACCACGATATCCTTGTTGCGGAACAGCGGGCCGTCGCAGGTGCCGCAGTATGAAACGCCCCGGCCGATAAATTTCTCTTCGCCCGGGACTCCCAGATGCTTCCATGTGGCGCCTGTGGCGATGATCACGGTCCTGGCTTGGGTATCCCTGCCGGAGTAATGCACGGTGAACAACGGCTGATTTGCCTGCGGAACGATGCGGACGGCGTTAACTTCTCCTTCTTCGATCCTGACCCCGACATCCTCGACCTGCTGTTTCATGCGCTCGATAAGATCGGGCGTCGCTATGCCGCCAGGGAAACCGGGGAAATTCTGTATGTCGGGCGACAGCATTATCTGGCCGCCCGGGGAGAGCTTTTCGAGGATGACTGCGGACATGCGGTACCTGCCGGCGTATAGCCCTGCGGTCAGGCCGGCCGGGCCGGCGCCTATGATAACGCAATCTAACATGTCATTGAGTGATACAATTCCCCTGCGCAGAACGAACTGCGCACGAGCGGGCCGGCAAAGACCGCCTTAAACCCGAATTGTTTAGCGATTTCCTGATACCTGATGAACTGTTCAGGATGTATGAATTCCTGAACCGGATAATGCGCGATCGAAGGAGCCAGATACTGCCCGAGGGTCAGGATATCTACATCAGCCCTGCGCAGATGCTCCATTGCCGCGTACACATCGTATTCGTTTTCGCCCAGGCCCAGCATGATTGAGGATTTCGTGACGATGCCCGGGTCAAACGCCTTGGCAGACTTCAAGACTCCAAGCGACCTGCGGTAATCCGCCCCGGGCCTGACAGCCGGATACAGCCGTTGCACGGTCTCGATATTATGGCCGAAGACGTGCGGTTTTGCCCTGACGATCTTCTCAATGGCGGTCTGCCTGCCCATAAGATCGGGAATCAGGACCTCAACTTTGATGTCCGCGTCAAGACAGTGAATGGCGCCGATGACTGCGGCGAAATGGCCTGCGCCTCCGTCTTCAAGATCGTCGCGGGTTACCGACGTCACTACCGTGTAACGCAATCCCCACTGCCTGGCGCATTCAGCAATGCGGCCGGGCTCCTGCGGATCAGGCAGAGGCAGGGCATGATCGGACTTGCCCACCGCACAGAACACGCAATTACGCGTGCACGTATCGCCAAGTATCATAAAGGTCAACTGCCGGTTTTTGAAGCAACGCGCCACGTTGGGGCAGTGCGCTTCTTTGCAGACCGTGCGGACCTGCACACAGCGCAAGTATTCCATGCGGGCGATGGCATCGTTATCGGGGACTTCCTGCAAAAACCAGGAAGGCAGACGGCTCATAGGTTACGCTTTTCTCTAAGCTTCTTTTTCATGGTGAGGCGCTTCCACAGGGGAGCGTAATCAACGATAAGCTTCCCCAGAAGGTGGTCGATCTCATGCTGTAACACGCATGCAAGAAGGTCCTGCGCCTCAAAGGTGATCTCCTTGCCCTCGTCATCGAGAGATTCCACTACAATCTTCCTGGCGCGCGGAACCCTTACGGAAACGCCAGGGCACGAAAGGCATCCCTCGTCAATCGCCTGGCGCCCCTCGCGCCTGACGATGCGCGGGTTGACGAGCTTGTAGAGGCCCTTGCCTATATCGACCACTATCATCTGCTCGTCAATACCTACCTGCGGCGCGGCCAGCCCTATGCCGGATGCCTCATACATCAGGCGCGCCATCCTGCTCAATATCTGACGGTGCGCAGGCGTTACGCGGCCCACTTTCTTCGCTTTCCTGCGCAGGACCGGGTCGCCTACAGTTCTAATTTTTAATTCGGTTTCTTGCATTGACTTTTACTATCTTCGGTTTTAACGTGTGCGCCCGGTCATCTTCGATGCCGGCGTAGCTCAGGATGATCACCTGGTCGCCCACGCACGCGCCGCGGGCTGCGGCGCCGTTCAAGCATATGATGCCGGAATTCTTTTTGCCCAGGATCGCGTAGGTCTCCAGGCGCACGCCGTTGTTGATATTGAGAACCTCGACCTTTTCTCCCGGAAGGATGTCCGCGGCGATCATCAGCGATTCGTCAATCGTGATCGAGCCTTCGTAATTCAGATTGCTTTCCGTCACCGTTGCGCGATGGATCTTCGATTTCAGCATGGTCCTTATCATCATATCACCTCATTACGCCGTTGCACTCAGATGTGCGGCGATGGCCTGGCCGAACTGCCTGGCCGCCTGCGGCCCGGCGCCGGTTATGATATTGCCGTCTATCTCTATCGGTTTGGCGGTATAGACCGCCCCGTGCTTCGTAAGCTCTGCGGAGTCGTCGGGAAAAACGGTCGCTCTTACCCCCCGCAGCACGCCCGCCCGCGCCAGCGTCACGGGAGATACGCAGATTGCCGCAAGAAGCTTGCACTGTTTCACCGCATCCTGCGCGATGCGATGCGCCTGTGGATCGTCGAAATAAACGCTGGCGCCGCTGCCGCCGACGAACACGAATGCGTCGTACTGTGCCACGCTTATATCCTTGAGGCCGGTTTCGGCCTTCGCCGTTGCGCCGAACCTGCCCTTTGCCGGCCCGGGTTTCGTGCTTGCTACAGTAACCTGCACCCCTGCCTTTTCCAAGATATCCTTCGGCTCAAGGAACTCCTCGTCGCGGAAATCAACCGGAGCTATGATCAACACCGCCTTCTTCATCCGAACCTCGCAAAATCCGTGTCAGACACGTATTGATGTTACAGCCACGCAATCGACCACGTCCTCGGCGCTGCAGCCGCGCGACAGGTCGCTGCACGGCTTTTTGAAACCCATAAGGAGCGGGCCGAGCGCGCGTGCTCCGGCGAGCCGCTCCGTCAATTTATAGCAGATATTGCCTGCCTCCAGGTCGGGGAATATCAGGATATTGGCGCGTCCTGCGACCGGGCTGTCAGGGCATTTAATCTTTCCCACTTCAGGGACAAGCGCAGCGTCCGCCTGCAATTCTCCGTCGGAAAGTATATCCGGCGCCATTTCCTTCAGGATCTTGAGCGCCTCGACCGTGCGGTCGATCATTTTGCTCTTTGCAGACCCTTTGGTAGAATAGCTTAACAATGCGACGCGAGGCGTCACATCGAGGACTTTCTTACCGAGTTCGGCGGCGCAGATCGCAATGCAGGCCAGCTGGCGCGGGTTCGGATCAGGAATCAATCCGCAGTCAGCGTAGATGAGCGCCCCGTCAGGCACAACGGGATTATCACGCATTGCCATAATGAAGGAGCTGCACGCCGTCTTGAGTTTTTCATCCACACCGACGCAGTACAGGCCAGCGCGGCAGACGTCAGCGGTCGTGTGTGCCGCGCCCGCTACGAACCCGTCAACCTTGCCGTCGCGGGTGAGCATGGCGGCGTAAAACAGCGGATCCTCGAAGGTCTTGCGCGCTTCCTCTATCGTTACGCCCCTGTCTTTCCTTATGTTGTAATATTCCTCAATGTAGCGCTCGGTTTCGCGCTTGTCCATCGTGTCAGGCGACACCAGCACCGCCTCAGCGATCTTCTCCCTCTCGATCGTCTTAAGCGCATCGAGAACCCGTCTGTCTTTATATTCCGGTAACGCGATCCTCTTTATCCGCGCCTGCGCGCGCCTGCGTATCTCCGCTATCGCATCCATTTAAATCCCCCTGATAATTTTTTCGAGGTTCACGTAATCCTTTATAAGCTTCACCGCTGTTTTAACCTTTGCCTTATCCTGCGGCCTGATCTTAACCGTAAGGTCGTGGATCATAGACGCGACCGTGTAGGTATCCGTTTTGGCAATGAGCACCGAAAGCCCCGAGCGAAGCAACAGATCCATAAGCGGCTTCTCGGGCGTCATGCCGCCTGAAAGGATTATGCCTGCGAGCTTCAGCCGTGACGGCTCGTCTTCGCGGTAACATCCGAGCGCTGCCATAATGACATCCTCGCTGTCGCCCGGAGCGATAAGGAGGCTGTCGTTAACGATATACTTGATCGCGCTCGCCGGCCGCATGGCGCCGATAACCACCCTCGACACGTATGTCTCAAGCTGGTCCTTGCCGCAGAGCAGTTCGAAACTCGTCTCCTCAAGGATCTGCTCGATCGTCGGATATGACAGCGAGGGAGTGAATGGTATGACGCCAAGGACGTTGATACCCTTTCGCTCGAGGCCTTTGCGCACGAGCTGGTCGATCTTGTCGAACTTATCGGGCAGGACTTTGTTTATAATGACCCCGAGGAGCTTGACTCCTTCCTTGTCGAACAGCGCTTTGTTGAGCACGATCTCGTCGATTGGGCGGCCGATGCCGCCTGACGAAATGAGAATGACCTTGGAGCCGAGAAGCCTCGCAACCGAGGCATTGGAATGGTCGAACACGCTGCCCACGCCCGCGTGACCGGTCCCTTCTATGACAACTAGGTCCTGGTGGCGCGAGATGCGCTTGTAGGCGTCCTGTATCTGCCTGGAGATCGAATCCTTTGCCGGACGGTTGATGTACCGCTCGGTGAACCCTTTCTCTACGGCAATGGGCGACATGTCCTTTAGCCCTGCCTTGATGCCGCACACTTCTTCAATGAGCACTGAATCTTCATCGATCTGCAGACCCTCTTCCTCGAGGTACCGCTGCCCGATCGGCTTGATAAACGCGACCTTTTTAAACTTTTGCTGGAAATTCGATATCAGCCCGAGCGAAACCGTGGTTTTGCCGTCGTTCTGCTTGGTCGCGGCAATGAAAATCTTCTTCATTTAATGTTGGCGTCTATCATTGACTTGAGCTGGCCCTTACTCAAGGCCCCGACTACTTGTTCCATAACCTTGCCGTTCTTGAAGATCATAATCGTCGGTATGGACATAATCCCGAAATCGGAGGCAACGCGGGAATTCTCGTCAACGTCAACCTTTCCGACCTTGACTCTGCCTGCGTACTCTTTTGCGATCTCTTCTACTACCGGTGCTACCATGCGGCACGGGCCGCACCATGTCGCCCAGAAATCAACGACAACAGGCGTTGCGGATTCAAGGACCTCCGCCTTGAAATTCGCGTCGGTGAAGTGCATTACGCTCATGGCCTTTCCTCTTACCTGTGATGGGATTAAATACTCATATTCTCGAAGGGAATACGGTTTAAATTAACACAAAATCATGGCCATTGCAAGCAAAAAACGAACTGTCAGCGGCGCGTAAAGAATCCGTCCGTCAATCCGTCGAGCTGTGCGGAGATCTCCTGCAGGCGGATCTCTTTCTGCGCAAGCTTCTTTTTGTCCATAAGCGTGAGCGAATCCATTTCCAGCCTGACGCGGATGTATTCAAAGTACAGCTTTGTCACTTCGTCAAGGATATCGCTTCGAAGCTGCACCAGGAGCCGCGAACGGGTATCGATAGACGTTTGTGCGTCGTTCCATATGAGGTCTCCGAGGTCCCATTTCAAATTAACATCCCATTCATAGACTTCTTTTCCCTTGCGCAGGATATCGTCGTAGTCCTTTGTCGTAGAGCCGCCCTCCCAGTGCCAGAGGTCCGATGTGTCTTTATTCACACCCAGGTCGACGCTCGGCAGCAGGGCCTTACGCCGCGCCTGTCTGCGCCACTGGCGGATCTTGTTGATATCCGCGTCAGCATAACTAATTGCCGCAGCCTGCACCGCAGATATGGGCGGGAGGTCTCCTGAATATTCATTTTTCTTTTCCAATATGCCTGATGCGCTTTCCGTGCCGTATCCGGTCATAAACAGGCCATCATCCGACGCTGCGTAGATGGTTGACGCGCCGGCGGCAAGCGAACGGATCTCGCGCGAGGTCATGCCCTGAGGAAACCTTTTCCATTCTCCGGAATCGCGCACAAAGACATCCGCTCCGGAGGCGGCATATAAAACACCGCCTGCGCCGAAAACTATTGAGCGTACGCGGCGTGCGGATGCAGCCGGACCTGGAAGGGATTCCCATGTCGCTGCGTTATCACTGCTGATAGCGACGCCCCGGATGCCCGCAAGGCAGACCGTGCCTGCACGCGCCGGGTCCACGCATAAGGACAGTATGGATGATTCAAGCACCCTATCATTATCATCGGCTGTTGCGGAATCAGGATCGGCATCCTCTTGCGTATCGGAAGGCCAGATGCCAAGGGCCTTATCCCATTGGCCCGAAGGATCCTTTGCCCTGTATACTCCGTCAACAGCTGCGCAATACCAGTATCCGTTGCCAGAAGGATCTACGACAACGGCAATGGCAGCAGACCTTCCCAGAGGCCCGGGAACTGATTTCCAGTGCGCGCCTGCGTCTTCGCTGTATAAGACGCCGCTGTCAGTCGCAGCGCACGCAGCTCTGCCAAGGACTGCGATACTCCGGCATACTGACCTGGCCGAAGACGTTCCTGCGTACACGCGTTTCCATGTATGGCCGCGATCTGAACTGGCGTAGATGCCTTTGCCTGTACCTATAAGAAGCCTGTCAGCGCTTGCGGTGTCCTGTGCAATATCATAAACCGCGATGGTCATGCCTGTTGTCAGGCATTCCCAATGCCGGCCTGTGTCTTCTGTTTTGAAAACTCCTTTCTCCGTGCCGAAATAGATCACTTTATTATCGGTAGAGCTTTCAAGCGCGCAAAGGCCTTGCCTGATTTCATGCGATATATTCTGCCATTGAGCAGCGTGAGCGGAAGTTGAAACGGCCAAAAACATGAGCACAGCGCATAACAAAGCTGCTGCCCGTTTTGAAGTTCTCATCCCTGCCTCCTTTTCTCATGAGTACATGCATTCTGCCAGGCGCCTGGCAGTCTCGCCATAATAGACGCATGTCCCCTGAGAATCTAACAAAAAAAAGGTATCAGACACATTTAAAAGCGGATAACTATGTGGATAATTTAAATGTTTCTGACCCCGATTTTAAGCAAGGGGATATTGAGGCGCTGGCGGGAAGTCTCGCCTTTGAGGAGTTCTGTCTTGCGCCAGGAGGCGCAATTGCGTGGATGATGAGCCTTGCAGGCAACGTAGTGAGACGCGGCAAGGTGCACCGTGTGCTTGCCGTACATGCTGTTAATCTCGTCAACCGCGATGCTTACCCTGGCAACGCGCTCGACGCGGACCGGGTCGTCAAACAGGTCCGCGCTGTCGCGGCCCTGCTCAGATATATCCGACAGTATGACGCCTGTGGAACGGTACATGCGCGAGGGCTCAAAAACCTCGTCGAAAAGCCTGCCGCATAAGGCGGTGAAATCGAGGGTCGAGGACGAATGGCGGTTGATGCGGCCCTCAAGCCCCATCGAGCTGAAATCGGACCTGCGCAGATACACGGTCAGGTTCCTGCACGCCAGGCCGTGCCTGCGCAATTTTATGAACGCGGATTCGAGGTTGCGCATCAGCTGCGCCTTTACGAAATCGCGGTCATTCGATGCGGGAGAAAAGGTCTTGGTCTTGCTGATGGTCGCATACATATGTTTGGAATCGGTGACAAGGGGATATACAGCGATGCCGCGCAGTTCCTGCCAAAGCTCAACCCCCGTTTTCCCGAGCAATCTCTGCGCAAAGGACATGGGCCTCTGCACGAAATCCAGGATAGTGCGGATATTGTATTTCTGCAAAAGCGCCACAGTGTTCGGGCCGAATCCGCAGACTCTCTCTAGCGGGACCTTTGCCAGGAAAATGTGGAGCTGATAACCGGGCACCGCGCAAAAGCCGTCGGGCTTATTCTGCTTCGAGCAGACCTTAGCCAGAGATTTCGACAGGCTCAGACCCACGGAAACAGTAAGGTTCAATTCTTTTCTGATGTCTTCCTTGATCCTGCGGGCGATGTCGCCGTATGAACTGCGGTATATGCGGCGCAGGCCTGTAATATCGCAGAACGCCTCATCGATTGAATACTCCTCGACATCGGGGGTAAACCTGCGGATAATGGCGAATATGCGCTCGGAATAAATACTGTAAAGTTCGTAATCGCTGGGCATGATGATAAGGCCCGGGCAGGCTCGCCGCGCATCGCCAAGCCGCATGCCGCGTTTGACGCCTGCGGCTTTTGCTTCATAGCTGGGGCATGAGACAATGCCTCGCTCCTGGCCTGTTGCCAGTGGTTTGCCTTTAAGGCCGGGGTCGCGCGCCGTCTCGCACGAGGTAAAAAAAGCGTCGCAATCCACGTGCACGATTGCGCGGGGAAACGACAACAGCGTGATGAAATTCTCGGAGGCCGGCAGTGCCATGTGGGCTAACGGTATTTGCGGATATTGGCGATGACAACGCCGCCGATGGTCAATTCCTGTTGCGGCTCTATAGCAGGATATTTCTTGTTTGCGGCGCGCAGGATTACTTTCCCTTTGTGCTTCTCGAAATATTTCAGCGTCCACTGATTGTCAACGCAGGCAACCACGATATCCCCGTGCTTCGGGCTCAATCCCTTCTGGATCAGGACCAGGTCACCGGGATGTATGCCCGCGTCGATCATGGAGTCACCGTCGACCTTAAGGAGGAACGTAGCCTGGGGATTAGATATAAGGTATTCGTCAATGCTGATCAGATCAACGGTCTCCTCTTCCGCTGGACTCGGGAAACCCGCCCTTACCAGGCCCAGTAGCTTAACCGGCTGACCGCCATGCATAGGCACAAGCCGCCCGGTCCTGTCCTTTGCCACAAGGCCTTCATCGACCAGTTGTGATATCTTCTTGAATACCGCGTTCTTGGACCTGAAACCGAACACCTTGAGCATCTCGGAATACGACGGCATGCGCCTGGCTGACGTGTAAAAATCATCGAGTTTTCGCGCATATTGATGCAAGATCTTTTTATCCATGGCATATAAAGTATAGTGAACAATCGTTCACCTGTCAAGCAAAAAATGAAGACGCTTTAGCTAACTTAATGTTTAATAATATGTTACAAATTAATTCTTTTTTTACAAATAAGAGACGCAAAAAGAATTAAGTTGTAACCTCTTGTTATCAAATAGGTTGTCTAAAGCGTCTTGGTTTTTAGCCGAAGTGGTGGGAGCGAAGGCGGATGGTGCGCAGAACCAGCGGAATGGGTTTGATGTGCTCCGGATCAATCATTATGCCTGCGCGGTACCTGTTCTGGCCGGAGATCGTCATCCACACTGCCCTGCCGTGGAAATTGATCTCTTCGCCGTTATCAGGCATGTGCAGTGACATTTCAATGGTCTGGCCCAAAGGTAATTCGGTATCCATGACCAGGCCGATGCCGTCGCTGGAAATATCGAAGGTATGCGACGTAACCTCACGGCCCTCTATGCTGATGCGGCCGACGGGGATGCTCACCTGGAAACGCGGATGCTTTCTTTTATCGCTTACGAATACCGAATCCATAGGCCCCTTTTTGGTATAAAATTAAAAAACCGCGTTAACGAAAGGCTCGCTGCGCCTTTCTCCTCCGCGGCAATATATCGCTTTTTGACCCCATATGACACTTACACCCCCCTTTATTCGTCTAAAGCATACCTCCTGACGCAGGGCATTTCAAGGGATTCAAACGTTTTTTTTGCAAACGCTTTCAAACCCTTTATTCCATGCTCATGAGAACGTTTTTGACCTCCTGATACCCGGGGTGATCCGTTGAAGCGTAATACTCCTGCGCCTGGCGAAGATATTCACGCGCCTTGTTTTTTCTACCGCGCTTCTTATACAACAGGCCCAGTTGATACGACGCCTCAGCGGCTTCGGGCATGATCTTTAAATCACGGCTCAATTCAAACGATTTCTGAAAATATTCTTCCGCTCTGTCAAGATCCTCCATGTCCATGTATAATTCTCCGATCATGGAATAATCCTGCGCGATGCTGGGCGCATTATTGTGGGCAGTATCTATCCTTAGGCCTTCGGTATAGCATTCAAGCGCCTTTACGTAATCCTTTTCCATAAGGTGCATCTCGCCGAGGTTGAAATAATAATCGCTCATCTCGGCGCGCCTCTTCATTCGCTCGAACAGCCGTTGGCTCTTGAGATAAAAACGCAGCGCGGTCTCCGAATCGTCCTTGTTCTCGAACACAAGCCCGAGGTCGAAATAATCGCACGCGAGGTTATACCTGTGCTCCGGGTCGCGCCGGCGCTCAAGGTTGATTTCCGAACTTCTGGTCAAAAGCTCCAGCGCCGTGTCATCGTTCCCTTTGTCCATATGCCAGACCGCCAGCTTCCGCATTGCCAGCGCCTCGTTGAGCGGGTCGCGGTGCGTGCGACTCTCGTGCAGGGATTTCTGATAGAACTCGAACGCTTTGGCATAATTGCCCATCTGGTGGTAGATCCATCCTACCATGCTGTACCCTCGCGCCACGCCCTTATGGTCACCCGCCCTCGCGGAGGCAAGGCTGTAATCGAAATAATCCTGCAGCGCCTGCTCGCGCTTTCCCATGCGTGCGTGCGCCTCTGCGATAACCGGCAGGGCCAGCCGCATGCGCGGCTCGCGCGCAAGCACCCGTGACGCCGCGACCAGTGCCGGACCGATGCGGCCCTGCTCAAGGTCCTTGCGCGCAGCAGCAAGCCTGACGTACGCGCTCGGGTTGATGCTCGGAAGCCAGGTGTAAAGGCAAGCTGTAACGATCATCGCGGCGACAAAGCATCCCGCCGCTATCAACGCGGCGCGGTACTCGACATACCAGGGCACAGAAGGCTCTTTCTTAGATTCATCTGCGGGAACAGGCCTGCCAAACAGCGAGAACCCGGGGTCCCCGTATAAAAGATAGCTCGCCCATCGGAGGGAATGCATCCCGTACGACCGCACAAGCCTGGCCCTGCTCTGGCGCACTGCCTCACCGACGGACTTGCCCCTGCGAAGTATCTGATAGAACTGCCGCGCGTACGCCAGGCTTACGGGATCTTCGACACGGTGTATGGCGCCTATATAATGGCGCACCCCGGAATAAAGGAACGCTGACGCAAGGCCGTAAGTCTTTTCCTGATAATCCTGCGAAACCAGTTCCTCGCCTTCCCGCGCCGAGTGGCAGGCGTTGGAAAACACCAGGCTCGGCATCGACAGGCTCTCGGCCATGGTCGCAATGTCCCTGGCGGTGAACCTCGCATCGCGCAAAACCCATCCGCTGTTCTGCGGATCCGCGCAATCGTACTCGCAATGTCCGGCGTAATGCACGATGTCGTATTCCGCAAGGTTCTTTTTGACGTAAAGAGTATCGATGCTCGTGGACCTGAAATCAATGCTCAACTGGCTGCGGCGGCTGTCAAAGGTATTGCGTATCGCAAGCCCTTCCTGATACGCGCCGTTCAGGTCATCGGTGGGATTAGCCAGGATGAGCATCTTGAGCCGCGAGCTAATCGCTCGGAAACGCGCCTGCGGCTCCGTGTGCCTGGTGCGAAGAAGCCTGCCGGTGTTGAATTTCAGGCAGAGGAACTGCTCGCCGTCATATAATAATTCCCACGGAATCCCGATCAGCTCTTCGTCCATTTCCAGCAGAAGATCGCACGTCTGGCTGATTTTGAGCCGTTCCTTGACCTGTCTGGACAGGACCTGATCCCATAAGAGGCCGCCCGCTTTTTTGAGCTCCTGAATAAGCGACTCGTCCGGCAGGCGCCTGGAGCCGGCACGGGAGGTCATGACAGCAGACCTGCGCGCCTTGTTAAGGACACAAACGATATCGCTGCAGAGGGAATCGATGTGGCTGAATGATACCCGCGCCTGGCTGAAATGGCGCAGCGTCGAGGCAAAATCAGGCTTTTCAAAAAGGGACATCTTCAGGGCATCTTCTGCCTTGAGTATCTCCAGTATCAGCGGTTTTGGCGTATCCATCATGCCTTCACGTCTATAATGAGTCGCGCTATTTCGTCTTTCTGGCCCGTTACGGTCACGGTATACCTGCCTGCGGCCACATGCTCGAACGCAACTCTGCCTTTCACCGTGATCTTAGACTCAAGCTCGATATCATCCCTGAACAGCGTAACCCGCAGGTCAGGCAAAAGCCGCTGGGTCCTTTTGTCCTTGGCCGAAACGGTAACATGGAACCCGGAGTTCTTGCCTGAATGGACCCTGACCTCGATGCGCGCTTTCGGAAAGTCCTTTACAGCTACGACCTCGTCCTTGAAATCCGTGATGTGCCTGCCGCGCAGGACCGCTGCGGGCACGAATTCCTGTCCGAAAAGGATATCCCCTGAAGCCTTGACGATCTCAAAACCGAAATGCCTGATCTTCAGAACGATCTCAAGGGGCCGCAGCAACCCCCTGTCGTTGACCATGGCCCGGGCAGCGGACAGCGATGCCGCAGGTATGTCTATAAGGCCGGGCGGATAAGAATACAGTTCAGCCGCCAGCAGGCGTGCGCAATCGTCGCAGGCAGACAGATGCTCGCGAAATTTTTCCGATTCCTGGGCGCCGAGCTTTCCTTCGATAAAACAGGCGATCTCTTCTTCATTCGGGTGATTGTCAGGCGCAGGCAGACTTTTTTTCCAGTCATCAAACGCCATGGATATGAACCTTTCTATTCTGTCGCTCATATTCTTATATTTCACCTATAATAGACGCAGCGTGCCGTATTCTCCTACACAAATCCTTTTGACTTGAAACATTCCTTCAGCCTTGCGATGAGCCTGGATTTGCGCATGTCGACCGCCGATCGCGAGATGCGCAAAAGCTGTCGGACAGCCTCCAGGTTCATCCGCCTTGTCACGAACAGCTGGAGAAGAAATTTATCATCTGCGTCAAGCCGTTTGACGCACTCTTTTAGATTCTCCGCGTGTTCTCGGTATATCGCAGCCTCATCGGGCAGTATGCGCGTGTCCTGCAGAGTATCCAGGATCGGCGCGCCGCCGCGGTTATCGTCAAGAGACACCAGCGGACGCTGTTTTCGAAGCGCGCTCAGCGTGTAATTGATCGTAACCAGCCGCAGCCAGCTGGCGAAACTGCATCCGTTACGCCCGCGGAAAGAACGCAGCCTCCTGCATTCATCGTCTATCAATGAATGCAGGACTCCCTGGAATATGTCGTCTACAATATGGTCCGCGTTGGAGATGCCGTACAGGTTAACCGTGACTTTGTATATATAGGAATAGATGAGGCGGGAATACCTGTCGAGGAACTCGTGCCAGGTCTTCTCATCAAGCGATGCGCAGGATCGTATGAACTGGAGGTCGTCCATGGCGCTGCCGGCCAAAACAAAAAAAGCCATCCCCTCCGGAGAATGACTTATATGTAGTATACCACGGATATTGCTGAAAGCAAGATTTTACTTTACTTGAGGGCTCTATCGCTTACAATAAAGGCAATGCTTGCACTTTTAATGTCTGTCATCATAATCAGGCCGTTTGTCTCATCCGTCGCATACCCGTACGCGGACCTTTTGTTAAACGCTGCGGGCATCGCAGTGTTCATCGTCCTGCTGATAGCCAAACAACCCGTCCTGCAGAGATTCAGCAGCGTCGCCTATCCGGCCGGCGTTTTCATCGCCGGCATAAGCCTTTCGTTGATCACCTCCAGCGATATCGCCGGCAGCATTATCGAACTGTTCAAATCTGTCCCTTGCCTGCTAGCGTTCATCGCCGCGGCATACCTTGACGGGCGCGAACGAAAGGCCGTCATGTTCGCGGCCATGTGCGCGGCAGCGCTCGTATGCTTATGCGCCTTGTATCAACGGATTTTTGGATTCGGCAATCTCGCCAGGTTCATCGCCGATACGCGCACAACGAGCCCGGTCGCGCTCAATTACCTGACTGGTAAACGGGTATTTTTCCCGTTCGTGACGCCAAACTCGCTTGGCGGCTATTGCGCTATGGCCCTGCCCCTGTGCTTCACGGAAAAAAGATTCTACTGGATCGCGGTTCCTCTGTCTGCGGTTATTCTACTGACGCAATCGCTCGGAGCACTGTTTGCGCTCCTGACGGCAGTGTATCTGTGCGTATTCCTGATGCCCTCCCGGAAGACCGCCTGGCAGATGGCGCTTATATCAGGTTTGCTGGCTGTGCTTATTCTGGTCTTCTGGATACGGATATCCGGACGCTCTCTGGAAACGGCGGCACCCGGCCTTGCGCGGCTGGAATACTGGCGCGAAACGTTATCCGTCATCCGCGAGCATCCGCTGTTGGGCACTGGCATCGGCAATATGCGCCTGCGCTCATCCATATATTCGCACAACGCATTCCTGCAATTGTGGGCGGAAACCGGGATATTGGGGCTGGGGGGATTTATCTGGCTGTGTTTCGCCGTGCTGCGCAACGCCTTCAGGCGCTTTTACGCGCGGAAAGACGCGTCCACGGCGTTATTGCTATGCTCGTGCATGGTTTTCCTGCTTCATAATCTATTCGACTTCACGTTCTCCCTGCCCGAGGTAAGCTTCCTCTGGTGGCTGCTGATGGGCATGCTGCTGTAAGCTGCCTGTATATCTCTTCAAGTTCCCGCGCGTTCTCTTCGATGGTCTTGACTGCAGGGATGTTTTTGCGCAATTCATCAAGGATCGAGGGATTTTCGATCACCCGGTCGATAAGCCCGCGCAGCTGCGTTACGTTGCCGGGCTCGAACAGCAACCCGTTGACGCCATCAACGACAAGCTCGGGGATCCCGCCGATGCGCGAGGCGATGACCGGCGTCTTCGCCAGGAACGCCTCCTGTATGACCAGCGGCGCATTTTCCTGCCAAAGGGAGGGCACTATTAAAACATCGATGTTTTCAAATATATCCCCGATGCGTTCATGGTGAAATGCACCCATTAGTTTAATATTATCCTGGAACGCCATGGACCGGATGTGCTGCGTATATCCGGACAATTCACTTTTATACGAATACGCTGTGCCGTAGATCACAAGCTGCGCCTTGCAAGGGGCAATGCCGTAAAAACTCTTAATCAGCACATGCAGTCCTTTAGCGGGCATCATGTTGCCTATGAACGCAAAACGGATACATGCCGACGATTGCCTGCTGAGGGCTTTCAATCCGCAATCTGAAAAGCCATACCCGACCACCCTGATCTTATCCGCGGATATTCCCGATGAAATAAATTTATCCCTCATAAAACCCGAGGGCGACAGGAATGCGTCAATCTTAGAACACATATCCCGCATAAGAACTCGCCTCTGTTCAAGGAGCATTTGCGCGGACCCGGCATTCAATACAGCGCCATTAATCCGGAAATAGGCTTTTTCGATCATGCTCAAGAGCCATCCGGGGAGTGCCTTTTTGAACGCTGTGTAAAACAAGAAAACATTCTGACGGATAGCCAGCTGATACATAACACAATCGCCGCAGCCCTCAAGGCCCGTATTATCGCACACCAATGACGCGTTCTTATAAAACTGCCCTTGCGGACACAAAAGCCAATAATCGTTCAATGTCATGACCATGGGAATATTTCTTTTCCGGATTTCTTCAATAATCAAAACGCTCAGATACAATAAAAGCTGTATGTGGACGATATCAGGCTTGACGGCATCGAGGACCTGAGCGAATTTATCAGCTACCGCCTGATTGGCATACGTATCTCTAAAATTACGATAGGCTTTAAATGTATTATTTATGCGGATGGTATCCACAGGGCCGTTTTTATTCCGCGTAACGGCATATTGCGGATATCCTTCATCACAGACGCGATGAAACACGGACACCTCATGGCGGGCCGCCATGGCATTCGCCAGGGCCTGCGCGTAGATTTCGGAGCCGGCGAAGGAAAATGGAGGGTAACTATGGACGACATACAAGATACGCATTATTCGGGGATCTTAACCCACTCGTCAACCGGGATATCAGGATAACGCCACGCGCCATGCACATGGTCATAATCGCATCCACAACACCGAAAGGCCTCCCAGCAGACAAAGGGGTGACGATAAAGAGAGAATTTTTTTTGAAGGATATTACCGATGGGCGCATAATGCGGCAGAGCATTCAGTCCGAATATCCGTGATCGCGTCAAACCCGACACGCACGTATATGCGTCGCCATTGTAGTCAACGGTCAAAATCATCCGCCCTGCGTCACACAACACAGGCCGCCGGTCGACCCCCCATGACTTTTTCATGTCTTCGTCAGCGTTGTTCAAGGTCCCCGGCATGAACTGCTGCTTGCCCAGGCGGTCTTCATTCTTCGGGGATGCCGATGATGAAACCCACATGCGGGTCCATTCCATTTCTTTCTCGGTTAAAAAAACAGGCGTACCTCCTTCCGCTTCTGACGGAGCAACAAACGGTTCAATATGCATCTCAATGCCGTAACAACGGAATTTATCCTGGTATTCCTGGACCCGCCACATCTGGGCCGGATGCAAGACATAATTAATCTGCAGATCAAACCCCATGTCTTTCAGGCACCGGGCCTTGCCGAGGAACTCATCAAAATCCGCCTGGGTCGGATGAAACGACAATGCCATTTTCGCTATCGATCCTCCCTGAGCCAAGGGTTTCATCCGCTTAACAAACATAGCCTCATCAAAGGTAGGCCCGAGATTAGTGGTTATGGTGACGATAATGCCAGGATCAAGCATATTGATGAAATCCATCCAATGCGGATATAACGTTGGTTCGCCGCCTGTCATTTCGATGCTTCTGGGCTTCAGTCTATTAAACGCCCCTGCCCATTCTTTGGCCGGCACCCATGTCTGATGGGACATCCGGTAAAATCGCTTGCCGACCTCCTCCCAGCAATATTGACAGTGATAGTTACAATGCCACGTTACAAACCAGTTTATATGCAAAGAGCCGCGCGCTATCTTATCCATCGCAGCCCTGGTGAAAGCAAATTCACGTATTCGGCGCTTCAGCACTGCATCTTTATCGACAAGTGCGGTAAGGGTCGAATTAATCTGCTTTCCGACTGCCTCGATACAGAATTTCTCATTTACTTTCCTTCTCCCGGAATCCGCGAGCTTCGCCCGCAACTCATCATCCGTCAACAATCGTTCGATCGCGGCGGATAAATCGCGACTATTGCCGTGAGCGAAAGCCAATCCGGCATTGTCCAGAACTTCCCCGGAAACCTCGGTCCGTGCTCCGATCACGGGGACGCCGCATACCCATGCCTCAAGGAATACGATGCCAAAAGCTTCGAACTGAGACGGCAGGACGAGGATATCAGACATATGCAAAAGATTTACCTTTGTCGCATGAGGAACAATCCCAAAATCAATGATATATTCCTTTTCTTCAGGCGGCAAACCAGCATAAAATTTCTGAAACCACGCAAAATCCGGGCCTATAAGAAATAATACGACCGGCAACCGGGAGCGCAACGCGCGAACAGCGTCTATCAAGATCTCCACGCCCTTATATTCGATTTTTCTGCCGATGAAAACGACCACGCGGGCCCTCTCGTCAATTCCGTATTTCGCATACACGTCCCGCCTGAAAGATTCCAGCCCTGACGGACAAAATTCCGCGGGATCAACAGCGTTATACGCAACGGTAACTTTTTCCCTGGATATCCCCCTTGAAACAAGGTATTCCTTTTCGCGCTGCGTTACGGCAAAAACCGCATCACACTGCTTCATGAGCCAGAAGTTAAAACTACTCTCAAACTGCCTGTTCCCGATATGAAAATGAGGGGTAAGGACGACTCTCTTGCGTAAACATTTCCCGATAAGCAGCCCGAGAATATTATGCGGATACGGGATCGTGTGCAGATGGACTATATCCGCGCGCGATATCTCTCCCGGCATGCGCAAGAACATCTCTACTGAATGCGGCCCGAATAAATACACGTTGAAGATTGAGTCTATCGCTTTGAATACCGCGAAAAGTGCCCGGGGGATTTTTGTCCGTTTACAGCGGATGACCTTAACCGCGCCGTCATATTCGCACGATCCAAAACGAAGCATGCAATCATTCACGGGAGGCTCGGTCCAAAACTCTTCTTCGTTGAACACGTTAAGCGTCAAAACGGCCACGTCATGGCCATGGTTCGAGAAATACCTACAAACCCTTTGGCACCAAGTCTCGGCTCCTCCGATAGCAGGAGGGTAACGCTGAATGATATGCAGGATCTTCATGATTTCAATCTCTGATAAATCGTCAGGGCATCATCAACGGCATCGGTGCCCGAGGAGACAGCCGCCTGCAACGAATACCAGACGCCTGCCGGCGCCGCGCCGCGCCATGCCACGGTTTCAATATTTTTTTTATGACCTACCTGCCATTGCGACGCCCGTTCCCAATCATATGTCCATTCGGCGCTGCTTGAAGACGCAGGTTCTACATAAACATTTTTGGAACTGTAGGCGTGTTCCGTCGTTCCGTAAAAAATGCGAATAACGATCTTGACCAGTTTCCCGCTGCCTGAGATATTGGTAACCTTAACGGTATACCTGTTTAGCTGTCCCTTGCGCGCTTCCCGGGTCTCTGCCGAAAGATACGCGAGGCAAACATCCGTACGATGGCGGGGAACCATATATTTTAACGCATCCAGGATCCTCCAGAAAGGCCGCACAACGAAACGATAGATCTCAGAATCGTAGATCGCTGACAACCGCTGTTTTAAATCGCTTATTTCGGCCTGCGCTTCCAGGAGTTTGTTATTTTGCAAAGCCGTCTCCCGTCTGCTTTGCTCAAGAAAAAGGGATGTTTGAGAGAGCTCGTCGCCGATTTTTTTCAGCATCCGGTCTTTCTCGGCGATGGCCGTGTTTCTTATATGCAATTCATGATCCCTGTCCGCTATTTCCCGATTCCTGTCAAGCAGCTCGCGCTCCTTCTGCAAAAGCAATTCCTTGCACATCCTGTTATCGCGCTTATACTCTTCCAGCGCGCCTTCGGCCCGATCCAAAGCGTCCTTGAGCCGTGCGAGATCTTTAATCCTCAGCTCTAAATCAGAACGTGTTTGGGATATTGCCGATTCCAAAGCTTCGATATCCCGGGCCTTCAATTCGTTTGACCGTTTCAGCAGAAAATCCTTTTCCGTGTCAACGACGCGGTTCATCGAATCCAGCAAACCCGGCAACAGCATCCTGACATCATCAAGAGAATGATAACGCAATAAAGCGCTAAACGCAGCGTTAAGGTTGCGTATAAGGTCGCCTCTTCCATTCAAAGCAGTGAAATACCCTGAACCGAAAAGATTTTCCGCCAGCTTTTCAGGATAGTGTTTTGCAAGCAGCAGCAGCCTGTTCTTTTCACAATATTCGATCACCTGTGCGTCATCGATCGACCCATGATAGAGGTGGCGAGCGATGCCGTCTGGGACAAACACTAACCGCCAGCCTTTTTTCCTTGCGCGCAATGAATAATCAACATCTTCCAGATACATGATGAATTCTTCGTCAAGAAGGCCTATGTCATCAATGCACGACCTTCGATACAGCGCAGCACAATGCGAAATACTTGCGACATCTTCCGCCTTATTAAACTGGCCTCTGTCTGCCTGCTTAAAACCCCTGTCTTCCCAGTAAAACAAAGGCAATTGCGTGTGGCCGGCAGACTGGATCAGCCCGTCCTTGAATAAAACTTTTCCCGTAACGGCTCCGATGGCGTCATCCGCATGGATGGCATCGATCAGGACACTCAACCATGTGCGGTCCACGGTAACATCATTATTAACAAGCGCAATGAAATCCCCTTTAGAAGCGCGGATGCCAAGATTATTCGCATGACAGTAGTTATTAATATCGGACAGGATGACCCTCACGGAAGGAAATTGAGACCGGACATAATCGACAGAGCTGTCCTCGGATGCATTGTCCACCATGATCAACTCGATTTTATCCTGCGGGTATGCAAGACTCAGCAAAGAATCAAAACAGTCTTTTAGATACTGTTTGCCGTTGAAATTGACTACTATAACGCTTACCGAAGAGATTGCGGCCGTGCGTGTCATCGATCAATCTTCCATTTCCATGAGTGTTCCATAGAAACCGTCCCGTGATCGAAACGGTCAAATACCATTTTAAACGGATACCGGGCGCTGCCATAACGCAATTCGTATTTTCCCGGCAAGAGCAGCAATCGGGGGAAAAAAAAGCATTTTCGCGGACCGGAGGCATTACAGGTCATTTTCTGGCAACAGACACCGTCATCCCTGTATATAGCGATACACGGCGCGCGCGCGCCGGCGTCATCGCGATTATCCGTACCTTGAATAACGGCCGTTACCGGCTGTCCTGTGTAGAAAGAATCCTTTTCTTTCCCATGGTCATCGATCATGGTTAAGATCTTATCCGGACCGCACGTAGCATGGAGATCCGAAAAATAAAACGGCATGTTCAATAAAGGTCTGTCCGGGTCTACCGCACCCGTAACCCTTATCTCATAACAACCTTCATGGTAATCGTATGGTACCGATTCTGCCGCGTCCCAAATAGCAACCGAGATCTTATAGAAGCCCGGAGCCAGGAGCATACGCCGTATGACGAGCGTAAAGCTGCCTTTGCCGCGCGGTAGGTAGGGAATACGACACCCGTCAAACAAGGTGTTCGGTCCCCAACAGTATGCCCCATCGTCCCTGAAGAATGCAATGCCGAAATGAGGATCCCGTACCGGGGTGTTGGCTGAAAAGCGCACAGAAACAGACAGCGCCTGGCTGCTGCAACATGATGATACGGGCCATCCCCATCGGTTTAAAAATTGGAAACGGTCGATCGTCACTTCGCGCGTTCCCCTCCGGGAACCCCAGAGAGAAATATCATCTGCCCATTTCTTAGTATTTTCAACAAGTGTTTTCGTCCTGGGCACGGGGCCTACGTAAAAACGCTCGGCGCTCAAAAGCGCGCGATACCGGTTGACCGCGTCCGCGGGTGCGCCATGAAAAACGAGAGAGCCGTGATCAAGCAGAACCACCGTATCGCAGAACCTCTCGATCAACCCCAGGTCCTGGGTGGTGAGGATCAGGGTCTTTCCCTGCCGATTGAGATCAGCCAGCCGCCTGAAGCATTTGTCCTGGAAAAGCGCGTCCCCCACGGCGAGCACTTCGTCGAGCACAAGAACGTCAAAATCGAGGCTGGCGATGACGCTGAAGCCCAGCCGCAGCCGCATGCCCTGCGAATAGCTGCCCAGGGGCATGTCGATGAATTCTCCGAGCTCGCAGAATTCGAGTATCGCTGCCATGCAGCAATCAACCTCTTCCCTTCCGGCGCCGAGTATGGCTGCGTTGAGATAGATGTTCTCCCTTCCCGAGAGTTCGTCCTGAAAACCGGCGCCCAGGTTAAACAGCCCCATGACCCTGCCCTCGATACGGGCCCCGCCCTCATCCGGCTGCATGATCCCGGCAATGATGTTCAACAGGGTTGTCTTGCCCGCGCCGTTGCGTCCGATGACGCCGAACGCACTGCCTGCATCTACGGAGAACGTCACATCCTTCAGGGCCCACAGCGAAGATACGCCGGGGTCCGGACGGACAAAACGGCCGGAAAGATCGAATCTCTTGCCGACATGCGACAGCTCGACAACGGACGCGGCAGAACCGCGGACAACAGTATCAGTATGCGACGTGCTCGATGACATATTTTTTGTTAACCCTGTACAGAAGAACAGCCGATGCCCATAATAATGCTGCCGTTACAACAGCTATAATAATGCACGGGACAATCGCCGGATCTTGCACATGGACGGCATAGCCTTTTATGAATGCGACACGGTAGAGTGTCAATATACAGGTAAAAGGATTATATACATATATGCGGTATGCATACGCCGGCAGAAGTTCATGCACCAGGTTCACGGAATAAAAAACAGGAGTGGCATAGAACAAGAATACGAGCGAGGTCTCAATGAGGTAACGGATATCGCGCCAACGCACATATAACAGCGCGGCTATAACCGAGCATGCCGCTGTCATAGCCGCGTGCACGGCCAAAACGAACGGCAGAAGCAGGACGTGCCATGAAAGGCCGTGCAACTGTACTGCCGACAATACTATCACGAGCACATATCCAGGCAAAGCAACGAACGTATTGACGAGGATAATGGACAGCGGAAACAGATAGAACGGCGACCTTGATTCCCGCAGGAGTGCCCTGTTATCATATAAACTCGTAGTCGCGGCTGAAAGGGAATCCTGGAATAACCTCCATGTAAAAAGCGCGCTTGTCAGATACAGCAAAAAAGGCGCTTCTTCTATTTTTATCTTCAGGAATCTTCCGAACACCAGATATAAAATACCTGTCATTGCCAGTGGCGTCAGGAACGCCCATACAAAGCCCAGTATGGGCCGGCGGTATCTGACCCGGATATCCTTGATCACCAGCTCATAGAGCAGATGGCGGCTGCTGAACGCGCGCCAGCGATTTTTAACCGACCCGCCCATGGGATCCCCCGCACCTATCGCTTTTGACATATGCCGCGTCCTTATCGGCAACGCATTTACTGCGCGCCGGTTATTCAGGTATTATAACATGCCGGATATGAGACTTCAATGCAGCCGTTGCCCCGGCCGGGATGCCGGCATGAGGTACCGAAAAAAAACAGGGTCATCGCTCACGGCCCGAATCTTCCTTTAATTGCTCGATGAAAATAGGGTCGAGGACATAACCCATGGAAGATGCCCGAAGGACATCTTCCCATGCGCGGTCGTACTCCTGTGAGGAATAGTATACCACAGCCCTGTTGTAATAGGCCTGCGCACACTCAGGCATCAATGACAGGCCTGCGTCCAGATCCTCCAAAGCATGCGTAAAATCCGCCTTGTTATAGTAGGCGTTGGCCCTGAGGAAATATGCCCGGGAATCATACGGGTCATACGCAAGAGAATCAGTCAACTCTGCGATAGCCTCATCGAACCTGCTCTGCGCATAAAAGGATTCGGCACGGTCATAAGATTCGTTTCCTGCTGCGGGATACAGCCAGAACGCGGCAATGAGAGCCGCCGCACACACGAATGTCGCCGTAGATTGTGCCTTCATCATTGGGTCCTGCCGACGTCTGCTGCCGAAAGGCCGGCAAGGAAACAAAATAATGCGAACGGATTATGCCAGTAAAAAAGATCGTACGCTGCCATATTGATAAGCAATCCGACTAATCCTGCAAGGGGGATCATACATATCCTGTACGCCCTTCGATCAGCCATAAAATTCCTCCATGCCCGCCAGGACACATAAACGCAGAAAAAAATAAAACCGCATATCCCGACAGCGCCGGCCTCTGCGGCGATGCTCAGATACATATTATCCGGGATCATCAGCTCGTAGGGAACAAGTTCTCCTTTCGGCGCAGCGGAATACTCATAAAACCGTAGCCGGAAATGTCCGGGGCCTATGCCGGCAAGCGGATGCGCTTTGAGTACGCGCGCCGTCATCGCAACGCGCTCGATTCGGTACCTCGACACCATGCTGTCGTGGCTGCCGGCGAATAACTTCTGGAAACCGAATTGGCGGAATCCGGCATGGCCGGAAACGGAAGCTGCCGCGACCAATACTAATGCGGCAAGACCTACAACAATGCCATAAAGTTTTTTACGGCGCACGATAAAATAAAACAACAATCCGGCCAGTAATCCGAGGAATACGCCCCGCGATGCTGCATACATGACTATCGCAACGCCAAGCGTTAAAACTACAGCCCCGGAGATCCTGCTCATTCTCTTTTTCTGTTCAAGAAAATAAAAAGCAAAAGGTATGCAGCCGACAAAATACGATCCGGCAACGGCAGGATTCAATAAAGTCGCCATGGGCCGGGATGCATGTTTTGCATACCTGACGTAATATTGATTCGGTACAAAGCGATCATATATGAAATTCCCGCCCGCAGCGATCTCTCCCACGGCAACAGCCCCTACAACCAGCATACAGATGATCACGACCCGGCTTACGCCGTCGAATCCTGCGCTGCCACATCCGGCTAATTTACCGACATAGAAAGCGGTTATGCAGATCAACGCCATCATCGAATAAAATCTGAACGCCATGGGGACATCGATTGCATTTACGATCCCCGCCCCGAGACTTACGATGAATAACCATACGGGCCAATCGCCTCTTTCTATGACATGATAACGCTGAGCAGGTCTTCCTGACGTGATAAGCGTTAAGGCAAACAAAACGGGAAAGAAGACGAAAAGTATCTTTTCGAGCACCGGATGGGGAAGGAACGAGATACCGGAAAAAAAGCAGACCAGAACGGCCGTTTGGGCTGCGCTTGTCCCGCGCATATCACTCATCATTAACGAACAAATCTTTCCCGTCCATTCCATTTGCCCTGACGCCGAAAAGGGCATAAACGCTCGGTGCAATATCGAGGACGGACGGATCTTTTTTCAGTATTTTTTTATTTGAAAAGACTACACCCGGAACGCATGACGGATCAACGAGATGGTCGCCGCTCCATTTTCGCGCGTTATCCTCGACAAGTGCCGCGGGAACGCCTCCGAGCGCGGTCTGCCATGAAGCACGGTAACCAGGCTCAAAACCGACATATAGATCAGGCGCTGAGTCCACACACGCTCCAGTATATATATCCGGCGATGCATAAACGTTCCGGACAATATTTTTGCCGTCTAACGGATCCCTGAATCCTTTCAGTCTCTCGCTTAATTCACGCGCTATGGCATGAGCAAGGATTTCGGGAACAATACCGTAAAAATCACGGCCGATCCTGTTTATATATATGCCGCCGAACCCCAGCGCATATGCCTTTGTCCTTGACCAGTCAACGGAATCAAACATGACGTCGCTGTCGGCAACACCCGGTTTCAACGCGAGAAAACCGTTCGCTTCCAGCCAGCGGTTAAGATGGACCTGCCTGCGGAAGGGGCTGAAGCCATGATCGGACAGAACCATGACGGTCGTATCGGCAGGAACACTACGTACGACCTCCCCCACGATACTATCGATCTTTTCATAATAGCCATTGATGATCTCCCTGAAACGGGCATTATCCTCGAATGACGGGCTCGAAGAATCGCAGTAGCGATAGAACATGTGCTGCACAATGTCCAGCGTGTCGAAATAGAAAAAGAAAACGCCCCCTCGGAATTTATTCAGCTCAGCCCTCAATATGCGCTGCCTGCTTGTAAGGACCCCTTCGACCTGATCGAGAAAAGCTCCCTCTGAGAGCTTACCCTCCTGCAATCCCCACGTATCATGAGGCATTCCGAGCGTCGGATATAAGCCATACTTGCGTGCCGCCGTGCGGGAATAAGAAGCCGGGGATGAGATCGAAAAAAGCGGTTCTTCCGGATCGAAATTAACCGGCGTAGCATAAAGGCTGAAGGAATCGCCCGTTGACGCAAGATAGAAACGCACCATTCCGCTGGCCTTTCTGAATAACCCTATGTTAAATGCCACTTTCTGCCAATCGCTCCATTGCCCCTTACGGAGAACGGATGTGCCCCCGGCTATCCTCATAACCATTTCCCCGGGCTTTTCGCCGTCATGGAGGGTGAAAGGAATGCGCGCTTCCTCCTCGCGTCCGCCTCGCATGACCTTCGGACCGTACAACGCGGACATTATGACACCGTTCTTCTTCATAACGGACACGTGTCTCCCCCTGCTGTCTGAATCAGCGAGTTCAGGGTCATGCGTATAATAACTGAATCTTCCGGTCGTGCCCGTGATATCGGGGACACCCATACCTGAAAGCATAACACCCTCGATCCTGTCAGGCGGGAACGTGTTGGGAAAGAAAAAAACCCGCGAGGGAATACGTCTGCGTGAAAGCTCCTCCCAGAACGCGGCAGCCCTGCGCCGGTTGGTTATATGCACACCCGTCGGCGTATTTGAAACCTCATTGAGGCTTAAATACGGCATATGATCTTGCGGATCCCGCATAATGAAATCGAATATACCGTGTTTGCCCGGATTGACGCCGGTTGCTACGCTCGTAAAAGCGACAACAGTCTCGGCAGGCACGGTTGTCCGCAGGCGCGAATAACTGCCCGCATTGCGTAATGCCGCGAGATTGGGCAAACGCCCCTCATTGAGGAGCCGCTCGGTTACAGCCGCATCCATCGCGTCAATACCGAGAATGACAACCCGTTTATGATGACGCTGTTGATTGATCAAGGTCCCTCCCATGAATAGCGCCAGGATTATGATCCCCAGCACAAACAACCATTTAAAATACCTAAAAAAAAAGCGGAAAAATAATACAAACCCGCCTGCCATTGCAGCCAACAGG
>JAKPTF010000087.1 GCA_029571225.1 Candidatus Omnitrophota bacterium | reverse complement strand
GTTTCCGGAGCCGGTCGACATACACGGTATAAAGCGCCTGCGCCACTTCCAGGTTGTTCTGCTTATAGAACGACATGGCGGTGTTCTGCAGTTCGTCATCGGACAGGTTCGCAGAGATCACCTTATCGCCGTATATCCGGTAAAGCTCTTTGGCCTTCCCCCGTTCTTCATACGCCAGCAGGGTATCGGCAACGTCCTTGAGAGGCGCGATATCCCCGGCGCCCGCCGCATATGCCTTGACTGCCGACATGAGGTCCGCCAATGCCTGCTCGCTGAAAACGTCCTGCTGGTCTTTATGATACTGCCATAATGTCAGCTTGCTGTATACGTGCAGCGGCTCGTCAGCGGAAAACGCCCTGGCCGCCTTGCCCAGGTTCTGTTCGATATCAGCGCGATAATCGTTGCCCTTGCTGAAATATTCGTCCCAGTTCTGCGTTTCTTCCAGAAATTTCATCTGGCGGTACCGCGCAAGCCCTGTATAGTAGGCCTGCCACGGCACAAGGGTCCTCCTTGATTTGACCGCTGCCGCGCAAAAATCGATAAACCCCTGATAATCGTTTTTCTGAAAAAAAACGTCGCGGGCCTCGGCGAACACTGCCGCGGCCGCATCGTCGCTTTTCGCGGCTGCCACAAGGCCGGCAAAATCCTTGTCCTGGGGCGCTGCCGGAGGCTGGGCGCACACGGACGAACCTATCGAAAATATTATGCAAACCGCCAGTAATGACCGTTTCATTTCCTTTTCCCTTCTTTTACTGCCTGCGTGCCGGCCCCGCCATCGCGCCAGAATTCCCGTAAGACGTAATACGCCTTGCGGGGCTGCCGTTTATCGAGGCCGGATTCCCTTTCATCCGGCGATAATGAGACAATGCCGAACCATTCTTCGTTCATGTTCATATTGTTCGGCGCCTGGATATCAAAATAATAACTGCCGTTCGACCAGTTTGACCCGGTGTCATGCACGGCCCATCCTTTCGGGTCCACCATGGCGTGCTTCCACCATTCGTCGGTCCATTCGAAGATCACGCCTCCCAGGCAATTGCCCGCGCCTTTGGGAGCGCCGGCGACGTTGTCCATGATCTGGCGCCACTGCGACTCCAGGAAGAAGGCCTGCATGTTCTGGTCTTCCTTATTGTGTAAAGCGTCGTAGCTGTCAGCCCCGATCTCGGACAAAAGGACCGGCTTGTCGAATGTCGACTTGAGCGAATTGAAAAGGTTCCCGAACGTTTTGCCCCGGTATATGATGCTTGCCACAAAATCCACGCCGGGCGCGAATTCCCTGGCCAGATCCAGCCCCATGAGTTCGCCGTTGCCCAGGCCGACCGGGTGGTTCCTGTCTATGTCGCGCACTTCTCTGGCCAGATAATTGATGAATGAATAATAAATACGCGCCTTCATCCGCATGCGTTTCTGCGGGTCAGGCTCCCGGTCTATCTCATCGCTCGACCACGGATTCACGTGGCCGAGGCATGAGTAATTGTTCTCATTGCCCAGCACCCAGCCGAGGATCCCGGGCTCGTCCTTGTATGTCCTGACCATATCCAGGATCTCCCTGCGGATGCGGTCCTGGAAATCACGGTCGCCGTAAAGCGGGCAGGGGTATTCCCAGAAACCGATCCAATGGCCCATGATCGTGCGGATCCCGAATTTTTCGTACATATCCCTGATGACGGCTTTCACCGTTTCGGGATTCTGGCCCGGCTGATAGACCCTGATCGTATTGACGCCCATTTCCTGCATGAGCTTGCCGTCAAGCAGCCAGGGCTTATACGGGTCGCTCCACCAGTCGTACTCATAGCCCTGGCCGATAGGCACCGGGTTATAACAGACGCCTCTGACGATATACGGTTTATTGTCGACGATAAGCTGGTAATGCCCGTTTTTCAGCGTCTTGATGCGGACGGCGGGCACAAATCGGGGTTTATGGGGTATAATAAAGAACCATACTGCCAATAAAACCAGCAAACCACAGGCCGCCGGCAGTGCATACCGGCAGCCTGTGATTTGCCGTAGAGAGGTGGAACACGTCTTATTCGTATTTGATTTCATCAAGGTAGAACGTTGCACCATCGGGATTCACGTCGACGTTGGTCGCGAAGCAGAAACCGCCGATGATGTACGACATATCCTTGCCCTTGAGATCGATCGTGTATTGCGTCCACTCCTTGTTCAGGATGACCGGGCCGATGCCGGCTGCGTCGGAATCAGAGAATTCTCCCATGATCCCGCCGATCTTGAACTCTTCGATGCGCTCGCCGCCCTTGGCGCCGCGCGCCCAGAACGTAACTTTCGTCGCTTTCGAAAGATCATAGCCTTTATCAACCGTTCCCCAGTTGTTCGCCGGATACTGCCAATAGATGCCTGCCCAGCGGGCGCCGTTGGACGCCTTGCCGGAATATCCGATCTTGATGCAGGTATCTCCCAGGTACGGGTCTTCCTTGGAGGCGCCGTCGTATTTCAGGTCGCCGTAATCACCGAGCCAGCCTGACGGGATGAAATGATTGTTCATACTCGACCGGTCGGCGTAGACGTAGAACGGCATTCCTTCCTGCTTGCGGCTTTCGGGCTTCATAGTCGGGTCAGCCTCAAACACAATGTCGTCGATGAAAAACGTCGCGCCCTCGGGGTTGTGGTCCGCGGTCATCACCCAGTTGAACCCGCCCGAGATATAGGAAAGGTCCTTACCAGCCAGATTGATGGTATATTTCTTCCATGTATCGGTCAGCTCCAAGGGCCCAGCTTCGACCGTGGTCGAATCCGAATAGGTCCCTTTGATGCCGCCGACAGCGACTTTCTGGATTACCTCGCCGCCCTTGGCCACGCGCCCAGAAGGTCAGCTTAGTCATACCGGTCAGGTCGAAACCTCCTTTTTTCGATCCCCAGTTATTCGGAGGGTTCTGCCAGAAAATACCAGCCCAGCCCTGGCCCTGCGATTTCTTGGCGGTATACGTGAACTCGATGCAGGTCGTGCCCGAATACGGATTGCCGGTCGCCTGATCGTTCATCTTGAGGTC
>JAKPTF010000068.1 GCA_029571225.1 Candidatus Omnitrophota bacterium | reverse complement strand
GTCATGCCGTATACCGCGTTGTTGATAAAGACCACCGTCAGGTTCTCCCCTCGATTCGCCGCGTGGATCGTCTCGTTGGTGCCGATCGCCGCCAGATCCCCGTCGCCCTGGTAGGTGAACACGATATTGCCGGGCCTGACGCGTTTGATGGCAGTGGCAACCGCAAGGGCCCTGCCGTGCGCGGCTTCGGTCACGTCGAAATCCCAGTAATCGTATGCCAGAACGGCGCATCCCACAGGCGCGACCGCGATCACCTGTTCCCTGATGCCGAGCTCGTCGATCGCCTCACAGACAAGCCGGTGGCCGATGCCGTGGCCGCAGCCTGCGCAATAATGCGTGGAGACCTTTTTGAGCGAGCGGGGATGGGCGTATAGTTTATCCATTGAGAAGTGCCTTTATGTGCTTGATAATATCTTTTTCAGCGGGGACCGCGCCGCCTGCTTTGCCGAAGAATGAAACCGGCGCCCTGCAGTCAAGCGCAAGTTTCACGTCCTCTACCATCTGGCCGTATGACATCTCAACCACCAGATATTTCGCGCGTCCTTTTTTCCCGGTCCGGAACGGCATTGCGGGGAACGGCCAGAGTGTAACAGGCCTGATCAGACCGACGCGGCAGCCCTTTTCGCGCATCGAGGCAACAACGGTCTTTGCGATTCGCGCCATGATGCCGTACGCCACAACCACGACCCGGGCGCCGTCAAGGCAATATTCCTCCCAGCGCTGTTCCGTTTGCTGTATCTTCGCGTATACAGCCTGGAGCTCCTGATTCAGCGCCTCCAGCGCTCCGTCTTTCAATAACAGCGACCGGATGATATTCGCCTGCCTTCCCTTGCAGCCCGTCAACGCCCATGGCTTGACGGCCTGCGGCCGCGCCAGGGCCGATGCGGGCTTGAATGCGACCGGTTCCATCATCTGGCCGAGCATGCCGTCCCCTAATACCATAACCGGCGTGCGATACCGGTCAGCAAGATCGAATGAATCGAACATTATGTCGTAGCATTCCTGGACTGAATCCGGGGCGAGGACGATCGTATGGTAATCGCCGTGGCCGCCGCCTTTGGTTGCCTGAAAATAATCCGACTGCGACGGAGCGATATTCCCCAGGCCCGGGCCGCCGCGCATCATGTTGACGATGACGCCGGGAAGCCGGCAGCCTGCCATGTATGAAATGCCTTCCTGCTTCAGGCTGATGCCGGGGCTGGAAGACGATGTCATCGCGCGTTTGCCTGCGGCTGAAGCGCCGAACACCATATTGATTGCAGCAAGCTCTGATTCCGCCTGGATGAACACCCTGTTGCGGACGGGCATCTGCGCTGCCATATACGCGGTAAGCTCGTTCTGCGGGGTAATGGGATAGCCGGCATAAAAATCCAGGCCCGCCTGGATCGCGCCTTCTGCGATCGCTTCATTGCCTGCCATCAGAATACGTTTATCCGCCATCAAAATAATCCCACGGTTTACTCTTTGAATACCTCGATACAGCAATCAGGGCACATGACCGCGCACAGGCAGCAGCCCCCGCACGAAGCCCCCTGCTTGAAAACAACGGGCTTGCATCCTTTCTTATTCAGGGACGCGTCTATGGCCAGGCAGCCCTTGGGGCAGGCGCTGACACACAGATAACAACCCTTGCACCGCTGCCGGTCTATTTCAACCCTTGCCATCTTTCTTCAATGCCTTTTTTATCCGCAGCGCGATCCCGGCTGCGTCCAACCCGTATTTTTCAAGCAACAACTGGCGCTTGCCGTGCACGATGAACTGGTCCGGAAGCCCCATGCGCTCGATTGTCCGGCCGAGCGTTTCGCAGACCGCGCTGCCGAACCCCGCATCGATGACCCCGTCCTCGACGGTGAATACCGGTGCCGACGGGCCGATCTGCCGCAGGGCATCCTTGAGGGCATCCGCGTCAAGCGGTTTGACGAACCGCGCGTTCACGCATGTGCCGCAGATGCCTTCCCTGCGCAAAAGATCGTCGGCTGCCAGCGCAGCCGCAACCATGCTGCCGAGCGCGATAATAGCGTAATCCCTGCCGCTGCGCAGCGGCTCTACGCACCCGGCCTTCAGCGGGCCATGGCCTTCGTCGATCACGGGCGCGATCGATTTCGGATACCGGATGACGCACGGCCGATTGAGCGAAATCGCGAACTCAAGCATTGCCTCCAGTTCACGGCCGTCCTGCGGAGCCATGATGAAAAGATCCGGCACGCTGCGCAACACCGGTATATCGAACACGCCCTGGTGCGTGACCCCGTCTTCACCCACGATGCCTGCGCGGTCGAGGCAAAAAACAACCGGCGCCTTCTGCAGAGCCACATCCACGAATACCTGGTCCACTGCCCTCTGGAAGAACGTGGAATAGATCGCGACCACCGGCCGCATGCCCGCAAGCGCCAACCCTCCTGCAAAACAGACGGCGTGCTGCTCGGCAATGCCCACGTCATAGAACCGCTGAGGATAGGCATCCCGGAATTTATCAAGGCCGGTCCCTTCTGGCATCGCGGCGGTGACCGCGACGACGCGCGTATCCCTGGCAGCCAGCCTGACAACGGCATTACTGAACACCTCCGTATAGGTGGCCGCGGCAGGGCCGCTTGACCGAACGGGAGCCCCGCTTCCTATATCGAACGGCCCTGCCGAATGGAAACGGACCGGGTCCTGTTCTGCAGGCGCGTAGCCTTTGCCTTTTTTTGTAATGACATGCACCAGCCGCGGGCCCTTGACGTTGAGGATGTTGCGCAGCGTCGGCACCAGCTTCTGCAGGTCATGGCCGTCAAGCGGGCCGAAATACCTGAAACCCAGCTCCTCGAACAGCATGCCGGGAATGAACAGGCCTTTAAGCCCTTCTTCGAATTTTGCCGCCATTGCCTTGAGCCTGCGGCCCCGGGGCACTCGCGATTCAAGAAATTTGTCGAACGACGCCCTGAACCTGTTATATATGGGCAGGGAAATAAGCTTGTTCAAATACGTGCTGATCGCGCCGACATTGGGCGCAATGCTGAGCTCATTGGTATTGAGCACCACCAGGATGTCCTTTTTCAGATGGCCCGCGTTGTTGAGGCCCTCAAAGCACAGGCCGCCGCTCAATGATCCGTCGCCGATCACGGCCACGACTTTAAAAGGGGCCGGGGGCTGGGCCGCATCGCGCGCGCAGGCTATCCCGAGCGCGGCAGACACGCTTGTCGAGCTGTGTCCGCAAAAGCAGGTATCGTATTCCGACTCTTCCCGGGACGGGAATCCGCTGATGCCGCCGTACTGCCGGAGCGTATCGAATGCCCTATTCCTGCCCGTCAGTATCTTATGGGCGTATGCCTGATGGCCCACGTCGAACAATATCTTGTCACGCGGCACATCGAGGCAATAATGCAGGGCGATGATCAGCTCGACGGCGCCGAAGCTCGAGGCGATATGGCCACCGGTCCTGCTGGTGACCTCGAGAATCCTCTGCCTGACCTCCTGCGCAAGCACGGGCAGCTGTTCAACCGGGATCTTCCTGATGTCCTGCGGGGCAGCGATCGATTCAAGGTACATGCTTCAAGACTCTGTGGTTACGCTTCATCTTCGGAAAAAGGCTTCAGCTCGAACTCGCCCTTTTTGTTTTTGGAAAGCACGTCTATCTTCTTTTTCGCGTTTTCCAGGCGCGCCGTGCACAGGCGCGACAACTCGATGCCGTCCTGGTATTTTTTAAGCGCCTCGTCCAGGGACAGGTCTCCCTGCTCGAGCTCCTCGACGATCTTCTCGAGCCTTTTCAACGCCTCTTCAAACTTTATCTCCGCCATCGCTGTGTACCTCCGTCACCGTGCTGATCAGTTGGCCGTCGGCTAATCGTGTCCGAATGCTGCTGCCTGTCCTGGCGTCCGCCGCGTTCTTTAAGATCTTTTCCTCCGGCATAAGAAACGTCACGCTGTAGCCGCGCGACAGGATATTCAAAGGGTTAAGGCTGGCCATCTTCTCGACCATGCCGCTGAACCGCGATTCTTTCAAAGCGATAAAATGCTGGAGCCGCAGGGCGATCTGCCTGGCGCGCTCCCGGATCTTATCGATATGTTCGGGGATCACCAGCGCGGGATTTGCCCTGAACAGCTTCTGGCCCGTTGCCTCCAGAGACTGCCGGTTCAACTGCCAGATATGTTCCATGGCGAGCTTCAAGCGGCCAAGGGCGTCTTCGCGGCGCTGAACCGAATCCGCAAGCAAGCCGTCGAAGGCGTTTTTCATGCGCAGGGCAAGGTCCTGTACCTGGTCCCCCAGGTCTTCTTTCCTGGGGATCACGATCTCCGCGGCAACCGACGGCGTTGCGGCTCGGCGGTCAGCCACAAGGTCGGAGATCGTCACGTCCCGCTCATGGCCGACTGCGGAAATGACCGGAATTTTCGACGCGTATATCGCGCGGGCGACCGTCTCTTCGTTGAACGCCCACAGATCCTCTATGCTCCCGCCTCCGCGGCCGACGATCAAGACCTCGATGCGGTCCCCGGGATCGCACGTATCATTATACTCGTTAAAATCCCTGATCGCATCAGCAATTTCTTCTTTTGCCCCATCCCCCTGCACCTTGACCGCAGCGATGATGATGTGCACATCCCGAAATCTGCGGTCAAGAACTTTGAGAATATCCTTTATCGCGGCGCCGGTGGCCGAGGTAACGACGCCGATGTTTGCCGGAAGGTATGGGATCTCTTTTTTATGCTCAGGGGCAAACAACCCTTCTTTTTCCAGCTTGATCTTCAATTGTTCGAGCGCCAGCTGCAAGGACCCAATGCCCTTGGGCTCGATGCGTTCGATGATCAGCTGATAGCTGCCCCGCGGCGGATACACGTCTATAGAACCGAAACAGACGACCTTAAGCCCGTCTTCGAGCTTGAAAGGGACATCCCTGGCGCTGCGGCTGAAGATAACGCCTGATAACACCGACGTTTCGTCTTTGAGCGAAAAATACCAGTGGCCCGAACTTGACGGCCGGAAATTCGATATTTCACCTTCCACCCAGACCATGCTGTACTGTTTGCTCAACAGCAGCCTGATGCCCTGGGTGATCTCCGTGACGCTGAAGATATGGCGGTCTTCGATCATGATTATTTTGCCGTTGCCGCTTCAGACGCGGCTGGTTCGGCAGGCCCCGCGGGCAGAGCCGCCGGCTCCGGGGATTTTTCAGGCTCTTTGGCCTGTTCCTGCGGCGCTTCCTTGCGTTTCGCCGCCTCTTCCAGCGCTTTCTCGATCTCCTGCGGCCTCATCTGGTCCTTCGGTTTCTTCGTCAGCACCAGGAGGCTGGCCGAATAGGGGTTGAGCACCATGGAGATCGACGATGTGCCCGGCGCAACGGTCTGCTCGAGTTCCTGCGGAACCATCTCGCAGTTCGAATTGCACCCCGAATCCACCGTATAGCGTTCAGCCAGGTAGTCCTCTTTGAGGTTCTTCAGGACGATCTTGATGTTGCGGGCAGCTGAGGAATACCTCGCGGCGCTATCATTAAGTTCCTGTGCCTTTTTGAGCATGGCCCTGACGCGATTGGGCACGGGCAGCGTCCCGGCGTCGAGCTGCCTGCGCATGATCTTATCAAGCCTGTCGCTTTTGATGACGGCCAGGAGCGCCCTGCGCTCGTTTTCGTTCAGGAGCGCGATATTGCGCGACAGATAATTCCGGAATATGTCCGGATCAATATAATTATAGACCAGAAGCGCGATCCTGTCCGCGCCTTTTGTCGCGATGACGCCGACAAACTCATCCGTCGTTTTCGGCGCGTGGACGTACATGGAGTTGCCCAGAAGGGATATCTGGCGCCACACGTTGTACGTGGATTTCGCCCCGCCGTTATACGCCACGGGGTCTGGGGTGAACCAGAACGCGCCCACGTTGCGCTCGACGCCCTCCTTGTTGTACTGGAAATCCTCGAGGGAAAAGAAAACCTGATGATCGATGCCCGCCTCGTACATATGCTTCAGCCGCGCGGGGATATAGGCGGCTGAAACGAATACGCGGTCGCGGCGTTCTGCCGAAAGGTTGACGCCGTTGTCGTAGTTCCACTCGTCCACAATCAAAAGCACGCGTTCCTTCTTGAAATAGCTGAGCCAGTCGCGCATGAGGGCGACTGCGCTTTTGTTATAAGAGGTCATCTCTTTTTCGCATTTGGGATCGGTCGAATAGGCGTGCCACGATATAAAATCCAGGGGCAGCCGGTAATGATAGCAGAACTTGATCAGCTCGTACGCGAGGCTCCGCTCCGGGGTGACGTTGGTGTTTCCCTCGACGCTGCGGAACCACCAGCTCGACGACGGGCCGCCCACCGGGATTGAAACCTTGAATTCGGTTTCCAGTTCCCGGACGGCCTCGGCGACGGCACGGTAAAGGTTGAGGTACTCCTGTTGCCTGCCGAGGAAAAAATCATCGAGGTCGGGCGCGGTCCAGACCTCGTACCAGACGGTGTAGCGCCTGACACAGCTGTAATACCGGATAAAGTCCTTGACCGTTGATTTGAAGGCCTTCAGGTCCACGGGAGAGCTTTTCTTGTCAAGCACCTTGCCCTGGCCCTGCGGGGTGCTGAAAATATTGAGGATGACAACCCCACCGGCATCGTTCACCCGCTTTATCACCGCCTCATAGTTGGCGATGAGCTTTTCCTGAAGCGCGCGGTTGCCCGAAACCTCGCTGATCTCCCAGAGATTGTACTGGAGGCGGTATATGCCGGCCATGCCGATGTCCTTCTGCCAGACATCGAGCACGCGCTGGTGCGCCAGCGACTGCGGCCATGCCGGGTCGCTGTGAAAGCCCCGGCCGGACAGGTCCATGGCGGGCTTGAATATGTCGGGCAGAGGCACGGCGGTCGAAGCCGTATCGAGGACGTACTCGACGTCGCCTTCCTGGCCGGACACAGGGCTGCAGCACAGCGTGCAGCATGCAAGCATTGCCGCCGCCCATCCGTAACGCCTGATATATGAAAGGATGTCCATCTATGACCTACAATCTCTTCTGAATCCTGGATATCGACCGCGCACAGCCGGTATTCTCGTCCACGTCGACGATCACCCCGTGCATCTGCACATTTCCGGCGGCGACCTCGAAACGCACCGGCACGCAGCCGAGGAACCGTTCAAGCACGTCCTCAACGCGCCTGCCGAGCACAGAATCGAACGGGCCGGCCATGCCGGCATCGGTGATATACGCAGTGCCCTTGGGCAGAAGGCGCTCGTCGGCTGTCTGCACGTGGGTATGCGTGCCGATGACCGCGGACACGTCGCCGTCAAGGTACCAACCCATGGCGATTTTTTCCGATGTCGCTTCGGCGTGGATGTCCACGATGATGATGTTCGTCTCTTTGCGGATCTGTTCGGCCGCGGCCCTGACCGCCCTGAACGGGCAGTCGAGCGGTTCCAGGAACACCCTGCCCAGCACATTGATGACGCCGACCCTGGCTCCCGACCCGCTCCGGTATATCCCGAAACCGCTGCCGGGCGCACCGGCAGGGAAATTGGCCGGACGAACGATCTTCGACTCGGAGCGTATCAGTTCGAATATCTCCTTGCGCTTCCATATATGGTCGCCGGCCGTGAGCACGTCAACCGACGCATTGAACAGCTCTGCCGCCGTCTGCGGGGTGATCCCCGAGCCGCCTGACGAGTTCTCGGCGTTGGCGATGACAAAATCGAGCGAAAGCTCCCTGCGCATTGCGGGCACGAGGCTGCAGACCGCGTCCCGGCCGGGTTTTCCGACGATGTCGCCGATGAACAGTATTTTCATGCGGTACCTCTGCGGTTATTTCGCGTATTCGATCGCCCGTGTTTCGCGGATGACCGTAACCTTGATCTGGCCGGGGTATTCCATTCCTTCCTCGATCTTCTTGCGGATCTCGCGCGACATGTTCACCACGTCGCCGTCGGAGATCTTTTCCGGCTGGACGATGATCCTGATCTCGCGGCCCGCCTGGATCGCGTAGGTCTTGTCAACGCCCTTGAACTGGTTGGCGATCGCCTCGAGCTTTTCAAGGCGCTTGATATAGGTCTCCAGCGTCTCCCTGCGGGCGCCGGGCCGCGCCGCGCTGATGGCATCTGCCGCGACCGCGAGCACCGCGTAGGCGCTGGCGAGCGGGGTCTCTTCGTGATGCGCCTCGATCGCGTGGATGACTTCCTGGGATTCGTTGTATTTTTTGGCCACGTCCGCGCCGATCTTCGCGTGAGTGCCCTCCACCTGGTAATCGAGTGCCTTGCCCAGGTCGTGCAGCAGGCCGACGCGGCGGGCGAGCTTGAAATCAAGGCCGAGTTCGCTGGCCATGACCCCCATGAGATACGATACTTCTTGCGAGTGCTGCAGCGCGTTCTGGCCGAAGGACGTGCGGTATTTGAGCCTGCCCAGCAGCTTGACCAATTCCGGATGGAGGTTCTCGACGCCGGAATCGAACGCTGCCCGCTCTCCGACCTCTTTGATCTTCTCATCCATGTCCTTCTTGGTCTTTTCGACGACCTCTTCGATGCGGCCCGGGTGTATCCGGCCGTCGCTAATCAGTTTTTCCAGGGAAAGGCGCGCGATTTCTCGCCTGACCGGGTCGAAACAGGACAGGGTGACCGCTTCGGGCGTGTCGTCGATGATGACGTCGACGCCGGTGGCCATTTCGAGCGCGCGGATATTCCGGCCCTCGCGGCCGATGACGCGGCCTTTCATCTCGTCGTTGGGCAGGTTCACAACGCTCACCGTGGACTCGACGGTCTGCTCGGCCGAACAGCGCTGTATGGCAAGACTGATAAGCTCGACCGCCTTTTTGTCCACCGAACTGCGGATATCCTCCTCCTGCTTCTTGATCAGAATCGCTTTTTCGGTGTTGAGCTCTTCGCTCAAGCGCGAAAGCAGTATCTGGCGGGCCTCCTCCGTCGACAGCGACGCCATTTTCTGAAGCCGCTCCTTTTCCTCGGCGATCAAAAGATGAAGGGAGTTCTCTTTGGTCTTTAATCCTTCCTCGAGACGCTTGATGTTCTCGCCTTTCTGCTCAAGGTCCTTTTCCTTGCGCTCCAACAGGTCCAGCCGGCGGTCGATGTTCTCTTCCTTCTGGGAAAGCCTTTTTTCCAGGTTCGTTATCTCCTGCCTGCGATCCTTGGTCTGCTGTTCAAAATCCTGGCGCATCCGGTATAACAGGTCCTTCGCTTCCAGTTCCGCAGCCCGATGGCGGTCCGCGGCTTCTTTCTTTGCCTGTTCAATGACATATTTTGCCTGGGTCTCTGCGTCGTGCAGTTTTTGTTCGGCCAGAAATTTGCGCAGGAAATATCCGCCGAGCATGGCGACCGCGGCGATGCCGGTCATAAGAATTACGGTAAGCATGGTGCTGAACCTCCTCTATTTTAATGATGCGTGTGCTGTTCGCCGGCCCTGATGATCAGGCGGCGATGACCTTCTGGACGTTGACGTCCATGGCATTGGTGGGGAGATCGGCAAGCACCTGGAAGTCGAATCCCAGGCCGATGACGGCAGCGTGTTGCGATAAGCGCGATAAAAAGCGGTCGTAGTAACCCTTCCCTCTGCCCAGCCGCTTACCGTCTTTTGTGAAGGCGACGCCCGGCACGACGACCAGGTCGATTGCGCGCAGAGGTACGGATTTCTTGATTGCAGGTTCCCAGATCCCGTACGGGCCGCGCAGAAGTCGCGCCCCGTCTTTAAGGATGCAGGGTATCAATGCTCTATGTTCACCACAAACAGGAACTACGACGATCTTGCCTAATTTTTGAGCTGCCTTGATCATACGTTCAGTGTCGACCTCACCCGAAAACGCCTTGTAGAACATGACGATTCTTGCCTTCTTGAACGCACGGGTACGAAAAAGTTTCCGGCAGATGCTGCCGCTTTTTCGGGCCCTGATACCCTCCTTCTGGGTTTTAAGCTTCAATAAGATTTTATTACGAATCGCCGCTTTTGTCAACGCCATGTCGCTGTGTTTGCGTGCCATATCTATTTCGCCGCGGATTGATTGACGATCAGAACGTGCGGCCGCGCAGCTTTCTTATGATTGCGCGCGGGCTGGATCTTTTTAATGTTCTCCAGCGACCGCTTTTTCTCCGCCTCCCGGTATATCAGCACCCAGGCGCAATCCCGTTCCGGATCAAGCTCGCATTTCCCCTTGTTCATTCCGCCGCACGGCCCGTTCAGGAGTCCTTTGGGGCACAGGGCGACGGGACAGATCCCCGCGGTCTTGCCCAGTACGCACTGGCCGCACATGGCGCATTTCTCCCAGAGGTTTCCCTGGCTGTCGAGAACCGCGCCGGAAAGTGAATTGCATCCGGGAAGGACCTCGAGTTTCAGGCGGTCATTGTCCCTGAAGGACTGCGCGCCCAGGCCACAGCTGAAGACGACCACAGCCTCTGTCTGGCGCAATGCCGGAAGGTGCGGGGCCAGTGCCGTCTTTAATTTGGCCGCGACGCATGTCGCATCCGGAATACAGGCGCCGGCGACCGTGATGCCTTTTTCTTCCAGAATCTTTTTCATTTTCTGAATCTCCGCCTCGCCGCCGGTTTTGCAGGCGGTGGCGCAATCCCCGCACCCGACGAGGAACACCCTCGTCTTTGCGCCAAGGCTCTCGACGATCTCATCGAGCGGTTTCTGTTCGGTAATAATCATGCGGTCTCCTTCTCCTTAATAATGGGGCCCTGCCCGGTTTTAAGCTTCTCCATCCGCGCCTTTATCTTTGCCTCATACCCGATATCCGTCGGGATATAATATTTGACCGGCAGCGGCGTGTATTTCTGGTCCACGTAATGGCCGGGGAAATCGTGGCTGTATTTGTACCCTTTGCCGTGTCCGAGCTTTTCTGCGGCCGCATATGCGGTGCTCTTGAGATGATCGGGCACTTCCTGCACCCTGCCTGATTCGATATCCGCGTACGCCTTATCGACCGCGAGGTACGCGGCGTTCGATTTCGGCGCGCAGGACACATACGTCACCGCCTGCGCCAGGGGGATGCGCGCCTCCGGCATTCCCACGAATTCGGCGATCTGCAGCGCGGCGTTTGCCAGCACGAGCGCGAGCGGATCCGCGTTGCCGACATCCTCTGCCGCAAGTATGCATACCCGTCGGGCGATGAACCGCGGGTCCTCGCCGGCATAGAGCATTTTCGCCATCCAGTAGATCGCGGCGTCGGGATCCGATCCGCGCATTGATTTTATGAAGGCGCTGGCGGTGTCGTAATGGCCGTCCTCGTCCTTGTCGTACACAACGGGCTTTTTCTGTATGGATTCGGCAGCGGTCTCGAGCGTGAAACGGATCGATCCGTCTTTTGCCTTCGGCGTCGTCAGCACGCCCAGCTCAAGCGCGTTGAGCGCCCTGCGCGCATCTCCCTCGCAGACCTTCGCGAGGAAGTCAAGCGCCTGTTTGTCCGCCTTGACCTTGAACGCGCCCAGTCCGCGCGTCTTATCCTTCAGGGCGAGCCGCATAATCTGGACTATCTGGCTGTCCTGTAAAGGTTTTAATTCCAGCACCAAAGAGCGGGATACCAGGGGCGATGCAATGTAGAAAAACGGGTTATGGACGGTTGCGCCGATGAGGACCGGATTGCCCTGTTCGACGTCCGGCAGAAGAACGTCCTGTTGCGCTTTATTGAACCGGTGTATTTCGTCGATAAACAGAATGGTCCTGGCGCCTTCGTTGGCGCGGCGCAGCTTGGCCTGCGCGATCGCTTTTCGCATCTCGTCAACGCTTGAGGTCGTCGCGTTGATCGCGGTATAAAAGGATTTTGTCACGCCTGCGATGCAGACGGCAAGCGAGGTCTTGCCGCATCCCGGCGGGCCGAACAGGATCACCGAGCTCATGCGGTCTGCCTCGATCGCGCGGCGCAGGAGTTTGCCCGGGCCCAGGATGTGCTCCTGGCCGATGAAATCCTCCAGGCGCTGGGGCCGCATGCGCGCGGCCAGGGGCAGGGACTTGAAATCTTTTTTTGCCGGCTCTTTGGAAAAGAGGTCCATAAATAAAATATCCCCGCACTGTGTCGTTGGCGCTTGATGGCTGAACCTTACGGTGTCAGGTGGGTGCCCTCTCTCTGCGCCAAGGCGCAGCAGAATCGAAGCTCCCATAGTGATTGTGTTGGTTCACCAATTATCAAGCATTGCCAACGAACACGGCAGGGATATAAAAGAGCTTACTGCACCCACAGTATACCACGCCGCACCCGGCCAGTCAAGGATCAGCGGATCGTTGCCTGCAAACGGTCCTTCAGGAACGCGATGACCGCGTTGTGCGCCGCGTTCACCTCTTCTTCCTGAAGCGTGCGGCTGACGGAGCGGTAAAAACAGGACACGGTCAGATTCTTATGGCCGTCGGGTATGGGTTTGCCCTTATAATAGTCGCTGATCGACACGCGCTGTAAAAATTCCCCGCCGTGCTGTTTGATCTGTTCAATAACCTGCGTTGTGGCCACGTCGTCCTTAACAACGACGCTGATATCTCGGCTGATGCCCGGATACCTGCTGACCGGCGCATACCTGTGCTGTTGAGCGCCGGCGCCGATAATTGCGTTCAGCGAGATCTCGGCCGCATAGATCTCCCTATTCTTGACCGCGAGCCGGTCAAGAACATCCCCGCCCATCCTGCGCATGGTGCCCAGCTGGCCCTGCGGCCCGGCAATGTCAACGCGGTATGCGTCAACGGCCTTGAACTCATACGGCCCTGCGGCAGATCTGTCGAAAAGCGCGGCTACGATCCCTTTCAGGTGCAGAAATCCGGGCGTGTCAGTAACGCGATGCTTCTGCTGTTCAAGCCATACGGTTTTCTGGCCGCAGACCGCGACGCAGAGATGGTAGTTTTCGTGCAGACGGCCCTGCCGCAACTGATATGTCCTGGCGATCTCAAAAACCGCCACAAAGTCCTGTTGCTGCCTTAGATTATGCGCGACAGCGGCAACCACCCCCGGCATCAGCACCGGCCGGAGCAGCTCCTGCTCTTCGCTCAAAGGATTCGCGATCGCGACCAGGGCCTGGTCATTGTCCCAGAAGCCCGCAAGCGTTTTGCGGTCAAGCATGCTGTACGTGACGACCTCGTCAAGGCCAAGGCCTGTCAGAAGGGACTTCGCCTTTGCGATGCGCTGATACGGGCTGTCATGCGCGACCTGCATTTTGATTGATGGCAAGCTCGCCGCTACCCGGTCGAACCCTTCGATCCGGGCGACCTCCTCTATCAGGTCGATCTCTGCGCCGGCATCCTGCCTGTGCGCAGGCACCTGTACATTCAAAACCGACGGCCCTTTGTTCTTCACCGCAAAACCCAGGGCTGACAGGATGGACTTTATCCGAGCCGCGGAGACCGTGATGCCAAGAACCTTTCCGACCCTGGGCACGCTCATCGCTATGGTGCGGCCGGTATATCTGAGCGCAGGGGAGCTGGCTGCTCCGGCCGGCTGCGCAGCGCATAACTCCCTCATAAGCCCCGCAGCGCGCAGCGATGCGATCTCAACGACCGAAGGATCGATGCCCCGTTCAAACCTGTATGACGCCTCGCTTTGAAGCCCGAGCGACTGCCTGCCGCGCCTGACGATGACGGGACGGAATATCGCCGCTTCCAGCAAAACCGTTTTTGTCCGGTCAGTGACCTCCGTATCCTTGCCGCCCATGACGCCCGCGACAGCGACCGGCTTTTTCGCGTCCGCGATGACCAGCACGGAGGGGTTTAACGCGCGCTCCTGGCCGTCGATGGTCGTGATCTTTTCCCCGGGCCGGGCCCTGCGCACCACGATCATCCCGCCGTCGAGCGTCGCGGCGTCGAACGCATGGAGCGGCTCTCCAAGTTCGTACAGGCAATAATTCGTGATATCGACGACGTTATTGACGCTTCGGCAGCCGACGAGCTCAAGGCGTTTGCGCAGCCAGTCCGGAGACGGCCCGACCGAAACCTCCGTGAGGATCCTGGCCGTATACAACGGGCAGTCTGTGCGGTCCTCGAGGGAGATTTTCCATCCGGCTGACCCGGCAGCGCGGGCATGTGCTTTTTTCCCTGCCGGGATTTTGAGTTTTTTGCCCGTCAGCGCTGCGACTTCCCGTGCGATACCCAGGACGCTCAGCCAGTCCGGCCTGTTCGACGTGATCTCGATCTCGAACACGAAATCGCCGTCCCTGGGCTCGACCGCCTTGACCTCGATGCCGGCCATGGTCAGCTTATCGGCGAGTTTCTCCGGCGATATTGCGACGGGGACGAATTCTTTTATCCAGTTATAGGTTATTTTCATAATTAAAACTGCCGCAGGAACCGCAGATCGTTCTCGTAAAACAGGCGTATGTCATTGATGCCGTATTTGAGCATGGCGATGCGCTCGACGCCCATGCCGAACGCAAAACCGGTGTATTTCTTCGGGTCGTACCCGACGTTGGTGAACACGTTGGGATGTATCATGCCTGAGCCGAGGATCTCAAGCCACCCCTTTTTGCCGCACACGGAACATCCTTTGCCTTTGCAGATGATGCAGGAAATGTCTATCTCCGCGGACGGCTCGGTGAACGGGAAGAAATGCGGCCTGAACCGCATCCTGATATCCTGGCCGAACACGGCTTTAGCGAAAAATTCGAGCGTCCCCTTAAGGTCGGAGAACTTCACATCCTTGTCCACCAGGAAGCCCTCTATCTGATGGAACATGAACGAGTGCGACGCGTCCACCGCATCGGGCCTGTACACGCGCCCCGGCGCGACCACTGCCAGCGGCGGTTTGCGCTCTTTCATGACCGAGATCTGAACCGACGAGGTCTGCGACCGCAAAAGCAGCTTGCCGTCGGAAGCCGGCCTGCCGAGGGCAGCCGCATCCAGGTCCTTGAGGTAGAACGTGTCAAAGGCCTCCCGCGACGGATGCTCAAGGGGGATGTTCAAACCGGTGAAATTGTTGTATTCCGTCTCGACCTCGAGCCCATCGACAATCAAAAAGCCCATGCGGACAAATATATCGCATATCTCGTTGATGGTCTGCGTCAGGACATGGAGTCTGCCCACATCCTGAGCAATCCCGGGCATGCCCATGTCGGGCATTTCGGCCGCGCGGCCTGCCGGAGCGATTCCCAGGGCCCTTTGTTTTTCGTCGAACAAAGCGGCCATCGAGGCCTTGAGCTCGTTGACTCTTTTGCCGAACGCCCCGCGCTGTTCCGGGGGCAAAGACGGGATAGACCCGGTCAGATCAGCCAGCACTCCCTTTCTGCCAAGGTATTTGGCCCGCAAAGCCTCCAGCTCACCGGCTGCCCGCACCGCATCCAGTTCCTGTATCAGCGCATTTTTAACAGCGTCAATATCCATACGATCGCAACAACTCCTAACAGTTTAACCGCCCAGTCTTTTTTTACCTTATTCAAGCTACAGGTCATGCGGGGCTTGCCGGCGGCGATAATCCGAAGCTCCCTGGCGTGAATATCAAGGTCGCCGCCGTGCTCAACGCACGATCTGTTGAATATGCCCACTACCTCGACCGTGTCCCCGGTATGTTTGAAATCACCCGTCTGGGAAATACGCGCCGCCAGGTCAGATGGTACCCAGACGCCCACTGCACCGGCGCCGTCGCTGATGTTGATCCAGGCGTGATCCCCGCGCCGCATTACGTCGCCGATGACCTCGCCGGCATACGTCACGTTTTTACCGTCGAAATCCCGCGACTGCGAGATGAGCTCTGCGCTCGATATTGCTTGGGCCGGACATGCCCTGGCGCCGGCGATGAGAACAGCCGCACAAATCATCGCGCCTGCGCAGAGTTTCATCGTTTCCCCTTTATTGCCGCAACGAAGAATCCCAGCAAGGTCAACACTGACATAAACTCGAGCCGGCCTGCCCACATCTGGACGATATACGTCGCCTTTAAAACCGCGGGCATTGCCGGCGAGACAATGCCGCTCGACAGCCCGATATTCGCAGCGGCGGACGTTGACTCGAACAGGGACTTCAAAAACGGGTATCCGAACAGCATGCCGATAAGCGAACCGGCCCCGTAGAAAATAAGATATGCGAACGTGATGATCAGCGTCGAACGCACCATCTTATCGTCGAGAAACACCTCCCGGACATGATGGAATTTTTGTATGACCGCCGCCCGTTCCGGAGAAAGGATGCGTTTCACGTCCTGGACGAACGCCTGAGCAATAAGGCCGATCCTGAACACTTTGATCCCGCCCGTCGTGGAACACGCGGCACCGCCCAGCATCATTGAAAGAAGAAGCCCGACGACGGCCAGATCTCCCCATTCGGTGAAGAACTGCTGGCCGTACACGGTCTGAAAACCGGTGGTCGTATGAGCGGAAATCAAATGATAAAAACCCCGGCGGAACATGACCATCGCGTGCGGATATATGTTCGAACCGCTCAAGCCGGCGGCCGTGATCAAAAAAGTTATAAAAACCGTGATAAAAAAAGCCCTTGTCTCGATATTTTTCAGGACCTCGCGGCGGTTCCCCATCCATGCGTGGTAATGCAGCCGGAAGTTAAGGCCGCCGCCGAGTATCATGATGATCATGGTGATGACCTCGAACGCAAGGCTGTGGTAATAAACGATGCTTTGCGAGTGGGGCGCAAAGCCGCCCGTATCGAACGCCGCCATGAAGAGGCAGACGCCCTGGAAAAACGCATTGAAAGGCCGCATGCCCGCGCAGCAGCCGGCTATGCCAAGAGCTGCGGTGCCCAGGACCAGGTACACGATGCTGACGAGCCAGATGAACCTGCTGGATTGTATGACGTTGGGGAGGATCTTTTCGTCCCGGCCTTCGCCGACATACATCTTGAAGGCCCCGGAAACCCCTTTTACAAAGAACGAGAGTGCAACGATAACCATGCCCTGGCCGCCGATGAACATGATAAGGTGGCGCCACAGATTATGCCCGCAGGAAATATGATCCAGGTCCCGGACAAGGACAAAACCCGTTGTCGTGAACCCCGACATGGTATCAAAACATGTATCGAAGAACGAACTCCAGTGGCCGCTTAAATAGAGCGGCACCGCGGCGATGAACATCGCCACGATCCAGGACAGAGACACGACGATCATCCCGTGCATCCAGCGCAGGTCCATGTCCGTGCGGCAGACCCGATGGAGGACGAGTCCCGCGATCAATGCTATTTCGATCCCGATGGCGAAATCCGCGCACGGGCTGTATTCCCCCAGCGCCAGCGACACGGCCAGCGGCAGCGCCATGGACGCGCCGAGGGCCAGGATTATCTTGCCCAGATAAAACCCGATTATCTTGACGTCCTCGAGGCTCGGCTTCAGGATCATGGTTTTATCGCGGAAAATACCAGGCAGGTCGCCAGCGCTGCGAGCATGATGGCAACGGCATACAGGATCTCGGTGGCGATCCCGAGAACGGCGTTTACGATGATCCCTGGCTTCATGGCTTTACAGCTTTTCGTAGAACAGCGCCAGCAACTGCGATTCATTGCCGACGCCGGTAATCGCGATGATGTCGTCCCCGGTCATAAAGACCGTGTCGCCCCTGGGCACGATGACGTCATCGTGCCTGACGATCGAGACGAGCACGGAATCTTGCGGAAGGCGCACATCCTTGACCTTTTTATTGGTCACCGGCGAGTTGGCAGGCAGATCGATGCGGACGATCGATAACTTGCCGCGCTTGAAGGACATAAGATTGACGAAATCGGAGAAAGAGACTTCCCCTTCGATGATTTTGCCGATGATCATGGTCGCGTCGACCGGCACGTCCACGCCCAGCTCCGAGAACGTCCGCTCGTTATCCGGGTTGTTGACGCGTCCGACCGTACGGTTGACCTTGAAAAGCTCCTTGCAGAGCTGGCATATGATCAGATTGTCCTCGTCCTCCCCGGTCACCGCGGCAACGACGTCCGCCCGCTTGATTCCCGCCTCTTCGAGGATCTCCGGGTCGCACCCATCGCCGTTGATAACCAGTGCCTCGAGTTCTTTTGCGATATCCTCGCACAGCGCCTTGTCTTTTTCAACGATGCTGACCGTGTGCTTGCCGGCAATGAGCCGTTTTGCGAGAAAATACCCGACTTTGCCAGCGCCTACGATAATGATATACATCGACTCACCCACCGGAAAGGTTCAGCTTCTTCTTGATCTTCTCCAGGGCTTCGACCTTAACGACCGCCATCAGGATGTCTTTTTTCTCGACGGGAGTGCGGGGCTCCGGAATGGTAACGCCCGCGAGCCTGCGCAGCGCCACCACCATGAATTCCCCGGGCACGTTGATATCGTTGATGGTCTTGCCTTCGAGGTCGTCTTTGACCTCGACCTCCAGCACGCCGATATCCTTTGATTCGATGAGGTAGCTCGAAAAGCGGCTTTCCACGATTTTGTCGCGGACCATGGACGCAAACAGGATGGTGCCGCTCAATATGTCGAGCCCCAGCGCCGTATAGATATTCGCCCTGCGCGGGTCATAGATCCTCGTGATGACCTTCGGTACATGGAATATCTTGCGCGCGACCTGGGCGGAAATAAGGTTCGTGTTGTCGCCGTTTGTCAAAGAACAGAACGCGTCCGCCTTCTCGATTCCCGCCTGCCGCAGCAGGTCCAGCGAGAAGCCGTTGCCTACCAGCGTCAGGCCGTTAAAGGTATTGCCGAGCCGCCCGAAGGACGCCGGCGACCTGTCGATGATGACGACGTTATGCCCTTCGGCGGAAAGCAGCTTCGCCAGCTCCGACCCGACCCGACCGCACCCGACGATAATGATATACATACACTGCCTTATTTTTTGGCAAGCGCTATCAGCTTCTTGAACGTCGGCTCATCGTTGACCGCGATCGCCGCGAGCGATTTGCGGTCGAGCGCCACCTTTGCCTTCTTCAGGCCCGCGATGAACCTGCTGTAGGAAATGCCTTCCTGCCGGCACAGCGCGTTGATGCGCGCGATCCAGATGCCGCGGAACTCGATCTTGCGCTTCTTGCGGTCGCGGAATGCATAGGTCAGCGCTTTCATGACCGCGCGACGCGCGTGCTGGAACTGTTTCGAGCGCTTGAGCCTGAACCCCTTGGCCCGCGCCAGAATACGCTTTTTCCTTCGTTTTGTTGCACCGCTGTGTTTGATCTTCGACATGTTCGAACTCCTTACGCGTAAGGCAGCATGCGCCGCAGCTGCTGCTCGTCCTTTTTGTTGGGAAGCGTTTTCGCCTTGCGCAGCCTGCGCAGCTTATCCGCCTTCTTGTTCGTGTTCAAATGGCTCTTGCCCGACGGGCGGAACTTAATCCTGCCCTTCTTGGTGAGCTTGAAACGTTTTGCAACGCCTTTTTTCGTCTTTAATTTTTTCATGACCCGATCACCTCATCTGTTATGCGCGAATTGTCAGACGCTGCCCGCGGCCTATTTTTTGGGCGCGAGGAGCATCGTTATGATCCTGCCTTCCATTGCAGGCTCTTTTTCCAGCAGGGCGTCGTTGCGCGTATCGGCGATGAACTTGTCGATAAGCTTCCTGCCCAGGTCCATATGCTCGATCTGCCTGCCCCTGAAGAACAGGTCGACCTTGACCCTGTCCTTTTTCTTGATAAAGCCGAGCGCCTGTTTTACCTTTATCTGAAAATCGTGTTCGTCGATGTTGGGGTGAAGACGGATTTCCTTGATGCGGCCGGCCTTCTGGTGCTTCTTGGCCTCCCGCTCCTTTTTTTCCTGGTCGTATTTGAACTTGCTAAAGTCCATGATCCTGCATACCGGCGGTACTGACTGGGGAGCCACCTCGACCAGATCGAGTTCGTTCTGCACTGCTATTTCCCTCGCCTTGTCCGTTGATACGATACCCAGCTGGTTACCCTCGGGCCCGATCAGGCGAACCTCGGGCACGCGGATCCGCTCGTTGACACGAATGAACTTTTTTATAATACCACCTCCTGTTAGGCCGCATGCACGTACGCTGCGCCTCCGGCGCAATGCGCGCCGGAGAATACCGCAATACCTACTGCGTCCGGTCCATAATCTCGCGGCTGACCTGTGCGATAAAGGCATCGAGCGCCATCGAACCCCTGTCGCCGTCACGACGCTTGCGCACCGACACCTGCCTCGTCGTCAGCTCGCGTTCACCCACAACCAGAATATACGGAACTTTATTTACTTCGGCCTGGCGAATGCGTTTATTGAGCGTTTCGTTGCGCGCATCCGCTTCGGCGCGGATGTCCGCTTTGGCCAGCGCATCCACGACTTCCTGCGCGTACGCGCTGAAATCCTCCCTCACCGGTATCACAACCGCCTGCACCGGAGCGAGCCATACCGGGAACGCGCCGGCGTAATGCTCGGTGAGGCACGCGGTGAACCGCTCGACGCTGCCCAAAAGAACCCGGTGCAGCATGATCGGTTGTTTCGCGCTGCCGTCGGCGTCGACATACTCCAGGGCGAAGCGTTTTGGCAGATTGAAATCGCACTGAACGGTGGCGCACTGCCATGACCGCTTCAACGCATCCTTAAGCTTGATGTCGATCTTCGGCCCGTAAAAGGCCCCGTCCCCTTCATTGATCGCGTAGGACAGCCCGAGGACCTTAAGAGAATCCTCAAGCGCCGCCGTTGCCATGCGCCAATCCTCGTCGGACCCGATCGACTTCGACGGCCGCGTGCTCAACTCTATATCCATGTGTTCGAAGCCGAACACCTTCATGGTATCGAACACGAATTCGACGGTATTTTTGATCTCGTCGCGCACCTGGGAAGGCAGGCAGAAGATATGCGCGTCGTCCTGCGTGAACCCGCGCACACGCAAAAGCCCGTGCATGACGCCCGCTTTTTCATGGCGGTACACGGTGCCCAGCTCGAAAAGCCTGATCGGCAGGTCCTTGTAACTGCGGATCTTCGATTTATATATCAGGATATGCCCCGGGCAGTTCATGGGCTTGAGGACAAATTCCTTCTCCTCAATCTTGAACGTGTACATGTTCTCTTTGTAATAATCGTAGTGGCCCGAGGTCATCCATAATTCCGCCTGCATGATGTGCGGGGTCACGACGAGCTGGTATCCGCGCTTGAGATGCTCTGTCTTCTCGTAATCCTCGATGAGCTTGCGCACGAGCGCGCCCTTGGGCTGGTAGAACACCAGGCCCGGCCCCGCGATGTCCTGATATATGTCAAAGAGCTCTAACGAAGGCCCGAGTTTTCGGTGATCGCGCAGCTTCGCCTCTTCAAGTGCCTTAAGATGCTGGTCCAGCTCCGCTTTTGTTTCAAAACAAGTCCCGTAAATGCGCTGGAGCATCGGGTTGGTCTCGATGCCGTGCCAGTACGCGCCCGCGACCGACAATAATTTAAACGCCTTGATCTGGCCTGCTGATTCCAGGTGCGGGCCGCGGCACAGGTCCACAAAATCCGACCCCGTGCGGTATATCGAAACCTTCTCGTCCGGGATCGCATTGATCAGTTCGATCTTGTAATCTTCGCCGAGCTTCGTGAAAAGCTCGATCGCGTCTTTTTTCGAAAGCTCCTCGCGCGTGAACGGCTCGTTTTTTCTGATGATCTGGGCCATGCGCTCTTCGATCCGCGCCAGGTCCGCGTCGGTGAAGGGCTCTTTTTTGTCGAAATCGTAATAGAAGCCGTCCTCGATGGACGGGCCGATCGTGACCTTGGCGTCCGGCCAGAGCTGTTTGACGGCCTTGGCCATCACGTGAGAGCAGGAATGTCTAAGCGTATCGAGGTTCATATAATATGGTGGGCCCAAGAGGACTTGAACCTCTGACCTTTGCGATGTCAACGCAACGCTCTAACCAACTGAGCTATGAGCCCCTATTTACCGTAATTGTCAATGTGCCGAGGGAGGGAGTCGAACCCTCACGCCCTTGCGGACGGTGGATTTTAAGTCCACATTGTCTGCCAATTCCAACACCTCGGCAAGCCCTTTAATGGCTCAAAACTGTTTTGCTTTTCCCCCAGCCAGAACGTGTATTCACACATCTTCTTGCCAAGGCAACCTTTCTGTTCAAGCCAATACACCGAGGATAATAACACTGACGGCATATTTCACGAGCAGCCATTTTCCCATATTTCAGGATCCAGCAGGGATTGACCTTGGAATCATTTATATGCATACTGCCCGTGCCGTGTAATTGCTGTGTGATGATATCCCTCAACCACCTGAGGAAATCGGCAAAATATCCGAGCGGGACATCCACCGGTCCGAGGATAAGGGATTTTTTTGGCATCCCTATATACTCTGGGCATAGCGCATATCCTTTCTCAGGATTGCTCTATCTGGAGGCGACGAGCGGATTCGAACCGCTGTATAACTGTTTTGCAGACAGTTGCCTTGCCACTTGGCTACGTCGCCGAATCTAATCAACCAAGAAGCCGCCGGGCTTCCTTTACAATGGCATCTACCTCAGCCAAGCAGCCGATACCGGCTTTGCCGCAGGCAAGATTGCCTTTGCGGGGCTGTACAAATCGGTATCCGAACTTTTCGAGCTTCTGGATGTTAGCCTGGGTGATCCTATTCAGGAACATCCGGTCGTTCATGGCAGGACAGATCAACACCGGCGCCTCTGTCGCGCACACGACGCATGTCAAAAGGTCGTCGCAGATGCCCGCCGCTATTTTGGCGATGATGTTGGCGGTCGCCGGCGCGATGAGCACCAGGTCCGCTTTCCGGGCAAGCGAAACGTGCTCGATGTCCCATTCGACCGTTTCTTCAAACATCCCGCAATACGCCCTGTTCCTTGACACGGCCTCGAACAGCCGCGGCTGTATGAACTTCCTGGCGTCCTCGGTCATCACCACGGTCACGCCAAAGCCATTATCCTGAAGCCTGCGGACCAATTCACATGCCTTATAGACGGCAACGCTTGCCGTAACGCCCAGAACGATCTCTTTATTTTTTCGCATCTTTGTCTTTTGCCTTTGCGAGCAGCTTGTTTTCCATGATCTCGTGCAGGGCGATGATCGACGGCTTTGAGGACGCCCCGGGGACCTCAACCAGCTTTGGCTGCCCCTCGGCAAGCTCCAGTGCCCGCCGCGAAGCAAGAACCACTAATTTATACACCGACCCCTCGGTCTTATCCAGCAGTTTCTCCAAAGCCATGTACGCCATTCCTCTCTCTCCTTAGCTAATTACCCGCGGTATCCATTACCCTGCGCCTGACGATTCTAACCAGCCGTTCTATTGCCTTTTTAAGTTCCCTATTCCTTACCCTATAATCATACCTGCGCGCAGCATTGAGTTCTTCTTTGGCAACGGCCAACCTGCGCCGGATCTCGGCCTCTGTGGTGCTGGCCGCGCGCCTGCGTATCCTGAGATACAGCTCTTTGAGCGACGGCGGCAGTATAAAAATTGTGGCCGTGCGCTGCGGGAACATGCGCTTGACACGCAACGCCCCAGCAACGTCCAGGCACAAAACAATACCTGCGCACCTGCTCAGCCGCCGCGCGATAAAATCCTTATCTGTCCCGTAATAATAACCCAAATACCTGGTCCATTCAAGGATTTTTTTCGCTTTGCGCCTGCGCAAAAACTCCTTCTCGCTTAAGAAGAAATAATCGCGCTTATCCCGTTCTCCGGTCCGCCGCGGCCGCGTGGTGACCGAGATTGACCTGCAAAGCTTCTGCTTAAGCGCCGGGTGCCTCACCAGCATTTCCGCAAGCGTGGTCTTGCCTGAACCCGAAGGCCCTGACAACACGATGATAATCCCCTTCGCTTTCAATTCACCCCTGTCCTTTATGCGACGCTACACGATGTTCTGCAGTTGCTCGCGGGTTTTCTCGATATTGCTCTTTATCTGCACGACCCTGCCGGAAATGAGCGCATCGCAAGACTTTGCACCCATGGTATTGGCCTCGCGCTGCATTTCCTGTGATATAAAATCGAGCTCCTTGCCAACCGGGCTGGCTGCGGAAAGCTTGCTCTTAAAATTATGTATATGGTACTCTATGCGCTCAAGCTCCTCGTTTATATCGGATTCCTTCAAGAACGCGGTGCGTTCCGCATCCGTGGGGAACATGGCGGCTTTTTGTTTGACCACTTTTTCGAACCGATCCTTGACCAGGGCGATGTCGGCGGCGAGCATGTCATTGCGCTCTTTGAGGAACTTGACAATAGCCCGGCCTTCTTTCTGGCGCATAAGCACCAGCTCTGACACGGCTTTGGCAACAAGCGCCCTGACTTGCGGCCATATCTTTAATACCGGCTGTCTATTCTCTGTCAGGGATAACACGCCCGGCATATTGATGAGGTTGTTGATGTTCACGGCGCCGGCAATGCGGTATTTGCTGCTGATCGACTTGATCGAAGCCAGGTATTTTTTAAGCAGGCGTTCGTTGATGACGACGTCGCGGCCCGAGCCGCCCGATACGGTGATGACGCAGGTGACCCGGCCGCGCTGGACCCGCGCTTCGATCTCCTTTTTGATCTTGTCCTCGAGCGACAGGAACCCTTCGGGCACGTGCACCACGGTTTCGAGGAACTTGTGATTGATGCTGCGGATCTCGACGCTGATCAACCCGAACGGCTCTATTTTTTTCTCGCTCCTGCCAAAGCCCGTCATGCTCTGTATCATACGCTCCCCTTGATTTACGCCCAGCTTTTTACGCGGATATCCTTGCGCGTTTCTTCCTTGACCGGGTACAGGTCCACGATAATCTCGTCGGGACAAAACCACAGCTTGATCTCGCGCCTTGCCTCGTCCTCGTTCGAGGACACGTGGATCACGTTCTCATAAAGCCCCTTGGTCGTGATCCTTCCGTAGGAACCGCGGATCGATGTCGGATCGGCCTCTTCCGGGTTCGTCGCGCCTGCCATTTCACGGCATTTCTTGATCGCGTCCTTGCCCCAGTACACCAGGGCCATGACTTTTTTGCGGTCATGCAGTTCGCCCTTGAGGTATTCGATAAGCTCCGGGAAGAACGGCTTGTCTCTGAGGTGGCAATAATGTTCCGACGCCAGCTCATCGGTCACCCGGACCATCTTCGCCGCGACGATTTCGAGCTTTGTCTCTGACAACCGCGTCAGGATATTGCCGGTGAGCGATTTCTTAAGCCCGTCCGGCTTGATAAGAATAAGGACTGCCTGCATCATAGTTTTTCTTCTCCTGTTAGTTTACCGGCGATGCGCTCCAGGTCTTCCTGGGAATAGAACTCGATGACAATGTGGCCCCTCTTTTTCCTTTTGACGATCTTCACCTTTGTCGCCAGGGCCTGCTGCAGCTGGGTCTCAAGCACAGCCACTACCGGATCAACAGTGGCCATTTTTACAGTCAGCTTTGATTTGCGCGGCCGTAAATTTTTTATTAGATTCTCTAACTCTCTAACAGACAATGACTTAGAAATGGCTATCTGGGCCAAAAATCTTTGCCTGTTCACATCCTCAACTTCAAGCAATGCCCTGCCGTGTCCGAATGATATGCGTCCGTTCTTAATCTCATCCTGGATCTCCATGGGCAGTTTAAGAAGCCGCAGCACATTGGTCACTGACACGCGCGCCTTGCCCATGACCTGGCTTATTTCATCCTGGGTCATCTGATACTTATCAACGAGATACTGATACGCCCTGGCTTCTTCGATAGCGTTCAGGTTCTGGCGTTGTATGTTCTCGATCAATGCCAGCTCAAGAGAATCTTTATCATCAACATCCTTGACGATTGCGGGGATCTCCTGCATGTTAAGCATGCGGGCAGCACGCAGCCTGCGCTCGCCTGCGATCAATTCATAACCATCAGGCTTTGCCCTGACCAGAACAGGCTGAATCACTCCTTTTTCCCTGATTGATCCGATCAGCTCTTCCATCTCCTCCATGCTAAAATTTTCACGCGGCTGGAACGGGTTTGGTTTTATCTGCGTTACATTCAACACCAGGACTCTGGAGCCTTTTTCCTGAGCAGCGTCGGGAATCAAAGCATTCAAACCTTTGCCAAGCGCTCTGTGTTCCATATGATTCAAGCCTCCTGTGACTGTGGTTCCTGGATAACCGTATCAAAATCATTCTTTGATGATACGGTTCCTGATCCCAAAATCTCCTTTGTCAACTCTTCATATTTTTTTGCGCCGATATTGTCTTTATCATATATGACTATGGGCTTGCCATAACTCGGCGCCTCGCTTAATCGAATGCTCCTCGGAATAACCGTATCATACACTCGTCCTGGGAAATTCTTTTTAACCTCATTGATTACTTCCTTTGTCAGGTTGGTCCTGAAATCAGCCATAGTCAGAATAACGCCTTCTATTGTCAATCCCTGGTTCAAATTGTTTTTAACAAGGTTAAAGGTGTTGGTTAACTGCGTTAGTCCCTCGAGGGCGTAATATTCGCACTGCACAGGGATCAATATCGAATCTGCGGCAGAGAGCGAATTGATTGTGAGCAATCCCAGCGATGGAGGCGAATCTATTATGATATAATCGTATTCTTCTCTTACTGTTGCCAGCGCTTTCTTAAGACGATATTCCCGGCCAAGAGCGCTTACCAATTCGACTTCAGCGCCGGTCAGATCAAGATTCGCAGGCGCAATAAAAAGGTTTGGAATTGCAGTTTTCTGGATTATCTCCTTGATGCCAAGTTCTTCGAGGAGTATATGGTAGGTGCTCTGCTTTATCTTGTGTCGGTCAATGCCAACGCCGCTTGTGGCATTTGCCTGTGGGTCAAGGTCAACGAGTAAAGCTTTTTTTCCAGCAAGCGCTATATAAGCAGCAATATTTATCGCCGATGTTGTTTTTCCAGTGCCGCCCTTTTGATTGCAGATTGCAAATACCTTATTCATTGAAATATAATGACTTATCAATAGTTCCACGGGAAACAATGCGATTCTTTGAATCTATTATCCCACTTTGTATATTTCTGTCAATAAATTTTATAATTAAAATGTTTCTATTTTTGCTTCAGGATTGCCTTCACTTTTGCCATCTTCGCGCCTTCCATGCCAAACAGACCCTTTTCTTCTTCACAAACAACTTCTATATTAACATCTTCCCTTTTAGCCTTGAGCTGTCTCAGGGCTTTTTTGATGGCCTCAGCTGTTGTCTTTGCCTCTACTTCTATTTCATGCAACTGATCTTTCATTTTGCCTTCATCACTTTTATCTGGTATAACAGCATCAATGTACTGTTCAAAAACCAGTACATAACCAATCCTGACGGCACATTGTAAAACATTACACCAAACATGATCGGGAATATAACGACCATCATCTTCTGCTGCTCTGCTGCCTGTACGGTTGCATTGGCAGATGACATTTTTTGCTGAATAAACATGCCGATAGCCATAAGGATCGGAAGAATATTAAAATACTCACCAATGAAAGGAATTTCAAATGGTAGCTTAAAAAGCCTGTCTGGCTCTGAAAGATCCTTAATCCAAAGAAAACTCGCGCCTTTTAAAGCAATTGCTCGAGATAAAACCTGGTACAGCGAAATAAAAATCGGTATCTGTAACACCATTGGCAAACATCCGCCAAGCGGGTTTACTTTATGCTCTTTGTATAACTTCATCATCTCTTCATTTAGTTTTTTAGAGTTATTTCCGTATTGTTTACGCAACTGCTCCATTTTAGGTTGGAGCACTTGCATTTCCTTCATTGATTTCATTTGCTTAACTGAAAGCGGGAATAAAACCAAATATATCAATATGCTCATCAATATTATTGCTATTCCCCAATTTTTTACAATTGTAAATAAAAACTTTAATAAACCAAATATTACCTGCGCCACAAGGTCAAACATCCCAAAATATACAATAGATCCCCAGGTTGGATTAATTTTACCAAGAGCATCTGTGTCCTGCGGTCCAATGTAAACCTTAAATTTTTGAATAGTCTCGCTTCCAGGGTTGATAGTGAGCTTTTTTGACATTATGCCTATATCATATATTTTATCAGACACTTTATTCACAAACCCGGAATAACCTGTGAATTCAGGTTGTATTATTGCGCAGAAATACTGGTCGCGCATACCAATAAATTTAATTTCATGGAAGACTGCCTGTTTTTTAAAATTAGGATGTGATGTCCTTACCTGATCACTGACGATAATATCATCGAACCTCTGACTCGCGCCGTCTTTTTTCTCTAAGTCAAATCTTCCCAATATGATAGGTAAATCAATTGACAGGGATGAAGAGGAGAGGTTTGCAATTTTAATCTCTAAGTCCATAATATAACTATGTTTAGATGTGATGAGCGTTTTTGAAACACGCATTGTCGAATCTTCGTAAATATATGAAAAGCCATCATTTACAGGCATTGCCTTATTGAATATGATCTTCTGGTCAGCTATGTAGAGCCCATTATTCAACACATATGAATTCTGCTTATATTGGTCAAATGTAACTTGCCGTATAGCAGCCATTGGTTCAATGATCTGAACGATTGATCCCGGGATCGCATATTCTTTTACAGGCGCTTCGTCGTCGGGAAGCAGGGAGGAGGGAAGGAGCTGGCTTGCCGGCTGCCTGACAGGAACATCGTCGAGAACGGCAACTGACTGCCGTGCCGGCTGCTGAGCGGGATTGTATACAAATTTTGACCAGAAGAATATTACGAGAAATGATAATGCTATTGCCAGAAGAGTTCGTTTTTCCATAGTTATGTTAGAGGATCAAAACCGGACCGGCCGGAATAAGGGTGGCACCGCATCAGGCGCAGGGCTGCTTTATATGCGCCCTTGACCGCGCCGTATCGCTGAAGCGCCTGCTTCGCGTATTCCGAGCAGGTCGGTTGATACCGGCAACATTGCGGGAACAGGGTCCTGCCATATTTCTGATACGCCGTGATTGCGGCTACAAGTATGTTGACGACTAATGCGTGCAAAGCGTCTTTCTGCCTTTTGCCCGTCGACGATTCAGGGTTTTTCTGCCTGCCTTGGTAGCCATTCTGGCGCGAAAACCCTGGCCGCGTTTTCCTACCAGGTTTGAACGAGTCTTGAGATGTTTTTTCATTTCGCGTGTCAGCTCCTTACATTTCGTGCTGCGGTTTTATTAATTCCGATATTATAACACAAATGAAACCCAAGTCAACACTTAAGGTTATCAATGAGAGAGAAATTGTAACACACGGCGGGCTTTTGTCAAGAGAGGTTTTTGTTGACTGGGATTGAAATTACTGTATAATGATGCTATTGCAGTTCCGGAGAAGGGTTTTATCACACAAAAAGTTTTCCACAGAGTTATTCACTCTGTGAATAATCTGTGGATATGGTTAATAACGCGATGTCAGACGCATCTCGCATCTGGGCAGACGCCGCCAACCTGCTCAAAGGCACGCTCGGCGACACCACGCTCCAGACCTGGATCAACCCGCTCAAGCCAAAACAGCAAACAGGCCTTCAGCTCGTGCTCGAGGCTCCCGACGATTTTTTCAAGGACTGGGTCGAGCAGCATTACCGCGCCGACATCGAGGACGCGGTGCGCAGGTCGTCGGGCAAGAACTTGGCCGTCGTCGTCGAGGCATCGCCGAAGGCCCCTTCAAGCCACAAGCCCGCGCTCGACATGACGCGGCTGCGCAGCGCCGAGCCCCGCGACGGCCTTTCGCTCAATCCCCGGTACACCTTTGAGAACTTCGTGCTTGGGCCCTCGAACCGCCACGCGCACGCCTATTCGGTTGCCGTTGCGGAAGCGCCGGGCAAGAATTACAATCCTCTGTTTATCTACGGCGGCGTGGGGCTGGGGAAATCCCACTTGATGCAGGCGATCTGCCATCACATCCGGCAGATGTCTCCGCAGCTGAAGATCTGCTACATGCCGTCTGAAAAATTCACCAACGAGCTCATTGACGCGATCCAGCATCATTCCACCGGCGCCTTCAGGCAGAAGTTCCGCAGCGTCGATGTGCTGGTGCTCGACGATATCCATTTCATCGCGGGCAAGGAATCAACTCAGGAGGAGTTTTTCCACACCTTCAACGCCCTGTACGACAGCCACAAGCAGATCATTATTTCGTCGGACCGCACGCCGAAAGAGATCGCCAATCTCCAGGAACGGCTTGTGTCCAGGTTCAGCTGGGGGCTGACGACCGACGTGCAGCCGCCGGACCTTGAAACGCGCGTCGCCATTCTCAAAAAAAAGATTGAGCGCGAACCCGTGCATATTCCCGACGAGGTGATCTTCTTCATCGCGTCTCTGATCAAAACCAACATACGGGAGCTGGAAGGCGCGCTCGTGCGCATCATCGCGTATTCCCTGATGGAGGAGAAGCTAATCACCCTGGATCTGGCCAGGGAGGTGTTCAAAGACCTTTTGCGGGAACCCAAAAAACTTATTACGATCGATTTCATACAGCGGTGTGTCGGCGAGGAATTCGGGGTGTCGCTGGCCGATCTGAAACAGAAAAAACGCAGTAAAACGATCGTTCTGCCCCGTCAGGTTGCCATGTATTTAAGCAGGGAGTTGACCGAACAGTCTTTTCCTGAAATAGGGGAACATTTCGGAGGCAAAGACCACACAACAGTATTACACTCATATAATAAAATAAAAGAGGATATTATAACCGATATGGCGCTCAAAGAAAAAATAAACAGGATTATACAAGTTATTCAGCAATAAGGACACAAGTTATTCAGTGTTTTATTTTTTGTAACAGGCATCAATATATCATCTTTACAAAGATTTCCACAATATTCACAGGAACTATAAATACAACGACTAATTTACAGTTTCTTAAATAAAAATAATAACAGAGAGGAGTATAATGAAATTTAAGGTGGAAAAAGAGGTGTTGATGTGTGGGCTTGATACCATCCAAAATGTTATCAGCGCAAAAGCCACTTTACCCATATTATCTAATTTTTTGATCGAGACGCAAAAAGACGGACTTCGAATGACCGCGACCGATCTGAATATAGGAATAAGCTGTGTAATACCTGTGGAAATCCTGGAACAGGGGGCCATAACCATTCCGGCGCGCAGGTTTAGTAATATAATCCGGGAATTATCAGATCCAATGGTTCAGATAAACACAAAAAAGAACCATGTTGTTTTAATTGACGGAAAAACATGTGAATTTAAAATCATCGGGCTTCCCGCAGAAGAATTTCCAAAACTGCCAGAGTTTAAAGATAAAGAGGTTATTCAACTTGAACAGCGGGTTTTAAAAGAGATGTTGAACCTTACCGCGTTTGCCGTATCCATGGATGAAAGCAGGTATATCCTCAACGGCATTCTGTTTAAATTCCTCCAGAATAATTTTTCACTGGTCGCGACAGACGGAAAACGCCTGGCGATCGCGACGCGCAAATTGAAACAGGCCGGCACCAAAGAAACCAGGATTATTATTCCCATCAAGACCATCCAGGAGCTTTTACGCAACCTGCAGGATGAAGGCGACATATCGATGGTCATAGGCCCGAACCAGGTGCTGTTTGATTTCAAGGAAACCATGATCATTTCAAGGATCATTGAAGGGGAGTTCCCGGATTATCAGCAGGTTGTCCCGGCGCCGTCCGAGAACAAGATTAAGGCAAACCGGGAGCAATTGATGCTCGCGATCCGGCGCGCGGCGCTCCTGGCCACTCCTGATTATCAGGCGGTCAAAATGGAAATATTCAGGGACAAGATGGTCATCTCGAAATCAACGCCGGACGTGGGCGAGTCGCGCGAAGAGGTGCCGATCCAGTATTCCGGCAAAGAGATGGTGATCGGCTTCAACCCCGCGTACCTGATCGACGTGCTCAAGAGCGTATCGGTCGAGACCACGGAATGGGAAGTGACGGGAAGCGAAAAGCCCGGGGTCATGCGCGGCGATGGGTATGTGTATATCGTGCTTCCCATGCGGCTGGGCTAAATGGAAGACTTGAAGATAACAGTCGCCGCTGTCTTGAAAGACCTGGAAACGCGAAAGACCCGGGCCGCGGCGAACGATCCGGGGCAGTATTTCGATAAAGTTTTTGCGAAAAAAGAATTGCGCCATATCCGTCCGGCATATTTCCGCAACGGCATATGCGCGATCAGCGTGGAATCATCGACATGGATGTATCATCTGAACCTGCGCAAACAGGATCTGCTTGCGAAAATGCGCGAGTTTTTGCCGGATATCAAGGATATCCGTTTCGTGCTCGGAGAGATAAAAGTTGCAAAGAAGAAATAACGTGATAAAATTAAATTTCTTTAAAAAAGGATCGCGATGAAAAAGGAACAAGGAGACAAAAAAGCAGCGGGCGCAGGGGCAGCGGGCGGCGCCGCGGACAAAAAATACGATGCCGGCGCTATCCAGGTGCTCGAGGGGCTGGAGGCGGTGCGCCGCAGGCCTGCCATGTACATCGGCGACACGTATTCGCGCGGCCTGCATCACATGGTCTATGAGGTCGTGGATAACTCCGTGGACGAGGCGCTCGCCGGCCATTGCACAAAGATCGACGTCGTTATCCACGAGGACAACAGCATCAGCGTTACGGACAACGGCCGCGGCATCCCGGTCGATATGCACAAGACCGAAAAAAAGCCGGCGGTCGAAGTCGCCCTGACCGTTCTGCACGCCGGAGGGAAGTTTGACCACAATTCGTATAAAGTATCGGGCGGCCTGCACGGCGTGGGCGTCAGTTGCGTCAACGCGCTTTCGGACTGGCTCGAGGTCGAGGTGCGCCGCGACGAGAAAATCTACCACCAGCGGTATGAGCGCGGCAAGACCGTGTCCAAGCTGACCGTTATCGGCAAATCCAAATCAACCGGGACCAAGATAACGTTTAAGCCGGACAAGACGATCTTTACCCGCTCAACGGAATTTTCCTACGACATCCTGGCAAACCGCCTGCGGGAGCTCGCATTCCTGAACAAAGGCCTGGAGATAAATTTAAAGGATGAGCGCAACGACAAGGAAACGCAGTTCAAATTCAACGGCGGCATCGTATCGTTCGTAGAATACCTGAACAAGACCAAGGTTCCTCTGCACAATAAGGTTGTGTATCTTGAAAAAGAAAAAGAGGGGGTCGCGCTTGAGGCAGCCCTGCAGTATAACGACGGATACGCGGAGAACATATTCTCCTTCGCCAACAACATTAACACCGTTGAGGGCGGGACTCACCTTTCGGGCTTCAAGTCGGCGCTCACGCGTGCGATCAACCAATATGCAAAGGGCAAAAACTTGCTCAAGGACGATATCGCGATCAGCGGAGACGACGCGCGTGAAGGCCTGACCGCGGTCGTATCGGTCAAGATATCGAACCCGCAATTCGAGGGCCAGACAAAGACAAAGCTAGGCAATTCCGAGGTCGAAGGCCTGACTGCTTCGACGGTGTTCGACGCGCTGAGCGGGTATTTCGAGGAAAACCCATCGGTTGCCAATAAAATAGTGGATAAGGTCATCCTTGCCTCGCGCGCGCGGGAGGCTGCGCGCAAGGCGCGCGAACTCACACGCAGGAAAGGAGCGCTGGATTCAGGCGGGCTGCCCGGGAAACTCGCGGATTGCTCTGAGCGCGATCCGGCGCTGTGCGAGCTGTATATCGTGGAAGGCGACAGCGCCGGCGGTTCGGCAAAGCAGGGTCGCGACCGCAGGTTCCAGGCGATTCTGCCCATCAAAGGCAAGATCCTCAATGTCGAAAAGGCGCGCCTTGACAAGATCCTGTCGAACGACGAGATCCGCACCATTATTACTGCGCTTGGCACCGGCGTTGGAGAGGAATTCGACCTCACAAAGCTGCGTTATGACAAGCTTGTGCTTATGGCTGATGCCGATGTTGACGGCTCGCATATCCGCACGCTTTTGCTTACCCTTATTTACCGCCAGATGCCCAAGCTGCTGGAAGAGGGCCATGTTTATCTTGCCCAGCCGCCGCTCTATAAGGTCAAAAGGGAAAAGCGCGAAGAATATATCCAGACAGAACAGCAGATGAATGATCTAATCCTTGACCTGGGCAGAGAAGGCCATGTTTTTGAGCGGATCAAGGACAAACAGGTGTTTACTGATCATCAGTTCAAGGAGTTACTCAATTGCCTTGTTGAGATGGAAAAATACGGCAAGCTTTTAGATAAAAAGGGAGTGAATTTAACGAAATTTATATCTTTTAGGCATCCTAAAACCAAAAAACTGCCAATTTATAGGGTTAAAGTGGAGGGGAAAGACCAATTTTTATATTCCGATGAAGAATTGGCCAAGCTGAGCGAGAAGGAAGGCAAGGAAATAGAAGAAGATGTTCTTGAATTATTCGAGGCACCGGAAATAGATCAGATCATATTAAAAATAGAAAAACTCGGACTTGATATCTCCCAGTATTCTCCTGAGATACAGATACAGGCCAAAGATGCTGGTGCGGCTGATGTTGCAAAAAAGGCCAAGGGCTTGTTCAGGATAAGCGATGAGAATAAGGCGCATAAAGAGTGCGCGTCTCTTAAGGAAGTCCTCTTATATATCAAAGAGCAGGCGACCAGGGGCATGCACATTCAAAGATACAAAGGCCTTGGCGAGATGAACCCGCAGCAGCTCTGGGAGACCACTATGGACCCGGAAAAGCGGACCATGCTGCAGGTAACGCTGGATGACGCGGTCGAGGCTGACAAGATGTTCACCGTGCTTATGGGCGATCAGGTCGAGCCGCGCAGGGAATTTATCGAAGAGAACGCTCACTTAGTCAAGAACCTGGACGTGTAATCATGTATACGCAAAATGAAAAAATAGTGCCGATACCGATCGAGACTGAGGTCAAGGACGCGTATTTGAATTATTCGATGTCCGTCATCGTGGGCCGCGCGTTGCCGGACGTGCGCGACGGCCTGAAGCCCGTGCACCGGCGCATCCTCTACGCCATGCAGGAACTGGGCCTTGAGCATTCAAAGCCGTATAAGAAATCGGCGAGAATAGTAGGCGAGTGTTTTATCAAAGATACCCTGGTATTGACGAGCCGCGGTCTCGTGCCCATTCAGGACGTTGAGCGCGGAGAAATGGTTTATACCCAGGCTGGCTTAAAAACAGTCACCGCGCTCTATGAAATGCCCGCGCGGCCTTTGATGCGCATCGAATTGGAGAATGGCACGGTCAATACCGCAACAAGATCGCAGAAATTCAAGGTATTAACGAAAAACCTGTCATTTGAATGGAAAGAGGCTTGCGAGCTTACACCGCAGGATTATATCGTCGTCAAAGGCGATGATGCGGAAATCAAACAACAGGCCTTGCTCGGTAATCTCGACGGCGGCCGGCAAGTTTATTGCAACGAAAATCTTGCCTACCTGCTCGGATTATTTTTATCCGACGGCTGGATCGAGAAATCGAGCGGCAGAATTTGTTTTTACTCCGTTGATAAAGCGGTGATCGATCGAGTCCGCCAGATCCTCCGGCGGGAATTTGAATATGCGGCGACCATTGAAGCGCGGCCCTATGCGTATTCAACCAGGGAAGGCGTGGTGCATCACACCGGGTATCAGATTCGCATCCACCGGCGCCGCGTTAATAAATTCCTGGCCGATGCGTTTTGCCTGCATAATGCTGACGCATTGAGCAAGAAGATCCCCCGGGTTTTATTTATTTCCCCGGAACCGGTTGTCTTTGCTTTTGTATCCGGTCTCGTTGAGGGGGATGGGTCGATCGATTCCAATAGAAACGTCATCCATTATGGTTCCGTTTCGCAGGCCCTGATCAGCCAATTACAGATATTACTGCAACATCACAACATTGTAAGCGTGCAGTATGCACAGGATCCGGTTGAAAGCCATTATTTTAACGGCCGGGAGATTCGCAATCGCAATCCGCTCTATTGCCTTGAATTCAGAGGAACGCATGCGCATCGGCTTGGTTCGCGCCTGAACCTTGCCGGTCGCAAAGCCCAGAAGGCGCTCGACATGCTCACCCGGCAGCAGCGCGATGTTTGGTCGAGCCTTGATACGATCCCGCATGCAGGGGATGTGATTTTCGAGTATCTGAGCAGCCGGCATTTAGGAAGCGGATGGTATCTGAACAAGTCGGGAGAGAAATTCCGCCTGGGCATTAAGTATCCCGGTGGCGCCAAAATCCGTTATTCGTCAGACCTGCGCCAGAAACCACTTAAATTATCTCAAATCGTTGACTGGGGCATCCTGGAAAAATTGCGCGAACTCGACGCTCCATGGACAGAATTCATAGACGCGGTTATAGAGCAAAAGTTATATTTCATGCGCGTGGCGCGCGTAACAGAGGCCCCGGCAGATATTACCTATGATATCCAGGTCGCGGATGACCACGAGTTTATCGCCAACGGCATGTTGGTCCATAATTGCCTCGGGAAGTACCACCCTCACGGCGACACCGCGGTGTACGACACGCTCGTTCGCATGGCGCAGGACTTTTCACTGCGCTATCCGCTCGTCGAGGGCCAGGGCAATTTCGGCTCGGTTGACGGGGACAGCGCTGCGGCCATGCGTTACACCGAAGCGCGGCTTGCGGCGATCACGGATGAAATGCTGAATGATCTCGACAAAGACACGGTCAACTTCGGCCCGAACTTCGACGCGTCGCTCAAGGAGCCTTTGCTTCTGCCTGCCGCGTTGCCGAACCTCCTGGTGAACGGCTCAAGCGGCATCGCTGTCGGCATGGCGACCAACATCCCGTCGCATAATCTCAACGAAGTCGCCGACGCCATCATCTATCTGCTCGATAATACAGACGCCGAGATCAAGGACCTGATGAAGTTCATCAAGGGCCCGGATTTCGCAACCGGCGGGGTCATCTGCGGAAAGTCCGGCATCAAGGAGGCTTATACGACAGGCCGCGGCAAGGTCACGGTGCGCGGCCGCGCCAGCATCGAGCATCAGAAGAACGGCAAGGATATGATCGTTGTGACCGAGATCCCGTATCAGGTGCAGAAGTCCGCGATCATTGAATCCGCTGCGGCGCTGTGCGACGAGAAAAAGATCGAAGGCATTTCCGATATCCGCGACGAGTCGGACAAAGACGGCATGCGTATCGTGTTCGAACTCAAGCGCGACGTCGAGCCGCAGATCATCCTCAACCAGTTGTTCAAGCATACGCAGCTTGAGACGACATTCGGCATCATAAACCTTGCGCTCGTGGAGAACAGGCCGCGCGTGCTGAACCTCAAACAGATCCTTGAATGTTATATCGGCCACCGCAAGGTCATCATCCGCAGGCGCACGCAGTTCGAGCTCGATAAGGCATTGAAGCGGGCGCATATCCTCGAAGGATTGAAAATCGCGCTCAAGTTCATCGACAGGATCATCAAGGTCATCAAGACGTCAAAGACCGTGCCGATAGCAAAAGAGAACCTCATGAAGGAATTCGGCCTGTCTGACCTGCAGGCGCAGGCGATCCTCGAGATGCAGCTGCAGCGCCTGACCGCGCTTGAACAGGACAAGATTGAGGCCGAATACCTGGAGCTCTTGAAGAAGATCGAGGCGTGCCGCGCGATACTCGCGTCGGAAAAGAAGGTCGAGGCGATCATCAAGGACGAGCTCGGGGAATTAAAGAAGAAATACGGCGACGAGCGCCGCACGGATATCGTGGGAGAAGTCGAAGAGCTCGAGATCGAGGACCTGATCGCTGACGAAGACGTCGTCGTCACGGTCAGCCATAACGGCTATATCAAGCGCCTGCCGGTAAGCGCATACCGCAAGCAGAAACGTGGCGGTACCGGCGCGACAGGAGCAGAGGTCAAAGAGGAAGATTTTATCGAGCATCTGTTCGTTGCCTCGACCAAAGATTACCTTCTGGTATTTACTGACCAGGGACAGGTGCACTGGCTCAAGGTATATGAGATCCCGCAGGCAAGCAAGCAGTCAAAGGGCAAGGCAGTGGTGAACCTGCTTGAGATCAAGCCGGATTCAAAGATCAGTTCAACCATCCCGATCAGGGAATTCAGCGCTGATAAATTTCTCGTTATGGTCACCAAGCTCGGCCAGATCAAAAAGACCCAGCTTGACGCTTACAGCAACCCGCGCAAGGGCGGCATCATCGGCATAACCCTCGATAAAGGCGACGAGCTTATCAGTGTCCAGCTGACCGATGGCAAGCAGGAGCTTTTGATCGGCACCAGGCAGGGCAAGGCAGTGCGTTTTTCCGAAACGCTGGTGCGCGACATGGGCAGGTCAGCCAAAGGCGTGCGCGGCATCTCCCTCGCCAAGAAGGACGAGGTCATTTCCATGATCATTGCGGAAAAGGATTCAACAGTCCTGACTGTTACAGAGCTTGGCTTTGCAAAGCGCACGCCGGTCAAGGAATATCGCTTGACCAACAGAGGCGGAAAAGGTATTATTAACATTAAAGTTACGACAAAAAACGGCGAAGCCGTCGGCCTTAAAGCGGTCAGCGACAATGACGAGCTGATGGTGATCACGCAGAACGGCATTTTCCTGCGGTGTGCCATCAAGGACATCAGGACTACCGGCCGCGCTGCGCAGGGCGTGCGCTTGATTAAGCTGCAGGACAAGGACCGCGTGGCGTGCATCGCGCCTGTTATCGCCGAGGATTCGGAATAAATTACATATAGATCTGTCCCCATCGTCTAGCCTGGTCCAGGACAAAAGCTTTTCAAGCTTTCGACCGGGGTTCAAATCCCCGTGGGGACGCAAATAAGCGCATGACTTATGCCGCGCTAGGCGCGGCATAAGTCATATGCGCGAATTTGTGGTATGCGCATGTTAAACATGCGCATACCATATATCCCACAGTTCCACAAACGCAGGACTCACTTCCCATGTGCGGCATAGTCGGCTACATCGGCAATCGCCAGGCCCAGCAGCTGCTTCTCACCGGCCTTCAGCGCCTTGAATACCGCGGTTACGATTCAAGCGGCATGGCGCTTATCCTTTCGAACAAGAACAAGATATCCCTTCGCAAGTCACCGGGCAAGATCAAGGTCCTCGAAAGCATTCTCCAGAAAAAACCGCTTGTCGGCACCGTCGGCATCGCCCATACCCGCTGGGCAACGCACGGCGCGCCGAACCAGGTGAATTCACATCCCCACTATGACTGCAAGGAAGAGATCGCGATTGTCCATAACGGCATTATCGAAAATTACATTAAACTCAAGGCTGATCTGCAGAAAGAAGGGCATAAGTTCGTTTCGGAAACCGATACGGAAGTCCTCGTGCATTTGATCGAAAATTTCTTAAAAGACTCAAGCCTCGAGGACGCGGTTCGCAAAACGCTCATGAAGGTCGAAGGGTCTTTTGCCATCGGCGTCATATCGAGCAAAGAGCCGGATAAGCTCATCGGCGGAAGGTTCGGCAGCCCCCTGATTGTGGGGCTCGGGAAGGAAGAGAACTTTATCGCCTCGGACGTGCCCGCCATCCTTGACTCGACCAAAGAGGTCATATTCCTCGAAGAAAACCAGATGGTTGTGCTGACCAAAGATAGCTGCAAGATCACGGATCTGTCCGGCAAAGAAATGCCGCAGAAAGTTTCGCATATCTCCTGGGATATCGCCGCGGCTGAAAAACAGGGATACAAGCATTTTATGCTCAAGGAGATCAATGAGCAACCGAGGCTTCTTGAGACATTCCAGTCGGCCCGCATCAAAGAGAACAGCCGCATTGAATTCCAGGAACAGCATATTCCCGAAAGCAAGCTGAAAGAAATAAAGAATATCAGCGTTGTCGCATGCGGTACCGCATATCATGCAGGCGTTGTCGGCAAATATATCATCGAATCGGTGTGCGCGATCCCCGTTTCCGTCGACGTGTCAAGCGAATTTCGGTATCGCGACCTTTTGATCGACAAAGATACGCTCGTGATCGCCGTCAGCCAGTCAGGAGAGACCGCGGATACGCTTGCGGGCGTGCGCAAGGCGCGCGAATTGGGCTGCCCCATCCTGTCGATCTGCAATGTTCTGGGCTCAACGCTCACGCGCGAATCCAACGGAGTGATCTACACGTATGCAGGCCCGGAGATCGGTGTCGCTTCGACCAAGGCATACACGCAGCAATTGGCAGCGTTCTATCTCATCGCGTTTTATCTTGCGGAAATCAGGCATATCATGCCGCAGGAGATGATCACCGGGTATCTTGATACGTTCAGGAAGATCCCTGCGCTGCAATCGGCGTTGCTGCAGCACCAGGAAGCGATCGCGACGCTGGCGCACCGGCATTCTCATTTCGGCTCGTTCCTGTACCTGGGCCGCAACATAAACTATCCATCAGCGCTTGAAGGCGCATTAAAATTAAAGGAAATATCGTATATCCCCGCAGAAGGATACGCGGCAGGGGAGATGAAGCACGGGCCCATCGCGCTCATCGATGAATACCGTGCAGTTGTCTGTATCGCGCCCGAGTCCAGGGTGTATGACAAAATGGTCTCCAATATCCAGGAGATCCGCAGCCGCAACGGCAAGATCATCGCGATCGCCACCGAAGGCGACAACAAGATCAAGGCGCTTACGGATGAAGTAATCTACATCCCTCAGATCGATGAATTCTTCTCGCCGCTTCTTGTTGCGTTGCCGCTGCAACTTCTGGCATATCATATCGCGGTCAAACGCGGCTGCGATGTCGATCAGCCTCGGAATCTTGCGAAATCGGTAACTGTCGAATAATTAAAGGCTGCTGGGTATGTGTCTCCCAGCGAGTTCCGCAGGCCTGAAAGGCCGAGGACTGTTCGAGCTGGGAGACACATACCCAGCAGCCTTTAACCGGTCAAAATGTTATACATTGTTGCCACGCCCATAGGAAACCTGAAGGACATAACGCTTCGTGCGATCGAGACGCTCAAGGCTGTTGACATGATCGCCTGCGAAGATACCCGCCATACGAAGATCCTGCTTACCCACTATGACATCAAGACCCCGACAACGAGTTTTTACCAGCATAACCGGATTACGAAAGCGGATGTTCTGATCAAGATGCTCAAGGACGGCAAAGATGTCGCACTTGTGTCTGATGCCGGAACGCCGGGAATTCTCGATCCGGGATATAACCTGATCAACCTTGCGATCGAAAACAATATCCCAATGACCTTTATTCCCGGGCCCACAGCGTTCATCCAGGCGCTCGTCTTGTCCGGCAAGCCGGCGCATAAATTTATTTTCGAAGGATTCCTGCCCAACAAGCCGATTTCCCGGCGCAACCGCTTGAATGAATTATCAAAGCTCGATTACACGATCATTTTCTACGAATCATGCCATCGGATCGTTGAAACCCTGGAAGACGTAAGCGCTGTTTGGCCAGACAAACAAGTGTGTGTGGCCCGAGAACTTACCAAGAAATTCGAAGAAATCCTACGTGCGCCCGCAGCCGAGTTAGCCAGCCGTTTTTCCGCATCCCGTCCCCGCGGCGAATTCGCTGTTATCGTATAAAACATACCTTGAAATTTCGACTTGACATGTCGAATTTTCATGGTATGCTATTCCTATGATCATCCCAAGGACCGAAGAAATCAAATCGTTGCTTGTCCTGTTGAAGCGTAACCCTGTAGTCGCTATTTTGGGGCCGCGCCAATGCGGCAAAACCACGCTTTCCCACCAGCTTGCCGGCCAATGGCCATCCAGCGCCACCTTTTTCGATATGGAAAACCCGCAGGATATTGGACGACTCGGTGATCCTTTGCTGGCGCTCGAAGATTGCAAAGGATTGGTTATCATAGACGAGATACAGCGGTTACCGGCTTTATTTCCTGTTCTTCGGGTCCTTGCGGATCGTTCATCAAAAGCAAAATATTTAATCCTGGGCAGCGCGTCGCGAGACCTTATCCGGCAGTCGTCAGAATCCCTGGCAGGAAGGATCAGTTATTTCGAGTTGGGCGGATTTTCTCTTGGGCTTGTCGGCCATGCAAAGGCAGAGCGGTTGTGGATACGCGGGATGTTTCCGCGGTCGTTTTTGGCTCCCAGCGAAAGCGCGTCGTATCAATGGCGCCAGGATTTCATTGCGACATTTCTTGAGCGGGATATACCCCAGCTCGGTATTAATATCCCGGCGCGTTCCTTGCGGCGGTTCTGGACCATGCTCGCCCATTATCACGGGCAGGTTTTCAACGCTTCTGAGATAGGCAAAAGCCTTGAAGTGTCGGACCATACGGCGCAACGATACCTTGATCTGCTGTCCGGAACATTCATGATCAGGCAAATGAGGCCATGGTTTTATAACACCAAGAAAAGGCTCATCAAACGGCCCAAATTATATTTCCGCGATTCCGGCCTGTTGCATGCATTGCTTTCTCTGGAGAGCAAGAAAGATGTGCTATCGCACCCGAAACTCGGCGCCTCTTGGGAGGGCTTTGCTTTAGAGCAGGCGATTACATCGCTACGCCTCAAGGAAGAAGAAGTTTTCTTTTGGGGCGTCCACGCATCCGCGGAGATAGACATGTTATTTACCAGAAAAGGCGGGCTTTACGGCATTGAAGTAAAGTATGCGCAGGCGCCGTCCCTTACGCCGTCAATGCGGTCAGCATTAAAAGAGCTTTCTTTAAAACATCTTTGGATTATTTATCCCGGAAAAGAGTCCTATCCTTTAGCCCATAACGTAACAGCGATACCATTGGGCGCTTTTTCGGGCATTCATTAAAAAACGCATTTTGAAAAAAAATCAGCAACAATTATTTAAGGATTTTTCATTTTCAAGCCCTTTGGCAACATTCCCCGCGTTTTTACGCTCGCCTTAAAGTAAATCCATTATAACCACTTACAAAGAAACAACATGCCGTAAGTTGCGTTTTGACAACGCTTTCAAAAAATAGCCCATTTGGTCTTGAAACAGCCGATTTCATTATTATACTTTAACTAAGGTTGATAAACCACGATCAGACAGATTGTGCGATTTCTTTTAACCACATTTGTATAGGTTAAAAAAAGTTTTTTCAAAAAGGAGTCCACGGTGATTAAGCGAATTTTTGCTTTTGCTATTTCCTTTTGTCTTATTTTTGAACAAACAGGATTCGCGCAAGTAGCCGGGCAGATGCAGGTGCCGGGATATCTTGCGAATCTTCTTCCGGCAGACAACTTCAGCCCTGTGCAGCTGCGGTCGGTCATCTACAACCCGACCCAGGACAGCTTCCGGCTCATGCTGGATAAGGGCGATGAGAAAACTAAGCAGCTCGATGCAACAGCAGGCGAGCTGTGGAACTACTTCCAGATCGGCCTTCGCCTTCCCAACACCATGTTCTGGGTGAACCTGCGGCCGGATTCTCCCCAAAACGTCATAGACCCATATTTAGAGAAAACCGACCTTGGCAGGATCCTTCTTGCAGCAGACCTCCAGCTGAAAAAGGATATGGCGAAATCCACTTCTCCTGATACGGCACAGGGAAGGCAATACTGGACTAAACTATACGCCAAGGCAGAACAGTTATACGGCCAGGGAGACATGGAAGTGCCTACATTGACCCGTCCGTGGATCGTTCCCGGAGAAGTTATTATCAAGGAAACAGCGACCGGCGCCTACATCTACAAAGCCACGCTCAATGTCATGCTTGAGCAGGATTACCTCAAAGACTCGCCGTTCTATAACATCACAGATCCGAAGCAGAAGGAAATGAACGCGTATTCATCGGAACTTATCCGTAAGGACATATTGCCGGGGTTGGTGCGGGAAGTGAACTCTGCCAAACGGTATGCGCAGCTGCGGCAGGTGTATTATTCGGTGGTGCTTGCGCAGTGGTTCAAGGCAAAGATGCAGGGCCGGCAGGGAGAGATGGCATCAAAGATCGATAGCAAAGACCTGGCCGGGTTGACATCGCAGAAATCCTGGTCAAAGGATAGTTACTACGAAGCGTACAAGAAGTCATTTAGCCAGGGCGAATACAATAAGGAAGAGGAAGTTCGCATCGGGTCGAATATTGTTGTTCGGAATTACTTCTCCGGCGGAGCAGAATTAATAGTCCCTGCCGGGGCCGTGACGACCATTTCATCCAATCAGAATATTGCTGCTACCGATCGGACATACGATATTCTTCCGGACGGAAAAATTATCGCAGAAACACCCGGCCCAGCAGAATCTGCCGGTGGAATTTCGCAAAACAGACGGCAAGAGATTGAAAAGTTGCTTAATGAACGTATAAAAGAGATGGGCTGGTCGGCGCCGCTTGTTCAATTACAAGCCCGTATCTGGTCTGGCGATCTAATCCGAAAGATCAACGCGGTAATTGCTGAAGAGGAGGCGCTTTTAAGAATGGTCCAACGAACCGATCAAGGAGGCCCGGGGCCTGAAGCATTTCAGCAACGCCGTATCGGGGAATGGAAAAATATGCTGGCCGAATTACAACGGAAGGACGGCGGCGATAAAGAGGTCATAAAAGAACTTCTACGGGATAAAGAGTTTGCAGAAGAGATGGCGGTATATTTGAATGACAAGTATAACGAGACGCAGCCGGCGGATCAGCGGTATCCGTTATACGGGGAGAAGGATGTAACGGCGCCTTCGGGGACGACGAAGAAAGATATCGCGATAGCGATGAATCTGGCTGGATTTTACGCATTGGAAACAGCGGTGGGGGCCTTGCAAGAAATGCCGAACCGGCAAGGCCAGAGCATCGGGCAGATCATGATCGATATTGCAGAAGGCAGGTTGAGTGATCGGGAAAAGAATCTGGTAATGCGGTTTGCGAATGCGACATGGAAAGCAGGCCAGCCGTTCAGGGACATCAATCGAATCACGCGCGGCGCGTTTACGCTGTGGGATGAGCTGCCTCAGACAGAGAAGGATAAGGACTGGGTGCAGATCCAGAATGCAGCAAAGAAAACATTAGAAAAGATGTCCGCGGGCAAGGACGGCGGGGATCTGACATTAGGTGAATTACTCGGAGAGATGAGCCAATATCTCAAGACGCTGACAAGGAGCGGGAAGGTAGCAGGATTGACAATCTATCAGGCGTTTGGGTATTATGGGAATTCCAGCGAAAACATACGAAGATTGCTGGGTGTTGAGCTGGTGGATGGTTATATAAGCACGAACATAGCAGTTCTGCGATCTTCTCAGCATGACGCATTCCGTGACAAGTGTGCCGAAGTAGCATATAAATTGGATATTTCCGATAGTGAATTCGCTGCTATTCGGAGAGGTGACAGAGATACGATAATACAGATCGTCAATCGAATGGCCGATCGCCTTGCTGCTGAGCAACGGGACGGCGAAGGCAATCAGGAGTCAAAACCCGGCGGTATCGATTTCCGTGCGGTGCCGATGTTGACGCAACCCGGCCTGGGCGTGAATGCTCCGCAGGTCGATATGAAGCAGCTGCAGCTTCTGGCTGAAAAATCCAATATCAAAGACCTGGACAGGGAGTGGGTTGCTATCCAGAAGCAGATGAAGGGTAAGCAGATGCCGTATGCGAAGATGAAAGAATACATCGCCGTGTGCAGCCGGAATAAAGACGACAGCAGGCGTATGAATGAGATCGCAACATGCATTACGAATATATTGAAGCTTGAAGAAAAATGCGCGGTGTCGACGTCGCCTGAAATGAAGGAACTGTTGGTGACGATCGAAGCAGTGCGCGTAGGATAGCTTTAAATCACCAATTCGAGCCAAGACCCGGACTCAATAAACGAGCCCGGGTCTTTTTTGCAAATTTCCTTTATGCAGCTCCTAACACACTGTCTATAAATAAGTTATGCGCAATATAGCCGAAAACGCTTTCACCAGACCCCCAATATACCCTTGAAAACACGCTAAGTAGCTGTCAAACTTATAGTAAGGTTGATAAACCAACATCAAATCTCTGCTTAAGGCGCAGAGGATTTTTATTACCCGCTTCGCAAAAACTTTATAAAACAAATGCCACGGAAGATCATTGCTTTTCTTATTTGTTTTTGCCTAGTCTTTGAGCAATCAGGCTTTGCCCAGGTTGCCAATCGGCTTCCTGTGCCTGGTTACCTGGCCGGCCTTGTTCCTGCTGAAATATTCAGGCCTGTTCAGTTGCGAGCTGTTTCTTTTGATACTGCCAGCAGCAAATTCTCTTTGTTCCTCGACCCCGGAGCTTCCCCTCATGAAATCACAGCGCGTGGCCAGGCAATAGCATCAGACCTGTATAAATATTTCCAAATAGGCCTCCGTCTTCCCAATTCCACGTTCTGGGTAAACCTGCGGCCTGACGCCCCCACCGATATAATCGATCCATATGTGGAAAAGACCGATGTGGGCAGGATTTTTCTTGAAGCTGATCTGCAGTTGAAGAAGGACATGGCGAAACTTACGTCGCCGGATACTGCTGACGGCAGGCAATACTGGACGAAATTATATGCGAAAGCAGAACAGCTTTACGGCGCTGATGATATGGAAATCCCCGCGCTTACCCGTCCGTGGATTGTACCGGGTGAAATCCTCATCAGGGAAAGCAAAAACGGCGCGTATATATTAAAAGCAGTGCTGGACGTCCGCCTCGAGCAGGACTATTTAAAAGACTCTCCGTTCTTCAACTTCAACGACCCGCGCCTGAAAGAGATCAATGCGTATTCATCGGAATTGATCCGCAGCATAATCCTTCCCAAACTGGCCAGAGAAGTAAATTCCGCAAAACGGTATGCGCAGCTTCGCCAGGTATATTATTCGCTTGTCCTGGCCCAGTGGTTTAAGAAGCGCCTCGGCAATAGTTCATCGGCCGCAGGACAGATTGATACCAGGGATCTGACCGGGTTAGCAGCGTTAAAACCGTGGAAGAAGGAGACGTATTACAATGCATATAAGAAGTCCTTCAGTGAGGGTGAATATAGAAGAGACGAAGAAGTGCGGATGAGCAATAGCATAGCTATCCGGACATACTTCAGCGGCGGGGCTCATTTTGCCTCTACCCCGGATCTTTCTAGCATAGCCGCGGCAGAAGGCACGATCAGTCCCACCATGGTAGAGATGCTGACTGAATTCCGGGCAGATGGAGGTACGCTCATTCAAATGATGCCTCCGGTTCGTGACGGCGGCATTCTTATGGATACGCTGACGGTGCTTGCTCATCCCTCGGCAATAATTCCCGCTGTCAGCATGGCGACGATCGGATCGTCGCTTTTTGCTCTTGCTGCACTGCGCTTGTTGACCGGCAGACGTCTGACGCCGCGGCAAGTCCTGTTTGTGCTGCTTGTCGGCCCGCTCGTCGGTACGTTCGTAGCGCTATGGTATGCCGACAGCTCTTTTCTGCAAATGCAGGCAAATCCAAGCTTAAGCCTTATGTTTCCGGGAATCGGCGGATTGATGAAGGTCGGCGATAAAAGCACAACACAAACAGATATTTCCCTTGATCAAGGAATTGCAGATTCAATGAAAGACCGCGGATTTGATAAGAACAAGCTTCATGTAAAGGCTCGGGGACCGCATCCGGCATATCCGAAACGATCCATTGTTCCGGATGAGCTAGTTAGGTGGATAACGAATTTTTTTGATTATAACCCTGTGGAATTTACTCATCAGAATGTTTTTGACAACGATAAAACCAAAAAACCCGGCGGTTGGGCCGACAAACCTGATACCAGCGAGATCGATCGTGACAGTATAAAAAGCTATGAAGGGAGGGTCGAATTTGATCCCGAAGGCCGTCCTCTGAATCCGATGGGCAGGACCGGAATGAAAGGCCGTGGGCTGCTCGGGCATTGGGGGCCGAATTTTGCAGCGGATCCCATAATTACACGGTATAATCCGGAGTCCGGCGAGCTCGAAGTGCTGCTTATTTTACGAAAAGATACCGGGGAATGGGCCATACCAGGTGGCATGGTAGATTATGGCGAGAAATTGTCTGGAACGCTAAAACGCGAGCTAAACGAAGAAACCGGAGTTGTCCTTACAGAAGAAGATATGAATAGCGGTATCTTAGTTTATCAAGGGTATGTTGACGATCCTCGTAATACTGATAACGCTTGGATGGAAACCACAGCGGTACATCTACATCTTACCCCGGAAAAAGCCGTGACCATTAGATTAAAAGCAGGCGATGATGCTAAAGAGGTAAAGTGGATCAGGTTCAACGAAGAGATCTTAGACCACCTCTATGCAAGCCATGGTGACTTCTTAAGAAATGTGCTTGAGAGCATGTCTTCCAAGAATAACCAGCGGCCCGGCGGTATTGATTTCCGCGCGCTGCCGCTGATGACACAGACGGGAATCGAGTCAGCAGTATCTGCGCAAGCAATCGGCCGATTACAACAACTGGCTGCCGGATCCTCAATCCGGGATCTTGATAAAGAATGGGCCGGCATTGTGAAGCAGATTAGGGGCAGGCAGATGCCGTATGCGAAAATGCAGGAATATGCTGCGATGTGTTTTGCCCGCAATGCCGACAGCAGGTATATGGACATGCTTGTTGCCGGCGTCAATGATATCCTGAAAATGGAAGAGGCGTGCGCTGTTCGCACATCGCCGGAAATGAAAGAACTGCTCGTTTTGATCGAAACAGCCAGAGGGAGCACGTCATAATGCGTCGGATATTGGCATTACTCATTTCATTCTGCCTTATTTTCGAGCAGGCCGGCTTTGCGCAGGTTGCGGGCCAGCCCGGGGTTCCCCTGTATTTAAGCGCTGTCTCGCCTGCGGCTGATCGGTTCAGGCCCATTCACTTGAGGTCCATTTCCATTGATCCCCAGGCTGACGATGTCAATGTGCTTCTCGACAGGGGAGATGCTGCAAAGGTCCAGCCGCAGGAGATTACAGATACCGCAAAGAAGCTCATGGAATATTTTCAGATCGGCCTGCGGCTTCCAAATTCCATGTTCTGGGTGAACCTGCGGCCGGACGCGCCCCGGGAGATCATCGATCCGTATCTTGAGAAAACAGACCTTGGCAGGGTGCTTCTGGAAGCCGACCTTCAATTAAAAAAAGACCTTGCGAAATTCACCGATCCTTCGACCGCTGAAGGCAAGCAGTATTGGGACCGGCTGTACGCCAGGGCCGAGCAACTGTACGGCAGCGGCGATATAGAGATTCCGACCGTTACCCGCCCGTGGATCGTGCCCGGTGAGATCATCCTCGGCGAATCCCGCGATACCGCGTACGTATATAAAGCCACGCTCAAGGTCATGCTCGAGCAGGATTATCTCAAGGATTCCGTGCAGTTCAGTTTTGACGATGAGCGCGGTAGGGAAATGAATGAATACTCGTCGCAACTCGTGCGTGAGCTGATCATCCCAAAATTAACCCGCCATGTGAACGCCTCGAAACAATATGCCCCTTTGCGCCAGGTCTATTATTCCCTTATCCTGGCGCAATGGTTCAAGGCCCGCTACAGCGGCCAGGCAGGCGCGTATGCGCAGCAGATCGACACGCGTGATCTCGCCGGCCTGACATCGCAGAAGTCCTGGTCAAAGGACACGTATTTCAAGGCGTATCAAAAATCGTTTAACCAGGGCGAGTACAACCGGCAAGAGAACGTGTTCAGCTATAACGGCATGGCTGTCAGGAGGTATTTCTCCGGCGGGCTGGCGTTGACCGCCATGCCCGTCGCCATTGAAAAAACAGCAGCCACGCTTTTGGGGGCAGCCATCAACAAAGTGCCCGCTGTATCCTCAAACATACCCGCGCTGGTAAAGCGTGACGGAGTCATTGAGGTAACGCCGCCGGGAAAAAACGGAGACAAAAGCCCCGCTGCCGCGCCAGCCTTAATCAGGGAAATCGAAGAAGCAGTTGCTTTGCGCGACCAGGGCGATGTTAATAAAAACGGCCGCGTTGAACTCGCGGACATTATTGCTGCGATCAAAAAGTATATAGATGAGGGCGGAGACGTCACAAAGGTCGTTATCTATCTTGATATCGATGAAACGCTCATTATGCACGAAACTCTTTATGATCTCGGATATGCCGACATCCGGAATATGATGAGAACCACGGATCGCCGGGCCGTGGTCGCCGCCTGCGAGTATTTTGAGGAATTGGCGCTGCGCGCAGGCGTTATCAGACTTGTGCCCGGGGCCAGAGAACTATTGGATTATGCCAAGAGCACAGGCATCCCGGTCGTAGTGATCACTAACCGAGAGTCCGGCTTACGCGCTATTACGGAAAAAATTCTGGAACAGCTCGGGCTGCGTGGCAAAATCGCGGTTCTTAAGCTGCTTGGTTGGGGTGTCCCGAGAAAAGCGGCATATATAAAGTGGCATATGCGTAAAACCGGGAAAACCCGTGCTTTTTTTGGAGATGACACCATGGCTAACATAATGCGCGTCCATGGTGATGTCCATAGCATAGTTGAGGTTTTCAATGTCGCCGCGAATATCCGCAGCGCGCCGCTCTCGCAGTATGAAAAGGAGCTGGTGGAGCTGTTGTCCAATCCCGATCGCGCATCCGATCAGGTGCGTGCGAAGATCGAGCTGCTGCTGATCGGCGCCCTTGCGAAGATCAGCGCTATGGAGCCCGGGGAGGCTAAAGAGACCGCCAAGGCGCACTTCGGCCGGTTGGTAAGCGCTCACCAGGATAAGATCCGGGTCGCGGATTTCAGCCAGACTTATTTTGTGGATCATTTCATGCGGATCGTGCTCGACGGAGGATCTTTGATTTCTCGGGAGGCGGTGCGGGCTTTGCTGGGTGGGCTGACAAGGAGAAATCCACTCGACGGGGAAAAAATATTTGATGTGGTTGTCGATCTGCCGCATGACCCCGGAACAATAAAAACTGCTTTTGGAAACGTGCCGGGCAGCATGTTCTTCAGCCAGTTTTATAAATATATAACGGATGATCTGATAATCGCGTTAAGGGAACGGGGGTACCAATCGGTTGTCGATAGGCTGCTGAATGTTCGGCAGCAAGACGCATATTACTTGAAGTTTCATGCGGTGATGCGCGAGTTATGGATGAACGCCTTGGATTCCATCCGGGCGTCAGGTGTCGTAGCGGGCAGAATCGAGGTGGTGGTAAAGGTTCAAAATGGCCTTGTGATAATCAAAGTCATTGATAACGGTGCGGGATTGGAAGAAGTCGCGGCTGGCAAGATAGGCGAACGTTTTTCGACAAAAGGCACCGAGGGCGTAGGTTTATTGTACTGCTTACAGTATGTCAAAGAGGTGCTTAAGGGTGTGCTGTCGATACGAAATAACACCGCTGCTCCCGGAGCGATTGCGGAGATCGTGATACCCGTTGATGTTCCGGGTTTCGACGGCGGACGGATCGAAGAAATCACGCACGATATTAAGAAATTACTGGAAGCTCGCAAGATTGATCCTGTCGGCATCGATGCAGGGGAATTGAGGAAACTGGCAGAACGCATCGTCGCGGCGCAGCAAGCACACCAGGGAACAGGGCATGTCCGGGTAGACTTATCCGGCATTTCCATGCCTGGGATCGCCGCGGACGCGGACAGAGTGCTTCTGGGTTTCATGGGCACTGAAAGCGCAGAGGCGGTGATCCTCGATGAACGCACGAATATCTCGGCGCTGGGCATGATACCAGGCCTGCTAACCCTTTTTAATACGATACGATGGCTTCCTCAGTACCGCGGACGCATCAAACAATTGGTCGAAAAGGTTCTTGCTCAGCAGAGTGAACTATCCTGTCGCACATTCGCCGTTTATGTTAATACGGCGTTAGCTCAGGAAGAATCGCTTTCTGCGTGGCTGCTTGATCTTGATTTCTTGACGCTTTTGACTGAAGTTGGCGGCGTATATAACAAGGACAGGATATTTGAAAGTGTGTTGGCTTTTGCGCTTACCCCCGGCGCATCCGCCATCCTGTCTGCCGATGAAACGGTAGAGCTTATTAAAAAGCACGGAAGGGATTCAGATGAAATATTATCTGTGCTAAAAGCCCTGATCGAATCAGAGGTTCTGGCTGTGCATGAAGAAGCCAGAACCTTTCTTGATGCGGTCGCGCAAAGCCGGCATGCGGACAGTTTTGCAGACTCGATCAGAGCCCTGGTAGAGTCAAGATCAGCGGGCAAAGAAAATCTTTCCGCTGTAATTGCCAAGCTGGAAAAGCTTTTTGGCATTAAAAGCGTTGAAAAAGACGCAGAGGCATCAGATGGCCAAGAAGAGACTATCGATTCTTCTTTTGAGATCAAAAGTGTCATCACTGCAGCGAGCGGGAAAAAGGTAATTACCGCAGACAACGTTACCGGAGCTTTGGATAAGCTGATCGCGATCCGGGAAGGAGCTGGTTACAGAAAAGGCGATGTGTTCAGACTCCTGACAACCTATATAGAGAGCGGTTTTGTTTCCCATGCAAACTTTGAGGTTGTTGCGCAGAAGCTTCTGGATGCCGCCAAGGTCTTGAATCAAAATCAGCTATTTTTTCCCGAAGGCCTCTTAACAATTATCATCAAGCAGGACCAAAAACTGGTCAGTTTGTTCGATCAGACGCTCAAAAGCTGGGAGCGGCTGGTGGACGAAGTGGTGCTGGATGCGGCGAACCGATGCATTGCCTTCCGAGGGGAAGAAAAAACAAACTACACCATGGCGGTATACAACCTTCTGGTGAATCTGGTATCGCTGGGGCTGGTTGACCTGGAAAATGTGTATACGGTCAAAGAACAGTTGCTGGAGCTCTTAACCAAAGATATATTCCTGCCGTCAATACCCGAAGACCTCTGCAAAAGAGCTGCCCGGATACAGTTCGAAAGCATTGAGGAAATGCTTATTCTCTTGAATTTCATGGGGTTGGTCGCCAACCGATGCTTTACAAGAGAATTGCGCGCGCAAATCCTCGATACCGTGGTTTTCCTGAGAACCGAAGGCATGCTCAATGACCGGACAAAAGATTTGCTGTTGAAAATTACAAAGGTCGCAGACAGCCAACCTGTTGAGAAGTGGCGCGACCGCTCTACGCTTTTTGGTTTCTGGCTGAATCTGTATATACTCTGCCTGCGCCAGGCAGAATTTTCCCAAATCGAAGACAGTAGGGAACTGTACCGGCAGATTGAGCAGACCGCTCAGGATTTGAAAATGTCCTATGAATCGCTGATGAGCGCGCTAATGCGAGGAGGGAAACCAGGAGAAAAAGCCGAGGATTACCTTGTGTATCTGTTGTGGCTGGTTAAGGAATATGAAAGCCCGGAGGCTGCCAGGGCCATAACGGTTAGAATCGCAGAAAAAATGGGCATTGCCTCATCCGGCAAGGCGACGGTGGAGCTCCTGCGTGAGATCGATGCTCGTCTCACCCCATTCGCTCCTGCTGTAGAGGAAATCCAAACGTTCAGTGTTGATGTGCAACGCCGGTCTTTTGACATACCGTACAACCTGAAGGTTATTCTGCGGGACAAAATAAGCCAAGTTTTGCGTAACGAAAGGGGTCTTGCAGAAGAGAAGCTGGCAGAAGCAGTCAAAGCGCTGAATGTGGCAAGCGCCTTGGTCGCGAAGCTGCAGGCAATACCCGCGCAGGATGCGGATAAATTCATTGAAGGGCTTCAAGAATTGCTCGGACATGACCAGGTTGTGGCCGATCGGCAATCTATCGCGCTGATGACCGAAGAGCTCGTCCGGGCACGTCAAGAAGAAGCCGATGCTTTTTCTGCCAGACAGCAGGCGCAGCAAACAATGGAAGCTGCCCGGGGAGCGGAAAGAAAACCGGCCGCGGAAGAATACAGACAGGCAAAACAACGGCATGAACAGGCTCGCCAGAAGACCAGGGCGGATTTTGCCAACGCGCGTAAAAAACTCAACTCTATTCTGGAGAAAAAGGTATCGAATGAACTTGTAAATATGCTGACGGTGCTGGTTCTGGGAAAAATAGAACGGAAATTGTTATCTGCGTATTACGATCAAACTATCACCGGGACGGATGAGAATGTCTTGATGGCCCGCCTTGCCAATGCGGAAGGGGCGGATAATCTCCTGGATGATGCCATGGCAGATATCGGTTTGAATCGCGCGTTCAAGCAGCATATTATTGCCCATGCCAAATGGAAGATGGTTTTAGGACAAATCGTGCGCGACAAAGAGCGTTTCTTGAGAAATGAGCAGGCGCGCACCAAGGGCATACACATAGAGTTGGTTTTTAAAAAGATGAATCTTCTGACGGTTTTTCAGGGGAAATACGCCGGGACGTGTCTGCAGGATGATGTGTCGGATATGGTGGTGGATTCGTCAGGGAATCGACGCACCGGAATGTTCGTCATTAATATCCTCGCCGATGGCAGGCTTGCCGGCGCCGTGCTGTGCGATGTTTTCGCGGGGAAACTGGTTCTGCTTGGCCTGGATCCGTCAGAGTTCCTGGTTGGCACATGGGAGGCGTCCGCGCAGGAACTGTTGGTGGACGAAATCATGCCGCGCATTGCGGCTTTTGCCGAAAAGAACAATCTGGAATTCCTTATTCCACCTTCAGGCGCAGGCGGTTTGTCAAATCGGTCAGTAACATTTGCGAATCGAATCAGAGAATACATGGATACTGGCACGGCCGTGAAGCTTCCAGCGCGGCGCTACCATCCCATCTATAAATATACCGTTGATTCAGCGTATCCCTATAAAAATAAAAAAGACGGCGGGATCCAACAGATCAACGCTTCTGCGCCAGGGAACAAATACATTATGATAACCATGGATCAGCAAATCGACAATATATTGAAAGCATCCGAGGAATACGGTTTTACCATCGCGTTTGTCGGAGGGACTGCCCGCAGGATGATAGCGCGTGGCGCGCCCACCAACGGCTTTTCAAATGTGGATATGGCGGTTCTAGAGGGAGATGCGTATAAGGTCGGGGATTTTAAACGGTATTGTGCAAAACACTTAAAGGTGAAAGTTGATATCCCAAATTTTGCGCCCGGCGATGCGTGGGATGAACCGTGGATCAATCCGTCCAATATTTATGGAGGGGTAGATGATTTGCAGACCGTAACTATCAGCAGATTGATGGTTTCCAGAAAGAAAGATGGCGCATGGGTGGTCAGTGATGGGACGGCTAACGGCGAATACATTCAAGACGCGGTTGATAGAAAAATACGATTGTTGCCGGCACTGCAAAAAGAAGTCTTCGACAGGAGGCTCAATTTCGAGGGCCTGCTAAGGCTTGCCCGGATCATAGCAGAATATCCGGATTGGGAAATCGATCCGGCCTTGCGGCAAGCAATGAAGAAAATAATAATCCCCCCAGACAGTGAAATCAACCTTTTGAATTGGATGAATGAATTTTTTATATCGCAAGAGCGGAAGTCTTTCATCAGGCCGGTTCTTACAAGTTTTCTCAAGATATTCATCCATGCTCGAAGCAAAGATTATGCGATCGGGGCTCTGCGCGCTATCGGACCGCCGTCCGCGTCGCTGGCCGATATCTTCGGGAATATCTTTGACCTTGAGAAGGCCGCGGAAGCCATGAGAGAAGCCAAAGAAACGGGTATTGCTGACGAAGCGGCGTGGTTCGAGAAATTGCGCAGCACAGGGGCGATCAAAGAGCTTGGGCCTGACAAGACCATCAGCGCTCAACGCAAAAAGGAACAACGCCACGGAGATAAGTGGAAGACAATTGATGAAAAATATTCATTTAGAAGCGGCGGTGAGTTACACGTATTGACTATCGAAACCCGGGGAGATTGCACGTATGCGGACGAGGTGATTTACCGCGCCTTTTTCTCTCGCCAGAAGACCAGGGACAGATTTGTAAGCAATGTGCTTCAAGACGCGAATATAAAAAAGAAGATAGAAGCCATGGCCGGAACAATTGACGCGCTTGATGCAAATCTAAGTACGCTTAAGCACGACGGAGCGTTTTTGTCGACGGATGCAAGAGAAAAATTAACGGAAAGAATAAAAACGCTGAAGGCCAAATTAGAAAACGGAAAAAATGATCTGGCGGCGGCTATGGCAGACGGCGGTTTATCGGAGGTCTTTCAAAGACCTCTTGCCGGCAGTGTGGCCAATTTTGAACAATGGGCCGAGGAAATAACCCGGCTTTATGATAAGGAGCTGACTGAAGAAGAGCTTGCGAAAACTGCGCAAGAACTGGGCCTTGACGCAAGACAAGCGGAACGGATAAAGAAACAAACGAGGCGTATGGCCCGCATATTGGTCGATTTTGTGAAATCGCTCCCCGATGATGAAAAGTATAATGTTTTCATGCTCAGAGACGGTATTTTTATAGAAACTGTGGCAAAATTGCTTAACAAAAAGGCGAGGGGATTCTATTTGTCTAAAACCACGTTCAAAGCATTTACTCAAATGGGGGTAAAGGCCGACCTAGTTATCCCGCGCATTATTCTCAATATAAAAGAAGCAATGGGTCTCGGAGATGACGTTAAGATCCCGCTTGAGCGCTACGCAGAATTCAAACAGCGGTTTAAGAAAGCGGTTAAGGAGGAGTTAACGGGAAACGCAGCTTTGTATGCGGGGGCAAAGATGATCCTGCAGTATCTGGAACAGCTCGGCATGCCGGATATGCATTCGAAAGGGGTCCGGTTTATCGATACTTCAATGACCGGTTCATTCCCGCTTTTCATGGAAGCGCTTTTGGGCCTGCCGTTACAGACGATGGGGCTGGCGGCTGCGGATTATTCTTCGGCCGACAGCCGAATGGTGCACAGTACGCTTTCTGATAAACTGGGTTTCCTGGAAGAATATCTCAAAGCCAACGGCAGCACTGTCGATCCCAAGTTGATGGTCAGGAGCATAGAGAGCCGCGACTATCCAGTAAGATTCTCCGAGTTAAATAATGAAGGCATGCCGCTTGTGATAGAAGAGCCGGAGAAAAAAGCAGCATTCCTTTATCAAATACTGATGCTGAAGAATGAGGTCCTTAAACTCGTAGAAAATAACGAGCAGATAGAGAAAACAACGGACTTGGCAGGCCCTATCGCGATCAAAGAAGTGATTCCTCATGAGGGAGGCGCGCGCGTTTTGTCTGAACAGGGCGAACGGCTGGCTGATGTATGGGTTATTCCTGGTCCATATGACGAGGCCCGCAGGGCAACGCAATGGCTGGTTGCAATAGACACCAAATTAAGCTTTGATAGCCTGAAGGCCCAGCGTGCGTTTGTGAATAATCTGATCAAGGCAGGGTTATACGTCAATGCTCAGCGTATAGCGGGAACAAAAACCCTTGATCAGAAAGAATTACAGGAACAGTTTTCTATCGGCCCGGTCGCGTTTTTAGAAACCAATAATGTCATAGTCGTCAGGGTGCGCGGGGATGACGGGAAATATGCCTATAAATTCTCGCTGGCACATGAAGAGACCGATACAGTGGAATTTGTAGACGTGCCGAATACTGAATTAGATGGGTTGGCCGAGGGTGTCGATCAAATACTCAAATTATTGGTTAATTGTCCGGAAGGTAAAGCGGAAATCGTGTATCTTCGCCTCAAGGGCAAGGTGGACGGCAAATATCCCGATACTATTGTGAAAATATTATATGAGACTGCAGCAGCTGCTCGGAAAAGACTGCAACAACCTCGGCAGGTCGACCGGCAAGCACCCCTCATTGACGCTGATGAGCAAGACGGCGGCAAGCAAGAGGAGGCTGCGCCAGGCGGTATCGACATGCGCGCGCTGCCCATTACGGCGCGGCCAATTGATGCGGCAGCAGGCGCTGTGGATCATATTGCGCCTGTTGTTGTCGATCCGGCTGTTTTGGCACAGCTGCAGAAACAATGGAGCGAAATCGAGCTGTCCATGCGCAATGGCCCGATGCCGTATGAGAATATCAGGAAATATATAGATGTATGCAAAAAACAGGGAGCGCAGCCGGCGATCGAAAGCGTGTATGTATGCATTGCCGAGTTGCTTCGCATGGAGGAGGAGCGCGCAGTTGCAACTCCGCCTGAATTAAAGGAGATATTGATCAGTATAGGATAAAATAAGAGGGGCGCAGGGGCGATGGTTTATCAACCTTAAAATAAACCAGCCAAAAATCTCCACGAGCCCCTCCCCCTCTTATTGACCAACAAAGAATTAATTTGTAAGCCTATGAAAAATAAAAGGTTATCTAAAGCGTCTTCAATATTGATGAGCATGCTTCTGGCGGTGCAGCAGGCGGGGCTTGCGCAAATGGCTCCTCAGCCCGCTTTGCCGCTGTATGTGCGTTCCGCCGCGCCGGTCGCTGACACATTCAGGCCCGTGCATCTGCGCGCCATCGCACCTGACCTGTCCTTATCCAGCTTTGATCTTTCCCTGGATGCGGGTGACGCCAAACAACTTTCAGATGCCCAGCTCAAAGACGCTGCCCAACAGCTTATGCAATATTTCCTCATCGGCGTGCAGCTTCCGAACTCCATGTTCTGGGTCAATCTTCGCCCCGATGCGCCTGACCAGGTTATCGACCCGTATCTGGAAATGACCGATGTGGGCAGGATCTTGCTCGAGGCAGACCTGCAGCTTAAAAAAGACCTGGCCCGTTTGACTGACCCCGATACTGCTACAGGCAGGGAATACTGGGATAAACTGTACCAAAAAGCCGAAGAGCTGTTTCCACGCGAAGATATCGAAGTCCCGACAGTGACGCGCCCGTGGATCGTACCTGCGGAGATCATCCTTGGGGAGAACGGCCCAAAGGCCTACATATATAAAGCGACGCTGAAGGTCATGCTCGAACAGGATTACATCAAAGATGCGGCCGGCTCCGTGTACGCCGACCCCAGGCAAAAAGAGCTGAATGAATATTCGTCCCAGCTTATTCGGTCTTCGATCGTTCCGCTGCTGACGCGGCAGGTGAATGCGTCAAAACGATACGCCGCATTGCGCCAGGTGTATTATTCATTGATACTTGCCCAGTGGTTCAAGGCGAACAATCCGGCCGCGCCTGCCACGGAACGCAAGGATCTTGCGGGCCTGACATCAGCGGCGCCGTGGTCTAAACGCACCTATTATGAGGAATACAAAAAGTCTGTGAGCCAGGGTGAATATAGAAAGGAACAGTACGCGCGATCCCGTTCAGGCATGATAATCCGGACCTATACCAGCGGCGGCATTAATGTAATGACCCCCATTAGTCAAGGGGAATTTAAGTTAGAATCGGCTCTTTGATTTGACAGTTTTCGAAGCACTGTTTTGGTGTCATGTTATTGAGCGA
>JAKPTF010000046.1 GCA_029571225.1 Candidatus Omnitrophota bacterium | reverse complement strand
CAGGGCGGTCTGTTCAGGATCGCGGGAGGGGAAGGCCTTCTTATGCCTAATTTTGCCGGCGTATACCGTCTGAGCGACGTTCGTTTCATTGCAGCTTTATTGCCGGAACAGTATTATGCTTTTACAAATGAATACCTTCTTCAAAAACCCCATGAAGCCCCAACGGACAGATTGTGGTTTACCGGTGTTCCTGATGTGTATAAAGAGAATCCGAGCTCGATATACGATGATTTTATGAGCGCCCGTTCTTATTATTCGTTCCTCGGTGTCAGGTATATCCTCGCCGGGCCTGAGATGTCTTTGCCATTGCCGCTTATATATGACCGGGATATCAGGATATACGAGAATCGTGAGGCCTGGCCGCGGATATTTATGACGAATAGGGTTGTGTACGCACATACCCCGCGGCAGGCCCAGGCGTTCATCGGCAACAAGAAGTTCTATCCGGGACAGGCTGTCGCGGCGGAAGAGTCCATCCCGGGCCGCTATTTGAGCGGGGGGACAGCCGGTACTGATGATTTTTCAATTGTCGATTACAAGCCTAATAGAGTTGATATAGAAGGGACAACGGATCGCGGCGGATTGCTCGTGTTGACAGACGTATTTTTCCCCGGTTGGCGGGCGCTGGTTGATGGCAGGCCTGTCCCTATCTTAAGGATAAACGGATTGGTGCGCGGGATATTGGTCGATGCGGGCACGCACAGGATAATATTTAAATACACACCGTGCAGTTTTCTTCTTGGCATGGGCATTTCTTTGTCTGCTGCCCTTGCATGTTGTGCGTTATGGTTTACAAATCGCAAAGACGGGCAACTAACGGAGAGCAGATGATCAAGGAAAAGGAAAGCAATATCGAACGCGTCCTGCAGAAGAAAGCCGATTGGCTAAGGCGCCGGGTATTGGCTATGACGGTAAAAGCTAAGGCAGGCCATGTCGCGCCTTCATTTTCGTGCGCCGAGATTCTGACGGCCATTTATTACGGAGGGTACTTTCGGGTAAGACCAAAGGATCCTCATTGGGCTGATAGGGATATATTCATACTCAGCAAAGGCCAGGCAGCGGTAGCATTGTATGCGATACTCGCAGACCTCGGTTTTTTCCCTCTCTCGGAACTCATGACCTTCACCCAGAAGGGCAGCAGGCTCGGCGGTCATACTGAGAATACGATCCCCGGCGTGGAAGCCTTCACCGGCTCTTTAGGCCACGGGATATGCATTGCAGCAGGTGTCGCTTTAGCGTTCAAACGTGACGGTAAAAAATCTGTTTGTATCTCACTCCTGGGGGACGGCGAATGCCATGAGGGGTCCGTTTGGGAAGCGGTGATGTTTGCCAGCCAGCACCGGCTTAACAATTTATGCGCCATTATCGATCATAATGGCCTGTCCGCGACCGATTTTCTCGAAGATTACCTTTCTGTTGCGCCGCTCAAAGATAAATTCGAAGCGTTCGGATGGGAGGTCGAAACGGTCGACGGCCATTCGATCGGCGGCATACTTTCCGTAGTGCGCCGTTTCAGGGAACGCGTTTCGAAAAAACCGCTTGCGGTCATCGCGAAGACAACCAAGGGAAAGGGGGTTTCTTTTATGGAAAACAAGCCGATCTGGCATTATCGTATTCCGGTGGGCAGAGAATTGGAGATGGCGAGGAAAGAATTGTCTTGTTCCTGCCTGAAAAAGAGAAGAATATGAAAAGATGGGTTCAGGGGATGCGCGACGCTTTTTTTGCATCGCTGTACCGTTTGGCAGAGCGGGATAAAGATATTGTATTGATATCTTCCGATACCGGCGCCATTTGCCTCGACCGTTTCAAAAAAGATTTTCCCTCGCAATACGTCAACGTCGGTATCGCTGAACAGAATATGGTCGGTATAGCGGCAGGAATGGCGCTGGCTGGAAAAAAGGTTTATATCTATGCGATCGTCCCTTTTGTTACGATGCGTTGTTATGAACAAATACGCATTGATCTTTGCTGCATGAATCTGCCTGTTACTGTTGTCGGCGTAGGCGCGGGCCTGGATTACTCCACGCTGGGACCGACGCATCATGGGACCGAGGATATCGCATTAATGCGGTCTCTCCCGGGAATGTCAATCTTTAGCCTCAGCGACAGCAAGGCGGTGGATTTCGTGGTACGCTATTGTTATGAATTGACTGGGCCCAAATACGTCCGTATTGACCGGACCGGCCTGCCTCTTGTATACGGAAACGGCGTTTGCCCGGATATGAAAAACGGCTTTTCGATACTGAAGCGAGGCAGCGATTGTTATATCGTCAGCACCGGCAGGATGACGTATACGGCGCTTCAGGTAGCGAAGCGGATTTCACGAGGAGCTGTTAACGTAGGGGTAATAGACCTTCTGAGGATTAAACCGTTTAATTACGGGAAAATATGGGATACGGTGAAGGGGGCGGCCGGCGTACTTACCCTTGAGGAACATTTTTTGACCGGAGGCATAGGCAGCATTATGGCTGAATTATTCTGCCGTAAGAAAAAAACTCCCAGCCTGAAATGTCTTGGTATCCCTGATTCGTTTTGCCGCAAATACGGCACGCGGGAGTATCTTTTGCGTTATTATGGTCTGGATGCGGCAGGCATTGCGGTATCCTTGAGGGAGTGGATCGGGAATGGGTATAGCCAGAATGTATAATGTATTCTCGGGCTATAAAGGCCTGGGGCGTGAACGTATTAAGGAATTATTCCTGACAATGTCCATGATACGTGCTGTTGAAGAACGTATCTCTGTATTGTATCCTCGGGAAACCATGCGCTGCCCTGTTCATTTATGCATCGGCCAGGAAGCTGTTCCTGCTGCGGTAAAGAGTTTGATGAATAAAGGCGATATGGTTTTTGGTTCTCACCGCGCTCACGGCTATTATATTGCCATGGGGGGGGACCTCGGCGCTTTATTCGCCGAATTATCCGGCAAAAAAAGCGGTTGTACCGGAGGCAAGGGAGGGTCTCAGAATCTGGCAGTGCCATCACGCGGATTCATCGGAAGCTCGGGGATCGTTGCCGGGACTATTCCGATTGCGGCAGGGGCGGCGCTCGCCTTCAAGCTGAGGGGCAAGAGAAATGTCTCGGTGGTGGATTTCGGGGATGGGGCGGTCGACGAAGGCGTGTATTATGAGGCTTTGAATTTTGCCGCCTTGAAGAAACTGCCGGTTATTTTCGTTTGCGAAAACAATCTTTAT
>JAKPTF010000037.1 GCA_029571225.1 Candidatus Omnitrophota bacterium | reverse complement strand
GAAAAGAAGAATACGCCCCAATAGTAGTTACCGGCGGCGCCGTACGAGCCATTACCTATAAGATGCCGGTTGCCTCTGCCCAGGTCAAGAGCGCGATCCTCCTGGCAGGGCTGTATGCCCGGGGGACGACCAGGGTCGTTGAGCCGATCACGACGCGGGATCACACAGAGCGTATGCTGCGCCTTTTCGGGATACGTGTCTGCCGCCGGGGCCAGACTATTTCCATTAGAGGCTGCGGCCGGCTTGTGTCTCCCGGTTCCATACTCATACCCGGGGATGTGTCAAGCGCAGCTTTTTTTATGGTTGCCGCGTCGCTGCTCCCGGGATCGCAGCTTGTCCTGAAATCTATCAGTCTGAACCCTACGCGAACCGGCATACTGAGAGTCCTGCGCTCCATGGGGGCAAAAATTACAGTGACGCGCAGGGGAGGATCGGCCGGAGAACCTTTCGGGGACGTCATGGTACAAGCGAGCCGGCTTCATGGAGTTACGATCCTGCATAAAGACGTTCCAGCTTTGATAGACGAATTGCCGGTCATCATGGTAGCCGCCTGTTTCGCGCGCGGGACCACCATTCTCAAAGGCGTTGAGGAGCTTCGCGTTAAAGAAACTGACCGCATCCGTTCAATGACGGAAAACCTTTCAAAAATGGGCGGTTGTCTTGCCATGGTCCGCAGGGGCATGTCAGAAGATATCGCTATACGCGGCACAGGCGGCCTTCATGGTGCTGCGGTCAAATCGTACCGGGACCATCGTACAGCAATGTCCATGGTCGTGGCCGGCCTGTGCGCATCAGGCCGCACATCCATTGACGATATCGGCTGTATCTCCAAATCCTTTCCTGATTTCTTAACTGTGCTCAAGAAGGTCATGGCCCGGTAGCCTTTGTGAATATATTTTCCTATCTTTTCATTTGACACATACTTTAATTCCTGATAAAATTGAAAAACAGTGCGGTTTAGCTATCTCTTACACAGTATTCTGACAGATCCCAAGGAGAATAACATGGGTAAGTTCAGGGAATTTGCCACACGAATGTTTAATTATATCTTCGGACTTTTTTCGAATGATATGGGTATAGATCTGGGCACCGCTTCGACCCTTGTATATGTCAAAGGCGAAGGCGTTGTACTCTGTGAGCCGTCAGTGGTTGCAATAGAAAAAGGCACTTCACATGTTCTGGCTGTAGGGGAAGAGGCAAAGCGCATGCTTGGAAGGACGCCGGGCAATATCGTGGCTATCAGGCCTATGAAAGACGGCGTTATTGCCGATTTTGAAATAACCGAAGCCATGTTGCGTTACTTCATCAAAAAGGTGCATCATCGCCGCGTCCTGGTCCGTCCGCGCATCCTCATCGCGATACCTTCGGGAATCACGGAAGTCGAAAAGCGCGCTGTCAAGGATTCGGCGGAGCGTGCCGGCGCGCGTGAAGTCTTCCTTATCGAAGAGCCCGTAGCCGCGGCGATAGGCGTCGGCCTGCCCATCCAGGAACCCATAGGCAATATGATCATCGACATCGGCGGCGGCACTACCGAGATAGCCGTTATATCACTGGCGGGTATCGTATTCTCGAAATCTATCAGGATCGGCGGCGACGAAATGGATGTCGCCATCATAGAATATTTAAAGAAGACATATAATCTTATGATCGGGGAGCGGACTGCGGAATATATCAAGATCAAGATTGGTTCTGCATATCCGCTTGAAGAAGAGTTGACGCTTGACGTGAAAGGGAGGGACCTGGTCGCAGGTCTTCCAAAAACCGTGACCATTACGTCCGAGGAGGTCCGTGAGGCCATGCAGGAGCCACTGCGGGCGATTCTGGAGGCCACCAAGATCGCGCTTGAACGCACGCCCCCTGAATTGTCCGGAGACCTGATCGAGCGCGGCATCGTGATGGCAGGAGGCGGTTCTTTGCTAAAAGGCATCGACAGGCTCATTTCCGAGGAATCAGGGCTGGCGGTCCATGTCGCAGACGACCCGCTTACCGGCGTCGTATGCGGCACGGGCAAGGTCCTCAACGAAATGAAATATCTGAAGAAGGTTACCGTCCCTATCAAGTCAGAGATGCGTTCATAGAGAATCCCAAATGTGTTTAGGCTTACCCGAAGAACCATATTCTCCGTCCTTGGTTTCATAGTACCCCTTTTCATACTTTCCGCATTGGTCCCGGTTTTTCGAAGGCCCGTCATTGCCGTGTTGCGGCTTCCGCTTTACGCGTTCAGTGCAATCGGCAGGGAGGTCCAGGGAATCGTGTTCTATCATCGCAATTATCTCGACCGCCTTAGGCTTTCATACCGCATCGATTTCCTGAACAACAGGCTCGCTGCCATGAAGGAGATATCGGCAGAGAATACGAGGCTTGCCAATCTGCTCGCGTTGAAAGAGCAGGTCCCCTATAAGGTCGTAGCGGCGCGCGTAATCGGCCGCGACCCGTCGAACTGGTCGTCTTCGCTTATCATCGATAAGGGCTCATCGGGTAGGATAAGGAGGGGCGCAGTCTCGGTGAGTTATCTGGGGCTGGTGGGAAGGGTCACGGATGTCCGGAGCGACTCAAGCACCATTACACTGATAAATGACCCTAACTTGAGCGTATCCGCCCGCGTGCAGCGCAGCAGACAGGAAGGGCTCGTATGCGGTTCACTTGGGGGTGCGCTTTTAATGAAACTGCTTCCCAAGGATTGCGATATCGCTGTAGGGGACACAGTGGTCACGTCAGGGTTGACCGCCGCATACCCCAAGGGCCTGTTGATAGGCACCGTGAGCGCAGTCTCCAGGGATTTCTCCGGGTTGAGTATGTACGCGGTCATCAAGCCGAGCGTCGATCTTGGGAATCTTGAAGAGGTTCTGATCATAGCGGAATGAAGAAGATTATATTCCTTGCACTCATCGTCGCGGCAGCGGCCGTTCAGGCAACGCTTATGAACGGTTTGAGTGTTTTCGGGGTCAAACCGGACCTGTTCTGGATCATGGCAATGGCCGGGGCGCTTTATTTCGACCTTTCTTCGGCGGTCGTATTCAGCGTTATATGCGGCCTGCTTAAGGACAGTATGAGCGCGCCTGCGGTCGGCACGTACGTGGTTGCCATGCCGGTATGGTCCGTCGTGGTCCGCGCTCTTTCCCGCAGGATTTCATTCGATTACATGTCAGTGAGCGCTCTTTTTCTCGCCTTGCAGATATTCGTCAATTCCGCCGTTATCCGATTAATACCACGTGTTTCGCCTGGTCCGCTTTCCTTTATGGCTTTCATGCGTGTGGGCATCCTTGAATCCATCTATACCGCGCTGGCGTTCCTGCTTATATGTCCCTGGCTGCGCCGTGTGGCTGCGTCGAGGATCTGGTGATGATGCGCGCCAGGATATTCAGCGTGTGCGTCGCGGCCGTATTCGTTTTTCTCGGCCTGAACCTGTTTAACATGCAGGTCATACAGGGACGGCGCTACCGGGACATGAGCAATAAGAATTGCATCAGGCTGATCCCGCAGGCAGGCATGCGGGGCAGCATCCTTGACCGCAACGGCGTCGTACTCGTAGGCAGCGTCTTATCCTATGATGTCGTGGTGTTGCCGCAGGAATCCGCGCGGGTCGAGCAGATACTGGCCTTTCTGTCCAGCATTACGGGCACGGGCCTGCCTCAACTGCGCAAAAATTACCGAAAGAATTACTCTTCTCCCAGCATGCCTGTGCCGGTCATCAGGGACGTCGACCGTCAGACAGCCGCAAAGCTTGAAGAGATGAAGCTGGACATCGACAGCCTCATCGTCCAGCAAACGCCGGTCCGCAGTTACCCTCACGGCAGCCTTGCCAGCCATGTGCTCGGGTATTTGAACGAGATCGATCACTGGCGCCTGACGAAGCTGCAGGATTACGGTTATAAGACCAGGGATATTGTTGGTTTCGGCGGCGTTGAGGAGAAATACGATTATTATCTCCGGCAGGAGGACGGCGGATTGTCCGTGGAAGTTGACCACCGGGGCAGATTTACCAGGGTGCTCGGTTTCAGGCCGCCGCTAAAAGGCAAGGATGTCCAGGTGACGCTTGACTGGCGCATCCAGAAGATTGCAGAAGACGCCCTGGCTGGTTTCAAAGGCGCTGTAGTGATCATGGACCCGTTTTCAGGCGAGGTGATCGCCTGCGCGAGCGCCCCTGATTTCGATCCGTCGGTCTTCGTTAAGAGGAACTATTCGGCAATGGGCCCCTTGTTCAACGACCCGAACGCGCCTTCGATGAACCGCGCGATAACCGGGACGTATCCTCCTGGATCGGTTTTTAAGATGGTCGGCGCTGCCGCGGGTCTTGAATCGGGGAAAATCTCATCGTCCACGACCCATTATTGTCCTGGCAGCCTTACGGTGGGGTCGCGCGAGTTCAAATGCTGGAATACGCACGGCAATATGGACCTGATACAGGCCATTGCCCAGTCTTGCGACGTTTTTTTCTATAAAACCGGCCTTGCGGTAGGCGGACAGATGATCCATGACTACGCCTTAAGGTTCGGCATGGGCAGGCCCACGGGCATAGAGTTGCCGTATGAGTCTGCCGGCAATGTGCCGAATCCTTTCTGGAAACGGGTGTATAAGTTTCAGCGCTGGTACGACGGCGACACGGCGAATTTCGTCATAGGACAGGGAGAACTTCTGACCTCGCCTCTGCAATTGTGCCGTTTCACCGCGGTCTTTGCCAACGGCGGCAGCCTCGTCACGCCGTATATTATTAAGGCGATAGATGGCAGGGATGTATCGGCAGCGCACAGAAAAGTATCCCCTGTAAACCTGCGCCGCAGCACCATCGAGAGGATAAGGGAGGGCATGCGCCAGGTAGTCTCAGGCGATGCTGGCACCGCGCGCGCGCTTGCGGCTCTGCGTGTGAGCGTTGCAGGAAAGACAGGCACGGCGCAGACGTCCGGCGATAAGACCCACGCGTGGTTCTCCGGTTTTTTTCCGTATGAGCAGCCGCGGTACTGCATCTGCGTGTTCCTGGAGCGCGGCGGTTCAGGCGGAACGGCGAGCGTAGTGGCCAGACAGATCATCGAATCCATGATACAGGAGGGGGTCCTGTAATGAAAACGGAAATTAAGATCCCCGCGATCGCCATGACGATTTCGCTTGTGGGCATCGTGACGATCTACAGCAGCACTTACATGAAACAGGGAGAATTTTGGCAATCCATGTATCAGCGTCAGATTCTCTGGGTCGCGCTTGGATTGGCGGCGTACGCCGTTTTTTCGAGGATCAACTACCGCCGCATATGGGATTGGACGTATGTCATCTACGCGCTGGTCATCGTTCTTTTATTGCTGGTCGTGGGCAGCGGGATCGTCCGGCTCGGCGCCCAGCGCTGGCTCAGGATCGCCTGGTTCAACCTGCAGCCTTCGGAACTGGCGAAATTCGCCGTGTTGATCTATATGGGCAGGTATTGCAGCAAAAAATCAGCCGACGACGTTGGCCTGAAAGCGCACCGTTATGGAATAATCAGGGGACTGCTCATCCCCTTTTTTTTCGTGGCGATCCCTGCCGCTTTCATCGTTGAACAGCCTGACCTTGGCAGCGGCGCGCTGGTTTTCTTCCTGTTCCTGTTAATGCTCTACCTGGGCAATATTAGGCTGAGATACCTTGCGCTTGTCGTAGGGATCTTGGTCGCGGCAATGCCCGTCGCCTGGCATTTTCTGCACGGATATCAGCGTGACCGTATCCTTGTGTTTCTGAATCCCAATATCGATCCACTCGGCGCAGGTTACACGATAATCCAGTCGAAGATCGCCATAGGTTCTGGCGGGTTTTTCGGCAAAGGGTGGCTCGCCGGAACGCAAAGCCAGCTTTTTTTTCTCCCCGAGGCACACACGGATTTCATCTTCGCCGCGTTCACGGAACAATGGGGATTCGTCGGCGGGGCGCTGCTTCTGTTGTTATATTACCTGCTGATACGGCAGGGCATCAATATCGCGCAGACGACCGGAGATCATTACGGCAGACTGTTGTCGATGGGGATCTCGTTGATGCTTGCGATCCAGATTTGTATCAATCTCGCCATGAATATGGGGCTGGCTCCGGTTGTCGGCATACCGCTGCCGCTCATGTCGTACGGCGGTTCATCCGTCATTATCACCTACATTTGCCTCGGCATGATGGCGAATATAAACAGGACCCGCGCCGTTTTTTAGGCGCTCGGCAGGGATCAACGAATAATAAAAGAAAGCGGATACAATATGCTGGATCATGAAATGTTGTTGGGCGTTCGAAAGCCTGCGCGCTACATAGGCAGCGAGTGGAACGTGTCGAAGAAATCGTTTGACGGTTCTGCGCTGCGGTTCGCGCTGTGCTTCCCGGACATGTATGAAGTCGGCATGAGCAACCTGGGCATCCGCATCCTGTATTCCGTTCTCAACGCCATACCGGATGTATGCTGCGAGCGGGTGTTTGCGCCGGACACCGATATGGCGCAGGTCCTGCGGGATAAAAGATTGCCGCTTTCAACGCTGGAATCGCAGCGGCCCCTGCGGGATTTTGATATAATAGGGTTTTCGCTTGCGTATGAGCTTGTGTATACCAACGTGCTGGCCGTGCTCGACCTTGCCGGAATTCCGCTTGAGGCGGCATCAAGGGATAAAGGATTCCCGCTGGTTATTGCCGGCGGCCCGGCGGTCATAAACCCTGAACCGGTGCATGAATTTTTCGATTTGTTTATCATCGGCGAAGCCGAAGAAGCGGCCGTTGAGCTTATGGATTCTTACCGCGCGCTGAAACAAAGATACCGCTCCGGCAGTCTGGCAAAACACGACCTGTTGTTGGAATTGAGCAGAATAGAAGGCGTGTATGTCCCGTCCCTTTATGACGTATCGTACGCCAGTGACGGGACTGTCAGCTCGTTCGCGCCTAACAGGCCGGGCGTTGCGGCAACGGTCAAGAAAAGGGTGTTCCATGGTTTCGGGGAGACGTCTTTGCCGGCCGAGTGGCTTGTCCCGTATATCCAGATCATCCACGACAGGATTACGGTAGAGGTTTCCCGCGGTTGCCCGAACCGGTGCAGGTTCTGCCAGGCGCGAAGCTGTTATTTCCCCCTGCGGTACAGGCCTGCTGCAAAGGCCATTGCCGCAGCGAAAAAATACTTTCGCCAAACCGGCTATGATGAAGTAGCCCTGTCTGGCCTCTCGGTCAGCGATTATCCGGATCTTTCCGCACTTATGGAACAGATGGTCTGCGAGTTCAAGCCCTACGGAGTCAGTGTTTCTTTGCCGTCAGTGAAGCCCAAGACGTTCCTGGGAAGCATGTCGGGTCTTATCGCGACCGTCAAGAAGACCGGCCTGACCTTTGCGCCGGAGGCGGCCACGGACAGGCTGCGCAGCGTAATCGGGAAGGATTTTGACGAAGAAGAATTTTTCCGCATGCTCGGCCAGGTATATCGTGCCGGATACCAGCACGTGAAGCTGTATTTTATGACTGGCCTGCCGCACGAAACACAGGAAGACATCGAGGCGATCGCGCATTTCGCCAGGCGTGTGTCAGCCGCGCGCAAAGAGGCGGCTGGAGCCAGCGCCGGTGTCAATGTCAGCATCAATACAGTAGTTCCCAAACCCCATACTCCGTTCCAGTGGTTAAGGATGGATTCTCTCGAGCGCATGGAACAGACGCAGAGGTTCCTGCTCTCGAAGGTCAACAGCAGGAAGATCAGGGTCAGCTTTCATGACCGGCATATGAATTTCCTTGAAGGCGTATTATCCCGCGGGGACCGCAGGCTGAGCGCGGCGCTCAAGAGGGCATACGCCAAAGGATGCATATTCGATGCATGGAGCGAACACTTCAACTTTAACGCCTGGATGGATGCGCTCAGGGAAACGGGCTGTGATCCCGGTGTCTATGTGCGCCAGCGCGGCATAGACGAACTGCTTCCGTGGGATTTTATCGATGTGGGTATTCCCAGGAGCGCCCTTGAAAGGGAGTTCCGGGCCATTGGGGGCGGCTGTTTTCCTGACAGGGGAAAAGGAGAGCGTCAATGAAAACTATTGCCATGCGGCACGTTACGCGATATAATATCTGACACGGTGCAAAGCAAAGAGGCGAAGCGCATGAAGAAAAACGACCTCGTTTCCATTTCATCTAAGGGGCTGGCGTATAAACTGCGTGTCGCTTTTTGCCTCATGTCGGTTCTTCCGCTTCTGGTATCGTTCTATGTGATTGTTAATTATCTCGTTCCCAAAACCGGGATGAGGTTATATGTTATCGTATTGCTGGGGATCAGCGCGGTCATCGCGCTCTCGGGGTTCTTTCTCATCAAGGATGTTTTTGACCGGATGATTAAGGTTACCGGCCAGGTAAAACTGATCGCCGCCGGAGACATGGCGCGCAAGATTGACGTCAAGCTAAAAGACGAGGTCGGGGAACTGTCTGACGCATTGAATCAAATCACGCAGCGGGTGCGCACGAACATGGAAGAGCTGCAGGTTTACGGCAAGCAGACCGACGACATGAACACGCAGATCCAGCGCCGGCTCCATGTCCTGGCGAGCGTTCTGCAGATCACGTCTTTGATATCCCAGAGGGAGAGCCTTGACAAGATATTGCAGATGATCGTAGAGAAGGCGAAAAATCTGGCTCATTCAGACATGGCGTATCTGCTGGGCAGGGAAGATGCGACCGGCGCTTTTGTCGTCAGCAAGGTATTCGGTGTCGATGTCTCCGGCCTGCAGAATGCCAAGGTCAACGTCGCCGATACGCTGTTCGTCGATATCGGCGTCCAGGATAAGATTTTCCTGATCGACGCCGCAAATCCGGCAAGCCCCGAACAGGCTGCGGTACTCGAAGAGCGTCTGCGGTTGCGCAATACCATGGCGATACCCGTGCATCTTGCAGGCGAGGTGATCGGGGTGCTGGGCGTCGGTAACAGGGCAGAGGGATTTTCATACACCAAAGACGATCAGGCGCTGCTTGACGTTTTCGCGAAGCAGGCGACCATCGCCATGGGCAATGAGAAGCTGCTTCGCAAGGTTGAGAAGCTTGAGATCAAGGACGACCTTACTGGCCTGTACAACCAGGCGTATATCCTGAACCATCTGCGCGAAGAAATCAAGCGGGCCGTCCGCTTCCAGCGCCCCTGTGCCTTCATGGTCGTCAGCGTCGACCGGTTTGATAAACTTCAGTCGTCTGTCGGCGTCGAACAGGCCAACGCCATTATCGTCAAGATTTCCTCGATCATCCGCGACCTGGTGCGCGAGGTTGACCGCGTGGCGCGTTTTGAGAAGAACAGCTTTGCCGTCGTCATGCCGGAGAAGAACAAGCGCGAGATGCGCAAGATGGCGGATGAGATCAAGGAGCGCATTGAGTCGAATTTTGCCTCTAAGCTTGACCACCGGAAATTATTGACCGTGAGCGTCGGCACAAGCGAGAACCCGCTTGACGGAGCCAGCGCGGAGGATCTGGTGGCCTGCGCGCAGAAGATGCTTCATGTTTAACCCGGGACATATCATATGCCGATAAAAAAGATCATTAATAAACAGCTTGGCGAATTGCTGATTGAGCACGGGATCATCAACGCCGGCCAGCTCGAGAAGGCCCTCATTGTGCAGAAGGAAAAAGGCGGGCTTATAGGAGAGCTCCTTGTAGAGCTGGGTTTCGCGAAAGAAGAGGATATCGCTCAGGCGATCACGGTGCAGTACGGCTTTCCGTACCTGCCCCTTTCCAGTTACGAGATCAACGCTGAGATCACCGCGTTGATCCCAGGGCGCGTTGCCAGGCAATATATGCTCATTCCTATAGACAAGATCGGCAATAATCTCACCCTGGCAATGGCGAATCCGCTCAATTCCCTGGCCATCGAGGATGTCGAACAGGTGACCGGGTGCATGGTCCAGGTTTTTGTCAGCACTGTCTCGGACATCAAGAAGGCGATCGAGAAACATTATAAGCTTTCGTAAGGCCGTACGAACAGGAGACAATGGCATCCCTCAAAGACCGTCTTACCGAGATCCTCATAAAGAATAACCTGATAACCCCTGAACAGTTGAAACAGGCCCTTGAGGAGCAAAAGGTCAAGGGCGGCAAACTTAGCGATATCATTGTCAATCTTAAATTCGTCAGCGAGAGCAACCTGATCTCCGTGCTTTCGCAGAGCATGAATTTCCCCCTGATCGACCTCAAGAGGTTCAAGGTCGATGTTGACGTCGCCAGGCTTATCCCCTCGACAATCGCGCGCCATTACCAGATCATCCCGGTGTCCAAGATAGGCGATACGATAACCCTGGCAATGGCGGATCCCCTAAACGTGTTCGCGATCGACCATGTCTCTTCTCTGACCGGTTACAAGATCAACCCGATCATTTCGTCCCTGCAGGATATTATGCAGGCGATCGAAACCTCTTACGCCGACGTCTCGAAAGACGCAATCGGCGACCTTGTCAAAGAGATATCCGCCACATCCTCGATCGAGCTCATCAAGGAAGAGCGCGAGGCGGTCGTAGAGGCTGATATAAACGCCCTGTCTGCCGATGCGCCGGTCATCAAGATCACCGACCTTATCCTGGACCAGGCGGTGAAGAAGAAAGCGTCAGACATCCTTATTGAGCCGTTTGAGAAAAAACTGCGCGTGCGTTTTCGCGTTGACGGCATCCTCCAGGAGGAACAGTCGCCTCCCAAGCATCTGCACATGTCTATCGTCTCGCGTATCAAGGTCATGTCGGAGCTCAATATAGCGGAGCACCGGCTTCCGCAGGACGGTAGGTTCAAGGCGAAGCTCGGCGGCAGGGAGGTTGATTTCCGTGTGTCGGTCCTGCCATCGGCGTTCGGGGAAAAGGTGGCAATCCGTATCCTCGATAAATCTCAGGCGATGCTCGATATACAAAAGCTCGGTTTCTCCGAAGATACGCTAGCCACCCTGCGAAGGGTATCGAAAATGCCCCACGGCATGATCCTTGTGACCGGCCCGACCGGATCTGGCAAGACGACGACTTTGTATTCGGTGCTGAAGCTTCTTGATTCACCGGAAAAGAATATCGTGACCGTCGAAGACCCGGTCGAATATCAGCTAGAGGGCATCAATCAGGTCACGGTCAAGTCTGATGTTGGGTTGACCTTTGCCAGCGCCCTGCGTTCCATCTTGCGGCAGGATCCGAACATCATCATGATCGGGGAGATCCGTGATTTCGAGACCGTTGATATCGCCATAAAGAGCGCTCTTACAGGGCATCTGGTCCTTTCAACGCTCCACACAACTACCGCCTGCGGGTCGGTCGTGCGCCTGGTCAATATGGGTGTCGAGCCGTTCATGATCAATTCATCCATTCTGTGCATAGTGGCTCAGCGGCTAGTGCGCAAAGTCTGCCCGTACTGCAAACAGGAGGACACGCTTGCCGAGGGCGTGGTTAAGAACCTGAAAATACAGGTCCCCAAGGGCGTCAGGGCGGTGTTTTACCGGGGCAAGGGGTGCTCCCGGTGTTTTAACCTAGGGTATTCAGGCCGCGTCGGTATCGCCGAGGTCCTTGTATTGACCTCGAAGATCCGCGACCTGATACTGAACAGGGCGCAGGAGCATATTATAAAACAGCATGCCCGCGCGGAGGGAATGCATACCCTCCGGGAGGACGGCATCAGGGCGGCGCTCGCAGGGCTGACCTCCCTGGAAGAGATCATCAGGGTCACTGCGGCGGATGAAGTGTAAATATGAAAGCCCTTAAAGAAAACCTTATCGAGATCCTTTTGCAGAACAAGCTTCTCACACAGGAGCAGCTTGACCGCGCCGTCAAGCTGCAAAACGAGCGGCAAATGCCTTTGCGCCGTATCCTGATAGACGAGAAGATCATCGGGGAGGAACAGCTGCTGCAATTCCTCTCTACCCATCTGTATATCCCGTCCCTGCATCTGAGCAAATACAAGTTCGACCCGGAGATCGTCAAGATGATACCCGCGCACATGGCTCAGCAATACACGGTGATCCC
>JAKPTF010000011.1 GCA_029571225.1 Candidatus Omnitrophota bacterium | reverse complement strand
TGCCGCGTATTTCGGCTTCCCGAGCGTGAAGTTGATCACCATGCTGAGGAGACCGACCCCGAGCCCCGCGGCCAGCGCGCAGGCCGACCCTCCACCGGGCGCGGGAAGCTTTGCCGCCAGGTCATCGAGATATTTGGAAAGGCTGGCGTCTTTATACATCGCTTACCTCGTTGTTTTCGTCAAGCACGAATGCGTTGCGTATGAGATCGAACTCTGGGCCCTGCTGCGCCTGGTCGATTGATACGACGTCGAAACGGCACGGCGCATCGAGCATATTTCTGCTTTGCAAAAACTGCAGCGCGGCCAGTGCCATATGGCGCTGTTTATTCCTGATCACCGACTCAGCGCCCCTGCCGCATGAGCCGCCAGCACGCGTCTTGACCTCGATAAAGCACAGGGTACCGCCGTCCCTTGCGATAATATCAATCTCGCCGAACCGCGTCCTGAAATTCCGCGCGATGCAGCAATATCCCTGCCGCGCCAGATACGCAAGCGCAAGATCTTCGCCCTGTTTACCCAGACAACGGTTTGTCTTTGACACCGCAGAAACTTATCCGGTGGATGCGCGACCTGCCGAACCGGTCGATGGCGCGGCGGTGGCTTTTCGTCGGATACCCCTTATGCTGCATGAACCCCCATGACGGAAACACCGAATCGTAGATGCCCATGATCCTGTCACGGGTGACTTTTGCGAGGATGGATGCGGCAGCGATGCTTCTGTCCTTCTGATCGCCCTTGACGATGCAGGTGTTATAAAATCCGATATCGAGACGAACCGTGCCGTCTATCAGCACATGGACCGCCTCGCGCCTGCGGTCAGGCAGTCTGGCGAACAGCCGCTCGATGGCCTGCTCCATGGCGCATTTGGTGGCCGCAAGAATATTGATACGGTCTATCACTGCCTCGTTGACGATGCCTATGCCGTAGAAACAACCCGTCATGAGCTCATGGTATGCCGCGGCGCGCTGGGAAACGCTCAACCGTTTCGAATCGTCGATGCGGCTGGCGAAGGATCGTTTTTTTAGGCAGACTGCAGCCGCGACGACAGGGCCGGCAAGCGGCCCCCGGCCGGCCTCATCGACCCCGATGATTGTCGTCCTTCCGAGTGTGCGGTATTTGCGCTCATAATACGTCATGTCGCGCATGATCGACACCTTATGCTGCGGGCGATTCCTTTTCAGCGACATCGATCTTGGTGGCGCTTTTGCCGATCTTCTGCCTGAGATAATACAGCTTGGCGCGCTTGGCCTTGCCGCGCCTGATGACCTCGATCCGCTCGATGTTCGGGGAATACAGGACGAAAACGCGCTCGACGCCTTCCCCTGAAGATACCTTGCGCACGGTGAAATTGGAATTCGTGCCCCTGCCCTTGACGGAGATCACGATCCCCTCGAAAGGATGCAGACGCACCTTATCTCCTTCGGGGATCTTGGTCATGACCTTGACCGTATCGCCGACGCCGAACTTCGGGTATTCCTTCTTGGTGAATTCCTGTTCAATAAGTTTGATCTTATCCATCGTTTCTTCTCCTTTTCAACAGATCGGGCCTGCGTTCTTTTGTCCTGGCAAGCGCCTGTTCCCTGCGCCATTGACCGATCTTTCCATGGTCGCCGGACATAAGGACAGCCGGGACCTTCATGCCCCGGTAATCCGCAGGCCGCGTATAGTGGGCATACTCTAATAGATTACCTTCAAATGACTCAAAATTCAAGGAATTTTTATCCCCCAGCACTCCGGGAAGAAGCCGAGAGACCGCGTCCACCAGCACCATGGCCGGCAGTTCCCCTCCGGTCAGCACATAATCGCCGATCGATATCTCCTCATCGGCGAGCCGCCGCCGCACCCGTTCATCAACCCCCTCGTAATGGCCGCAGATCAGGATCAGGTGGCGGTACCGGGACAATTGCTTTGCTTTTTCCTGCGTGAACGTCCTGCCCTGGGGGCACAGCAGGATGACCTTCGTGTTCTTTCCTTTTGCCGAGGCGCGGGCCCGTCGCTTGACCGCTTCAACCGCCCTGAAAATAGGGTCGGCCATCATTACCATGCCGGGGCCGCCGCCGAACGGCCGGTCATCCACTTTCGAATGCTTATCGGTCGAATAATCGCGCAGGTCATGGACGGCCACCTTGAGCAGCCCCTTTTCCTGCGCCCGCCTGATCATGGATTCGTTCAGGACCGGATCAAACATCCCCGGGAATATGGATATGATATCAATCCTCATGGCTGACACTCCCCGTACGGTATGCGGCAAGGAATCCCCGCTTATATTCGCTGAACGCGTCCCGGCTGATCGCCTCGCGGGCCCCGCGCATGATATCCAGGTAAAAATGGACGTTATGGAGCGACACGAGCCTGTGGCCGAGCAGCTCTTCCGCGTTGAACAGATGGCGCAGGTATGCCCTGGTGAAATTCCTGCACGTGTAGCAGGAACACGCCGCATCAAGCGGCCCGAAATCGTGCGCGAACGAGGCGTTCCTGACGATCAGCTTGCCCGCGGAGGTGAACGCGGTGCCGTTCCTGCCGTAACGGGTCGGCGCGACGCAATCGAACATGTCCGCGCCCCGGTCGACCGCCTCAAGAAGGTCTTCGGGCAATCCCACGCCCATCAAATACCGCGCCTTGTCCGCCGGCAGACGGCTGATCGACAGCTCCGCCATCGAATACAAGAGGTCCTTCGGCTCTCCGACGGAAAGCCCTCCGACGGCGAACCCGTCGAAATGCAGCCCCGCCATGCGCTCGGCGCACTCGATGCGCAGGTCCTGGTATGTCGCTCCCTGGACAATGCCGAACAGAAGCTGGCGTTTCGCCGAGTGTTTGCGCATCTCGTGGCTCGCCTCTATCGAACGCTGGGCCCAGTTAATGGTGCGGTCCATGGCGACGGCGGCGTAATCCTTCTCGCACGGGTAGTGGACGCATTCGTCAAGGGGCATGATGACATCGGACCCGAGGTCGCGCTGAACGGCAAACACGTCCTCGGGGGTCAGAAAATGCCTGAACCCGTCCAGGTGGGACTGGAAATCCACGCCCCGCGCCGTGACCTTGCGCAGCATGGCCAGGCTGAATATCTGGTATCCTCCGGAATCGGTCAGGATAGGCTTATCCCAGCCCATGAAACTGTGCAGCCCCCCTGCCTTTTTGATGGTCTCCAGCCCCGGCCGCAGGAAAAGGTGGTAGGCGTTCGACAGCATGATCTGGGCGCCGCATTCATCGAGGTCACGGGGAGAAAGCGTTTTGACCGTTGCCTGTGTGCCGACGGGCATGAAGGCCGGGGTCTCGATATCTCCGTGCGCGCATGACAGTTTCCCGAGCCGTGCCCGGCTTCGTGCGTCCTGATGGATGAGTGTGTAATAATGCATGGTTATTTTCGTTGAGTTTCGCGAGCATATATGGTAGCATAAAAACATGCTCAACGAAATAAAAAATAAGATCGACGCCGAGCTGCGCGCGTACGCGGCGGGGCTGGAGACTGCGTACGGCCTGCGCCGGATCTCGCCCGTCCTTTCCGGCCATATCAGGGAATACGTGCTGCGTCCGGGCAAACGCGTGCGCAGCTGCCTGTTCGTCGCGGCGTACCTGGGGTACGCGCGCGCGCCCAGACCGGGGCTCTACCGGACCGCCCTCGCGTTCGAGATGCTCCACAACTTCATGCTGATCCACGACGACATCATCGACCGTTCGGCGCTTCGCCGCGGCGCGCCCTCGATGCATGCGCAGCTTGACCGGTATCTGGCGCGCTACCGGAATCTCAAGTTCACCGGGAGCGACCTGGGGATCGTCGTGGCCGACTGCATCTATGCCATGGCGATCGAGGCGTTTCTGGCTGTGCGGGAAAACCCGGCGCACAAGGAAGCGGCATTGAGGAAATTCACGGAAGCGGCTGTTTTTACCGGCGGAGGCGAATTCGTCGAGATGCTTGCCGGAGCCCGGCCGATAGGCAAGATCGCGTTACGGGATATTTACGCGATATACGACCTGAAAACCGCCTATTACACGTTCTGCGCGCCTCTGGTCGTGGGCTCGATACTGGCGGGAGCGCCCCGGAGCCAGATATCGCTTTTGACCGGCTACGGCATCGATCTGGGCAGGGCCTTTCAGATCAACGACGATATACTCGACATGTGCGCGCCGGAATCGCAGACGGGAAAAACGTCGCTCACGGACATCAGGGAATCAAAAAAAACGCTCCTCATCTGGCATGCGTACCGCAATGCACGCCTCAAGGACCGGCGCGCGATGCAGAGGATATTCGACAAGCCGGCGCCGGACAGAAAGGACATGGAGAAGATCAGGTCGGTCGTCAATGGAAGCGGCAGCGTGACGTTCGGCCGCGGCCGTATCAGGAGCCTTGTCCGGCATGCCGCAGCTGCAGTCAGCAGGCTTACTATGAAAAAACCCTATAAAGAACTGCTGTCAAACCTTCCCTCGCTCATCCTGAAAGCCTAAAAGGACCTGTTGCACGTCGAGCACACAAAATGGCTGAAGAACCAGTGGCCGTCGGTGCGCGAAAAATCGGGGATCATGTCGAGCTGCACGGTGCCTTTGCAATGCGGGCATTCGAACAGATTGACCATGCCCATGTCCTGCTGCAGGCGCTGCGCATCCGCCCTGCCTTCCCCGACCTGAAGCTTATAGGTCACCATGTGCTTGCGCATATCGGCCTTGAACAGAAGGCCGCGCACTTTGCTGAGCATCTCTCCGGGAGAATAAAATCCCTTCACCGCGAAATCGTTGGCGCCGAGCTCGAGCCCCTTCTTAACCGTATCCCGTTCTCCCAGGACCGAGAAGATGATGACCGGAAGGTCTTTGGTGGCGGCATCGCCGCGTATGGCCTTGAGAACGTCGAATCCGCTCATTTGCGGCAGAACGATATCCAGAAGGACCAGGTCCGGTTTGACGGATCTGATCATCTGCAGCCCTTTTTGCCCGTCATCGGCTTCCTTGACCGCATACCCTTCGCTCTCCAGGAAATCCTTGTAGATCTTGCGGAAACCCGGTTCGTCTTCAATGATCAGTATCGTCCCTTTTTCGCTCATCGTTCTCCTCCTTGGCTCGTGCCGCATCCGTACCGCGCTAGCCCTGGGCCAGCGGGATCGTAAAGATAAAACTGCTTCCTTTGCCCGGGATAGACTGCACGGCGATATCCCCGTTCTGAAGCCTCATGAACTGCTTTGCGATGTATAATCCGAGCCCGGCGCCTCCTCCGGAGACCGGAGCCCCGTCCAGCGCCATGTCGCACGTGAACATGCGGTTTAACCGGTCCTGCGCGATGCCCCTGCCGGTGTCGATGACCGCGACGATCGCCTGCGACGCGGTGCTCGATACCCGCAGGGAAATGGATCCGGACTCGGTGAATTTCAGGGCGTTGTGGACGGCATTGCCGATCGCCTCGATCGATTTTTCCTTGTCGGCGAGCACGATAAGCTCGTTCTCCAGCCCGGCGACCGCCAGCTGCAGCCCTTTGGCCTTGATCTGCTCGTAGAACGGCGCCGCCGCCTCGTCGATAATGTCCTTGAGCGCGACCGGCCTGATATCCATGGAGATGACCCCGCGCTCGATACGGGACACGTTCAAAAGGTCCGACAGCATCCGGTAATTCTTATTGCTGATATCCTGCATATCCTCAAGATATTCCCTTTGCTTGGCGGTCAGCTCTCCGGTCAGGCCCGCGAGCATATTATAGATGTATCCCTTGACCTGGGCGACCGGCGTTTTGAGCTGGTGAGAGACCATGGACACAAAATCGCTCTTCATCTGTTCCACGCGCTTGCGCTCGGTGATATCCTGCAGCGACGCGATGCTGCGCATCGTGCCCGGGATCATGGCGATCGTCATGAAGATATCCCTGACCTGGCCGGAGCGCCCCTTGAATTTGAACTCGTACGTGCGCGGCGCCAGCCCCGGATCGAGGCGGCGCAGGCGGTGGTACTCGCGTATGCGCGCCGCGTCCTCTTCCGTCGCGATGAAATCCATGTAACTCTTCTTACTCTCCAGCTCCGCCTTCTGATATCCCGAAAGCTTCTCGAACTCCGTGTTCGCCAGCGATATCACCGTGTCTTCTTCATAGATGGCGGTCGCGGTCCCGGTCGTCTCGAAGATGACCCGGTATTTGTCCTCGTTCTCGCGCAGGATGCTCTCCACGCCCATGCGTTTCAGATCGATAAGATGCAGAGAGCGCCCGTTCTCCCATATCAGAACGGAGAACACGACGATCGTCAGCACGGTCAAAAAAGAGACGCCGAGGGAAAGGTTATACAGGCCGCTGCGGGCGCCGGAAAGTATGACCCAGCCCAAAAGGACCGGGATGAAGATGCCAAGGAACAGCATACGCCGCACCATGATGCCGCCTTCGGTATCGCTCGACATGACCTTCATCACGTCACAATCCAGGCGCGCGAAGAATCCCCCGGCGCACACGAGCATGAAACAGAGACCGGTGTGCACCGCCATCGGTTTGAAAGGATGGAAGCTGTACAGATCGGGCGTGGCGAACATGTATCCGATGATGGTTAAAAGCCCCAGGGCCCCGCTGCTCGCCAGGAACAACTCGGAAATGCCGCAGAGCACCCGGACGCGCATGCCGAACAGCGCCAGGCTGAAACCCGCGAGGATAAAGTTCAATGCCGACAACGGGGACATCCGTCCAGGGAACGGTGTTGCATAGGCGCGCGATGCACTGCCGAAAAACACAGTGTCGAGGCCCGTGTTTATGCCTGTCGCGTATTCGGCGATGGTAGCGGCCCCGACAACAGCAACCGTCCATGCGCATGCGACGCTGACCGTCCTCATCCAGCGGCGCCGTCCGGAAAAACACAATAACGAAACCGACAACAGGATGAAACAGACCGCGGTATTGGGCGTCATCGGAACGAGATTTGGAAGGACGCTCTTAAGTGACGGGATGCCGGCTGCCCAGCCGGAGAGCACCGCTGCGCTTACGGCAAAGAGAAGGATGCCGATGGATATCGATGCCGAGGAAAAAAGACGCGCCAAACGGCTGTTAACGGCGTTTATCATGCATCACCATATATGGTTGGATACACGCGCGTATCGTATCATAGCTGGAAAGTAGCGTCAATATTTTTTATCATACGACGAGCATTGCGTCGCCGTAGCTGTAAAAGCGGTACCTTTCCCTGACTGCCTGCGCGTACGCTTCGCGGGTCAGCGCCGTGCCAGCGAACGCGCACACGAGCATAAATAGAGTCGTGCGCGGCAGATGAAAATTTGTCAGCAGGCCGTCAATGAGCCTGAACCTGTAGCCGGGATACATAAAAAGCCCTGTCGCGCCGTTTGAGCGGCCTTGCGCGTAGCTCTCAAGGGCGCGGCATGTCGTGGTGCCGACGGCTATAATCCGCTTAGAAGGATCCGCACGCGCCTGCTTCAAAAGGGACTGCGTCATGGGCGGCACGGTAAAATATTCTTCAGCCATTACATGGCTGCGGATATCCTCGGCAGTAACGGACCTAAACGTCCCGCTTCCCACGTGCAGGGTGACATATGCGGTATGGACGCCCAGGCTGCGAATCCTATCCAGGAGAGCCTCGGTAAAATGAAGGCCAGCGGTAGGAGACGCGATTGAACCGTCGCATGCCGCGTATACCGTCTGGTAATATTCTGCATCCATGGGTTCGGGCCTGCGTTTGATATAAGGAGGAAGAGGAATCTCGCCGATCGCGTATATCGCTTCAGGGGATGCAGCCTCAAAAGCGACCTCGTCCGGGCCGGTACGCGTTGCCGTAACACTGGGATCGGAAAAATAAATACGCTCTCCTTGTTTCAGGCGCCCGGGCTTGAACATGGCCTCGAAACACAGTCCCGTCTTCCTGCGCAGAAGCAATACCTCGATTGCGCCGCCTGTCTTGCGCCTGCCGCGCAGGCGGCAAGTGCGCACGCGGGTATCGTTCATGACCAGCAGGTCGTCCTGCCGCAGATACGCCGTAATATCTCCGAAACGCCTGTGTTTGATCGAGCCGTCCGCGCGGTTTACGACGAGCAAACGGCAGGCGTCGCGTTCCTTCAATGGATACTGCGCAATTAGCTCTTTAGGAAGATCGTAATCGAAATCGGATAATTTCATCACCGGATGCCGTACGTGTTGATATTCCTCACCTCTGAACCGGGATAATAATACGCGAGTATATCGCTGAATGAATAGCCGGCCTTTGCCATGAAGTACGCCCCCCACTGGCACAGCCCGACGCCGTGGCCCCATCCCCTGCCAGAGAACTCTATCATGCGGCCGCGCAAAACGACATCGAAATTCGTGCTCTTGACGATGTCGTTGCCGAGTATCTGCCTGAAATCCTTTCCTGCGATTTCCACGAATCCGCCGCGCGCCGTACGCAGCGCAAGTTTCACCACCCTGCCTGATTGATCGATATCGCTCGTTTCGATGGCCGTGATGCCGTCCGCCATGATTCCCGCAGCGGACAGTTTGCCGACTGCCTCGGCGACGGGTATTGCAGCGTTCCAGGAGAAATGGGGCGAGCCTTTGCAATAGACGCAGTCAACGCCTGAAAGGGCTGGTATGTCGATGTTCCATAGTATTGAAGCGTTCTGCGTATGGCCGCCGCAGGTTGAATGATAATAGGCCGGGAAAATCCTTCCCCCGCAGGTAAGGACGTCGCCGGATGTCTGGTCGCATGCGTCGCTGATGCGGTAACGCTCTGCGGCCGCGCCGCCATAAACCTGTGAATACACGTCGCCGGTAACGTCATAATCGCGTTTCGCGTTCTGTTGGACGGCATACAGGGCGTACGTGCGGAATACGATTGTGTGGGCTAACAGTGCCTCGAACGGCCAGTAGTGCGATATCTCCCTGACCGCGATGCCTTTGACATAATCCTCCAGCCCCACGTGATTTACCAGGACCGCCGAGCCACGGCCGCGGATGATCTCCAGATCCCCGGGATACCGCCGGCCGTTTACTTCAATGCTGCCCGAATCCTGCGGCCTCAGGTAAAGCCTGCTTTGCGGATAACGCCTGCCGTTGATATTCACCGCATATTTGAACGCCGTGATCGCTCCTTTTAAATCTTTCCCTTCGGCAAGGGCCTGATGCGTCGCGGCGTCTTCAATACGGTAATACCCCTGGACCGAAACCCGCGCCATGACGGCGTCGCGCAGGATCGCGACGCGCACCGTCACCGGCTCTGCGGCACTGCCGCAGGCAAACCATGACGCGCAAAGGCATGCGCCCAGGAAAGCACAGATCGTTGTCCGGATCACCGACGGGACCATACCCAGAATAATACGGAGAGGATAATGCTGATGATAAGCGAGGTCGCCAGCGGAAAATATATGAAAACGTTTTTCCTGCGGATTACGATATCGCCGGGCAAATGGCCGAGCCACGGCACTTTGTGCGCTAATAGCAGGAAAGCTCCGGCCGCGGCAAGGACCAGGCCGAGTGTTATAAGTATTCTGCCGATTTCGTGCATGCCGGGATCATTCAAATAACTGCCCCTGTTTTTCCTTCGGCTTTATGCCAAGATGGTCAAAAGCCATCTTCGAAGCCACCCTGCCCCGCGAGGTCCGTTTGAGATATCCTGCCTTCAGAAGATAGGGCTCGACCGTATCCACGATCGTATCGACCTCTTCGTTGAGGCTCGCAGCAAGCGATTCTACGCCCACAGGCCCGCCGTCAAAGGACTCGATAATCAGTTTCAGGACCCGGCGGTCGAGCTCGTCCAGGCCAAACGTATCTGTCCCAAGTTCGTCAAGCGCCCTGGCGCTGAAAGAAGCGTCGATTTTGCCGATATTTGCGACCTGCGCATGGTCCCTGACCCTTCGAAGGAGGCGGTTGGCGATCCGCGGCGTGCCCCGGGCCCGCCTGCCAATCTCACGGCATGCGTCTTGGTCTATCGCCATGCCCAGGAGCCTGGCGGAGCGCTCCACTACGGCAGCCAGGTCTTCGACGCCGTAGAAATCAAGATGATAGAACATGCCGAAACGGGATCGTAACGGAGAGGTCAACAGTCCAGACCTCGTGGTCGCGCCCACAAGGGTAAAAGGCTTCAGGTGGAACTTGATCGTCTTGGCGTAGGGGCCCTTGTCGATCACGAAGTCGATCTCGAAATTCTCCATCGCCGGATACAGGAATTCTTCGACCACCTTGGAGAGGCGGTGGATCTCATCTATGAAAAGGATATCGCCTTTTTCCAGGTTCGTGAGTATGCCGATAAGATCCCCTGCCCGCTCGATGGCCGGGCCGGACGTCACGGTGATCTTCGCGTGCATCTCGTGAGCGATGATGTGCGAAAGGCACGTCTTGCCCAGGCCAGGTGGCCCGGAGAACAGCACGTGCTCCAGAGGCTCCTTGCGCTGGCGCGCAGCGGTGATGCAGACCTTAAGGTTTGAAACGACGTCCTTCTGCCCGATAAACTCGGACAGCTTGACCGGCCTGAGCGAAAGATTCAGTACTTTATCTTCGTCAGTTTCCTGTTCCTGCCGCAGGGGATTGATCGGCCCCGCCGGCATCTTCTGGTTCGGAGGTAGGGTCATAGGGCATTATATTGTTGACATTGCGGACCATCTCGATCGGTCCGAACGGCGCCTGCTGCCGGCAGACAACCTCTTTCATCTTGATGAGCTCAAGGACCGCAAGGAACGTCACGATCATCTCGATTTTGTCCCGCGAGCGCTCGAAAAGCTCAGTCAATCCGATTGACGGCCGCAGCAGGAGGTCGTGCAGGATGGCATGCACCTTCTCTTCGACGGTGAACTCGTCTTTGATGACGCTGTAGAACAGGTCCCGGGAAGTGTCTTTTAGTGCCCGGGAGAACGCCGAGATCAGATCGAAAATGCTCGACTCGAAATACTGTGCATCCAGGGGCCCTTCGGGAATATCCTTCTCCAAAATGCGCGGCCGTTTGAAAATATCCTGCTGGTCCATTTCCTTCTGCCTGAGCTCCTGCGCGATCTCTTTGAACCGTTCGTATTCAAGGAGTTGTTTGATCAGTTCCGCGCGCGGATCGTCCTCCTGCGGCGGCTGTTCCTCCTCCGGGGCCGGAAGGAGCATCTTTGACTTAATCTGTATGAGCGTCGCCGCCATCACGAGGAATTCCCCAGCCACGTTCAGGTCAAGTATCTTCATCAACTCAAGGTATTCCATATACTGCCGGGTGACCTGGGCGATCGGGATATCGTATATATTCAGGTGGTCTTTCCGGACCAGATACAGCAGGAGATCTAGCGGGCCCTCGAAAATCTGCAATTTTATCTTATAGCTCATATCTTCATCGCGCTGCGGGCATCGTGCAGCGTCTGTTGTGCGACTGAGCGCGCGCGCCGCGCGCCGTCTTCGAGGATATCGAGGATTTTCTGCTTGTCCTGCAAAAGAATCTCCCGACGCTGCTGGATAGGCGCAAGTCTCTCGACAAGAATCGCGGCAAGCCGCTTCTTGCATTCGGTACAGCCGAAAGACGCGTTCGAGCAAGCCGAACGCAGGCGGGCCGTATCCTCGGGCGCGAACACGTTATAATACGCGAACACACCGCACACGTCGGGATGTCCGGGGTCCGACAGCTTAACCCGCTGCGGATCCGTAATCATCGTCTGCACCTTGGCCCGGACCGTATCCTCGGGATCGGACAGGTTAATCGTGTTGTTGTAGCTTTTGCTCATCTTCCTGCCGTCAAGCCCGGCAAGGCGTGAGGCAACTGTCAGCCTGGCCTCAGGCTCCGGGAAAATAGTGTCCTTGTAAAGGCTGTTGAATCTGCGGGCGATCTCGCGGGTAAGTTCCAGATGCGGAAGCTGATCCTCGCCGACAGGCACGGCATCGGCCCTGTACAGAAGGATATCCGCTGCCTGTAGCACCGGATAACCGAGAAAACCGTAGGTATGCAGGTCGCGGGTGCTGACTTCCCTAAGCTGTTCCTTATAGGTGGGGCAGCGTTCAAGCCACCCCAGAGGGGTTAGGCATGAAAAAATCATGTGCAGGTCAAGATGCTCCTTGACCCTGGACTGTATAAAAAGCGTGGAGCGCTCCGGGTCGATGCCTGCGGCCAGCCAATCCGCCACATTATCGATCATGGACTCGTTCATGCCGCCCGGGTCCTCATATTCGCCCATAAGCGCGTGCCAGTCGGCGACCATGAAGAAACAGTCGTATTCCCGCTGAAGCGCCACCCAGTTATCAAGCGTGCCCACCAGATGGCCGAGATGGAGCTTTCCCGTCGGGCGCATACCGCTCAGGATTTTTTTGCGTGGTGGCATATTATTTATTCGAGCGTCCTGGCTATTTTCTCGATCTTATAGACCTCGACTACATCCCCTACCATCACATCGTTGAAACCCTTGAAGGTCATGCCGCATTCATACCCCTCTTCCACCTCGCGCACGTCGTCTTTGAAACGCTTCAGTGTGGCCAGCTCGCCCTCGAACACCGGGCGGCCGTTCCTGACGACGGAAACGGGATTATGGCGGTTGATTTTGCCCTTGGCTACAAGGCATCCCGCGATGGTCCCGCTTGAGAGGCGGAAAACCTTCTTTATGTCTGCGCGGCCGACGAACACCTTCTTTAATTTCGGGGCTAGCATCCCTTCGAGCGCCGCGCGTATGTCATTGACGAGCTCATAAATGACGTTATAGATCCTCACGTCCTGGCCTTCCCGGCTGATCAGGTCCTTTGCCGCATCGTCTACGACGACATTGAATCCGAGGATAAGAGCGTTAGACGCGACAGCCAGGATGACATCGGAGGACGTGACATTGCCGATCCCCTCATGCAGGATGTTCAACTGCACCTCGTCGGACTGGATCTTGGCGAGCGCCTCCTTGATCGCCTCGGCCGAACCCTGGGCATCGCTTTTGAGGATAAGATTAAGCTCCTTGAGTTTGCCTTCCTTGATCTGCGCGTACAGATCCTCGAGCCCCATGCGCTTGATCGGCTGCATGGCATGCTGTTTAGCCTGTTCCTGCCGGGCAAGCGCCAGCTCCTTGGCGGTTTTTTCGTCAGAGATAGAAAAGAACTTTTCTCCCGCATCGGGGACCCCTGTGATGCCGAGCACTTCGACGGGACACGAAGGCCCGACCTCGGTCACAGCATGGCCCCGGTCATCGAACATCGCACGGACCTTGCCGTAGAACCGGCCCGCTATTATATTGTCGTTGAGATGGAGTGTGCCGTTCTGGACGAGCAGCGTAGCCACCGGCCCGCGGTTCTTGACCAGCTTAGATTCGATAACAACTCCCCTGCCGAGGCGCGCCGGATTAGCTTTCAGTTCGAGCATCTGGGCCTCAAGCAGAATCATTTCAAGCAGTTCATTGATGCCCTGGCCGGTTTTAGCCGACACGGGGATGGTGATGGTCTTGCCGCCCCATTCCTCGGGAACCAGTCCGAACTCGCCCAGCTGTTTCTTAACCCGGTCAGGGTCTGCCTGCGGCTTATCGATTTTGTTCAAGGCAACGATGATGGACACTCCGGCCGCTTTCGCATGGTCTATGGCCTCGCGCGTCTGGGGCATGACCCCGTCGTCAGCGGCAACTACGAGGACAACGATATCCGTGACGCTGGCGCCTCTGGCGCGCATAGCGGTAAAGGCCTCGTGGCCCGGCGTATCGAGGAACGTAATCTCTCCCTGAGGCAATTTGACCCGGTAAGCGCCCATGTGCTGGGTGATGCCGCCGAATTCGGAATCGGCTACTTTGGATTTCCTGATGGCATCGAGGATTGATGTCTTTCCGTGATCGACATGGCCCATGATCGTGACGATTGGCGCTCGCGGCTTCAGGTCACTCTGTGCGTCTTTCTCTTCATGGATGCTCAGCGCCGCTTCCTCTTTTGTCGGCGCTTCGACGATGCGGTAACCGTATTTCTCTGCGACCGCAGCGACAACCGCAGGATCGACATTTTGATTCAGTCCTGCCATGACCCTGCGCGCCATCAATTCCATGATCAATACGGATGACTTAAGCTGTAACCTGACTGCCAGGTCCTTGACAGTGATCGGGTATTCAATCTCCAGGTCCTTGAGCTGCCTCGGTGGGACTGCGGCTGGGGGAGCAGGCGCTTTCACGGCAGGCTCCGGTTTCACCTCAGGGGCGTGCCTTGCCTCTTCCTTGAGGGGAACTGGCTGATGGACCGTCTTATCTTTAACCTCAGGCTCTAAAGCCAGAGCCTTTTTTACCGGGGTGACGATCTCTTTCTCCTTTGCAGCCGGTTCCCTCTTTACCGTCTTTTTCACCGTCTCAGCTGCCGGTTTATGTTTATGGGCTTCGGGCGCGTGAACTGCCGCATGGGCCTGAGCGGCGACAGAGGCATGCAAAATCTTTTCTTCGGCAACGGGATGAGCCTTCCCCTTTTTATGGACGGCGGCTTTCTTTGTTTTTGCAGCCGGAGCGCGATGGGCAACGGTCTTCGCCTTTGCCGCCGGCTTCGGGGTTTTAGGCTGTGTTTTGTCTACGGCTTTGGCTTTTTTTATCTTCGGTTTCTCTGCGGTCTTGGCTTTTTTTATCTTTTCCATGTTCACTTCCCCAGCACTTTCTTGGCTTCGTTGATCAGCTTTTCGGCTTTCTTATCGCCGATACCTTTGACTTTGGTAAGTGCCTCGATATCGGCGTTGGCGATATCGTCAAGAGATTTGAACCCGGCTTCGGTAAGGACAGCCAGCGTTTTTTCCCCCACGCCGGGTAATTGTTCCAGAGAACCGGTTTGCGCTTCTTCGGAAGATTGCGGCTGTGCTGCAGCCTCCTGGGCTGTTGCAGCCTCAAGCAGTGCAGCTGCGATCGCCGCTTTAGTCCTGACATCGAGCTCCCAGCCGACTAATTTCGACGCAAGGCGGACGTTCTGCCCGTGCTTGCCTATCGCCAGCGAAAGCTGGTCATCGGCTACGATCACCTCCGCGCGCTTAGTCGCCTTATCCAGTTTAATCTCTCCGACCTCGGCAGGCAGGAGCGCGGCCTTGATATATTCCCTGATATCGTCGTTATACCTGACGATATCGATTTTCTCGCCAGACAGTTCGGTGACGATGTTCTTCACCCTGCCGCCGCGCATACCCACGCATGCTCCGACAGAATCGACCTTCTCGTCTTTCGACCACACAGCGATCTTGGTGCGTTCGCCAGGCTGGCGCGAGATGGACTTTATCTCCACTATCCCCTCATATATCTCGGGGACCTCAAGTTCAAAGAGTTTTTTCACGAGGTTCTGATGCCTGCGCGTAAGGATGATCTGCGCTCCCTTATTGTCTTTTTTGACCTCCAGGATCATGGCCCTGATGCGTTGTCCCTGTTTGAACTCTTCCTTGGGGGACTGTTCCATCTTGGGCAGAAGCCCTTCGGCCTTCCCGAGCAAATCGACCACGATATTGCCCTTTTCAAAACGGTACACGGTGCCGCTGATAATCTCTCCGACCTTGCCCTGGAACTCGCCGTAAACGACATCCTTCTCCGCCTCGCGAATCTTCTGGATGATAACCTGACGGGCGGCCGATGCGGCTATCCTTCCGAAATCAACGTTAGTTATCTCTTCCTTGTTGCGGAAGGCGGTAATCAGGCCGCTTTCGGGGTCAAGCTTAACTTCAAGCTCTTCATTGGGTTTTATGTCAATGACGCGCTTGACCGCGCTCAACAGGGCCGATTCGACAGCCTGAATAAGGACCTCTTTTTTTATGCCCTTTTCCCTCTCTATCTGTTCGATGATATCCAGCAGTTCTTTTGACATAAATGTTCCCTTTCCTGTATCTTTATCCGATGATCTGTTTTGCCTTGTTGATCTTGTCTAACGGGATATCCATGCTACCCTGGCAGGTCTTCAGGACGACCAGGGTATCGGATACGTCTGCGATCACTCCATCCCATTCTATTTTACCATTGATCGGCTCTTTAAGGAAGCACTTTACGGCCCTGGACAGGCACCGTCTGAAATCTCTGCCTGTGCGAAGCGGCCGGTCAAGCCCGGGCGAACATACCTCAAGGATATAACTGCCCTCGATCGCCTGCATCTCTTCCAGCATATCTCCGATCTGGCGGTTCAAAAGGCTGCATTCTCCCATGGTAATGCCTCCCTGCGGATAATCCGCCATAACGCGCAGGACAAGCCCCTGGCCTTCAAATCTGTACGCCAATTCAACCAGGTCCATACCCCGCTCATTGAGAAAATCGCCTATGATCTTTTCAAGCTCGGCGATGAACCGCTCATTGCTCATTTTATGCTCTCCTTGAGAAGCGCAAGGATTGCTGAAGGCGTATCCACGGTCTTGCCGCCTGTCCGGCGGTTTTTATATTCAAGGGTGCCGTTGGCTATAAAATCCCGGCCGATGACGATCTGTGCCGGGATGCCGATCAATTCGGCGTCTTTGAACTTGACCCCGGCGCGTTCATCGCGGTCATCAAGGAGCACCTTATATCCCCTGTCTTCAAAGGTATCGTGCAATTCCTTTGCCTTAGCCACAACGGAGGCATTGGTAACGTCAAGCGGGCTGATAACGATGTCAAAAGGCGCCACTTCCTTCGGCCATATGATCCCCTTATCGTCATGATTCTGCTCGATGACGGTCGCTATAAGCCGGGACACGCCTATGCCGTAACATCCCATAACGATCGGAAGGCTCTGGCCTTTGGCGTTAAGATAATTGGCGTTGAGCATGGACGTATACTTGGTGCCGAGCTTGAATATATGGCCGACCTCAATGGTATTGACCCGCTCCAGAGGCCCCTTGCATTTCGGGCATACGGGGTCAACGCCTTCCTTATAAGGTCTTGGCTCCTTGCACCCGGAGCAAACGAAAACAAGATCTTCTCCGCACGCGGCAGGAACCATAAACTCATGGGAAACATTGCCGCCCATAACTCCCGAATCAGCTTCGACGGCAAGGCACGACAGTCCGAGCCGCTTGAATATCCTCATATACGCTTCATGCATTACCCGGTAACTTGAATCGAGCCCTGCCTCGTCGGCATCGAAACTATAGGCATCCTTCATGATGAACTCGCAACAACGCACAAGGCCGAAGCGCGGCCGCATCTCGTCGCGGAACTTTGTCTGGATCTGGTAGAGGATAAGAGGCATCTGTTTGTAGGAAGAGATATGGTCTGCGACCAGGTCGGTGATAACCTCTTCATGCGTCGGGCCCAGGCAAACATTCCTGCCTTTGCGATCGGTAAAGCGCAGCATTACGTCCGCTATCGTCTTATCCCTTCCTGTCTTCTGCCATAGTTCCACGGGCTGCAAGGCCGGCAGTAGAAGTTCATGAGCGCCTCCGGCGTTCATCTCCTGGCGGATTATTGTCTGAATATTATTGAGGACGCGCAAGCCAAGCGGCAGATAAGAATATACCCCTGCCATCAGCATACGGATCAGGCCGGCGCGCAGCATGAGCTGATGGCTGACCGATTCCGCTTCCTGCGGGGTTTCTTTCAAAGTAGGGATGAAATATTTTGTCCAGTACATTTTCTATCTCCGTTCTGATGCCCGGATTTCATCCAAGAGGATCGTAACGCTGTCTTTCGCCGCGACCTTCCTGACGGGCCTGCCTTTTTTAAACAAAAGCCCTGTGCCCCTGCCAAAAGCTATGCCTATGTCGGCATGGCGCGCCTCGCCCGGGCCGTTGACAACGCAACCCATAACCGCGACGGTCAAAGGCCTTCCCCGCCGGGTTGACTGCGCTTGACTGCCTGACAGCCTGCGTTCAAGGTCCCTGACTATTGAAATCAGGTCAACTTCGCATCTGCCGCAGGTCGGGCAGCTGATGATCGAGGGCCCGAAATTACGCAGGCCCAGAGACGACAGCAATGCTCTGGCAACGCGCACCTCATGTTGAGGTCTATCCGTCAGCGAAATCCTGATCGTATCTCCTATGCCGTCGATCAGGAGCGAGCCCAGCGCGACGCACGATTTGATCATGCCCTCGAACGGCAGGCCCGTAGCCGTCACGCCAAGGTGCAGCGGATAATCGCACCGGCCTGCTATTGCCCGATACGCGGCAATTGTGCCGCCTGCGTCATTCGCCTTAAGAGAAAGCACAATGTCATGGAACCCCCAGCGTTCCAGTTGCCTGACGTACGCCAGCGCAGCGGTCACCATGAGTTTGACCGTATCCCCTGACCCGCGCACAGAGCCCGAATTAAGCCCGACCCGTATGGGTATGCCTTTATCCAGGGCCGCAGCCGCAACTTCCCTGATATGGGCAGGCTTAAAGATGTTCCCCGGGTTAAGGCGGATCTTATCCGAGCCTGAGGCAATTGCCGCCAGAGCAAGACGATAGTCGAAATGTATATCGGCAACCAGCGGTATCGAAATCTCTTTTTTGATCCGGGCTATGGCGTTCGCATCTGCGGTGTCCCTGACCGCCACCCTGATGATCTCGCAGCCGGCTGTTTCAAGCGCCCTGATCTGCGGTATTACGCGCCGCACATCGGAGGTTTTCGCCTTTGCCATTGACTGGATGGCAACGGGATATTCCCCGCCGATTGGCACCTGCCCAATCCGTATGACCCGCGCTCTGCGCCTTTTCATCTTGTAAAAAACCTGTGATATATGCCCTGGGCTTTCTGGATATAGCCGAACTTCGCCAGATCATTGATAAAAACCAGTGCGGCCAGCAGGATCAGAAAACCGAAACCGACCTGATTGAATGCCTCTTCCGCCTTTTTGCTTAAAGGCCTGCGCCTGATTTTCTCTAGAGCAAGCAGTACCAGATGCCCCCCGTCAAGGGCGGGCAGCGGCAGGAGATTGAATATCCCCAGGCTGATGCTCAGGATCGCAATGAAGCTCAACAGCGCAGAGATACCAAGCCTCGACATCTCCGAGGTGATAACAAACATCCCCAAAGGCCCGGTCACAGAATCCCTGACGGATAATTGCCCGGTCGCCATTGACCAGAGCGCCTGGTACGTCAGCACAGTAAGGTCATAGCTGCGCTGCACGCTCATGACGAAAGCGATGGCTGGGTTGGCCTTCACGACAACTGTATCGCCCGCAGGGGTCACTCCCAGGAGCCCAAGGGTACGCCTGCGGCCCGTCCCGGAGGTGACCGTCTGCCGCTTCAACCGCACGTCGAACGATTTCTGCTGCCCCCCGCGTTCGACCGAAACGCGGACCGCGTCTTTCGACCTGTGACGGTACACCTGCTGCTGAAGGTCGTCCCAGTACCTGACAGGCGTATCTTCGATAGCCCTGATCATGTCTCCGGAGACGATTCCCGCTTCCTGGGCTCCCATTCCGTCGAGGACGGTCCCGACTGCCGGCAGGAGGCGGGGATACCCTGAGGTGAATACGACCCAGAAGAGCAGGATCCCAAGGAAATAATTGAACAGAGGCCCGAAGAAAATAATGCAGAACCGCCTGGCGATCGACGCTGCGAGAAATTCATCGGCCGCGCCTTTTGCCTCTTCCGTATTATCGCCGGCCATTTTCACGTAGCCGCCGAACGGAAGCATCGAAACGGCGTATTCGGTATCGCCTTTCCTGCGGCTTAAAAGCTTTTTTCCGAAACCCAGAGAGAACACCTCGACGCGCACCTTCGCTTTCTTGGCGGCGATAAAATGGCCGAATTCATGCACGACGATCAACACGCTCAATATCAAGAAAAAAATCAACAAATCCATGTTTTCGCCTTTCCCAGAGTTTGCGAAGCTTTCTTGCGCGCCCACGCGTCAGCGCCCCGGATATCATCGAGATCCGGCCGGGCCTTCACGCGATGCGCCTCCATGACCCTCCTTATGACAACGGGGATTTCTACAAACGCGATCCGTCTGCCGCAGAACGCCTCTACCGCCGCATCGTTTGCCGCGTTCATGACAGCCGGCATCGTTCCGCCGGTGCGCGCGGCGCGGAGAGCCAGCCCAAGGCACGGAAAAGCGTCCATGTCCGGCTCCTCGAAATGCAAAGCCCCCGTTTTCACAAAATCCACAGAAGAAAGGCTGCTCGGTATCCGCACCGGATATGACAAAGCATACTGGATCGGTATGCGCATGTCCGTTGCCGACAGCTGAGCCATAACCGATCCGTCAATGAATTCGACCATTGAATGGATAACCGATTCAGGATGCACGATGATCTTGATCCGCGCGCAGGGCACGCCGAACAGGTGCATGGCCTCAATCACCTCCAGCCCCTTGTTCATGAGCGTCGCTGAATCGATGGTAATCTTCGTGCCCATCTTCCAGCGTGGGTGTTTTAAAGCGTCGGGAACCGAAATGTCGCGCATTCTTGCAGGGGGCATACCCCGGAAAGGCCCGCCGGAGGCAGTGAGATATATCCTCTTGACGGCCTTACGGTCCTGCTTGTCCAGGCACTGCCAGATCGCCGACTGCTCGCTGTCGATTGGAATAATCTTTACTCCTCTGGATTCGGCGCGCGCCATGACGAGCGGCCCAGCCATGACGAGCGATTCTTTGTTCGCAAGGGAAATCTCTTTTCCGGCGTCTATCGCCCAGAGCAAAGGATCAAGCGCCGCGGCGCCACTGATTGCGATCAGCACATGGTCGACCCGCCGGTCGGTGCATATCCGACGCAGGGCTGCCGGATCATCGCCGGAGCTGACCAGCTGCGGCCTGAAGGCGCGCACCTGACGATCAAGCAGGCGGACATTGGAATATCCGCTTAAAGCCGTCACGCGGAATTCATCCGGATGGCTTTTGATGACCTCCAGAGCGTTGGTGCCTATCGAACCGGTTGAGCCGAGAATTGCGATGCGTTTCATATCAAAAATTGAAGGTTTTAAGCGTTATATAAAAATAAAAAACCGGTGCGGTGAATAAAAGACTGTCTATGGTATCCAGAATACCGCCGAAGCCGGGGATTACCGAAGACGAATCCTTGATATCGCAATCCCGCTTGATGAGTGATTCCGATAGGTCACCGAGCTGCGCGAGGATACCCATACATACGCCGATCAGGGCAAGATGCAGGAAAGAAAAGGATTCCGGCATAAGCCGTTTTGACAGCATGGCGCCCAGGATGCTGAATGCAAGCCCCCCAAAAGCCCCCTCGACGGATTTTTTCGGGCTGATCCGGGGGATTAGCGGGGTCTTTCCGAACCGGGTCCCCACCAGATATGCGCCGATATCCCCCAGCTTCGTGATCATGAGTACCGCGATAACATACCCCGTGCCTCCGGGCAGCAGCCTGATCCTGACCAGGAAGCTGAAAAACCAGGCTACATAAAGGATACCGAAGATCGTCGTAGAGATCCCGACCACCGCCCCCCGGTTCTCCCGGCGTTTGAACTGCATAATGATTAGAAACAAAAGTGCCACTACGATGAACAAAAGCTCCCATCCCCTGGTCAGTTCGAATTTGAACAATATCGACGCTGGAATGACCGCGCCCATGCCGATGCCGAAATACTTGAATATGCTGATGCCTTTTTTCTCGAGCATTGTGAAGAATTCGTAGAGTCCGAGCACCGTCACCGTCATTACCGTGACTACCAATGCCGGTCGGGAAAAAAGCGCAGCCGCACATACTCCTATCAAAACCCCAGAGCTTATCAGTCGCCTTAAGAACATATCCTATGCCTTTTTTCCGATCCCGCCGAACCTGCGACAGCGTTTCCCGTAAACCTCGATCGCTTCCAGGAAATCCTGTTTCCTGAAATCGGGCCAGTATTTCTCCGGGAAATACAGCTCGGCGTATGACAGCTGCCAGAGCATGAAATTACTGATGCGCTGTTCGCCGCTCGTGCGGATCAGCAGATCCGGATCCGGAAGGCCTGCGGTGTACAGATATGAACCGAAGGTCTTTTCCGTTACCTCGCCGGGCGCAAGCGCGCCTCTGGCGCAATCACTCATCATGGCCCTGACCCCGTCGAGTATTTCCTGGCGCGAGCCGTAATTCACCGCCAGGACCAGCGTCAGTCCGGTATTGCCCTTTGTCTTTTCTTCCGCACGTTCGATTGTGCGAATGACGGACCTGGGCAGCTGGTCCCGCCTGCCGATGAACCTGACCTTGATGTTTCTGCGGGAAAGAGCGGAAATCTCCCTGCCCAGATACACCTGCAGAAGGCGCATAAGGGTGCTGACTTCAAGCGCCGGCCGCGACCAATTTTCCGTTGAGAAGGCAAACAGGGTCACCACCTCGATGCCTATTTCGGAGGCGGCCTGGACTATCTCCTTGACGCGCAAAACCCCTTCCCGGTGGCCAAGGGTCCTGGGCAGATGGCGCATCTGCGCCCAGCGGCCGTTGCCGTCCATGATGATTGCGACATGACGCGGAAGTTGCTTTGTCCGAGGGCTCATCGTCTCATACACAAAAAAATTACAAACGGTAGTTTGTAATTTTTTTGTCCTGGCTCCTATGGTTAACTATGGTAGTGGTAATCTATATCCGGGAAAAGGTTGTCCCGCGATTCGACATCTTCAAGCCACTCTTCATCTACGGAATTGGCCTTGATGTCCTCGTACAGCCGGTTGAACTGGAGCAGATGGTCCTTGGTCCGCTTCACGGCATACGCCGTATGCGTTCCGGTGCCCAGGATGAATGCCCAGTCCGAGCTCTGCGCAAGTAGCAGTTCCCGCAGGGCCTGGTTCAATGCCCGCCGCGTGATGCCGGTCGCGTGCGGATAACCGTGCGCCAGCTCCGACATCCGGTAAGACGCCTCATGCAGGTGGCGGTAGATCCAGTCATTGGCGCCCTGCATCCACATCTCGCTGTACCCCTTGTATCCCCAGCTCGACATGGACGGAGTGATTACCTGTAGCCGCGGATGCTCCGCCAGATATTCCGAAGGCGTTATCATCCTGATTGTATCCTGGTCGCAGGAAAGCTTCCGGATCAGGAAGTCGAGCCACTGCGGACCCTCGTACCACCAGTGGCCGTATAATTCCGCGTCATACGGAGAAACTATGATGGGTTTCCGCTGGATCATATCGTAAAGGTACTCTACCTGTTTCTGGCGGTTGAACATAAAATTACCCGCGTGGGAAGCGGCCGTCTCCCTCGCCCATCCTGGATCGTAAGGCTCTTTATGCGGAGTGTCGCCTGTGATACGGTAATATTTGATCCCTGTATTGATCCTTACGCCGTCGGGATGGATATACGGTTTGATGTATTCATACTCAAGATCGAAACCTATGTCACGGTAGAATTCGCGGTAATTATAGTCCCCGGGATAACCCTCGATCGAAGACCACACCTGCTTTGAGGACTCCAGGTCCCTGCCGAACGCGGCAACGCCGGTGCCTTTGCAGTAAACCGGCGCGAACACCCCGTACTTCGGCCGGGGCGTCCCGTGCAAGATGCCGTGCGAATCCGTAAAAAAATATTTGATACCTACCTCACGCAGCATCTCGTCATGGCCGGGATAATACCCGCATTCAGGCAGCCATATGCCGCGCGGCTTCCTTCCGAAGTGCTTCTCATAATGCGCAACCGCCGTCTTGAGCTGCGCCTTGATCGAATCGCGGCACACGTCCATGAGCGGGAAATATCCGTGCGTCGCCCCGCAGGTGATGACCTCGATCTTGCCAGCGTCCTGAAAACTTTTGAACGCAACAACCAGGTTGCGGTTGTATTTCTCGAACGTATCCCTGCTGCGGCAGAAATGGTTCACGTACATGATGGCCAGACGCTGGAACTGGGGCTGCCAGGTGGTGCGCTCAATCTCCTTATGTGCGAGCTCTATCAGGCTGTTGATATGCCTCATATAGCGGCCCTGCAGCAGCGGGTCGGTAAGCATGCTGATAAGCGTCGGAGTCAGGGACATCGTCATGCGGAAATCGATGCCGTCCTCCATGAGCTTCTCGCACATCCAGATAAGGGGTATATAGGTCTCTGTTATCGCTTCATATAACCAGTCCTCTTCAAGAAAATCATCGTGTTCGGGATGGCGCACGAACGGCAAATGGCTGTGCAGGACCAGGCAGAGATATCCTTTATTCATCGGTTTCCTTTGGTTAAAAGATTACGGCTGCTTAAGTCAGACGGCCGCAGCGACATGGTCCTGCGCCGGCTCCTCCTTGACAGCGATGTCCGTGTGCGTTTGACGGGTGACGACCGGCGTGATGGTACGGACCTCGATCTTGTCGGACGAGGTAGCCTGAACGGGGATCACCTGTTTCCCGTCGGGAAGCGCATAACGCATGGTAAAAGTCCCGTCCGGCCGCAGCTGGATCGGCTTTCCCTGGACGGTAACCGCGGCGTCGGGTTCTGTCGCGCCGTACACGATCAGTTCGCAGTCAACGACGAGCCAGAAGTTCCTTCCCTTGGCGCGTTTCTTAACCGGGGATCCCGCCGAGCTGATGCCAGGCGAGGAGAGTATGCCCGAGAAGAGGGCCTTCTTCATGCGCTCCTGCCAGGCCTTGCCCATGGAGGTATGGCCCATGCCGAATCCCATGCCGTAAAGCCTTCCGAACATCTCGTCTGGCACCATCCATTCCTCATCGGTAACCCACGACGGTCCGTCGAGGGGAGTCTGAACGACATTCGAGCGGACTATGGTGACGAATTCCCCGTTGGCCAGTTTCAACCCGTAATCTACGACCCAGGACCTGCCGGGGCCGCCCGTATCTATATACCAGTTATTGGCGTCATGGGCCAGCTCTATATCGAAATACCGGTGTGCATTATTGCCGTTGAACACGATGTGGCTGACGTCATACACGCGCAGAGACTTCTTTGCGCCGTGGAACATGTCCTTGAGCCGTTGTTTAAGAGAATCCCACGTGGCCAGGGTGACTTCCCAGTATGTGTGAAGCCACCACGGATCCCGGACCTGCAGAATCATGCGGTCTTTGCCGTATCCGCCGGGAAGATCCTGCGGAAGCGCCCGCTGTACGCGGCGCACCTGCGGATGGGAGAACTTCGTCTTCTCGATCGCCACCTCGTTGAGGCCGAGCGTCTCCTTCTGGACAGGGGCAGGCTGTGTCTGCGCGGAAAGATGCTTCCCCTGGCTTCGGGTCACGCCTTTTTTCCTTGCCGGTTTCACCGCGGTCTTCTTAGACCGCGCCGGACGCTTGATGATCTTTTTGATCTTTTCCTTAACCCTGCGCATCATTGCCATACGCCACCCCCTTGCTGAAACACTTCCCCGACTCTATTTCTTTGCTTTTCCGGAAATCATGGCATCCTTAAGGTCGTTCTCAAGAGCACTGTTGAGTTTTCTCAATTTATCGATCTCTGCCTTTAGAGATTTGTTGACCAGCTGCTCCTGCAGGAGAGTCTTCTTGGTAGTTTCCAACGCCGCGCGTTCCTCGGCCAGTGCCGCTTCCGCCTTGCGCAATGCAGCCTCAAGCGAAGCCTTCTCCTGAGAAACGTCGTTCAACGCCTTTTCAGCGTCGTAACGCTTGATCTCTTCCTTCTGTTTCACCTTAAGATATTTATTCCCCTGCACGCATGACTGTACCGCAACAAGCAACAGGACAATACAACACGCACCGAGTATGATGACAACCTTGTTTTTTAAGAATTCCACCGTGGCCCTCCATTTTTAGATTACCCGTGACAACGCGCCCAGCACCGCTCATCGGGTCGCTTCCGATGTTTTTGTCTGCGGAAGGGCGATCTCCTGAACCTGCGGCATCCGGGGAGTTATAACAATCTCTATCCGGCGGTTTGCCTGACGGCCTTCCTTTGTCGAATTGTCGGCGACAGGCCTGTATTCCCCGAATACGGCAACGCTCAGCCGCCATCCGGCAATTCCTTTTTCATCCTGGAAGTAATGCACAACGCTCAGGGCGCGGGCGGCGGATAATTCCCAGCCGGACTTCCAGCCAGACGCCTGGACAGCCTCATTATCCGTATGGCCCCCGATCTCAATCCTCGACCCGCTGGCGATACCTGACAGGACGCGATATACCGCGTCAAGGGCCGCATACGCCTCGGTCTTCAGTTTAGATTTGCCCTGATCGAACAAGGCATCCGCAGGGAACGTTACCACTAGCCCTTTGTCCGTCACCTGAAGCTGAGCGGTTTTCCCGACTATCTCTGAATGAAGCTGCTGCTCCAGGGCGTCCCTGGCTTGAGCCAGTTCATCAACCCTGGCGTCCGGTGGCTGGACATGAGCTTCTTCGGACAAGCAGGTATTCTTGACCGCAGACGCGCACCCTGACAGTGCGAAAACAAACAGGACTGCAGGCATCATTTTAATGGCCCTGCGCATCACTGCCGCAAATTTCTTCAAGTATTTGCTATAAAAGGGATTAGTGTCATTCAATATAACACATCCTCTGCACTGCGTCAAGCGAATTCAAAACATCAGATAAACAGCGTATCCTCTCTTCCTGAGCCGATAGATACGATAGAGATATCGGTCGAGCAGACGTCGCTCAAATACGAGATATAGTCCCTGCATGCGACAGGAAGCTTCTTGTAACTGTCTGCCTTAACGGGAGTTTCGCTCCATCCTTTTAATTCCTTGTATACGGGCACGGATCTGCACAGGGCATCGTAATCTCCGGGGAAATCCTTGAACGTCTTTCCTTTATATTTATATGCTGTGGCGACCTTGATAACAGGCAGCCCTGCCAGGACGTCGATCTTTGTCAGGGCCAGGCTCGTGATGCCGTTAACCCGTATAGCCTGCTTGACCATGACGCTGTCGAACCAACCGCACCTGCGCGGCCTGCCGGTCGTTGCTCCGAATTCCTTGCCCTTTGTGCGTATAATATCATTGAACGCGGGTTCGAATTCCGTAGGGAACGGCCCTTCGCCGACACGGGTGGTATACGCCTTGGCAACACCTATCACTTTGTCGATCTTCGTCGGGGCTACGCCTGTGCCGATGCAGCTGCCTCCGGAGGTCGCACTCGAAGACGTTACGAACGGATACGTGCCGAAGTCGATGTCGAGGAATGTCCCCTGGGCGCCTTCGAACAAAATGCTTTTATTTTGTCCTATCGCGCCGTTCAGATACGCGGACGTATCGCAGATATAGGGTTTCAGGCGCCTGCCGTATTCGCAATACTGCCTGTATATCAGCTCGAACCTGAAGCCGGGATGGCGGTAGACTTTTCTGAAGATCTCGTTTTTCTCCCGGAGATTGTCGCGCAGCTTTTCCCCGAACACGGCCGGATTAAGAAGGTCGATCATCCTGATGCCGCAGCGGTTCACCTTATCGGCATAACAGGGGCCGATGCCCCTGCCTGTGGTGCCTATGCGGTGCGTGCGTTTGCCTTCGCGGAGCTTGTCCAAAACCTTGTGGTACGGCATGATGACGTGCGCCAGGGACGAAACCTTGAGACGGTTTACGACGGAAATACGGGCAGCCGCCAGCCCGCGAATCTCGCCGATGAGCGATTCCGGATCAATCGTGACCCCGTTGCCTATGCAGCAGACGGCCGAACGGTGAAGGATACCCGAAGGGATCAGGTGAAAGATGAATTCCTTCCCGTTTACCACAACCGTGTGGCCCGCGTTGCTCCCTCCCTGATACCGGGCGATGCAGTCAACCTTGCCGGACAGAATATCGATGATCTTGCCCTTTCCTTCATCGCCCCATTGCGCACCTACGATAACGGTGTTCATGCGGTCCTCTCGGTTACGGATTCATGGTGAATATCTTGTGTGCTATATCGGGGTATTTCGCGATGAACTTCAATTCTTCATCCACAAGTGGTTTCTGGTTATGGACGTTCGCGTACCGGACGAGTTCCAGTATCCGGGTGGCCTCTTCGTCGTTTGCGAAAGGAACCTCAAGCTTGTCGTATACGTTGCGGAACCCTTTGATGCCGGAGTATTCCCCGACCGTAATCTTGCGGCCGGTTTCGATGATCTCCGGTTCCCCGCGGCCCAATTCCTCATAATCATAAAGTTCGTAATTACGGCGGTCCTTGAGCGCGCCGTCGGCGTGGATGCCTGATTCATGCGCGAACGCGTTGGCCCCCAGGCCAGGCTGATTGATGGGAATCGGTATGCCAAAGGCGTAGGAAGCGTACTTGCAAATCTTCCAGGCGGTCTTTAGCTTGATGCGCTCGTCAAGATGGTATTTATCCCTGACATGATTCCCGTATTTTATCGCCAGGATCACCGATACGAGGTCGGCGTTGCCGGCCCGCTCGCCCATGCCGTTTACGCAGGTATTGATATACGCGTCGAAGCCGGCGTCGTTGACCGCCATGGCCCCGCAGATGGAATTAGCAACGACAAGCCCCAGGTCATTGTGACAATGGACCTCAACCGGCATCCGGACCGCTTCGGTAAGTTGTTTGATGCGTTCATAAATCGAGAACGGGGTTTCACAGCCGAGCGTGTCACAATAACGCAGACGGTCCGCGCCGGCCTTTTTCGCGGCCAGGCCGAACTCAATCAGGTACTCGATCCGGGTGCGGGAAGCGTCTTCGGCGTTTACGCCGATGCCTTCGGCGCCCAGGTCCTTGGCGGCCTTGACCGCCTCCGCCATCTCGCCGATGATCGAGGCATGGTCGAGCTTGCCCTTGAATTTATGCACGATCATCTGGTCTGACGTAGAGATGGACAGGTTTACATGTCTGAGCTTAGGCACCATCTTGAAGGCGAGCTTCACATCCTCCTCCGTCGCGCGCAGCCATCCGCCCAGGCGGATCGGCGACAGGACACCCATCGACGCCAGCTCAAGGTTCGCATTCAGGTAGTTGGTCTCGTGGCGCGTGATGGGAAAGCCAAATTCCGACTGGAACACGCCCATTTCATTCAGGTACATATTGATCATGGTCTTCTGCAGCTTGGAAAGGCAGATGCGCGACGTCTGCACGCCATCGCGGTTGGTGACGTCGATGAGATAGATCTTTGGTTTTTTCTCCATGACAAAGCTCCTTGGTTACTTTGAGGTGAATATCTTTCTGAACTCCTCCTTTGAGGGAGGCTTATTGGAGCTGAAGATATTTTGATTATTGACCAGGTATGTAGGGCTCGAGACAATCTGCAATTCCTCGTTCAGCGCGATGTTCTCCTGGAGCAATGCCGTTCCCTGGCTGCCCTGCGCGCATGCCTTGACCGGCGCAGGGTCCAGATCCCCCAGGCAGTCCTGCCACCAGGACGATTCTATGTTACGGACGCGGCAATTAAGATAATTCCAGAAATATGCAGGGTATAGCTTCTTGACGCAGACGCACCGTTTCATCTCTTCCAGCTCGGCAGTGCCCTTGGCGGTTACGAACTGCCCGTCCTTGAGGCCGGCGAGGAAATGGATATGCGGATCAAACTCTTCAAGGTGATACAGCAGCGTCGTGATATTCGGGTCATACAGGCTAAGGAACACGTCGATCTTCCTGGGGACGGCAGGCCTGTTCAGGAACACAGCGATTCCTGAAAACTGGGGTTTTAGCACGAACAGGCCGTTCTTTTCTTCAAAACGGTCCTTAACGTCGCCGTAGGCCGGATCCCGCGCAAGCTCTCTGCCGAAGACATACGCAGGAAGAGTGGTCAAGCCAAGATCTTTGACCATCTTCTCGGCCCCAGCTCCGGGATAGTCGATACGCGTGGCCGCGATTCCGGGGAACTGTTTCTTGAAGGCGCTGACGGCCTCGTCGATCTGGCAGGAATAGCAGTTCCTGGGAACCACGACCGTCAGAGGGACCTTGACCTCCTGCGGAAAAACGCAACGGGCGTTCCTGGTGGCAGGCTCCAGACATGAACCCGTGCGGCCTCCCTTTTTGCAATTCGAATCCATGAAACACCTCGGGCCGAGCGCCAGCACCTGCGGGTCCTCGGCGACGGCGTCCGAAAGACGGATCTCCTCTACCTTGAAATCTACGACCGAACGGTCCTTGATGTGCAGGACCGCCTTACCCATGCGCCTGCCCTGCCAGGAGGGGCGAACGATCAGCGTTGCGCCTACTTTCGAGAACGGTTCCTGTTTGAGCCTCCCTCCGCCAACCACGACTACGTCAATGCCTTCTATCGCCTTGATCAATTCCAGATCATCGGACTCTCCAAGGTGGCTCACGAGGATTATACAATCCGCGCCTGCGGCTTTCACTCTGGTTATCGCTGCGGCGACCGCAGCTTTCGGATCAGAAATCTCTATGCCCCCTGCCTTTGGCAGCGCGGCCCTGGGGGTCGCCCCGATGATCCCGACGGTCACGCCCGGCAGCGTTTTGACGACGAACGGCACCGCGCCGGGAATACTGCTGTTGGCAGAGACAAATGCGAAACGATGCTTCCTTGCCGCGTCTTCCAGGAACTGACGGCCGAAGTTGAATTCTTCGTCCCCTACGGCAGCGGCGTCATATTTCATATACTCCATAGCCTCCAGAACGGTCTTTGTGCGCAGCATGTCCAGCTCCGTTGACTGCGTGTACTCGTCCATGAGGCCGCCGGCAAAAAAGGCGCCCGAATCTACAAGCACGACATTAGGCGAGGACTTCCTGATGTCCTTCACCAGCGTGGCCCTGCGGGCAACGCCGCCGTCAACTTCCAGAGGGCAGCTGCAGGGATAGAGCATCGCGTGCGTCTCTCCCGTATACAAAAGCGTGACCTCTGCCGCATATGCGGGCATTGCCAGAAGCATGACGCCTGCTACGCATAAAGCAGCAGCCGCATTACCATATAATGTTCTCATAAAAACCCTCTTATAGTTTAACCAGCCGCACGGCCAGGATATTATCCAGGGATTTGATCTCTTCCAGAAGCTCGTTCGAAATAGGGCTATCCACATTCAGGATGGAAACCGCGACGCCACCGACCTCTTTGCGGCCGAACACCATGGCGGCAATGTTGATATGGTTCTTTCCCATGAGGGTCCCGACCGACCCGATTATGCCTGGCTTATCCCAGTTTTTCATTACAAGCAGATATCCCGAAGGGGACGCCTCCACGTAAAAATCATCGATCTTGACAATGCGCGGTTCGCGTTTCGGTGACAGAGTCGCCGCCGCACAGCGGGTCTCCTTATCCGTCGTGATCGTGACGGTAACGAGGTTGTTGAACTCCGCATCATCCGCCTTGGTTTGTTTGATCTGTATGCCGCGGCTGCGCGCAAGCGGTATCGCATTGATGAAATTGACAGTTTCCTTGAGTACCGGGGAAAGCATACCCTTGATGATCGCCATGGAAAGCGAGGTAGTGTCGTATTTTGTCAGGTCTCCCGAAACCCTTATCTCGACATCTTTGATGCGGCCTTCGATCATCTGCGCTGAAAATTGCCCTAGCTTCTCCGCCATGACGATATACGGCTGAAGCACCTTGTATAGTTCAGGGTCGATGTTCGGATAGTTGGCGGCGTTATGGATGCCGCGGCCCTTCAGGAAATCCGTGACGCATTCCGCGATCTCAATGGCCACATTGACCTGCGCCTCTTCGGTCGAAGCCCCGAGATGGCATGTCGGAATTACGTTGTCGAGCTTCAAAAGCTCGGAATCGGGAGGCGGCGGTTCCGCCTCGAAGACGTCGAGCGCCGCCCCGGCGACCTTGCCGGACTTGAGCGCGGCAAGAAGCGCCTTCTCGTCTATGATGCCGCCGCGCGCGCAGTTCAATATCCGCACGCCGTCCTTCATCGTCGCAAACGCCTTGTCCGAGATCATATGCATGGTATCCTCGGTGAGCGGCACATGGACCGTGATGAAATCTGCGGCCCGGTAAAGTTCGTCCAGTTCGACTACCTCGATGCCGAGCGTCTCGGCCACCTCGCGGGAAAGATAGGGGTCGAATCCCTTGATCTTCATGCCGAAGGACGCCGCGCGGCGCGCGACCTCCCTGCCGATGCGCCCCAGACCCACAATGCCCAGCGTTTTTTTATACAGCTCGACCCCCATGAATTTCGACCGTTTCCACTCGCCCCTTTTCATGGATGCCGCTGCCTGCGGTATGCTACGGGCAAGCGAAAGCAAAAGCGACATCGTGTGTTCACAGGTAGATATGGTATTGCCGGCCGGCGCGTTCATGACCACAATCCCGCGCTCGGTCGCAGCGGCAAGATCAACGTTATCGAGTCCGACCCCTGCGCGACCGATGACCTTTAACCTGCCTGCGGCCGCAATGATATCTTTATTCGCCTTAGTCGCGCTGCGCACAAGAAGCGCGTCGTAATCTTTAATAACCTCTTTTAATTCCTCGGGTTTCATTCCGGTTCTGACATCGACCTGAAAATCCTTTTCCTCACGGAGGATCTTCAATCCCTCTTCGGATAAAGAATCACTGACGAGTATTTTGAACATGCGCCTCTCCTTGGTAGTATTAGTTGGAAGATGCTTATTATACCTCAATTCAGGCGCGTTAATCAAGAAAAAAACAAGATAATGGGGACGGCTCTCTTCGAGAACCGTCCCCATTATTTAAGCGTGCCGGAAACCGGCTATATCCCTGAATTCAGGAACACCTTTTGCGCCGCAGCGACCCCCGCGCCCATCTGGAACTTGTATCCCATCTGCGCAAGGACCTTTTCAAGGCAGGATATGCCGGTGATGATGTCGAACTCGCCTATATAGCCCATGTGCGCAAACCTGAAGATCTTGCCCTTCATTTCCGACTGGCCTCCGGCGATCGTAACGCCGTAGGTGTCGCGCATGGCCTTTACCAGTTTCTCCCCGTCCACCCCTGGAGGCACCCTGACAGCGGTGACTACGTCGGAGTACGCATCGGGCGCGAACAGCTCAAGGCCTATTGCCCTGGCTGCGGCCCGGACGGCCTCTGCCATGGTATGATGCCAGGCGAATATCTTTTCAAGGCCCTGCGCCTTTATCAGCTTGATGGCCTCGTTCAGGGCGATCACCAGGCCGATGGCGGGCGTCCACGGCGTGTCGTTTGATGCATACGCCTTCCTCGCAGCCTTCAGGCTGAAATAATATTTCGGGCATTTCGAGTTTTCTGCCAGCTTCCATGCCTTTGAGGAAACGGAGATGAACCCGAGGCCCGGAGGAAGCATCAGCCCTTTCTGGGACCCGGAAACGACCACATCGCAGTTCCATGCGTCCGATTTCAGATCAATCGCGCCCAGGCCGCTGACCGCATCGACGACAAGTATTGCGTCGGTATTCTTGACTACATCGCCGACCGCCTTGATGTCGGTCGCGACGCCTGTCGAGGTTTCGCACAGGGTAACGAACACTGCCTTGACACTGCCTTTGCCCTCTTTTAACCGAGCCTCGATATCCTTCGGATCAACCGCATGCCCCCATTTCACCTTTATGACGTCGGCCTTGACGCCGTAGGCCTCGCAGATCTCGGTCCAGCGCTCTCCGAACTTTCCAGCGTCGACGACGATAACGCTGTCCTGCGGAGACAGGAAATTTACAACTGCGGACTCAAGCCCGCCCGTGCCTGATGACGCCAGGATATATACGTCGTTGGAGGTCTGGAAGACGTATTTCAACCCCTCATGCGCCTCTTTCAAAATCGACTGGAACTGCGGGGTGCGGTGATGGATGATGGGCCGCGATAACGATTCGCATACCTCGGGGGGCAGCGGCGTCGGTCCCGGCGTCAGCAGATAATTCTTTTTCATGTCTTCTCCTTGCCTTCCAACGCAAATGCTATTTCTTCAATTTGCCTATGATGACCTCATCAACGAGGCCGTAATCCCTGGCCTCCTGGGACGACATAAAATAATCTCGGTCCGCGTCTTTCTGGATCCGGTCAAGGGGCTGGCCCGTATGGACGGACAGGATATTGTTAATCTTATCGCGCAGTTTCAGTATCTCGGTCGCCTGGCGCGATATGTCCTCGGCAGCACCCTGCACCCCGCCCCAGGGTTGATGGATCATAACGCGGGAGTTCGGCAATGAAAAGCGTTTGCCCTTGGTCCCGGCGCACAGAAGTATGGCGCCCATGCTCGCCGCCTGGCCGACGCAATACGTGGCCACGTCCGGTTTGATGAACTGCATGGTATCGTAGATCGCCAGCCCTGCGGTGACGGAACCTCCTGGCGAATTGATATACAGGCTGATCTCCTTGGACGGGTCTTCCTGCTGCAGGAACAACAGCTGCGCGATGACTACGTTGGCCACCATATCGTCTATGGGCGTTCCCAGAAAGACGATCCGGTCCTTTAAGAGGCGGGAGTATATGTCATACGCCCGCTCATACCCTTTTGACGTCTGCTCCACGACCATCGGTACCAGGATCTGTGATTTCGGCATCACGTATCACCTCCGTTGTAAGCACGTTCTCACGCTGTCTTCGTCTCCCATTTCGCGTTCGCGTACAGGAATTCCATAACCTTGTGCGTCATATGATCGTCGACCGGAATGTTTTCCCTGCGCGCAATGGCGGACAATACCAGATATACAAGGACCTGCCGCTCGGCCTGCGGCAGGATCTCCTTGCGCAGGGCGGCTTCTTCCTCAATTATCTTTTCCTTGGGCACGCCCTTTAATGCAAGGTCGATCTTGGTCTGGCGCAGCATGTCTTCCGCCTGCTTTGAGACCAGAGATTGAGGAAGCTTGACGTTGAGCCCCTTGGTCAGATGGTCGATAAGCTGTTTCTCGATTGCATGGCGCTGCGCGTTGTCCTTGGTGACGAGAGCCTGCCGTTCCATGACGGCACGCAATTCCTCAAGGGACGGATAGCCCAGCCCCCGGGCGAACGCGTCATCAATCGCGTCAATCTTGCGCGACTCTTTGATCGAATCAAGCTGGCGCTTGATTTCGTCCGCGCCGACCGACGGCTTCGTATACGACAACGGGATCCCTTTATAATCCTTGACCTCTATTTCGGGCGTGATCTCGACCTTGGCCGTGAAGGACAACAACGTCCTTTCGAGCTTGACGTCTGAGATCTGCGGATAGTCGATGGCGTCTATCTTCTCCTGGTCGAGCGCCTGCTGATAGACCTCGGGGATAAGCTCCCGGAGCACCTGCTCGTGAGCGACATGGGAATACTCTTTCTCCACGATATCCCGAGGGGCATGGCCGGGGCGGAACCCCTTGACCTTGGCTTCCCGCGCTATCTTCTTGAACACATCCTCAAATTTGTTCTTCACGACATCGCCGGAGACCTCCACGCGGAGCTGCCGTGTCGAATTGTCCAGTTTCTTCACTTCGGCTTTCATGAATTCCTCTCTCGTGTTTATCGGATTGATAATTTCGCCTTCGCTTACATGCTGAACTTCTCGCCCAGATATATCTCCCGGGCGCGGGGATTATTGATAAGCTCCTGCGCAGTGCCTGAGATAAGGATCCTGCCGTCTGCGATCAGGTACGCACGGTCGGTGATCGAGAGGGTTTCGCGCACGTTGTGATCGGTCAACAGTATCCCCAGCCCTTTATTGCGCAGCTCCTTGATGATCTCCTGGGCCTCGCCTACGATGATGGGGTCGATCCCGGAGAACGGCTCATCAAGAAGGATGAAAGACGGATTCGTCACCAGGGCTCGGGTGATCTCGAGCCTTCGCCGCTCTCCCCCTGAAAGCGTGAACGCCTTATGATCGGCAAGATGCGATATCTTGAGCTCCTCAAGAAGGCTCTCAAGCCTGCGCCTGCGCTCGGCCCTGCTGATCGCAAGCGTCTCCAGGATAGCCATTATGTTCTGCCGCACGGTCATCTTTCTGAAGATAGACGGCTCCTGCGAAAGGTAGCCGATGCCGTAATGGGCCCGTTCGTGGATCGGCAGGCCAGTAATATCCTGATTGTCGAACACGATCTTTCCCTTGTTCGGAGGGATGATGCCCACGACCATGTAAAAGGTGGTAGTCTTGCCCGCGCCGTTTGGTCCGAGCAGCCCCACGATCTCTCCGCGCTTCACGAGCATATCCACGCCCTTTACGACCTCGCGGCCGTCGTAACTCTTGCACAGGTTCTTAATTTCCAGAAGGTGCATTCAATCCCTCCGACGAATATATTACGAGCTTCGGCCTGCCCAAAAGCGTGATCTTGTTCTCGAGCGCCGAATATACCGCCTCTTCGCTGTACGAAACGTTGCCTGCGCGCGTGATGGTTACATTGCCGCGCGCGTATATACGCTCGATCCTGGAGCCGGCTGCGGCGATATCATCGATGGCTGCCCTGCCGCCTTTGCCCGAGGCCTGCTCCGTGCTGAAATACAGCTCCATCTGATCCCCGGTGATCACGCCGTCCTGCGTCGTCACTTTGACGTTTTTATTAAAGGTCGCAATGTTCTTCTGATAATCCACCTGCAGGGCGCCGTCGCAGGTGATCTCGATGCGCTGGTCGATCTTCACCGTCACATCTTTCTCAAGATCCAGCTTGTTCAGGTCAGGGAACCCCTTGGCGCCTAGGCCTGTGGCGGTCATATTTGCCTTATACATTTTTACCTGATCTTTCGTTTCGATGACCTGGCGTTTACGGTCCCAATCCAAAGCATCAGTCAGCAGTCTCGCCCCTGTCGAGGTCGTGACTACGACATCGTCCTGGAGATGGATATTGCCTTCGAGCCTGTTAAAGTTCCCTGTCTTTGCCGTTAGCCTGACTGTTTCCTCGGCACCGTAAAAATTGCCGACTATATCTTTGAGCTTGATGACCTCGGTTCCGATATCGGCTGACTTGCCCTTCACGTCCCAGGCCTTCGCGCCCTTGTCCCCGAAACCCGAAAGGGAAAAATCCGACATTTCCTGGGTGTCCGCTGCCGTCCGGCCGCTCTCTTGCGCGCCCAATGCCGCATTCGCAAGCACCAACGATACCGCAGAAGACAAGACCGCGAGCCTGAACACTGCGTTACTCCTCATATGGCCGTATGGCCCGGAGCCACTGGCCCTGCGCCTTGAGGATCATCTCGCTTACTTCTCTGACCGCGCCTCTTCCTCCCTGCCGGGACGTGACCCATGCGGCAGAAGCCTTGACCTCGTCGCAGGCATTGGCCACCGCTATCGGCAGGCCGACTTTTCGCATCAGGCATATATCGACAAGATCGTCTCCGACAAAACACATCTCTGCGGGACCCACGCCGTAGCGCTTTTTGATATCATCCAGCACAGCGGTCTTGGGTTTGATATTCTCGTACACCCGGTCGACGTGCATATCGCGGGCGCGGGGCCCGATTGCCGCAGACCTTTTGGCCGATATCAAAACGGTGGGAATGCCGCGCGTATGCAGAAGATGCACGCCCATACCGTCGTGTACATCGTAGAATTTGGAGTTCCTGCCCGACGAATCATAGACGATCCTGCCGTCTGTCAGGACGCCGTCGACATCAAGAAGCAGGACCTTCACTTTTTTGGCTTTTTCGATAACAGATCGATTGACCATGGCCTATACGATGCCTGCGCGAAGGAGATCCTGGACATCCAGCAGGCCGATAGCCCTGCGGCCTTCATCGACTACGGGCAATTCGTCTATCTTGCGCTCTTCCATCAAATGGAGCGCTTCGGCAGCAAGCGTTTCGCGCCTTACCACCAGCGGATTCTTTGTCATGACGTCGGCGATGCGCCGGCGCGGAAGTTCAGGATCGGATTCCAGATGGCGGCGCAGGTCGCCGTCGGTGAAGATCCCCAGAAGCCTTCCTCTGGCGTCCACGATCAGCGCGGCGCCCGCCCTCGCCTGGGTGATCTTGAGAAGGACATGCGAGACTGTCTTCTCGGCGGTCACCTGCGGGTTCATCCGGCCCGTGCGCATGATATCGGCAACGGTCAGCAGTAAACGCCTGCCTAACGCGCCGCCCGGATGGAACAAGGCAAAATCCCTCTCTTTAAACCCTTTCAATTCAAGCAGGCATACAGCAAGCGCGTCCGCCAGAACGAGAGTCGCGGTAGTCGAGGCGGTCGGCGCAAGGTTCAAAGGGCATGCCTCCCGTTTGACCGAGACATCGAGTACGACGTCCGCGTACCTGGCAAGCGGGGATGCGGGATTCCCGGTCATTGCTATAATCTTTGATCCGATTTTTTTCAAAAACGGCAGCAGCTGTTTGACCTCTGCCGTCGAGCCTGAATTGGACAGGATTATTACGACATCGTCTTGCGTGACCTTTCCGAGGTCGCCGTGCGAGGCCTCTGCAAGATGGAGAAAAAGGCTCGGCGTCCCAGTTGACGCCAGGGTCGCGGAGAATTTCTGAGCAATAATGCCGGTCTTGCCCATGCCGCTGACCACGGTCCTGCCGCGTGCTTTCATCATCAGCTCAAGCGCCCGTACGAAGGGGGGGCCGATCCTGGATTTCAGCGCGCGCACGGCTTCGGCTTCGATATCTATGACCTCACGCGCCCGTTTAACCGGATTGATTTTTATAGGCATTTGCGTATCCTCGTGACCTGTTTGAGCAAACGGGCCAAAGTCTGCAGGTCGATCATATTAGGCCCGTCGCATAATGCCTTGTCAGGACGGTCATGGACCTCCAGGAACAGGCCGTCGCATCCGAACGCCACCGCAGCCCTGCTCAATCCTTCAACGAACTCGCGCTGGCCGCCCGAACAATTGCCTTTTCCTCCGGGAAGCTGTATACTGTGAGTCGCGTCGTAGACGACCGGGTATCCGAACCCTGCCAGGACAGCCAGCGACCGCATATCCGTGACGAGGTTGTTATATCCGAACGAAAAACCTCGCTCGGTGACTATGATGTTCCTGTTTCCCGTTGATTCCGCCTTCCTGATGACCGGAAGCATGTCCCACGGCGCCAGGAACTGGCCCTTCTTGATATTGACCGCCCTGCCGGTCTTTGCCGCGGCAACAACAAGATCCGTCTGACGGCACAGGAGGGCGGGGATCTGAATGCAATCGAGCACCTCGCTGGCGTACGGAACCTCGGCCGTGCTGTGTACATCGCTTAATACAGCCACTCCCGCCTTCTGTTTCACCTTATAAAGGATATCCAGCCCTTTGCGCAGGCCTGGCCCGCGAAAAGAATCGATGGACATGCGGTTCGCCTTGTCATAGCTTGCCTTGAAAACAAACGGGATCCCGGCATGACCGGCGATCTCTTTGAGCCTGCGCGCCATTGTCAAACAGTGTTTCTCCGATTCGATCACGCAAGGCCCGGCAATAAGCAGCATTGCCGATCTTCCCCCTGCAGCCACGTTTCCGATTTTGACGGCGGTCATTGCGCCTCCTTGCCGCGCATGAATGTCTTCAACTTCTCCAGGTCCTCCGCCGTATCAACGCCGATGGTATCGTACTTGGTCTCAATGACCTTGATGCGGTAGCCTTCTTCGAGCACGCGCAGTTGTTCCAGTTTTTCGGTCTTCTCGAGCACGGAAGGCTTCAGATTCTTGAAGGTGAAAAGAAAATCCTTCGTATAACCGTACAGGCCGATATGCTTGTAGTATACGGGATCCTTGACCTCGGAGTTGTGTGCCAGGAACGGTATCGGCGCACGCGAGAAATAGAGCGCGAAATCATTTTTCCCTACGACAACCTTCACCACATGAGGATCGGCGATGACGGCCGGATCATCGATACGCTTGATGATGGTCGCCATAGCGACCGAGGGATCATCGAGCAGGACCCGGGCGACATTATCGATCATTGTGGGATGGAGCAGCGGTTCGTCTCCCTGTATATTAATCACGACCTTGCATTCGAGCGGATTGACGACTTCGGCGATCCTGTCAGTCCCGCAGGTATGCTGCTTTGCAGTCATGACGACGCGGGCCCCGAATTCCCTAGCCGCCGCGGCGACGCGCTCGTCATCGCAGGCGATGATCAGATCATCAACCAGTTTCGCCTGCCGCGCCCGTTCCCAGACGTGCTGGATCATAGGCTTTCCGCCGATATCAGCCAGGACCTTACCCTCGAACCGCGTGGACGAATAGCGGGCCGGAATAACCCCGATCACATCTTCTTTGCCGATTTCTTCTTTCATCTAAGCACGCATCCTCTCGATTAATTCTTCCCTGCTGACCGTCGCGGTCCCTAGTTTGCCCACTACGATGCCTGCGGCGATGTTGGCCGTAACCGCGGCAGCATGCTTGGACATGCCGGAGCACAAGGCCAGCGTAAAAGTGGCGATGGTCGTATCCCCGGCCCCGGAGACATCGAACACTTCCTGCGCCACCGTCGGGATATGCTCATCGCGCCCCTTCTCAAACAGCCACATGCCGTGTTCGCCCAGCGTCACAAGAAGGCTTTCAAGCCCCAGATGGTCCAGGATCGCGTATCCGGCCTGCCTTATCTCCGCATCGCTCTCGAGCGCGTCATGATAGATCTTGAAGGCATTGTTCGTATCTTTCATCTTCAAATACCTGACGGCGTTCTGGGTCTCTTTGCGGTTGGGCGTGATGGCCGTGACACCGCCGTATGACTCGAAGTTGTCTTCCTTAGGGTCCACCGTAATAATGATGCCCAGGGAACGCGCGCGGGAGATTATCCTGCCTAAAAGCGCGTTGGTAAAAACTCCCTTGCCGTAATCCTCTATGATGACCGCGTCGAATCTCTTGAGCGCCGCGGCGGCGTACCTGTCGAGCTTTATCTCCGTAGCCTTGAGGATCGGCCCCACGTGCTCCCAGTCCACCCTGACGACCTGCTGATGGCTCGCAAAAATCCTGCTTTTGAGCGTCGTCTGCCTTCCCCGTTCTTCAATAACAGCAGCTGTATCGATGCCGCGCCTGCGCAACTCGTAAAGCATTATATCCCGGTAATGGTCGCGGCCGACGACCCCGGCGAGCGCCACGCGGGCGCCAAGCGCCCTGAGGTTGCTGGCGACGTTCGCTGCGCCGCCCGGAACAAACTTGCGCTCCCTGGCCCACACGACCGGAACCGGGGCCTCGGGCGAAATACGTTCGACCGTGCCCTGCACGTATTCGTCCAGTATAAGGTCCCCGATGACAAGGACCCGCGCGCGGGAGAACTTTCTTATCTGCGGGATGTATTTTCTCACAGGTGTTAAATTTACCATAAAATCACCTCGCACGCAATGCCGCATTCGTCAGTCCACGATCTGGTTCAGGCAGAGCTTCTGATACAGGCCGCCTGCCGTATTGAGAAGCTGTTCATGCGTGCCATGCTCGACGATGCGGCCCTCGTTCATTACCATGATGCGCGTCGCGTGCCTGATCGTGGAAAGGCGGTGCGCGATGACAAAAACCGTCCTGCCGCGCATCAACAGGTTCAACGCATCCTGCACGAGCCGTTCCGACTCCGTATCGAGCTGAGACGTTGCCTCGTCCAGGATCAGGATGGGGGCATTCTTGAGCATTGCCCTGGCGATCGCGATGCGCTGGCGCTCGCCTCCGGAGAGCTTGACCCCACGGTCGCCGATAAAGGTGTCGTAGCCGTTCTTCAGCTTCATAATGATATCGTGCACGTACGCCTGCTTGGCGGCACGCTCAATATCTTCATGCGACGCCCCGGGCATGCCAAAGGCGATATTGCCGGCAACGCTATCATTGAACAGGATCGTCTCCTGCGTGACGATGCCTATGTTCCTGCGGAGCGACTCAAAGGTGAATTCCTTTATATCCGTGCCGTCGATCATGATCCTGCCAGAATCAGGGTCATAAAACCGGGGGATCAGGTCCAGAAGCGTGCTCTTTCCTGCGCCGCTGGGCCCCACGATGGCGATGATCTCCCCGCGCTTCACCGTTAAATCTATATCCTTGAGAACCGTGACATGGCCGTAGCTGAAGAAGACATGGTCGAAGACGATTGACCGCTCGAACGGCGGCATGACGCGCGCCTCGGCCTTTTCCCTTACTGTGGGCACCGTGTCCAGGACGTTATGGATCCGTTCGCTTCCTGCGATGGCCTGCGCGATTATCGAGTTTACCTGGGAGAGCTTCTTAAACGGCCTGAGCATGGACAAAAGCGCGGCGAGCGAAACCCCGAGGGTACCGAAAGACATTCTGCCTCCCAGCACTTCCTTGCCTTCCACGAACAGCACCACCACTGCGGCGAGGACCCCAATCATCTCGGTAAAAGGGCTCAGGAGCAGCATCCGTTTGGTCGCGCGCATGGACAGTTTATAGAATGAGTTGTTCGTATCGATAAATTTCTTGACCTCGGCTTTTTCCATATTAAAGGCCTTGACCACGCGCATGCCCAGTATCGTCTCGTAAAGCAGGGCGTTGATATCGGCCATTTTTTCCTGCGTCTGGCGGGAAATTTTCTTAAGTATCACCCCCACCTTCAGTATCGGAAAGCTGATCAGGGGCAGAAGTATCAGGGATAACAACGCCAGCCTCGGATGTATCAGAAGGATCATGGCGGCGAACACTACGACCTGCAGCGACTGGTACAACAGGTCCGTGGCCCCGTATGAAATAGCGTTGCCGACCAGCCCAACGTCATTGGTGATACGAGACATGAGCTCCCCGCCGCGCATATGTGTGAAATAATCGAGCGAAAGGGCATGGAACTTCGTATAGATGCTCGCACGTATATCACGCACGACCAGTGCGGATATATCGGTCATGAAATAGCTTTGCAAAAACCCGAACAGCCCCTTTAGCAGGTACAGTACGATGACCCCGGCGGCGATATAATTCAAAAGCAAGAACGGCGGAATATGGTTCAGGATATCGACCATCCCGGCCAGAAAACCCGGCAGGGATGCCGGAACAACGATCTTCTTGCCCGTAAATACGATGTCCGCCAGGGGCATGATCATGCTCAGCGTCACTCCGTCGAACAGCGCGGACATCAACATGCAGATCCCCGCGCCGACGAACAGGAACTTATGCGGCCAGATGAACTTAAACAGCCTGATATACTGCTTCATAGCCCATTATGGTATCATATATATTGACTTTTGTCGAGCCATTTGCTATCATCGAATCATGCCAAAGATAAAAGTCGCGGTGATCGGTACCGGATACCTGGGCAGCCTACATGCAAGGATTTACAAACAAAACCAAAACTGTTCCCTTGAAGCGGTTTGCGACACCAACCCTGCGCGGCTTCAGGAGATCTCCCGTTCTCTTGGGGTGTCCGGATACGCTGATTTCCGCCGGATTTACGGCACAGTCGACTGCGTCAGCATCGCTGTGCCGACCAGCCTCCATTTCAGTATAGCCAAAGCGTGCCTTGAGCACGGCCTGGACGTTCTCGTAGAGAAACCTTTTACCGAGCGCTTATCTCAAGCTGATTCCCTGATCAGGATAGCGCAAAAAAATGGCCGGGTGCTCCAGGTCGGCCATGTCGAACGCTTCAATTCCGCCTTCAGCGCCTGCCAGAAATTCTTCAAGAACCCTTATTTTATCGAATGCCACAGGCTGAGCCTGTTTCCTCACCGCTCTCTTGATGTGGGAGTCGTTCTGGACCTGATGATACATGATATCGATATAGTGCTTGGCCTTGTGGGATCAGAAATAAAACGCATTGAAGCGGTTGGGGTTAACGTGTTGACTCCGTATGAGGACATCGCCAACGCGCGCATAACCTTCAAAAACGGATGCGTATGCAATCTCACAGCTTCCCGGATATCCGACGAAGTGATGCGCAAAATACGCATCTTCCTAAAAGACGCGTACATCTCCCTGGATTACAAGAACGAACAAGCCTCCCTGTACCAAAGATCATCTCAGGGAATCTCAAAAGAGAACCTGCCTATAGAGAAAGAACAGCCGCTGCAAAAAGAGCTCTCCTCTTTTATAGACTGCGTCGCGCGTCGCAGTGAACCTCTCGTGTCGGGCCCGGTGGCCCGCCAGGCCCTGCGCGTTGCATTGCAGATCCGTGATCTGATATGGAAAAACCCCAGAAGATCCTGATCGTTGCCGGAGAAGCTTCCGGGGACCAGCATGCGGCAAACCTTGTGAAAGAGATGCGCCGCCTCGGCGGCCCGTTTTACTTCAGGGGCATTGGCGGCGAACGCATGAGGAATGAAGGCGTAGACGTGCGGGAAGACATCGTATCGCTGGCAGTCATAGGTTTTTTCGAGGTTTTCAGGCACCTTGGAACGATCCGCCGCATCTACAGGCGGTTGCTCGCGGACATAGATGCGGACAGGCCGGACGCGGCGATTCTCGTCGATTACCCGGGATTCAACCTGCGGCTGGCCGGGGACCTCAAGAAACGCGGTATTCCCGTAATATATTACATAAGTCCGCAGATATGGGCCTGGGGCAAAGGCCGCATCCGGAACATCAGGGAAACGGTAAGCCGCATGATCGTCTTCTTCCCGTTTGAAGAGGCCCTTTACCGGCAACATGGCGTGGCTGTATCATTCGTCGGGCACCCATGCCTTGACCATGTGAGGTCCGGCATGCCAGTTGAAGAATTCAGGCGCAGCCATGGCCTCGACGCCGCGCGCCTGACCGTCAGCCTGCTGCCGGGTTCCCGCCGCGCGGAGATCGAGTCCCTCCTGCCGGTAATGCTGAAGGCGGCTGAGCTAATCGCCAAAACATGCAATCGTCCCACACAGTTCCTCGTCCTTGCCGCTCCAAGCGTACCCCTTGTTTTAATCAAAGACCTCGTGGCCTCATCGGGAGTTCAGGCAGTCATTATCGATAACTGCACCTACGACGGGATCGCGGCAAGCGATTTCTGCATAGTCTGTTCAGGCACGGCTACGCTGGAAACGGCAATACTCGGCACGCCGATGATCGTCCTTTATAAGGTCAATTTTCTGACCTGGCTTTATATGCGGATTTTGATCAGGATACCGTATATCGGGCTGGTGAACGTAGTGGCGGGCAAAAAAATTGCGGAAGAATTTATTCAGTTCGATGCCACGGCTCCCCGGATCGCGTCTTATTGCGCCGCGGTCCTTGCGGATACCGAAAAACTCTCTTCTTTGCGCAGTGAGCTGGCCCTTGTGAAGGCGGCGCTCGGCCAGCCGGGCGCGGCTGCGCGGGCTGCGCAGGCGGTCATCGACGCTTTGCGTCAGACCAGCGGCAGATAAGCCTTTCCTTCGTGCACTGGATCAAGGAATTGCGCAATCGAAACGCTGCCCTGCGTCGAACGAAGATCTATCTCCTGTCCCTTTTCAGGATACAACACCTCGACGGTAGGTAGAAATATCTCATCCTCATTTGCCTGCCGGACAACCGCTACCCGGCCGTCGCTCAATGATACCAGCGTCCCGACCGGCCACACCCCCATGTACTGGAAGAACCGGTCCAGAAGCCCGGGTTCGAATCCCTTCCCCCGGTCCCCGGTCATGATATCGTGTATGACCATGGGCGCGTAACTTGCCTTATAGCTGCGACGCGCCAGAAGCGCGTCATAAACGTCGCAGATAGCCACGATCATGGATGCGACGTGCTGTTCATGGCGGAACGGCAGCCGCGGATACCCGGACAGGTCGTATTTAAGATGGTGCTCGAAACAGACAACTACGGGCAGTATCCCCAGCGTGGGAGTGTATTTCAAAAGGATCTCTGCGCCCAGAACGCTGTGGCTCTTAATGCGGGCGAACTCCTCGTCCGTGAGCTTGCCTTCCTTGCGTATGATAGAACGCGATATGTATAACTTTCCGATGTCATGGAAAAGCGCTGCGGTGCCTATGTCAAGGATATCATCTCTGCTAAAGGATAGCCGTGACGCGAAATACATGGCAAGGATCGAGACGTTCATAATATGCACGAATGTCGTCATGTCGTAACGTTTGACGGTCGTCAACTTCAGAAGGTCCTGATACCGGCTTCCCAGCGATTCCATAATATTTGAAACGCCCAGCCGCAGGGCGGCAGGGTCCATTTCCCTGTTGCCCAGGATGCTGTCGATGGACTGCGAGACGTTGTCGAGGGAACTCTCGTACACGGACAGATAATCGACCGCGTCGAGAGCGCTCTTGACAAGGGATTGATCGCCCGTCGCCAGGGCGACCGTGATCCTGCCTACGGAAATATTGCGCACCCCGTGGTCGGAAAGGTACTGTTGCGGATCTTCTGGGATCCGGTCCTTTGGAAGAAGCAGGAATTCTATAAAACGCCTCATCTCTTCTTTCGTGGCATCGCGGCCAAAATTGACGCGCTCGACATGCCGTGACTTCAGATAGAGGATCATGGACTTAAGCGTCTTGCTCAAGTCGAACAATATCTCCTTGCCCCAGGCGATCTCGTCCCCTACGATACCGATGACGATGTCTCCTGATTCATCGGTCGCCAGCCGCAGATCCCGGTATGCCTGATCGAGATATTTTTCGAACTTCGCGTGATTCGTGCCGTAGAGTGTTGCGACCTGCAAAGTCGAAATTATGCTACGGAACGCTGATTCTACGTTCTTGATCATGAAAGCACCTCAAGGGCTGCCTGCGCGCGGCGACGCACGGCAGAGTTCCAGAAGAACGGTTTGCGGGCGAGCTTCTCGAGATAGGGAACCGACTCGCCGAAGTGCAGTTCCTGTACGATGCCGATGTTCTCTTCGATAAAGGAATTCCTGCGGCCCCATATATCGTCATCGCTTAAAAGGATTTCCGCAGCCTTTCGGCGCGCCCCCGGGCTCGAACCCAGGGCAGCCGCGGCCTCTTTGCGCAAAAGCATGTTGTCCTGTGACAGAATCGGCATGAGGAACATCTCATCTGGCTCGGGCATGACTGCCATGGCCTTAAGCGCCTCAATCTTGATAAGATCATTGGAAAATCCATAGATGTCCTCGAGGATACGCGACATTCCCGGCGGATTAGTCTCTTTCACCACTTCGATAACCGACCCAATAAGGTCTATGTCTCCGGCATATTGCGCAAGATCCGCGCAGAACCGGTCCAGATGCTGTGGGAACAACCGGAGAAACAATAACAGCCCCCGTTTGCTCACACTGCCGGATGCAAACATCTTCTCAAGATACCAGTGCGCGTCCCGCGTGCTCTCCTGCAGATTATCGATCAGATCCGCCAGCCACGGCGGTGGCGCGTTCTGGAACGCTGCGTCCTCGACATAACGGCGGAATGACACATCGAGCTCCGACAGCGGATGTATTCGGGACATTTTTGCACGGTGGGCCGATAAAGCAGCGTCCAGGGCCTTGAAATGTTCCCAAACCGGCTCTTTCAGGAAATTATGCCATTCTGAACTTATCTTCTGCGCGATGACATCGAGCCGCTCTTCGTCCTGTTCGAAACCCAGGCAGAACAGAAGGATCGAGCGGTAATTCCGCTGCGAGCTGTCACGGTCGAACCTGACCGACGCCTCCGCAGGCGCCGCTGCGGAAAGCGCTGCCATAACTTTGCTGTATACCCCGGAAACCACCTTTGAATCGGAGAGTGTGAACAGGTCCTTGAGCTTTTGGGACGCCTTTGGGGATAAACGTCTGGAGGGGGCCCGCGATGTGATGCTACGGGCCAGGGACGAAGGCACTCCCTCCGGTCCGTCGCCCCGCGACTGCAGGAATAGAAATAGATTATCGTTATTGAACTCCTCGTTGCGGGATGCTTCATCTACTATAATCTCCGCGATCGCCTCGGGGCTCAGGGATGCGACGCAGTCCGCAAACGAGGCCATCTGCTCTTTCGTAGCCGGGGCTTTGTCTTTGAGGATCATGCGGAACAGGGATTGGACGCACCGGCGGAAGGCAGCCTCATCGCTCGTGCGCAGATACGCAAGGAAATTCCTGATGTTCACGCTCAACTGTGGGTCTTCTACGATATTCTTAAGGCTCATATTGGCTATGACGGAATCGAAATGAAGCGCGAACTCCCTGATCTTTTCCGGGTCCCTGTTCTGCATGTTCTGGTTCAACAGGTAAGCACCTATGTCCGCCTCAAGCCCGCCCTCGGTGCCGAGCAGAAGCGAGTAATCGAGCTCCTCGACGCGGGTGTTGACGGCATGCGCCTTAGTCAAAAGATACTGCATGCCTCCCTTGGCCAGAAGGTCTTTGACCGGCAAAGACGCCAGTTCCATGACATCGATCAATTCCTGGATAGAGACCCCGGGAAGCAGCTGCAGCGATTTGACCTTGCGGAAATGGAACTGTTTGGCAAGGTCTAAATAGACCTGTTTCTTTGCGAAAACTATCCCTTCAATTGAAAGCGCCTCGGGGGAGAACATGATGGTCAGCGAGGGAGAATGCGCGAGAAGACCGTCAAGCTGGGATTTCAATTCCGTAATAGAGGCAACGAACGACTTATGGCTCTTGTGATATAAGGAGATGAAATTGAGCGCAATGCGGAATGACTTCAGAAAATCCTGCAATTCCTGCTCCCTAACGGGCATATTGCCGGGCTCATTGCTCATATCGCCTGCCTTATGGATGCGTTGATGCAGTTATTATACCTCTGAACAGACATTTTCACAATACATGCCGGCCTGGCATTCCCTGCCACGCACGAGCTCGTGCAATGCGCTCTGATACGGGCGGATGGGAATAAAAAAGCCAGACCAGCAGGGCCGGAGGTTTAGGGTCCGATAGATTCCGGGCAGCTAGCTTCTCCATTGCCGTTATGAACGAGTCCGCCGAACCAGTCGCCTGTATCGCAGCCGTGTCCGCCTCAGACTCGAACCGCCTGGATAGGGCGTTAATCAGGGGCTGGACAATCGCTTCGGCCAAGAAGACCGAGCAAAGAATGACGGGAATGGCCGCCGGATCTGTCCAGGACCGGACACGCACCCACGAAAGCGCGGCAGGGGACACACGGAAAGCGGCATAGAATAGTAATGCGGCGAACACAGAAGACGCGAGCATCAGCTTGGGCATATGCCGGTTCCTGCTGTGCGCGAACTCATGCGCGACAATAGCCGCAATCTCTTCGTCGGTAAATGATTTTTGTACGGTATCGGAAAGGACCACGCGCTTGCTGTTGCCAAGCCCCATGAGTCCGGCATTGGCCTTTACGGTGCGCCTGCTGAAATCGATATGATAGATTTCCAGGAGCCGGATCCCCATTGCCTGCGCAAGGCCGGATATGCGTTGCCGCAGCGGCCCTTCAGGGAACCTTGTATATTTGAAAAACATGGGAACCACGACCAAAGGCACCAGGTACGCCATGACCGTGTTCAGCGCGATCCAGCAAACTGTCAGGTATATCCACCATTCGAGTGGATACGCGGTGTACAGGAAATAGAACAAAAGAAGGCCCGCTGCAGAAAGGGAAAATGCCAGAAGCCCGGCCTTTACCTGGTCGAAAAAAAAAGACCTCACGCTCTGGTTCGAGAGACCGAACTGATGCTCAAGCAGGAAGTTTCGGTAGAATACCGCGGGGAATGAAAGGATATAATACACCAGGGAAAAACATGCCAGAAACACCGGGCCCGCAACAAAGGGGTTAGACGTGGATGCCATTGTCTCGATGGCTCCGGAAAGCCTGGCGGAAACGCCCATTGTGTGCCAAAGAACGCAAAACATGAGGAAAAAAACCGCTTCCCCGATACTGATGCAATATCTAATCCGGGAATAATACCCGGCCTTCTCTTCCGGGCTCTTAAAACAGCTTTTGTCCATGCGTGTTACGCAGGCACGATATTTATATATGTCTTCACGGACCCGCGGGGTGACTTTTTCCGGCTGAAAAGTATTTTCCCGGGGCATAAAGCGTATAAGGTCCCCGTGCCCTTGACATTGGCGCCTGCCTTGTAGCTGTCAACGCCGCGGGCGAGTATCTCTCCGGTCTTTACTAGCTGCCCCCCTGAAACTTTGATCTTTTTATCTTTTTTCGGTGTGGATTTTCCGCCTGCCATTATTATTCCTCCGTTATGGTATCGTTCATGAAATATATATTCGACCTTCTAATTCTACAAGGGATTGGCGGCCGGGTCAAGGGATTCTTGCGCCGCCACGGGGCTTCATGCCAGTTCAACGGTTTCTTCTTTGTGAGGCATGTATGCGTTGATACCCTGCTGATACAGCAGATCGAACAGCGCCCAGGTCTGTTCTTCGTCCCCGTGCACCAGAAACACCCGCTTGAGCGGCAGGCATGCCTTTACGAACGCAAGGAGGTCGTTCCGGTCGGCATGGCCTGAGAACGCGTTGATCACGACGACCTCGGCGTTCAATTCATGCTCCACGCCGAATATGCGAACGAACCGGTTCTGTTCTACAATTCTTCGGCCGAGCGTATCTTTGGCCATATATCCTACGACGAGGACCGTGTTGCGTGAATCCTCGATGTTATTCTTCAGATGATGGAGCACGCGGCCCGATTCGCACATGCCGGACGCAGCTATGATGATCATGGGCCGTTTGTCGATATTGAGCGCCTTGGAATCGCGCTGGTCCCTGATGAAATGCAAATTCGGAAGGTCGAACGGAGAATTCCCAGTATCGATGGCGTTCCGCGTGTGCTCGTTCATGTATGCGTAGTGGTATTTAAAGACCTCGGTTATTTCGTAGGCGAGCGGGCTGTCCACATATACCGGAACTGCGGGAAGCCTCTTTTCCTGGTATAGCTGATGCAGGATATAGATAACCTCCTGGGTGCGCTCGAGCGTAAACGCAGGTATGATTATCTTCCCCTTTCGTTCTACGGTGCGCGTGATCGCCTCAAGGAGCCTGTCATTGGCCTCTTCGATCGGGGCATGGGTCCTGCCGCCGTAGGTGCTTTCGATGATGAGATAATCAAGGTCCCTGGGCAGCGCCGGGTCGTTCAACATGGGAAGATTCGCGCGCCCCAGGTCCACCGCGTATCCGAGCCTGACCGTTCCCGGGCCGTTCTTTATTTCAAGCATAACGATGGACGATCCGAGTATATGGCCCGCATCCCGGAACGTGACGCTCACGTTCTTGGCGCACAGCGCCTTCTGATTATAAGAAAGCGTCTGGAACCTTCGCCTGCCGGCTTTTTCCGCCTCGTTCTTGGTATAAAGCGGTTCGCGCAGGGGAAGGCCGAGCCTTCGGTTGATCTTATTTACGTACCGGATATCTTCTTCCTGGATCTTGCCTGAATCCTCGAGCATCAATTTGCACAGGTCCTTGGTGGCGTGGGTCGAGTAGATACGGCAGCGGCAGCCCCGTTTGATCAGGCTCGGGAGGTTTCCGCAATGGTCGATATGCGCGTGGGACAGTATCAGCGCATCAAGTTCACGGGGCTTGTAGGCAAAGGAGTTGTTGACGCGGTAGAATTCGTCGCGTTTGCCCTGGAACAAGCCGCAGTCTAGCAGGACCCGGGCGGCATCGGTCGTGACGAGATGGCTCGAACCTGTAACAGTCCTGACGCCTCCTAAAAATTGCAGAGTAACGGGCATGCGATAATGTCTTCCTGGCTATTCGACAAACAGGTTACGCGACGAAAATTTGCCGTCAGTGGTAAGATTGACCCCCAGGCGCTTCAACCCGACGTCGTCGCCGGGTGTGGGGATATGCGTCATATGGACCTCGCACCCCCTCAGCTCTACAAGCTTCTTCATGGCGAGCTCCGCGGTATGGTTGGTCGTAGCGCTGATGGAAAGGGCGATAAGAGTCTCCTCGAGGTCCAGGCTCTCCGATTCGCAGTTCAATATCTTTTCCTTAAGTTTGGCGATCTGATTTATTATATGCGGCGAAAGGATCAGGATCTCGTCTGGTATTTTGGCGAGGACCTTGACGGCGTTAAGCACCAGGCTCGCGGCCGAATGCATCAGCTTCGAATTCTTACCCTTGATGATCCTGCCGTCAGGCAGCTGCATGGCGGAACCGCAGAACATGCCGTTGTTGCCTTTTCCCGAAGCCTCGGCCTCCTCCGCAGCGGCGCGCGCCTCCGCCACGACCGGCCGGTCTGTGACTTTCACGCCCATTTCTTCCATGAGCATCCCGACCCGGTCAACGGTCTCCCGCTTCTCGATGCCAAGCACGTATTCCATGTTGTACCGGAAATACCTCCTGATCAGCTCCTGTTTTGACGCCTCCTGGACGAGATTATCCTCTACAATACCGAAGCCCGCGCGGTTCACTCCCATATCTGTGGGCGAGTTATACAAAGGCTGTGACGTCTTGGTATCGGCGATTTTGCTCAGGATCAGCTTGAGTATGGGAAAACTTTCCACATCGCGGTTATAATTAACCGCGGTCTTTCCGTACACGGACAGGTGGAACGGGTCCACCAGGTTGAAATCCTGGATGTCAGCCGTCGCAGCTTCATATGCAACGTTGACAGGATGCTTGACCGGCAGGTTCCAGATCGGGAACGTCTCGAATTTAGCATAGCCTGCATTGACACCGCGTTTATGTTCGTGATACATCTGGGAAAGGCATGTTGAGAGTTTCCCCGAGTTGGGGCCGGGCGCGGTGACCACGACGATCGGTTTGGTCGTCGGGATATACTCGTTCCTGCCGAAGCCGTTCTCGCTGACGGCCGCGTCGACGTTTGCAGGGTACCCTTCTATCGGATAATGCAGGTACACCTTGACCCCGCGGCGCTCCAGCTTGTTCTTAAAGATAACAGCGGCCGACTGGTTGTTGAAGCGGGTGATCACGACGGCCACGATATCGATGCCCCATTTCCGCAGGTCATCGATGAGTTTCAGAGTCGACGCGTCGTAGGTGATGCCGAAATCTCCGCGAACCCTGCCCTTTTCGATATCACCGGCAAATATGCACAGGACGATCTCGATCTTATCCTTGAGCTTCTGCAAAAGGCGGATCTTTACGTTGGGATCGTATCCGGGAAGCACCCTGGAAGCGTGATAATCGAACAACAGCTTGCCCCCGAATTCCAGATACAGCTTATTGTCGAATTTCTTGACGCGGTCCAGGATCGCAGCAGTCTGCTCTTTCAGGTACTTTTCGTTGTCAAAACCGATGGCTTGCGTCATATGCGTTGACCTCTTTTAGAAAACACCTTGATTATAATACACCCCCCGGCAGCGTTGTAAATAGGTCACGGAGCGATCGCAGCCCTTACCCGATCCGGAACCTTTTGCGTCTTGAAGTCGCGGCTCACGCATGCCCAGACGACCTTTGCCGCGACAAGAAGCGCGCCGCCTCTGGTTATTTCCTGAGAAAAACGGATCGACGAGTTGCCGACCGAATCGACGCGGGTATGGACGGACACGGTATCGCCGTAACGGGCAGGCGACTTATAATCCGCCTCGGCATGGACCACGACAAAAGCGATGCCCTGATTAAACATTTCTCCGACGTCGCAGCCGCACCGGGCGCAGAACTCGGTACGGCCCTCCTCCAGGAATTTCCAGTAGGCGGCGTAATAAACAACCCCGCCTGCGTCGGTATCGTGGTAATACACCTTTTTGTCCAGCACATGGTCTTTCATAATATCATTGCGTCAACCCTGCCACGGCCCCTGAAGACCAGGCCCAGGCAAGGTTATACCCTCCCCTTACGCCGTCGACATCGATCACTTCGCCGCAAAAATACACCCCGGGCCTTATCGTAGATTCAAGCGTTCGGGGATCGATTTCTCCGGTCGATACGCCGCCGGAGGTGAATTCCGCCTCATCCCATCCGCGCGTCCCTGATATCTGGAATGGTTTTTCTTTCAGCCCAGATACCAGCGCATCGGGCGTTCCGCCTGCAGCAAGCTGCCCGTACGGCCGGCCGAATTTCTCCGGCAGAATTCCAGCAAGAAGGGCCTCTGAAGGGAATCCCAGCTTCCTGCGGCGCGTGATTTCTGCCTTCAATTCGGCCGGGGACATAAAAGGGACGAGATCCGCCACAAGGACTGCCTTAGATCCGCTGCGGCGGTGGAGCGCGACCGATACCTGCCTTGAGACGTCGAGCACCGCGGTGCCTGAAACCCCGTACCGGGTGAAAAGCAGGTCTCCCTCGCATCTGCCTGCGGCGCGGCCGTCTATAACGGCCTGCACCGCCGCGGTAATGCGCTGTCCCTGCAACACCTGGCACAGCGTATCCTTCGTTATAAGCGGCACCGCGGCGGGAACCGGTTCTATGATGGAATGGCCCAGACTCTGAGCAAGCCGCAGACCGCTCCCGTCTGAACCGAGCTTCGGATAGGACCTGCCTCCCGCGGCGATAATGACCTTCTCGCACTCCACGCAGCCGCCGTTATCCGCCCGGACGGTGAATCCGCCTATCTGTCCCTCTACCCGCGCGACCGGGAACCCGGTCAGGACTTTTATTCCCAGCAGTTTCAGCTGCAGCGACAGAACCTGCAAAACCGATGACGACTGGTCCGTAGCAGGAAATACGCGCCCGGCCTCGGTATGCATCGCCAGGCCGATATCATGAAAGAAATCCCTGATCGCCCCCAGTCCGAACCGTGCAAGGACCTGTCGGACGAGCGGCCGTGCGGCCTCGTTATAGAACGAATCGTCAAGGCGCTCATTGAACAGATTGCACCTGCCCGCGCCGCAGGCGAGGATTTTCCTGCCGATGCCGGCCATGCGGTCCACGAGCACAACGTCAGTACCGCGGCGTTTCGCGCTGATTGCCGCGACGATGCCGGATGCGCCGGCTCCGATGATACAGAGTTTAGCGCTGTATTTATGCACGGCTGATCTTGAGTACCTTATAATGGCGCGTGCCAGCGGGAACCGTAATCTGGATATCCTCGCCCTGCTTATGGCCGATGAGGCCCTTGCCCAGCGGCGAGGTCACGGATATCTTGCCCTGCTCATAATCCGCTTCCAGTTCCGAGACGAGCGTGTAGGTATATTCCCTGTTCGTATCCGTGTCGAGTAGAAGCGCTGTCGCGCCGATCAATATCTCATCCGAAGGGATGTTCTCGTTCTCGATTATACGGCAGCGGCTCAGCTTGAACTCGAGCTCCCCTATTTTCGCCTCATTGGCAGCCTGGGCGTCTTTTGCCGCGTCGTATTCCGCATTCTCCGACAGGTCGCCGTGGCTGCGCGCCTCGGCGATGGCCTTTGAGATGCTGCGCCGTTTTTCGTTCTTGAGAAACTCCAGCTCATGGACCAGCTTTTCGTATCCTGCCTGCGTTAAATATATATCGTCTGATGCCACGGGATTCTCCTGTCATGACGGCTGCGGGTGCGCGCCGGTATTACCGGCCAATCAGCGGAATCGAAGAACGATATCCAGGACCTCCTGGTGCGCTCGGCCGTTCGTCGCTATGTAACCGATGGTGGTGTGTCCCATGGGTCTGCCGAATAGATCGGTCACCCTGCCGCCGGCCTGCTCGATCAGGCATATACCTGCGGCGCAGTCCCACGGCTGATCCTCAAATTCTACGGAAATGTCAAGTTTGCCCTCTGCCAGATAGCTCAATGCCCGTGCGGACGAGCCGAACATGCGCACGTTGAACGCCCGGTCCGCCAGTTCCCTTAAAACAGGAAGCATGCGTTCAGGCGCGTGGCGCAAACCCGAATCAAAAGAGACGGAATATTGCGTAAACGCGTTGTTTGAGGAAACCGTAATCCTGCGGCCGTTTTTATACGCTCCGCTGCCCTGCTCCCCGACGTACAATTCGCCTGACGAAGGCATAAAGATTATGCCCGCGATATACCTGGCCTTATGCACGACACCGATCGAGACGCCGAAGATATCGATGCCGCGTATATAATTATGCGTACCGTCAAGGGGATCGACGATCCAGAGGTATTCCGCTTCCTGGCGGACGGACCCTCCCTCTTCGGCGATGATGCCGTGGCCGGGGAAACGGCGCTCGATGAGGCCAACAATCATTTCCTGCGCGGCGCGATCCGAATCAGTCACCAGATTGCGGTCGCCCTTCGCACGGACCGTATGTTGTTTTCCGAAATGGTCCAGGAGATACTCTCCGGCAGCGCGAGCCGCCTCGATGCCCGTCTGGATGATATCCGCCATTTTATTCAAGCTCGTTGATATATGCCTCGACCGCGTCCCTGATTGACGCCCATTCAGCCCGGGTCTTGAACGGAAGTTTCTTGTCCCGCTTCCACTCGTTGTTGTGGCGGCGCCAGCGGTAAAAACAAACCTGTTTTTTGCCGTGATCCTCCAGAAGCACGATCGCGCTCCACCAGCCCAGCGCATTGTTCTTCTTAATAGTACGGTACCTAAGCACGGTAAGCGTATCGCGGACAGGCAGGCGGTCGTTATCCTTCACTGACGCATTGTCGTCAACCACGATCGTATTTCCCATAGCGTGTATTATAGCACAAACAGTGCTTCAGGCAAAGTCAGTTGCTGGGATGGATGTTTTGGCGTATAATAAAGCCATGGCCAAAAGAATCATTATCGGCGTGGGGATACCCGCGCAGCTTTCCGAGAAACTGAAAGTGACCCTGAGCCCGGAGCTCTTCAGCTTCTTCGACAGCCCATCTGCACGGGACCTGATGCCCCTCATCAAGGACCACGGCGTTGACCTCATATTTCTGTATAACGAACTGCCGGATCTTAAGAATTACGAAGAACTGTGCATCGCGCTGCGGGCGGATGACAAACTGGAGACCGTGCCTATTCTGGTCATATCAAAAGAAGAACAGAAGAGCGAGGAACGCCTCAGGATGCTCAATTCGGGGCTCATCGACGGATTCGTATATTCACGCACGAGCCCGGAGGAAATGGCCGCATATGCGAATATATTCCTGCAGCGCAGGTCGCTCGAAGAAGAGCTTGAGCTTAAGAATGACCTTCTGGCAAAGCTGTCCATAACGGACGAACTGACCGGTCTTTATAACCGCAGGTATCTCATCGAAATGCTCGGCCAGGAACTTCATAAATTACAGCGTTATGAATACAACTTTTCCTGCATCATGTTCGATATAGATTTTTATAAGAAGATCAATGACCTGCGGGGGCATGCGCTCGGGGACCTGGCCCTCGAAAACCTGGCCGCCTTCGTCAAAAAAAATATCCGGGCCTCGGATATAGCCTGCCGGTACGGCGGGGACGAGATAATGGTCCTGTTCCCTTTTACCAATTTTGAAAGCTGTTATGTCATGGTCGAACGGCTTAGAAAAAAAATCGAGGCCACTAATTTCGGCTCTCCCGATCAGCCGTTGAATTTCACCATCAGCATCGGCCTTGTCAGTATAGAGACAAAAGTGGACCTTACCGTTGACGGTCTTTTGCAGTTGCTCGACCAGCAACTCTATGAAGCAAAAAATTCAGGACGCAACAAAGTTTCCGGCATCCTCTACCACCCCGCCCTTTGAAGACGCTTTAGCTAACACAATTTATTACAATTAGTTACAATTAAATTCTTTATTCATTATATATGTATCAAGATTCCCTCATAAAGAATTTAATTGCAATTGATTGTCTTCAAATAGGTTAGCTAAAGCGTCTTCTCGTAGGTAGAGTAGTAATACGGAGTGGCAGCTTTGAACTCGGCAGCGCAGGTGTCTACGAGCTTGTAGGATGCGCGTATGCCAAGCGACTTTCTCATCCTGCAGATATCCTCTTCGGGCTTCTTGATGAGCAGGCCGATCTGCCGGTCGCTGAAGCCGTATTCTTTGGCCCGCATGAATAATTCTACAGGCAGGTCAGGGCCACAGGCGAGAATCTTTTTTTCGCAGTCGATGATCTCCTTCATATTATGCAGGAACCAGCGGTCTATCTTTGTCATTTCATGAAGCGTATCGATGTCCATGTTGATGCGCAACGCATCGCCTATATAAAAAATCCGTTCGGCATTGGGAACACGCAATCGGTCATGCAATATCTCAAGGGACGCCGGGTCTAACGCAGGTTGTGCCGGATCCCTGAACATGACGCTTTCCAGCCCAGATTTTTTTATTTCAAGCGACCGTAGCCCTTTTTGCAGCGCCTCCTTGAACGTTCTGCCTATGGCCATTGCCTCGCCTACGGATTTCATCGAAACCGTCAGCGTCGCGTCAGCCTGTGGAAATTTTTCGAACGTAAACCGCGGTATCTTTACCACGCAATAATCTATCGACGGCTCGAAACATGCCGGTGTTTCGCGGGTGATGTCATTGGGTATCTCATCAAGCGTGTAGCCGACAGCCAGCTTCGCCGCAATCTTGGCTATGGGAAAACCCGTTGCCTTTGACGCAAGCGCGGACGACCTCGATACGCGCGGGTTCATCTCGATGATGACCATCCTGCCGTCTTTCGGGTTGACCGCGAACTGCACATTTGACCCCCCGGTCTCCACCCCGATCTCCCTGATGCAAGCGATGGACGCATTACGCATTGCCTGGTACTCGCGGTCGCTCAATGTCTGCGCAGGCGCAACGGTAATGCTGTCCCCGGTATGCACGCCCATGGGATCCAGGTTCTCGATCGAGCATATGATGACCACATTATCCTTTGTATCCCGCATGACCTCAAACTCGAATTCCTTCCAGCCCGCGACAGACTCTTCTATAAGGATCTCGCTGATCATGCTGGACTCCAGCCCCGTCTTTGCCCTGTTTTTAAACTCCTCAAGGTTATACGCGACGCTGCCGCCTGTGCCGCCAAGCGTGAAACTCGGCCGTATGATGAGCGGGAACCCGATATCCTGGGCGACCGCGAACGCTTCCTTTATATTATATGCCTTGCCGCTGCGGGGCAGATCTAGGCCGATGCGCTGCATGGCTTCTTTGAACAGCCTTCGGTCCTCGGCTTTTTTGATCGCCTTTATATTGGCGCCGATGGTCTGGACCTTATATCGTTTCAATACGCCCGCTTGGGCCAATCCGACTGCCGCGTTCAACGCGGTCTGGCCGCCGAGCGTGGGTAATAACGCGTCCGGCCGCTCTTTTGCAATGATCTTCTCAATGACATCAACGGTGATCGGCTCTATATAGGTATGGTCCGCTGTCTGCGGGTCGGTCATGATCGTCGCGGGATTCGAGTTGACCAGAATCACCTCATACCCTTCCTGGCGCAGCACCTTACAGGCCTGGGTGCCCGAATAGTCAAATTCGCATGCCTGGCCTATGACGATCGGACCCGAGCCGATAATAAGGATCTTTTTTATATCCGTTCGCCTGGGCATGTTATCTCTTCTCCCTCATCAATGATGCAAATTGTGCGAACAAATACGCCGCGTCGTGCGGTCCGGGGCCAGCTTCAGGATGGAATTGCACTGAAAATACCGGCAGTTTCCTGTGGCGCAGGCCTTCAAGCGTGTTATCGTTCAGGTTCAAATGGGTCAGTTCTATGTCGCGTTTATTCAGCGAGTCCATGTCCACGCAAAAACCATGGTTTTGCACGGTGATAGCGACCTTGCCGGTCTTGAGGTCCCTGACCGGATGGTTGCCGCCGTGATGGCCGAACTTAAGTTTGAATGTTTTCCCTCCGAAGGCCTGGCCGAGCATCTGATGACCGAGGCATATTCCGAATATAGGCAATTTTTCCAGCAGTTCCTGAGCAGTCTTCACAACATATTTTACTGCTGCCGGGTCTCCGGGGCCGTTCGAAAGCATCAGGCCGTCCGGTTTGAGCGCCAGGATTTCCCGGCTGCTCGTACTCGCGGGAACTGCGGTCACCCTGCATCCGGCATTCATCAGGCAACGCAGGATATTGTATTTTAATCCGCAATCAAGCACGACCACATTGAGAAGCTTTGTATTTGTTTTGCCGGCAGGCGACCATGTATACGGCTTATCGATCGTCACTTCCTTGACCAGGTCGATGCCGATCAGGCCGGCCGAGGCGCGGGCCCTTGCGACAAGGCGATTTTCATTAAGGTCTTCGGTCGATAAAACCGCCTGCATTGCCCCCCCCTGGCGGATATGAAGCGTCAGAGAGCGCGTATCAATTCCTTCGATCCCGATGATATTTCGCTCCCGCAGATAATCTCCGAGAGACTGCGTGCTACGCCAGTTACTGCAGATCTTAGAATATTCCCTCACCACAAATCCTTCGAGAAATGCCCGGCGCGATTCGGCGTCCTCATTGTTGACCCCGTAATTGCCGATCAAGGGATATGTCATGGCCACGATCTGGCCTTTATAGGAGGGGTCGGTAATGACTTCCTGGTATCCGGTCATAGCCGTATTGAACACGACCTCGCCGCAGCACTCTCCGGTCGCGCCGAACGATTCGCCCCTGTATACGGAACCGTCTGATAATGCGAGTATGGCTTTCATGCTTACTTATTCCTTGAGACGCGCAATGCCGCTGCGATAAATCCTTTGAACAACGGATGCGCCTGGTCGGGCTTTGACTGAAATTCCGGGTGGAACTGCACAGCGATGAAGAACGGATGGCCCTTTAATTCGACGATCTCCACAAGGTTCTTTGCGGGATATATGCCGGAGAATACCAGACCCTTTTTCTCCATGCTCTTACGGTATGCATTATTAAACTCGTAGCGGTGGCGGTGGCGTTCTTTGATGGAATCCTGTTTATACGCCGCGAACGCGGCCGTGCCTTTTTTGATCCTGCAAGGGTATGCGCCGAGGCGCATAGTGCCTCCGAGGTCCCGTACCTTCTTTTGCTCTTCGATGAGGCTGATCACCGGGTATTTTGTCTTTGGCTTGAATTCGGTAGAATTGGCGTCCCTGTATCCCATCACATGGCGGCCAAACTCGATCACCGCGCACTGCATGCCCAGGCACAATCCCAGAAACGGGATATTGTTTTCCCGGGCGAACCTTATCGCCCTGATCTTGCCCTCGATGCCGCGGGCCCCGAATCCGCCGGGGACCAGGATTCCCGATGCGCCCTTGAGCGCCTCAAGGTTCAAGCCATTTTCCAGATCCTCCGAATCAACCTTCCTGATCTCTACCCTCGCGTCATTGGCAATGCCCGCGTGGACAAGCGCTTCATATACCGACTTATACGCATCCTGCAGGCCGATGTATTTTCCGACAAACGCAACGGTCACCCTTTCTTTCGGATTGAGCACCTTCTCGACGACATTCTTTTCCCATTCCTTCATTTCCGAATATTTGCAGATAAAATGGAAATGCGACATGATGATCTCGTCGAGTATCTGGTTTTTGAGGTCGAGCGGTATCTGGTATATGGTCGCCGCATCGCGGCATTCGATGACCGACTCTTTTTTGATATTGCAGAAGAGCGATATCTTTTCCTTTACCTCGGCTGACAGCGGCCGTTCGGTGCGGCATAAGAGGATATCCGGCTGTATACCGATCTCGCGCAATGTGCCCACGCTGTGCTGCGTCGGCTTGGTCTTTATCTCATCCGCAGCGCGGATATATGGCACAAGGGTCAGATGAATATACAGGGAATTATCGAACCCGACGTCGTGCCTGAATTGCCGCGCCGCCTCCAGGAAAGGGAGGGATTCTATGTCGCCGACCGTGCCCCCGATCTCGACAAGCACGATATCCGCGCCCGAAACGTCGGCAACTTTCTTGATCCGGCCCTTTATCTCGTCGGTGATATGCGGGATGACCTGGATGGTTTTGCCCAGATAATCCCCGCGGCGCTCTTTTGCAATGACCGCATTATACACCTGACCTGTTGTTATGTTGTTGAAGCGCGTTATAACCGAATGGGTGAAGCGCTCGTAATGGCCGAGGTCC
>JAKPTF010000108.1 GCA_029571225.1 Candidatus Omnitrophota bacterium | reverse complement strand
AGTAGCTCTATCGGCGCTCATCGTATTCCTGGTGTCGATATTCGGCAACCGCGCGCTCCATGAAATGGCATGGTGGCTATGGGGATCAATGCAGGTTTACGATCACAGGCTTATCGGGATCGTCGCGGCCCCGGTTATCGCGGGAATTGCCGTGATCTATTTCTTCTCGCAGGACCTGAACGCAATAAGTATTGGGGAGGAGGAAGCCGGCCATCTCGGCATCGATACCCAGAACGTAAAAAAAATGCTTATTCTTGTGACGGCATTGATAACAGCCAGCCTCATCTGCATCTGCGGGACCATCGGATTTGTCGGACTCATAGTCCCGCACATGATGAGGCTGATAGTGGGCCCCAATCATAAGGTATTGATACCGGCGACCTGCCTGTGCGCCGCTGTTTTCATGGTCGGATGCGATCTTCTGTCGCGCACGCTTTTTGCGCCTCTTGAAATCCCGATCGGCGTCATCACTGCCGTTATCGGCACGCCCGTATTCATCATCCTGTTGAAAAAAGGCAGGAGGATTTAATGGCTGATATTTTGCGCATAGAAAACCTTTCCGGCGGTTACGGCCTTCATGATATCGTAACGGATATATCCCTGACCGTGAGAGAAGGAGATTTCCTCGGCCTGATCGGCCCGAACGGTTCAGGCAAAACAACGCTTTTACGCCTGGCAACGCGCATCCTGCACGGCCGCAAGGGAAGGATTCTTTTCAGGGAAAATGACATTTACCGCATGCCGCTCAAGGAATTCTGCCAACAGGTCGCGTTTGTAAGCCAGGACATCGGAACAAACTTCTCATTCACGGTCATGGAGATCGTGCTGATGGGGCGCATCCCGCATTTAAAACGGCTTCAAGCTGAAACAAGGCGTGACAGGGACATAGCGAGAGACGCGCTTTCCGAAACCGATTCCCTGCATCTAAAAGACAAATTGATCGACGAATTGAGCGCCGGGGAGAGGCAACGCGTCATTATCGCCCGGGCGATAGCCCAGCAGCCCAGGCTCCTGTTCCTTGACGAACCAACGTCGCATCTTGATATCGGACATCAAATACAGACGCTCGACCTTTTGAAAAAGCTTAACCGCACGCAGGGGCTGACGATCGTCATGGTGCAGCATGACCTGAACCTGGCCTCGAGCTACTGCGACAGGATCGCGCTTCTGGATACGGGAAAAATATTCAAATACGGCGCCCCTGAAGATGTCCTTACATACAGGAATATCGAATCGGTGTATAAGACCGTAGTTCTGGTAAACGAAAACCCCCTGACAAAAAAACCGAATATAGTGCTTGTTCCGGGAGACAAATTATGCGCACAACGCTCTATCTGATCCGTCACGGGGTAACCGGATGGAACAAGAAAAAGAAATACTGCGGTTATATGGATGTGTCGCTGAGCAAGGAAGGGGCCTGCCAGGCAAAAAGGCTCGCGCGGCGAATCAAACACGTTAAATTCGACGCCGTATATTCAAGCGATTTAAAACGGGCTGTAAGGACCGCGAAAATTGCCTTTGGAAAAAAACGCGATATCACGCAAATACGCGATCTGCAGGAGATGAACTTCGGGGTCATCGAAGGCCTGTCCCACGATCAGATCATGAAGAAATACGGCCGCATTTACAGTGATTGGCTGCGCGACCCGTTCAGACACCGTTTACCGAAAGGAGAGCCTATCGGAGCATTCCAGAAAAGGATAACAAAAGCACTCAACAGGATCATTGCTGCAAACCGCGGAAAGACTGTCGCCGCGGTGTGCCATGGAGGATCAATCAGCGTCTTCGTCATGGCCATATTGAAGAAAAAGTCGTTCTGGAAATACGTACCCAGGCCGACCAGCGTCACCGTTATCGAATACAGCAACAAACCCAGGATTAAACTGTTCAACTGCACGCGCCACCTTACATAAGCGCGAGGCCCTGCGGTCAAAAGAAGTCCCGGTAAAATCCCGGGCGCTGCCCAGCAACGGTACAGCCTCGAAAGAAAATGAGGCGAGCCCGGTCGATTGTCCGCACGGGTAATTATTCTCTCGGGAGGAGAAAATGTTGTTATCTTACCGTTCAATCGCCCTCACATTGCTCATCACAGCAAGTTTTTTTTCATTTCCCGGTATGACATTCGGACAGGAAGACATCGGACTGGACCGCATAGTCGTCACGCCATACCGCTATGAAGACGAGGCGGTCAAAACGCCCGCAGCGATCACAATAATCAACCAGGCCATGATCAAAACCTCAAACGCCCAATCTGTTCCGGACCTATTGCGGTCGCAGACAGGAATAGTCATCCGCGACTGGTACGGCAACGGCACCAAGGTATCGGCCGACATCCGCGGCTTCGGCGAACAGGCGCCCATGAACACGGCCGTGCTCGTTGATGGACGCAGGATCAATGAGGTTGATATATCGGGCGCTGACTGGACGCAGATACCTTTGAACCAGGTTGAAAAAATCGAGGTCCTGCGCGGGTCGTCCGGCTCTGTGCTGTACGGGGACAATGCCTCGGGCGGCGTCATCAATATCATCACCAAGAAGGGCACAGGCAGCCCCGCCTGGAATGCAGAGGCGCAGGCAGGAAGCTATGACCTGAACAAACAGATGCTCAATGTCAGCGGTTCGCAAGAAGCGCTTTCGTATTACGCGTCTGCCAGCCGGGATTCCACCCACGGCTACAGGGAAAACAGCCATTACAAGGCACAGGATTTCTCATCACGGCTGAATTACGACATAGATCCCGAATTTTCGCTTCGTCTGCATAACGGAGTTCATTATTCGGACTATGGCCTTCCGGGCGAATTATCGGATGCGGAATTACTGGCCCTTGGCCGCAAAGCCTCAAAATACGGCGACGATCACGCAAAGGACCATGACTGGTATATAAACACCGGCGCCACGAAGATATTCGCTGATCTGGGAAAGATAGACCTGGACCTGTCATACCGCAGAAGGGAAGTGGATTCTTTCTGGAGGGTATTTTACGGCGGATGGGGAAATCCCATCAAGCATGACCGTATCGATACGATAGGGTTCACGCCTAAATACGTGCTTGGGAAACCGGTCGCAGGACGGCCGAACACCCTGATTGCCGGTATCGATCTATACCGGGCCGATTACTCATCCGACGCGTACGACTATTCTGACGTCGCGCAGGAATTCACCAGGATCGATAAGCTTTCCAAAGGCTATTATATTCAGGATGAAATAGCGGTGATGGACAGATTGCTCGCGTCAGGGGGATGGAGGTACGAGAAGGCCGAATACCGGTTCGATTATCACAACGCGCCCGGAACGGATATCCTGGACAGCGATATCAGCCCGGCCAAAAAAGCCTATAACGCGGGCCTTGTGTGGAGATATACGGACGACTCAAGCGTCTTCGGTAATGTCGCCCGAAGTTTCCGTTTCCCCGCGACGGATGAATATTCTCTGACCTGGCCCAGCCACGGAATCGATACGACGCTCAAGCCGCAGGAGGCACGGGATTACGAAATCGGCGTCAAACACCGCTTCAATCCGCGCGTCAAGATCGATATGACGCTATTCAGGATGAATATTGAAAACGAACTGTATTACGACTACGCGTCATATTCGAATAAAAATTATGATAAAACCCGCCATGAAGGGCTGGAAGCAGGGTTTGAAGCGGGATTGAGCAAGTCATTGACCCTGACGGCAAACTACGCATATACGCGCGGGCTGTTCAGGGGAGGGGTGTATGACAAAAAAACCATCCCCATGGTGCCGCGGAATAAGGGGGGAATAGGCCTGCGCTGGACGTTCGCCAGGGCGTTCACGGTCAATCTGACAGGCAACTATGTTGGAGAGCGTTTCTTCATCAACGACCAGGCCAACGCCCTGTCCAGGCTGAACGGCTTTTTTACCGCAGATATGAACCTCTCATACGTATACAAGAATCTCACGGCAACGTTCGGAATAAACAACGTTTTGAACAAAAAATATGCCGAGTATGCCACGTGCAATCCCACGTCAGGCAAAAAGGTCTATTACCCGTCTCCGGAACGCAGCTTTGTCGCCGGGATAAGCTGTAAGTTCTAAAGATCAGGCCAATTTTTATTGACAAGCTCTCTCGGGTGCCATATAGTTGAACCATGGATACCGATAGGTTCTTCCAGACAGCCATCATCGTATCAGCGCTCGCGCACATCACGTTCATCGCGGTCCACCTGCCGTCGCTGAATTTCCTGCGTTTCAACAAGCCAAAGCAGGAGATCAAAGTCGTCTATATAAAGGCGCCGCGACAGCAAGACCCTGTCCCCGGGAAAATAACCGCGCGCGAGCCGCTGGTCACCAGGATCCCGGCCAAGGTCACGGCAGACAATAAAAGCCTTCTGGCGCCGCTGCAAAGCTCTCAAAACTTCCTGAAGCGAAGCGCGGGTTTGGCCGCAAAAGAGGCGGATGTGGTCAAACCATTCACGCTCAAACCTGACATCATCCCGGTAAAGAAGAAGATCTCTCTGCCGCCTGTAGATATGGCCAAGATCAGCAATCCTTCATACATCAGCTATTACCAGCTGGTGCGTGAAAAGATCAGGCGAAGCGCCTACCAGAACTATTCCAGGACTGAAACAGGCGAGATCTTCCTGTCATTCGTCATCGGGCAGGACGGGTCCCTGCGCGACATCCGGCTGATCGAAGAGAAGTCAACGCCAAGCTATTACCTGCGCGACATCGCCTCGCGCAGCATCAGGGCAGCGGCGCCATTCCCGGTCTTTCCCAAAGAGCTGGACTACCCCCAGCTTTCTTTTAACGTCATCATATCCTTCGAAATTGAATGACGGGGCTCTTGTTCCAATCAGATTGACAACGGTAGAATATATGTTATAATTATGTAGTAAAGAAGGGAAAGCCACGGATCTTTTTTGAGAAGGCGGACATGTATCCAAAAGTCGAACAAAGGCTTTTCCCCAGGATACGGATCAAAGAGCCCATTTTATACCAGATCAGAGGCTCTCATGATTTCGGTCATATCCAGACCGACGATATCAGCGTCGGCGGGGTGGGATTCACAAGCGACAGGTTCATCCCTCCATCAACCACGGTGAATCTTGAGATCAATGTAGCGTCCAGGACACTGCGGCCCATCGGAAAAGTCACGCGGTCCATGCCGTCTTCACACACAGACAGATTTAAAACCGGCGTATCATTCGTCGAGTTCGAGTCTGACGAGAAGAAATATCTTTCGGAATACATCACAATGAGGCGTCATCACGATTAAGGAGCAACAACATGGCGGATGAACAAGCGCAGGGAACAGAAACACCGGTAGTCGAAAAACAGACAAATTGCCTGGGCTGCAACAAGCCCCTGAAAAAATTACGCAAGTACTACCGCAACGGGAAGTTCTATTGCACCAAGAAATGTTGGATCAAGGCCACGAAATCCACCGGTAAAGAGGAAAAAGAGAAATGAGCAAGATGACCACCAAAGAACGCCGGGTTCATCCCCGTATCAATCAGAACCTGCCCATCAACGTCGTGGCAAACGGGTATGATTTTGTCACCAGCACATTGAACTTAAGCTGCCTGGGCGCATATTGCAGGATCGATAAATACGTGCCCCCGTTCACGCGTGTCCGCATCAAGATGGAACTGCCGATGGCCCGGAATGAGAAAACGCCGGTCGAATGCGACGGCGTCATCGTCAGGTCAGAGGATGAGGCGCAGGGCGGATTCAACGTAGCAATCTATTTCAATAAAATTACGGACGCACCCCGGAAGAAAATCACGCAATATATCAATCAGTTCCTGCCGTAACATACGGGTAATGAGGGGAAGCACGGGCGGTCCGATTCGCGTGAAATTGATCATCGGCTTGATCTACAGAGACTCACATGAGTATCTGGCGGTCAAGCCGTTTTTATTGCGCGCGTTCGGGCCAATCGATTATGAAAGCCCGGAGCTCGACTTCAATCACACCGCTTACTATGAGCGGGAATTTGGCAGCGGCCTGAAGCGCCGATTCGTGGCTTTTTTGAGGTTAATCTCGCCCGACTCTCTGGCGGCTATCAAAGTACGCACCAACAGACTGGAAAAACGAAGGGCGCGCCTGGGCAAACGCAGGATCAATATCGACCCCGGGTACGTCGACCTGGCAAAGCTGGTCCTGGCATCTACAAAAGACTTTTGCCATCGTATCTACTTATCAAAGGGGATATTCGCTGAAATCACGCTGGTCTATAAAAAAGGCGGGTTCACTGCCTGGGAATGGACCTATCCCGATTACCGCACGCCTGCCTACCTGGATATATTCAACCACATCAGGCACGCGTACGCACAACAAATATGCAGCCTTCATACCTGAGCGCTTATGAGAACGGCAAATTAGATGCGGCAATCAGCACTGGCCGGAAGCTCTTGCAGTCCTGTTCGATCTGCCCGCGCAAATGCAAAATAAACCGCCTCAAAGAAGAAACAGGCTTCTGCAGAACAGGATCCCGGGCAGAAGTGTACAGTTACCTGGCCCATCATGGTGAAGAACCGCCTATTTCAGGATCACGAGGATCCGGCACGATCTTTTTCTCACACTGCAATATGGCCTGCATTTACTGCCAAAACTACGAATTCAGCCAAAAAAACGGGCAGGGGAGAGGCGTATCTGACCAGGAAATGGCCGAAATCATGCTTGAACTGCAGAAAATGGGCTGTCATAACATCAACCTCGTAAGCCCTACCCATGTCATGCCGCAGATACTGGCAGCGCTGAAGATCGCCATTGAAAAAGGGCTTTCCATACCCCTGGTATACAATACCGGCGGCTATGAACTGCCGGAAATGATCAGATTACTGGATGGTATCGTTGATATATATCTGCCTGATATGCGGTATGCGGACAGCGCCCTTGCGGAAAAATTATCTCTGGCGCCGGGATACCCTGCATATAATCAGGCAAGTGTCAAAGAAATGCATCGCCAGACCGGCCTTGCGCAAATCAATTCCCAGGGCCTGATCAACAAAGGATTGATCATCAGGCATCTGGTACTTCCGGGCAACATGTCGGGCACGGAACAAATAATGAAATTCATTGCCCAGGAGATCTCGACCCGCGCATATATAAGCCTGATGAGCCAGTATACGCCGTATTATAAAGCTGATCAATGCCACGGGATCAACCGCAGATTGACATTACAGGAATATGAAGCCGCGCAGGATTGCATGGACAAATACGGCCTGCATAACGGCTGGACCCAGGATTCTGGCGGCCTGGCAAGATTCGCTGGCGTCAACATCAAACCGGTCAAATGAATAAAAAAGCCATACACAGCAGGATCGTCAGATCCTTCAAATTCCTGTACCTCAAATTATTCAGGATCAACGATTCCCCGAACCGCATAGCGCTCGGTTTCGGGCTGGGCGCATTCTTTGGCATCCTTCCCGGGACAGGGCCTCTTGTAGCATTGCTCCTCGCAACGGTCTTCAGGATCAACAAAGCCGCAGCTTTATTGGGCAGCATCCTGACAAACACCTGGGCAAGTTTCCTGACAATTGTCTTGTCAATCAAGATAGGCGCGGGTATAATGGGGCTTGAATGGCGCCGGGTATACGATACCTGGCAGGGACTTTTAAGAGATTTTCACTGGAAACTGATCTTAGACACATCGACCCTGAAGCTCATGGTGCCGGTTTTAACCGGGTATTTGGTCCTGTCATTCTGCCTGGCAGCCGCGGTGTATGTCAGCGCTCTTATTGTCCTGACGTTCATAAAAAGGAGGCGCGATGAAAATAAAAACAGAGCTTATTTTTCCAGGTAAACTCAAGGACCAGCCGGTCATGTGCGAAGTCTGCAAAAAACACGAGATCACGATGACCATCCTGGAAGCATCGTTTAACGCGGATCAAGGATGGGCCATGGTCACCTTAAGCGGAACCAAATCCGATATTGTAAAAGGCCTGGCTGATCTCAAGAAACTCGGCGTAGCGGTTAAGAAAACCCTGAATTTCATTTAATAAACTCCTGCCACAAAATCTGCAAAGATCTTCATACGATCAACAATAGAAGTAAATTCAGTGAAGTCAAATCAGACTTATTAACAGAAAAAACACTTTTACCGTAACCTATTATTTAACATATACTTGAAGCAATCCTGCAATATCATAAAGTTAACATAAGATATATTATGGGCAATAGTGCGACATTGAGATTCAAGATGCAAATATCCGTTTATAAGGCATTCGACGCACTCTTTTTCATTTCAACATACTCTCTGATCTGTGCCAATTGCTTTGCGCTTGGTTTGGATTTTTCCTTAAGCCACCGCTGTATCGTTCGCTCGCTTACACCGAGAAATCCCGCCAGATCCCTTGTTTGATAATTGCCTCCGTACATATAAAACTCATGCAGCTTGTACCATTCCTGAAGCTCTTTATCCATGCGCTTAACTCCTGTTTATGCCTTCTAAAAACCTTTTATATTTGCGCTTTAAAAATATGCCATTACCTATATTCCCATATAAAATACCGAACAAACTTATGCTATCTTTATGCCCATATGCAATTGTGTAGCTGTATCCATTTTTTGTCTTATGTTTATATATTTTCCTTCTAGGAAGCCCTAATTTATTTAAGTTATTTTCTAAATCGGCCATAAAGCACTGTGAACCGCTTACAAATGTGCTAACTAGCTGCACCCTGGGGTTTCTTTTATCAAAAAATACGCTTCCATCGCCGTCAAAAACGCCGCGCAGAAAATCTGATAAATACTCAAAAGGCACTTCCGGGAATTTGATAACCATGCTCTTATGAGAAACCAGCCCCAGAGCCTTTAACCTTTCAACCATAGATTCCCGCGCAAAGTGAAAAATATACAAACTCTTTTGGTGGTTCGACTGCTCGATCTTATGCGTTGAGCGCATGGCGTTTCTGACCGCTTCAAGCAAATCCTTGTCATTTATGCTAAGTGCTACGGCGCCTGTCTTTGATAAACAACCGTCAGTAAACAACAAACCCAAGACATACGCCATGTCTGACGACCAGTCATCAAAAAAGCGCTCATTAATATCAAAGAACTGTTGGGGCAACTTCTGCTGCTTCTGCGCCTCCAAACGGGCCTCTGACTTTGTTCGCTGCCGAATCCCGAATTGCTTGAGTTTTTTGTATATGGCAACACGCGAGACATTATACATGTCCGCAATATCTTGTAAAGATTTCTTGCGGTTTACATACAGATCATTCAAAACCTCTACGGTCAGGCTATTCAGTTTCATTATCTGCGTCCAGATACTTCTTGGAATCAGCCATTAATTTTTGAAAAGCCGGGCGGGCAGGCATATCGCCATCTTGAAGAGAATATACACGGCCCAGCGGTTTGTTCTGTATGTATAGCGTCTTGCCGTTGACAATGGCGTCGGCAATGGCTTTCTGTGCCCTTTTAACCGTCCTGCTGAATGTCTGCTGGGATATATTCATTGACCTGGCAGCATCAGCCTGGCTTAATCCCTTGTAGTGGGCGAGGCGTATGGCCTCGAATTCGTCAAGGCCAAGGAGAGCCTCATCCGGCCTTCCGGGCCTGCCCCTGGGACTGAATTGGCTCACCTTGGGGTCAGACTCGATAAATCGCCTTTTCCTTGGCCTGCCAGGCCTTCTTTTATATAGCTTTTTCATCGCCGTCCTTACATTTCTTACTTATACTTAACGCCATGGTTGTTTTGAGTATATACTCATTATTAGTTCATGTCAATACTTTTCTGGTACCGGAACTAAGCGCATACATGGCACTTGCGCAATTATTGAATTCACGAAAATTGATACCGGCGCCGATGTTCCACGCGTCAATGTTTACGTTCATCCGTGTTGTGTTCAGGCAACAAAAAGGGCCTGACAAATATTCGACCTGTCAGGCCCTGCTCCTCTCCCCTTACGCGTTGGTCAAATTCTTTTACAGTTCCTTTATCAGCTTCCACTCTCCGTTATCGTACCGGTAAAGCTTATCGGCATTGCCGCTGGCGTCAGTTACCGCAACGACCTGCCCCTGCCGCGGCCGCGAGATCTCATCGACAGACCCCACCACCTGGGCGCTTGCTGTAAATTCGCCTCCGGGCAGCATTACCGCGAACTGCTGGTAAATCTTTCCAAGTTCGGCAGCTTGGGCAACGCGATCCCACGAGTTAGTTTGAGCGTTCCAGACATACACTTTTTCCCTTCCGAAAAACGGGCTCCGCACGACAATGATATCCTGGCCTTGCGTATGTTCTTCGGGCAGATGCGCCACAACCTTTACATCCTCATGGAGCACGCCGTCTATCGTCACATCGGCGACTGCAGACGCGCGGTCAACAGTGGCCGAAAGCGAATACGACGCCGTGCTGCGCTCCCATGCATTGGACTCCGAATCGAATATATACACTAACTCCCGGCCGTTTGTCGGATTGACGACTACGCACGCATCCCCGTTATGGGCTCCGGTGACCGCAGGCACCTGGGAGTAAACAGGAACATCCGTCACTTCCGCGCCGCCTGACAGGTGAACAGTGGCTGTAACAGCGCCGTCAATGATCTTCGGATGCTCATCTTCGCCTGTTCCTGTTGTCACGGCAACATATTTATTTCCTGCATCGTCCCACCGGTATACCTGCGAACCCATTACGATGTATTCCGATCCTTCGGCAGCCGGAACCTGCGTCACGATCAAAGCCTGTGCCTGCTCGCCGTTGACCAGGATCGCCTGCTCGTGGCTGTTCGCCTCCACGCTTGCTGCGGGAACTACATTATAGGTAACGTTCTTCCAGTAGCCCGGATGGTCTTCAGACCCTGCCTGCCATTCGTATACCATATTGCGATACACGACCTTTGTCGGCTCACCTTCAGCCGGAGCGCCTGCAGGCCTGCTGGTAACCACTGGAACAGGCGCAGTGGAATTGCCCGTGGTTACACTGACAACGACATTGCCGACCGCTGCGCCCTGGCTGGTTATATTAACCCAGCCTGCCGGTTGCGTTCCTTCAGCGGCGCGATACTCCATGAGCTTGCCGCCAGTAATAATGCGCTGCCCGGCAACGGGGTTGGCGATATCAGCCGCAGATCCGACAACAGGAATCCTCTGGGTTCTGTTAGCGATATTTACGGCCTGCGATATGCTCCCGGGAGTAACCGCGGTATCATTGTTGATTCTGGCTCCGATCACCGAAAGCGGCACCTGCTCCGCAAAACGGCTTTTCATATCAGCCAGAGCATCCTGGAACGATGAACTAAACGACGGAATATTATCTGCGCTTATCCGCGACGCAGGCACCTCAAAAGTCCGTCCGCCTACATTGATAGTCCGCGTGTCGGCAGACGGCGATTCGTCGTCACAGACAGCGACGCCGGCGCATACAGAGAAAGACAGGAACAGGACAACTACCATGCAAAGAAGCTTTTGAATGCGGTACATAGAGCCTCCTTAGTCAAGGATTAAGTTAGTGGTAAATCTATTTCTGCGATTCGATCTGTTTGATGGCAGCCATGATCCGTTCCTCAAGGTCCTTTTCCGAATGAAGATTCTCCCCTGTGATCTGCAGGCCCTTTAGCATGTCCACGAGCCAGGCGATCAGCTTTGCACGGGACAATTTCGACCCCGAGGAAAAAAGCGCATCCTTGCCCAGCTTATCCAGGTAATCCACTTCATCCCTGTTCAGAAACGTGACCACCCGCTGATTCCTGTTCTTTGCCTGTTCATCCATGGCATCCACCTCCGTGGCTTGCAAAACAAAAAAGGCTATTCCCTTTGGCAGCGCAGCCTCCCGGGATCCTCCGGGACTGTCGCTTTGCGTGCCGGCATTACTGCCGGGTTGCCTTTATCAGTAAAATAACCAATTTGCTACATTACAACATTTGCACAATAAGTATAACACGCTTCTCCTGATTTTCAAGACTGTGAAAAATATATATTTGCCATCCTTGTAATTTGCCCAACAGCGTGCTATATTGATTTATGGCACATCCTATGCGGCAATCATCCAGAACAAGGGGGTTCAACATGAGATACCCGATTATCCTGATCATCTCGGTGCTGCTTCTGGTCCCGTGCGCGTATGCCGCGGACAGCGGCGAATCACCCGCAACTCAAGCCCCCACTGTTACCCAGATCGTCGGCGATACGACCGACGCGAAACTCGGACCCGGAACCTATCCGCTGTTCACTGATTTTGTCAACAGCAGCGATGCCGGATGCCAGGCATATCTTGAGAAGAATTATGCCGACGGCGGATTTTCGCTTGCTCCGATCTGCCAGAAAAGCAAGTTCGGCAACGGTTATACGGGCGGGCAATGTAACAAATTCCTTCCGATCGAAGGGCTTGTCGTCGAGAACTTCAGGATAAATAAAAACTTCAACCGCACAGCCAGACTTCTGATCACCTGGACAGTCAGGATCGAAGGATTCTCAAAAGACTATTCCATCAATCCGGAGTTCTGCGGGAACTGGTACGGCAGCTTGACCACAAAGTTCCCCAGCGGTGAAGTGAAAACAGCGCTTTATATCGACGGACAGCAAGCCGGCCCTGAAGTCATTATGCAGGTTCCCGCGGGCCAGGATATAGTTGCCAGGGAAAAACGGCCGCCTTCCGGGAGCGGTTTTGACCCGACCCTTGTGGGCACCTATGTGCTCACTGCCGATAATTTTCCCGGGAAGAAGTTCCCCGAGAAGATCGGCCTGATCGAAATTCGCTGGAAGAACGAGACATCAATGGATATCGTCAGCCCCAAAGGCATGCGAAACATGATCATCAACATGATGCCGGTGACAAAGCAGTAAAACGCAGGTTATAAATAATAGGGACGGTTCTCATCGCCAAAAAGGCGATGAGAACCGTCCCTATTATTTGCCTGTATTTTTGAAAATTGGCATAAAATATGCTATACTTTCCTTATCTATGGAACTCAAACAAAAGCTTGAACTTAGGAAACTTCTGGCGCCTGAATTAAGGCAATCCCTGCAGATCCTGACCCTTCCGATCATGGACCTTAAAGAATTGGTTGACCAGGAAATGCTTGATAACCCTGTGCTTGAGGAGGCGCCTGCGGAAAGCCTTGACAAGATGCTTGACGCCCTCTCCTCTGCCGCGCCGGACGCTCAAAACCTCTCCCCCGGCTCTCCTTCAACCGAAGAAGACAACCAGAAGCGGGAATTTGCCCAATCCACCATGACCAAGAAGGTTTCTCTCCAGGACACGCTTCTCAAACAGCTCGGCATGTTCGCTGATTCAGCGGATGACATCGCGATCGGCCATGAGATCATCGGAAACATCGATGACAACGGATATCTGCGCGCCAGCCTTGAAGAGATCGCATCAGCCCTGAACATATCAGTGCAAAAAACGGAAAAAGTCCTCAAGATCGTCCAGCAGTTCGAGCCCGCAGGCGTTGGAGCGCGCAATATACCCGAATGCCTGCTCATACAGCTGGCCCTTGCCAGAGAGACGGATCCGGAGCTCCTGACGATCGTCAAATACCACCTGGAGGATGTTGCGACCAAGAACTACGCAAAGATCGCAAAGGCGCTCAAGGAATCAGTCGAAAAAGTCCTGGAACTTGTGGCGAAGATCTCGGCCCTGGACCCGAAGCCCGGGAGGAATTTTTCTGTGGACGACATACAACAGGTCATCCCGGATATCATCATCGAGCAGGCCGAAGAAGGCGAGCTTAAGGTTACGATCAACAACGAAAGCATGCCGCGGCTGTTGATCAGCAAGACCTACAGGCAGATGGCCAGGCAAAAGGATCTTGACCCCGCGGCAAAGGAATTCCTGACCAATAAGATCAAGCGGGCGTATGAGATCCTTCGCGCGATCACCAAGCGCCAGAGCACGCTGCGCCGCGTGGTGGAGACTATCGTACAGATCCAGAAAGAAGCCATTACCCAGGACATTTCCCTGCTGAAACCCCTTACGTTCCGCGAGGTCGCCGGCATCATCAGCATGCACGAGTCAACCGTCTGCCGCGTCGTCATGAACAAATACGCGCAAACTCCCTGCGGGGTATATGCGTTAAAGGATTTCTTCCCGAGCAAACTGCCCGGTGCGAAGAACGGCAACGGCGAGGCGGTGTCATCCGAGCATGTCAAAAGCCTGATCACTGATTACATCGCAGCCGAGGACAAAAAGCACCCGCTTTCCGACGAGGATATTGTGAAGTTATTGAGGGAGAAAAAACAGCTGGACGTAGCCCGCAGGACAGTCGCCAAATACCGCGAAGAAATGAAGATCCTCTCCTCTTCCTACCGCCGAACCAGATAAGAAATCGGTGTCAGACACCGATTTAATCTTTTATCTCCTGATATCCGATCTCGATCTTTAAATAAAGCTCTTCCTCGTCAATCCCGTTGAATGTAAACGAAAAGTCCGTGTCATACAATGCAGCGTCATACGTATCACATCCAAAGGTAACGTCGGTCACCTTATTATCGGAGCTGAACGTCAGGCTCTCTATATTGCTCGGCTCGGTCATCGAGAACACGTGCGCGGCGTTCGGGAACAATTGGGCCCACATATTCGCCATATTGGCTTGTTCGTTCAATCCCTGGCCGTTCGAGCAGGAATACAGAATAATGGTGCCGCCGTCCGCGAGCATATCGCGTAACCCCGATAACTGGCCGTAATCGCTAAAATCAACCAGGCACTCCTCACCTTCGCTGCAACCCAGGCTCAAGGATTGCTGCGAACCATGGCCGCCGACGATCAAGACAGCCGCAGGAACAGCGCCGTTCTGGGTCCCGTTTACCAGGCACACCTCGATCTCCGTATCAGTATCTGCCTCATAGTACATGACCCTGTACCCGTGCTCTATCAACTGATGCACAGAGCCGCTCCCGGACATAAACGCGCCGTTATAATCGGCTGACGGATAGATGACTACAGCCAGCGGCCTTCCGTCATCCTGGCTATTTATTCTGTTTGAGATCAATTCCGGAAGGTCATCAGTATTCACGCGTGACAGGGATGCCATCCCCATATCCTGCATTGCATAGACCACGTCGGAATAGCTGTATGTCTGGCACAAGCTGTTCACAAGCTCATCCAGACCGCCCATGCTTTGCATCGCGGAAAGGACGTCGGCAAGTATCATCGGAGAATACGCCAACTGCTCGAACATGCGGTCCGATGTATAGATCTTTGACATCTGGCCCAGATATTCGCATGTCTCTTCAAGGCCTATATCGGTCACGCGGCAAAGTATTGAATTCATGGCATCTGCGTAAAACCACCCGGCGTCGTACTGGAACACAGAGGCGAATTCTGCGCCTGAAACACCCATGGCCTGGCCCATTCTGTCGCACAACCCCTCCATGCCGCCGCAGTCAAGCATCTGGATGTTGCGCGCTAAGTTCAAGACAGAAAAGGCGTTACTGCACAGTTCGTTCGTCACAGCATCATTCCCGAATACACGGGCCATCGATTGTATCTGCCCGGCGAACTCGCTGGCTCCCATATCATTAACAGTAGCAAAAAAACATTCAAGGCTGTTTGAGCTGGCCAGATTGCTCATCATACTATAGACTTCATCTGAAGACATCGATAATGCCGTCTGCAAACCTATCAGGCAATCCCGGATCGAATCAGGGCCGATTCCGGTTATCTGGCCGGCAACATCGAGCATCCGGGCAGTATTACCCAGCCACTCATTCTTCATACTGTCCATGCCGAACAAAGACGCCATATCGGTCAGCGCGGTTTCGATATTATTCACCCCTATTGACTCCAATGACGATACAAATGCAGGGATATTATCCGGGCCTCCTATTGCAAAAACAACATCCTCGGGAGAAACGCCCATGAAATCCGCAATGGCCTGTATCCCCTCCTGCACCCCTCCTGCGCCCAATTCTGCGGTATTTTGTATCAGGCCGGGCAACAGTTTCGGATTGCACGTCTGAATAAAGTCGTTGCCGAAAGCGCTGGTCAGGTCCGCAACGGCCTGCCGGGTATTTACCGCACCGATCGTCTGAACAACCTGACGCAGCTCGGTATATACTTGCTGGGGCATGTTCTGTATGACCGATGCTCCAAACAACTGGTTCATTTGAGTATTGGACACAATGCCGACATTCTGGAATCTGGACATTAATGTGGTACTTGCGCTTGATTGCATCTGCGTGCTGAAGCTCTGTGCCTGGATGATCGCCTGCGGCGTGAACTGCGGAGGCGTAAACTGCGGTGGCGTGAATTGCGGTGGCGTGAACTGCGGAATGAACCTCTCCCCTCCTTGATCGATCTGGGGCTTTGCGAACGAAAAGCCGCCTCCGTTGTTGAAATTGGCAAGGGCCTCCTGTACGCGTGCAGAATATTCTTGAGATAAAGCGAATAAAGGTGCGGCGTGCGAGAAAACAAGCAGGGCTGATACAAACAAACAAAAGTAAATACGCGTACCGGATATTCTCATGCTCCCCCCTGTAAATTAAGACAGCCGGATTGCCTATTTTGGCAACCCGGCTGTCGCATGAGAAACCCGATAAAAATACAGGCCCCCTATCGATCCGTGGCTTTCCCCTGCCAGATTTTACTCTGGCGGTCCCCCGAAGGGGAGTCCCTGCCTTACGGCAGGTTTGGCTTTATCAATAGTTTGCACAGAAAGTATGCCATATAAAGCCAAGGATTTCAAACCAAAAAACCAGCTTTTGATTCTATTAAAGCTGAATAAATACGCGGCAGTTTTATAAAATATCTCGATATGTCTTCAACGTTTCCCGGGAGATCCGGTCCCAGTCATACTGCCGGCGTATCATGCGGATCTGACGTTCCTTCTGCTCGCCGGTTAGCGGCTCGGCGAGATTACGACGTATCCTTTGTTCCAGTTCCCGGACATCACCGGCAGGATAGTAACGATTTGCCCCGAGCTCGACAATATGGTTCGGCTCTATATCGCTTGCAACGCATGACAGGCCGTATCCGAGCGCCTCAAGCAGAGCCAGCGACAATCCCTCATGATACGAAGCAAGAACGAACAATCCCGCGTGGCTGTAGATTTGCGCAATGGCCTGCCCTGTCAAAAAACCGGTAAGGACGATATGAGCATTTAATCCGGCGCGCTTCTCAAGAAGCAGGCTGTACGCAGTCTCATGGTCAGCCTTTCCTACAATGACCAGTTTCATATCCGCCGCCTCCGGTTCCGCTTTCTGAAAGGATTCAAACGCATCGATCAGGTCGATAAAACCTTTTTCAGGCACAAACCTGCCCACGGTCAGGATATATTTACCGCTTATCAAGCCGAATTGCCTGATCACATCGTCATCGCTGATGACACTTGAAGCAACGACGCCGTTCGGGATAACCGACATCTTCGCGGCAAAACGCGGGTGTTTCTTCATAATACCGGACGATATCGCGATGACCCGCATTGAGAACAGAAAACCGATCAATTCCGAAAGCTTCAAAAAAGCCCGCGCCGTCTTTCCCCATTTCTTGCGCTCATAATCAGGGCCATGATTCGTCACGACTACCCTCATACCGAGAAAACGGCCAACCGGAGCAAAAAAAGACGGCCCGATGGCGTGAATATGCAGGATATCAGGTCTGTATTTCACAGCCGCAAATATGCCCAGAAACGTGTGCAAAAAAGCCTCCAGGAATTTATTTTTAAGGCAGGGCAAAGGCACCACGAGGACACGTTTGTAGATATACGGTTTGTCTAATTTTACATACCGCTTCCGCGCGAAAACAATCACTTCACACCCTTGGTCAGCCAGACGCGTGTATAAGTTCTCGCAGTGCGCCTCAATACCACCCTGGACATGGGGAAATCCCCTGGTGCCCAGAACGCATATCCGCATGCTGGCTGGATCATGGGGCCTCCCGAAGAAAACGGCGTGCCTCGATGCCTCTTGTGACGGAAATTTCGAAAGCTGTACCACAGGCATTCCTCCTTATAAAATTGCGTCCTTGTTCATCAATAGCCGCAATTTATTGCGCATAACCCAGGCGGCAGGAACATGTACGTACTTTTTCATCGCCGGAGCGACTGATCCGATCATCCAGCAATTTTTGGAGCAGGATGCAACTGCTGCGCGCACCTCCTGCGCCCTGGCGCTGTTCCATATATTCAGGAACGCGTCGTCGCGGATATTACCCATGCTTTTTTCCATTCCGTTGCAGGGCATGCAATTACCGAACGGGTCTATGAACACCAGGTCAGTGCCGACTTCACAGGGCAAAAGCCGCTTTCCTCCGAGAGCAAAATTCAAAAGGCCGTGATTGAAATATCCCCTGAACCAATTTTTTACCCGCGGGGACTTGAGGAGATCGTTGATCAAAAGCTTCAGATTCTTCGAGAACATATCCTTGTTCGCCACAACGTTGTCGAATTTGTGAAAGTAGAACGTGTTATGCACGCAGGCCGTGGCGAATTCAAAATTAAGCCGTTTGCTCAATCCATACAACGCCATAAGGTCGTTTATATTCTTGTCAGATAGAGTGATGCCGAAACCGATATCCTTGCGTCCCATCGCATCAAGCTCGAGCAAGGTCCGCAAACCATGGTCAAATCCGTCTTTAAGGCCGCGCAGAGGATCATTCACGGCAGGCATGCCTTCGATGCTTACGCGAAATCCGACATGGGGGAATTTCCGCGCTAAAGCGATGATGCGGTCCGTAAAGTACCCGTTCGTGCTGATGACGATACGCCGGGCCTTGCCGGCCATGATCCTGACAAAATCCTCCAGGTCCTCCCTGATAAAAGGTTCTCCTCCCGTCAGGTTGCAGAACGAAACGCGCGGCAGCGACACGATATCTTCCGGCTGTATCTCCGCTTCAGGCCGGCTTTGATACATCCACGTGTTGCACATATGGCATCTGGCATTGCAGCGGTATGTGATCGCTATAAGCGCTTCCCTGGGCAAAGGCACTGTTTTTTTCATAGTTCCTTTCTGATAAATTCGACTGCGGTCAACGAATGCGGCTCAAAACGGAACCGAAACAAGCCTTCGGACCCGGCCAACGGCCGGGGCTCGATCCTGACGGCATCGGAGATGAGTTCATTCGTGGCATCCACGGACGGCGCGTTCAGGATCCACGCCCGCGCGTCATCCATGACTGCAGTGTCATCGAATTCAATGACACAGTCCATTGGCATATGCATGTCCTTATTCGCCACAATCAAATATATGGAATTGCCATCGCCTGTCTTGCTCGCGTTTACGCTCAATTGAGAAGTTACGGGCAATACCTCCGCCTCGACCAGTTCGCTTCCAAAATGGTCACGATAAAGTTCATAGACTAAATAATTCGGCCTCTTTACATAGCGCGCGGGAACCGCGTGATCGCGGGCCATATAGTCGCCCGTCTCGTAGGCCGCGCCCCAGTAGCTGTTCAGGAACTGCCAGTAGTTTGCCATGATCACCTTGCTGCCGGCCTGCAGAAGCATCCGCAGGAGTTCGGCGTTAACCAGCGCGGCGCCAAGGCTGTGCCTGTAGGGAACCGGCTCTTCCTGGATAAACCCTGCGTTGAATTCCGTCACCGCAAGCGGCACGGCCCTTCCCGCCTTTTCTTTCAGCAGCTTCGACGTGTTCTTTAACAGAGTTTCATAAACCGGTCCGACGCGCTCGAGTGTTTTTTCAAAAATCATATCTGCCGGCATCAAACGAATTTTTTTACCGTTCTCTCCGGCATCGGGATACATATGCATAATGCCGAAATCTATCTTTCCTCTAATGATATTCATCATGCGGCTGTCCCATAGCGGATCACACAGGATAGCGCCGATCTGGATCGAGGGATCGACAGACTTCATCGCCGACCAATACGCCAGATATCTTCGGCCATACGATTCGGGAGAAACCGATCCGACCTTTCTATGGTCACCATGCCAGTCTTCATTGCCGATTTCGAAATACGAAACGCCGTAGGGTTCCGGGTGGCCGTTGGCAGACCGTACCGCAGCCCAGTCAACTCCCGCATTAGGATTTGTTCCGTCATCGCGGCCGTTAAGATATTCCACAAGGTCGGCCGCGTCCGATTCATTGCCTTTGAAATAACTAACGGTATAAACAGGCACGGCTCCTGTTTCACGGCATGTGCGCAGAAATTCATCTATACCGAACAGGAAACGCGTTCTCCCCGCTCCGATGGCCGCCTTCCAATCATACCGGTGCGCTCCGCATCCGCCGGGGAAGCGGATAACGCTCACACCCGCTGCCCTCGCAAGTTCCATGGCTTCAGATGAAGGCCTGGCATGCCCCGGGTCCCATACGCCTGCGCCATAATCGCAATACCCCCGAAAATCATCATGCCGGTCTTCATACGTTGCCGGATCATATCCGATAAAATTGGTTCCGAACACCAGATTATTCACCGCGCCCGCCTCTTTTTGCGCGTGGACCCTGATCAAGGCTGTTTCATTGCCCGGAACACAAAGCGGACGAAAAAGCACCGCGGCCGCGATCATAATAAATGTTGAAGGTATGGATATTCTCATCATATCTGCCATGGGCTTCCGGAGCTGACTTTCAGCTTAAAAAAACCCAGGGGCTCCTGGTATGAGGTCCCTACTCTGCGCAGTTCATACTGCGCCTGTATTGCTGAACGGTCGTTGTTACCGCCTCTTGTAGAGACCGCTATTGCATATCCGGCGCGTTTCAGGGCCGGAACGCACACTCCCGGAACATAATCCATCCGTTTTCCGCGAGGATACGCGAATGAGCGCACCGGGCTCTGAATCCGCTGCTCAATTAAGCGTTTTGACATTACGATCTCTTCTTCCACCTCGCAAGCGTTTAACGTTGACAGTATCCGGTGGGTGCACGTATGGCTGCCGATGCTGTATCCTTGAGCGCTTAGTTCCCTGATCTGTTCCCAGTTCATAAAATAATCAGTAGCTTCCTCCGGCCCGATCCCGACAGTCTTTCTCAATTCGACCATGGCCGCAGCATCCCGGTCGATCAACCCCGGGGATATGAAAAATGTCGCAGGTATGCTAAATTTTTTCAGGATCGGATACGCGAGAGTAAAATTATCCCGGTATCCGTCGTCAAAAGTCACCCAGGCCGAGAAATCCGGCAGCTTCCTCCGGCCTGCCAGAGCGTCGATGATGTCCTGCTCGCTAACCGGCGCATAATGCCGGCTTATAAAATCCATCTGCACCGTAAAGGAATCAAGATCGGAGAACATGTCGGAAATGTTGACCCTGCCTGCATCTGATTCGTGTATGACCCGGTGATAGCAGAGAATAAGCAGCCTTTCCCTGTTAAAGGCCCGCAGAGAGCGGAAACTCCAGCCGCTACCCACAAAACCGCTTACGGAATGTTTGACTGCCTGCTTGATCTGGCCGCTCCTATTCGGTGCCATTTCTTTTCGTCACTCCCTGATATACGTCCATAAGCTTTTGATAATGCGCCCGGTCAGAATACTGCCCTTCGGCGAGTCGCCTTGCGTTACGGCCCAGAGCCGTGATCAAGCCCCGGTCCCCCATAAGCGCCGATATCTTGCCTGCCAGATCGATGGTGTCGCCTGTGTCGAATAACAGGCCGGTGTGCCCGTCCTTGACCAATTCAGGAATACCGCCTGAACGCGTGCCAATCACGGGTTTACCCAGCGCGAACGCCTCTATGATGCTGCGGGGATTGTTCTCGATGTTCTCGGCAGGCATGACGACAAATCGCGACTTCCTGATTTCGTCCCGTAACGCGCCGCCGTTGACATATCCTTTAAATTCGACGTTGTTCAAACGCATGGCCTTGACTTTATCCGCAAGGGCGCCCTTCTCTTCGCCTTCCCCGTAGATTTTGAGGCTGACGTCAGGCAGCATGGACATCGCATCGATCAATGTCCCAAGCCCTTTGCCGCGGGCGATCCTGCCGTAATACGCGACAGAATCCTCAAGGCCTCCGTACTGCGGCTCAAACGCCTCTATATTGACGAAGTTTGGGATATGGACCGTTTTCCCTTTAAAACCCATTTCCTTAAGCTTGTCCATCATGAAAATGCTCGGCACGATAAAAACATCGATGAGGTCGTATATCTTCATGAGGCGGTGATGGACGTACATCTCAACCGTGCCCAGCAGACTCTTCATCCTGGACCTTTTGACGCAGCCGTTCAGGTAACAATTATAGAATCGCCCGTCCTTGCAGCGATCGCATATCCGGTTGTTCAATGACAGTGTATGCCCGGGGCAAACGATCTTAAAATCATGCAGGGTCATGACAGCCGGTACACCGCGCTTTTTTAAAGCATGAAGGATAGACGGCGATATCTGGTGATAGATGTTATGCAGGTGCGCGACATCCGGACGCTCGTCCCTGACCAGATCCATGATTTTCCTCTTTGCCTCAAACGAATACATGACGCGCAGCGAGGCGGATATCCTGCGGCCGGGATTCATATTATCGAAATCGACATGAGAAACGAAGTATCTCTCGTGTTCGCAGCGGCCGTTGTGAGGGTGATGCATGGAGAAGACCGCGGTCGAATGGCCGCGCCTCTTCAAGAGGTCCAGCGTATCGAAAAATACGTATTCCGACCCGCCTTTTGGATAAAAATATTTGTTTGCCATCAATATCTTCATCGCGTCTTGGGCTCCTCTTCAGGGCCTCCCCTGTCCGCCAGGAAGTGCGTCGTGACGGCGAAGAAGTAAAGGAGTATAACCGTGCTGCGCGCCAGGTTATCCGATACGCTCATGATCATGAACGAAATCAGGAGACTTGCCGAAAGCTTGTACCGGTCGGCCTGGGCGAACGTTTTCGCCGTGCGTATCTTCGTGAGTGCGACCGAAAGCAAATATATCATGATCCCGGCGTACGATAGAAAACCGACAAATCCGGTTTCATACGCGACGCGCAGATAATCATTGTGCACCCCGATGTCGTAGGTGATCTCGAATACGCCTATGCCTTTGCCGACAACCGGATTCTCCTTCACAAATTCGACTGTCCTGCTCCACTGCTGCAGCCTCCATTGCCAGGAGCTCAAGTTGGTCTGATCTTTGACGCCGATGTCGCTGAACCGCTTTTGTACAGCCGGCAGCAGCGCGGCCATGACGGCCATAACAATGATCAAATACCGGACCTTCTTCATCAGCGGATTCCTGATAAACAGGAAGAAAAGAAACGCCGCGCTCAATCCGATCCAGGCACCGCGGGTATATGTCTTGAACAACGCAGCTGCCACAACCCCAAGGAAGCAGTACAACAGAAGCCGCTGATACAGCTTTAATCCGGTTGACTGAATAAGATAGAAGATCACCAGGAAGATCATCACAAGATACTGCGAGAACACGTTCGGATGCAGGAATGTGCCGTATACTCTCAAATAACCTGCGTCAAACAGGCCTTTTTTGAAAATCAGCTGGTATGCGGCCATTGCCAGAGGCGCCGCCGATGATAACAGGATAAGCTTCAGCAGCAAAACCGACTTCTTTTCCCCTTTGAAATATACAACCACGTAGTTCACCGCCACCAGCACGGATACAAGCCGCAGGAAATCGACAATAGAATTTCTGATATGATGGCTGTTGAAAAGAGACAGGAAACATGCAGTCAGGAACAGAAGAAATATACGATTGAAGTTCATCAACACCCTGTTCTTCAGGACGGTCCTGATACTTTGTTTCCGGGTGATCAACGCTCCGCAGACGATAATGAGCAGGACCGTATACAACGCTGCGGGATTGAGAACGCCGGCGATCGAACGGCTTGCCGCGACGTCTACGATCGGCCGGGTCAAGAGGAACAGAACGAAGTACAGTTCAGGCCTCATAACGATGAACGGACATGCCAGCATCGTGCATGCGACGCCTATCGACAGGGCGCTTAGCTTTATCATCAGCAGCGCGATGGCTGCTGCGGACGCCGACACTATGATCGCGCTAACCATTCTTCTTCCCCCATAACGGTTTAAGAATACGCGCGGACATCGCGCACGCAGCCGCAAGGCCAGAAAACGACGATACGGCTATCGCCAGCGACGCGCCCGTAGGCCCGAAACGCGGCACCAAAACCGAAAGCCCGGTTATCATGACGCTCAAACGAACCAGCCCAACGGCAAAAACTTTTTTTGTCTGACCGCCCGCATAGAACAGAAAGGAAAAAGGCGTGTATAAAAGCACGAATATCGCTTCCAGAAGAAGTATCCGCGCCGCCGGTATCGCCGCGGCGTATTCATAACCGAACAGCCTGTGGACGAGCACGGGCGTACATGACATCAGGACGGCTATCATCGCGCAGAGAACGGCGGTCACCGCAGACGCCTCCTTGAAATATTTTCTCAAGTGGCTGTCGGATCGGAGCGATCCGCATCCGCGAGGCATGAAGATCGCGGTCGCGGCACTGGTCATTATGCTGGCAATCATGGCGATACGGACGGCTGCGGAATATATGCCGATCTGGGGATAGGCGGCAAATCTGGCAAGGAAGAGAATATCCAGCCTCTGCAGGATGACATAAACAAGGGTTTCGGCAAAGATCCATTTGCCGAAATCGAACATGACTCGGAAATGCGCGTTGCCGGGTTCGGATTGCGTCCTGACCTTGACTAACAGATACGTCCCCGCTCCTATCCCGACCGTGACAGCCACGACACCGAACATCAGCGTCACATCCAGGAGCGACAACGCAATGTCGCGCGCAAAGAACCATCCGACGGACAGGAACAGCACCGCGTAGAAAACAATGTTGATGATGGAATACATTACGAACTTTTCTTCCGCCTGGAATATGCCGGATAACGACGAGAAAATGCTCAAGAACCCGCCCGAAACGATCGCCAGGCTCACGAATGCGGTCATGTCCGGCTTCTGGAAAAAGAATTCGCACAGCAGCCTGCCGAGAGGATACGCGGATATGCAGACAAAAAGCAATGTCCACAATTTCATAATAAGAGCCGTCCGCAGATAGGCGACTCTTTCCGCTTCCTTCCCCGCTTTTACGTAGCGAACATAGATTGCGTCAACGCTGTTCGGCAGCTGCCAGATAAGCATCATGACCGTGAAGAACATGGAAAATCTGCCGAATCCGTCTATCGTCAGCACGCGCACAAGCATGAGAAATGTCGCGAACGATATACCCCGCGACAAACCCATGCCGAAAATTACCGAAACATAATCTTTAATAAGCTTCTTCATTTGCGTGTATGCACTTTCAGCGTAATAAGGCTCAATATGCGAAAAGCCCGTATATGAGCGAATTGTTCAAAACCGAGCTTACGGGCCACGGACAGCGATGCGGAATTCCATGCAGGTATATGCAGCCTGACATGAGTATATCCTCTGTCTTTTAGAACGGACATCGTATGCCCCGCTAAATATGTCGCCAGGTTCATCTTACGATAATCCGGCGCCACGTATATATCGTATAAAAAAGCACATCGCGGAGGGAATGTCGCAACCTGCTTGAAATCATCAATATAAACCCTGTTCATTCCTACTTTTATGTACCCGATGATCCTGTGGTCGTGCTTCAGACTGGCATATATATGATTTTCATCGCGCGCGACGGCAAATTCCCTTCGGTTGCGCATCCAAGGTTCCCCGGATGATTCAATCCACGAGATGGTTTCATCGCTGGAATGGCTGACCTGCACGGGGACGCCCGGCTGCCGGGTGAACGAAAAATCGCCAAGCTTCTTTTCAAACCAGTATGCGCTGTTGACGTCGAAGAATATGCGGCGGCACTTTCTGGCTGCTCGGAATAATATATCAGGAAGCGATGCGTTCATCATAACCGGTATTCGTCGCGATAAAATAGGCCTTCTGTATCTCCTGAAAAACGCTGGGATTGCGCTCCACACCCACCACGCAATATTTGCATAATTCCGTCTTGCCGCGGCCCACCGCATCAATAAATGCGCGATGCGCCTTATTTTTCCATATTTCCTTGAAGTCCTGCGCGCGGATATTTCCGATGGAATACTTGTCGAAGAAAGCGCACGGAAGGACATTTCCGGACGGATCAACGGTGATCAGGTATCTGCAGATATAGCATTTCCTGTGGCTGAACTCTCCGCGGACAAGATTTTCAATCGTCAGCGCGTCTATGTTCTTGGTGATGAGCGCAAACCTATCATCCTTTTTGCGGTCTTTTATTTTGCGTATTTTCTGCTTTAAGGTTATCGCCTGCTGCCTGTTGAGCAGTATTGACCGGCCCTGCGATACGAAATACGGCTGGGGGGCTATCCCGTTCACCGCAGACCGCGCCAGGCACTCTACGGGAAATTCGCCGGCATACTCGAATGAGACCGCGTCGACTTGCTGTTCCCGGGCGAAATCAACGACCTTTTCGAAACCGTGCACATTAAGCGCCGAGATCGTGCAATTAAGCGCGATGCGCGGGGCAGCTGAACTTCCCCTGGCTTCGCGCAAATACGCGATGGCGTCTTTGACCTTGCGATATGAGCCGTCATTCCCCCTGACCTCATCCTGAAGGCCCTCGGTCCCGTCAACGGAAATGAACACGGTCGATACCCCGTTGATGACGAGGCCGTATGCGGTGTCGCGGTCCATGAGATTGCCGTTTGTAACCAGATCCACTTCGGGAATGCCCTTTGACCTGATGTATGCCGTCAGCGGCAGCAGAACGTCTTTGCGAAGCAGCGCGTCCCCGCCGAACATCTCGGCATTGCGTATGCCAAGCGGCGCGACCATATCAATGAACTTCTTCCATTCTTCCAGGGACATCTCATGCCGGCCCGCATCACGCTGCCACATGGTACAGCTCTTGCACCGGCTCGTGCACCGGTAGGTCATAAAAAGCAAGAGATGCGTGGGGCTGCAGCGATAATAGCCGACCTCACGTTTGACGATATGGATCAATGTTCCTGCTGTTTTGCGCACGATTGGCATGAAAATACCTATCTCCGTTGCATGTTCCTTTTGATCATATTGAGCAGTTTTATCTTCTTCAGGACGTTTTTAACGCCATAACAGACCTTATGATCGAGCACATATAAAAGCATGCCGTAAAAACCGGCCCGGTACATGGTCACGTGGGCGTGGTTGCGTATGCCGTCTGACCAGCGGATCTTATAATCTTCGTCATGGCCGCACAGGTCGATCTCTTTGAATCCGCGTTCGAAACAGTATTTCATCAGTTGCGTATGCAGCATCACGCCGGGTGACAGATGGCGGGCAGATTCGTCAAAATCCGCCTTCAGGGCATACATCGTCCTCTTATATTCGAGCGCGTATTCGTATGCGATGCCTTTACCTTCCACCGTTAACAGCCAGAGATGAAGCCATCCCTTTTCATTGGCGATGTCGGTCAATATGTTGAAGAAATCCCTGTTGCTGTCATCAGCGCAGATATCCCTTTTGCATCTCGCTTTCCAGCTCCTGCGTGATATCGCGTAAATGCCGTCAAGGTTCTTCGGATGGTCAATGGACCAGCCGGTTTTGCTTTTGTACCTGTTCTGAAGGTTTCTGAACGATTTGTGAAAATTCTTCGATCTTGATGAAAAATAATGGCCCCAATCCGTATTCACGGTTACAAAGGGCGACCGCAGGCCCGTTTTGAGCGCAAACCTGATACCGGCCTGTTTCAGGACCTGCCGGAGATTATGATAGGTCATCGAGCATTCCCAGATGTTCTGCAATTCAACCACATCCCAGAGACCGGTGTTACGCGTTAAATACGCTATCATACCCTCTACTATTTCGCGGTTATATCCCCCGTCTATCAGATCGGCCCTGGACGCATTATCATTGTAGATAAAACTGATCTTCCGCACCGGAAGACCGAACAATGACGTCTTCTGAAGCATGAGCGGCGCTAGTGCGCGTATATGATCCCTATCATCCACCGCTGCCAGGATCAGCAGGCGCTTGCCTTTGCCAAAAGCCTTCCACCACGCCCGCGTCCATTCATAGGTAAAACATACATGGTCATGAGACGACTTTGACAATACGTCTTCCCATGCAGCAGGCAGCAATGGCGATGCATCAAGATCTTCGATACATTCCAATCTCACTGCGTCTATGCCCTTTCGTATATCGCGCTCGGTATCGCGAATGTCCTGTTGTTCAGGATAACTCCAAAAAAGACCGCTTTCTTCTGTTCAAGGCCCGCGAGGGACGCTCGTAAGACTTCTCTGCGCGGCTTGCCCTCGCTGACTACCAGAACCACGCCGCTGACATACGGACATAACGATACGGCGTCGCTGTGATCCTTCAGGTTCGGAGAATCTATGAGCACCATTTGATACTTTTGCTTCGCCTCTTCAATGAGTTTTGAGAACGGGGCCGGATCAGGCAGGTCCGGAGACCCGCAGGACGCGCCCGCGCACAGGACAAACAGTCCATCCCCGGCTTTCTGCACCGCATCCTGAAGGCCGACGTTTCCGGAGAGCACATCCGATAACCCTTGCGCATTATCAAGGCGAAACAGCCTGTGCATTCCCGGATCTCTCCTGTTGCCGTCTATGACCAGCACCTTTTGACCCGAAGAAGCAAGATACCCGGCAAGGTTGGCAACAACGGTTGACACGCCCTCCCGCGGCAGGGCCGATACGAACAGAACAGACCGGTGCTCGCCGCTTTTGTGAGGCAGACATATCATTTGCGCCAGGCTGCGGTATGCCCGTATATAGGAACTGTTCCTGGTGAAATCCTTGATCCGTGTGCCGGATTTAAACGCCCTTTTCTCAAGCCGCGCAATAAGGTTCGAAGCGATTGCAGTGGCTATGACGATCGCGGTAAACAGGGCCATCGGCGCAAGAAGCCGGCCGAACGGGACCCTGCCTGTCAGTGATGCGACCGGAGATGCCACCACGCTGGTTGACACGAATATGGGGTTGGCAGAATCGACGCCGAGCATTATCAGCACGGTGTAAACAAGTATCGCCGCGCATGACAGCACCGCGGCGGTATTGACCCCTCTTCTCACGAGAGCGACGGAATTGCCCGCCATTGAACGCACATGCGGCACGTAGCCAAGATAGGGCATGGGAAGATTTGCCGCTATCTCTTTCGGGGACTTTAACGTCGAGTCGAAGTAATCGAATGTAAACGCCAGCACCGTGCCGAATATGATGCTGACGATGAACGACATGACAAAAATCAGGGCCCTTGGCTTGCCCGCTGCTTCGGCAGGCTCGACTGCCTGCTCGATGATCTTGACGCTTGCCGGGCCGATCGCCTCAATATTTGGCAGCGACTCGCCCGTCAGGTTCTCGGCAAGCTTGTCGATATTGTTCTGCAGTTGCACCACTGAAAGATGCTTTTCGCCGTACTGCTGTTTTAATTCGGCGAGCTGCTGTTCAAGGTCGAAGATGCAGTATGATCTGCTGACGACATTCGCGATGCGCGCCGCGTCCTTGGCGTTGAACGCCGAGGCGGTTATCAAAAAAAGGTCGGTGTCCCTGACCGGCTCGACCTTTATCCTTTTTTTCAGATCCCTGACGGCCTTGTTAAAGAGAAACGTGTCTCTTTCATCGGGTTCCATCTTCGATATCTTCCTGAATGTCTTTGCGTTCTTTATGTCTATCACGATATCCTTGAGCGCGGACGCATATTTCTTTTCATGATCCAGCGGGAGTTTATCGAGCGCCAGGCGCCTGACCACCCGTTCGATGACGGGAGTGGACTGGACTATTTCGCTTTGCGTCAGCGTTATCTCGGTCGGCCGGAAATCGGCAATCGGGCGGTAATATGGCGAATCGATCGCTTTGTTAGCCTGGATGAGCATCTTGACCTGCGCGTCATACGTCCTGGTCTTGAGGGCGAGCCCGATGGCGGTAAACGTGACGGCCGCCGCGCATGTTGCGATTACGATGCCGCGCCGTCTAAATATTCCGCGCATATAGTCGCGAATCGTATTATCATTTTCCATCAGTCCTTGTTCCATGAGACCCTCCTCAATTGATTAGAATAATCCTTCTGATATAACTACTGTATCGCCTGACTTAATCGCGACATCGGACCCTGCCAGGCCGTCCATGATATCCTTCATATTCACTTTGACGGTCTCGTAACTCCTGCCGTTCTCGCTTGGCCTTAATATCTTGACGCGGCTCGACGATCCGAATTTCGTGAACCCTCCGGCCATTGAGATAGCCTTGAGAACGGTCGTATTATCCTCCATGGGATAGATACCGGGTTTATTGACCTCGCCATAGACAAAAAACTTCTCCTCCGATATTGCCAGGGAATCATTCGCCTTCATCCTGATATTAGCGTCCGGCGAGCCCTTGAGCACTGCCCGGATATCAATGACGATCGTCTCGTTCGGCGCTCCCTTTTTGCCGGGCCGCAGAAGCTTGATACTGCTTGACGAACCCGCCTTGCTCAATCCTCCCGCCATGGAAATCGCCTTCAGGACCGTGGTGTCCTCTTCCAGGGGATATACGCCGGGTTTTCCCACCTCGCCGTACACGAAGAATTTCTCCTCGCTGACGACAATGGTATCCATGGTCTCAAGGAGGATATTTTCTTCCGAGGAGCCCTGCATGACCGCCTGGATATCGACGGTAATGGTATCGGTCCCGTTTGAATCCTTCCGGGGCCGCAGAACCCTGATATTGGTCGAAGCGCCGGATTTGCTCAACCCTCCGGCCATGGAAATGGCCTTCAGGATCGTCGTGTTCTCCTCAAGGGGATAAACGCCTGGCCTGGCCACGTCGCCGTATATCGAAAAATTCCCCTCTGAAACGATCAGCGTATCCCCCGCCTGAAGCATGACATCCGCCGAGGTCTCTCCGCGCATGACAGCCTGCATGTTCACTTCAATGTGCCGGTATCCTGATTCGCCCTGCGCAAGGCGCAGGATCTTCACCTTGCTCGAAGCGCTGTTTTTGCTGAAGCCCCCGGCGATCGAGATCGCCTTGAGCACGGTCGTTGCGTGTTCCATCGCGTAGGATCCGGGCCTTGTGACGTCGCCGTACACAAAGAATTTCCTGCTGCGGGATTCCTTGACAAACACCGATACGAGCGGGTAGTTCATGTAACCGTCGGCAAGCCTGCTCTGGATCTCTTCCTGGATCTGGCTCAACGTCAGACCCAGGACGCGAACGTTGCCCAGGTAAACCATGGGGATAGAGCCGTCAGGGGACACGTTCACGGTAACGCTCAACTTTTCAGGTTTGAGGACATTGATATCCAGCACGTCGTCAACCCCGACGCGGTACTCGGCGGAATCCGGCTGCTGGCAGAACCCCGCGTTCGTAACAATCCAGCTCATCAGCGCGCATGACATGATTATAATCGTTCTTCGTAACATGGCTTCCTCCTGTTGGAATACATTTAAAATTTAGCCCGCACTCCGGTAAGAATCTTATTCTTGGTATATTCCCTGTCCGCATCGCCTGACAAAACCTTTGCCAGAGTATAAGCGGCGATTATATCCGTATTCTTGTTGATGGAATAATTCAGCCAGATCTCGTTGCCGATGAACTGCTCGTGAAACGCGGCGTTCGAATACTTCCCTTCCCCGTAAAAAAGCGCGCATCCGTATTGGATCCGCGGGGACGGATGACGCGAGAGCTTCGCGCTGGTCATCCAGCTGTCAAAACAATCCTGCTGATACTGGCTGATGGCGTATTCCTGCACATATGACAGCGACGCATCCGTAGATTCGTCGATCCGGTCATTCAGCGAGAGCGATATCAGCGGTTTTTGATAGTCCGAATCGGCGCTGATGAAGTCTATGCCGGCTTCAGCCGTGCAGGACAGCTGATTTGTTATATCCTGCTCGATCCCTGCCGCGGCCCTGTTCTTGGACAGGTCAAAGCCGTATTCATACGTCCGCTTTGAAAATTCATCATAGGCGTATACCCTGGTCCGGGAGGTGAGCGAGTAATCGATCTGCGCGCCTGCCGTGTTCATGTACGAATCTTCAGCCACATGGCCGGCGAACTGATCAGACCGGTGCCCGTAGTATACCTTTGCCTCGCACTGGCTGGTTATGTCCCGGATATATTCCACGACGATATTATTCGTATAATAGCTGTACCTTCCGAGTGTGCGGCCGAATGCTTCGTCAAAGCTGACCGGCTCATACGTATGCGAAAATTTTTCAGACAGGGTCAGGCGGTCATGCTTGGACAGGTCAAGCTGCCCGTTAAAGGCAACACTCTCTGACGTATTATCGAATTCGTTATGGCGGGCGAACATCACTTGGGTCACGTCCGCGTATATATCCCATCTGAATTCATCCGCGTCATATTCGGCAGTAACGCCAGGATTGATCCTCGTGATAAAATCTGACAGTTCATGCGCGGACGCGTATGAAATATTATCATCATATGTTTCGGAAACTGTTATCTCCGGCGTTAACTCTATTTCTGACATATCAAATGCTAAGGCATTGCTTGTTAACAACATGAAATAAACAGAATAAATAATGGCTGACTTAATAAACACCTTTTTAAAGCTCTTAGTAATAAGGAACAATTTTTCTTCCTCCTGTCCTGACGAGAACCTCGCTACGTTAATGATTTTATTCTCCATTATAATACCCTGTCAAAATAGGCTGACTTAGAGCCTATATATTGCTTGACCGGCGCGTATAACGCGTCTGTGGCGAGATTAACGATATTATTCATGCGGTCGAGATTTTCCTGGCTGAACCGAACCGTTGATACTTCCAGGGCCCCTACATTCATCACCCCATATACCTTGTCATCAGCCAAGATCGGCATGACCATGGAGGACTTTAAATACGGCCTTTTCAGATACTGCGCTATCCTGTTATCCGGCCGAGACTCATCTATCAGGATCGGCTTCTTTTCCTGTATTGCCATGCCTGCGATGCCCTGCCCCTTTACCGCTCTTGCAGTGCGCACCACTTCATCAGGCAGATTCTTAGCAGCACGGATCGAAAATTGGTCAGAGCCGCTTTCCTTAAGCATTATAGAACCCATATCAGCGCCGCTTGCCTGCAAAAGGACATCAAGCAGAACCTGTAAAACCGACTCAAATCTCTGCGGCACGGTCTGTAATACGTCTTCGCCCATCTGCTGTTTATCATAAGCCATTTTCACGATAAACTCGCCGATTTCCCTGATCAACTCAACCAGCGTCTGCATACGAGTAAACGATATGACCCGCACTTCCTTTATCGCTTCATAAAGCGTATCAAGATCGACATCCAGGTCCTGTGCAAGCTTCTGGTAATCCTGCTTTTGCTTGCGCATGACCAGTATGGCAGGCCCAAGGATGATATACGCGATCGGCTTTGCATGGTCGAGCTTCAGCGGCGCGATGAAATTATGGAATCCGGGCGGACAGATAAAACTCAAGTTCTTGTCAACAATAGCCTTGCCGCCCAGGAACGTGGGCCAGCATTTCGCGTACGTATCCAGGCCGTACGGGGTGCCTTTGATGATCTTATCGCAGAACGTGCTGCTAGTGGTCTTGGGCACAATAAGATTGCCGTTCACGTCCACCGTGCGCAGGCAGATACGAGTGATCTCCGCAAAGGCATTCTGTATCTTCTGCCATTCCGCAAGATCGATCAATTCCGAAAACAAAGGTTCCGTCATCTCTCCACAGGCTTTCTCTGTTTCAACAAGCCGTACTTAAGCATCTTCTTATATAGCGTCGTCCGGTTTATGCCAAGATTCTTCGCAGCCTCGTTGCGGTTCCAATCCACCATGTCAAGGGCCTTGATGATGATGTCCTTCTCCGGGCTCTTGAGCGCGTCTTTCAGATTGCGCGATTCATCCAGTTCCTCGCGATGATTGGCGATCAGCGTTTCGGGGAAATCTTCCGGGGTGATCATCGGCCCCCTGGTCAGGATGATCGCGCGCTCTATCACGTTCTCAAGCTCGCGGATATTGCCCGGCCAGTTGTGATTGATCAATATCGAAAGCGCCTTGTTGGTGATACCGTCTATCTTCTTGCTCACGCGCTTGGCGTGCTTGATGATGAAATCATTGACCAGAAGCGGGATATCACCTTTGCGCTCATGCAAAGGCGGGATGGCTATCTGAATGATGTTCAAGCGGTAATACAGGTCCTTGCGGAACTTGCCTTCGGCGATCAATGCCTCAAGGTCCTGGTTCGTCGCTGCAATGACACGCACATCCACCTTGACGGTATTCGAATCCCCTACCCTCTCAAGCTCCCCTTCCTGCAGTACCCTCAACAGTTTCACCTGAAGGTTTGCGGAGCAGGTATCGATCTCGTCGAGGAATATGGTGCCGCCGTTGGCCAGCTCGAACCTGCCCATCTTGTCCTTGATGGCTCCGGTGAACGCGCCTTTGACATGGCTGAAAAGCTCGCTTTCAAGAAGGGTCTCGGTCAATGCGCCGCAGCTCACTTCGACAAAAGGCTTTCCCCGCTCCTGCTCGTTATACTGGTGTATCGCGTGCGCGATCAGGTGTTTGCCCGTGCCTGATTCGCCGTATATGAGCACGGTCGAGCGGGTCGTCGCAATCGCCTCGATCAGGCCGTAGATCTTCTGCATCTTGACGTCCTTGCCCACAATGTCGAGGAAATGATCGCGCGAGACCGCGGAGATCTCCTCTTTAAGCTTGATATTCTCTTCGATAAGCTGCTGCTGCTTGACCAGCCGCTGAAGCACCAGCCTTATCTCATTATCGATAATAGGCTTGGTGATATAATCGAACGCGCCCTCTTTCATGGCCTCCACCGCGTTCTCGATGCTGCCGTATCCGGTGATGAATATCACCGCGGTCGAAGGAAAATTTTTCTTGATGTGGCGCAAAAGCGTCAGGCCGTCCATTTCAGGCATTTTCACGTCCGTGATGACGATATCCGCGACGTAATCCTGCAAAAGCGACAACGCCTCTTTGCCGTTTGAGGCAGTGCTTACCGTATATCCTTCAAGCGTCAAAAACTCGCTCAAGGACCTGCGCACTAGCGGTTCGTCGTCCACAACGAGAATGTTGATTTTAGGGGATTCCTGTTCGTAGTGATTATGCATATTTGATGAATTTTGAAG
>JAKPTF010000099.1 GCA_029571225.1 Candidatus Omnitrophota bacterium | reverse complement strand
ACATCAGTATTGGTTTTCTAGCCGGCACGGTGGGGTACGTGGTGAACGGTCTCAGCATGTCCGTCTTTATTCTGATACGCACCATGGAACCTTTTTGGTTCCACATGGCGCTCATCTGCTTTGCCTATAGAACAATAAAGCAAAGAAAAGAAACGGAACTTGCTGAAAAGGAGAACGTTAAGGAGAATGTTTTGGAACCCTTGCCCGGCATATCGGATTACCGTTGACGAAGGATCCGTCGCGTTCCATGTGCTCCGTAGTCAGGACTTTAGCCGCAGGCATGTATATGCTGATAGGTAGTGCAGTCTTGCGGTGCGTCGTATTGTGCGTTTTTTATGATCGCTCAAGGAAATAATACAAAACGGGTTTTATACATTTATCCCGCTTTGCCAGTCGGCGGCGCAGAAAAACAATTATACCTGCTCGTCAAATATCTTGATAAGGAACGGTATGCCCCCTATGTATGCTGTCTCGTGAGAGGCGGTCCGGTTGCCGACATGATTCGACAGCTGGGCATTGAGGTTATTCATGCGCAGACGTCCAACGTATATGATATCAGGGCGGTCTGGCGTATCAAAAAGATCATCGCTGAAAAGAAAATTATATTGTCCAGACGTGCCTTTTTGGATTCGATCTGTTCGCGAATATGGCTGGATATTTCGGCAATGCGAAAGTAATCATCTCGACAAGAAGAGAGCGCGCTGTCTGGAAACGGCTGCATCATAAGATCTTACAGCATGCGGCAAACACGCTGGTAGACAAGATTGTCGCTAACTCGCTGGCGGTGAGAGATTTTGTGATCGCACAGGAGGGTGTGCCGTCTGAAAAGATTATCACGATTTATAACGGCATCGAGGCAGCAGAGCACGCGGCTGTATATGCAAAGGATGTGATAAAAAAAGAGCTGGCTATCGAACCGGATCGGGTGATCATCGGTGTCGTGTCGAATTTTGGCGCGTATAAGGGGCATCCGTACCTGCTGAAGGCGGCACGGATCGTCGCGGGTAAAATACCGAAAGCGCTTTTTCTCCTCATCGGCGACGGTCCTTTTCTGCAGGAATGCAAAGAGCAGGCGAACGTGTTGCGCGTTACACAAGCGGTGCGTTTCCTGGGCTTGCGGCAAGACGTCCCCCGATTATTGGCCGTCTGTGATGTGTTTGCGTTTCCGTCATTGACTGAAGGGTTTCCGAACGCGGTTCTGGAAGCGCAATCTGCGCGCGTGCCCGTTGTCGCGACCAATGTCGGCGGTATCCCTGAGATCATTGCGGATGGGACGAACGGTCTTCTGGTTCCCCCCGCGGATCATGATGCGCTTGCCCGCGGGATCGTGCGCCTGTGTGAAGACAGGAGATTGGCCGATACGCTTGCCGATAACGGACGCCGATCGGTTGCGGAGCGATTTTCCGCGGAGAAGATGGCAGCGGCATACGCCGGCGTCTATGACTCATTGCTTGCGTCAGGAATGGATTGAACATGATGAATCGCGAGGAACTGCATATGCCCCCGAAAGTCTCCATACTGATCCCGTCGATCGACGGGTCTCGTGACGGCATGCTCCCGAAACTTCTAGAACAACTCAAGGAGCAGACATTCTCTTCATATGAGGTCATTATAAAGGTAGGCGATACCAGGCAGGGAAGAGCAATCAATAACGCTGCCAAAGAGGCCCGCGGTGAATATATCGTCATCATGGATGACGATATTGTCCTCGGCCATACGACACTCTTGGAACGTCTTGTGGCGGCAATGGAAAAAGACCACCGGATCGGCATGGGAGGCGCATCGGTCGTTCTCTGGGAAAATGCGAATTGGCTCCAAAGACGGGTGATGAT
>JAKPTF010000082.1 GCA_029571225.1 Candidatus Omnitrophota bacterium | reverse complement strand
AACCCGGTTTCGACCGTGTATAACTATATCAAGCTTACCGGAACGATCAATGTCGCGTCCGCGATCGTCTGCGTGGGGCTTAATTACGTATTGATCGGGTTTTTCGGAATTATCGGTGCTGCAGCGGGAACTGCGCTGAGCAGTTTTATTGCGTGTTGCGCGGTATCGCACGCTATCAACCGGCAATTCGGCATCGTCAACTGGAACCAGGTGTTGTGCAGCGCGCCTGCGCTCGTGATCGCGGTCGTATGCCTTATTTCGCGCAACGTGCTCGTCAATGCCGCTGCTGCCGTTGTCGTTTTTGCCGCGGCATTCTTCGTGCTTAAGAGATACCGGGTATTCAGCCGGGAGGACCTGGAATACATACGAAGGATCGAGATGCCGGCATGGCTGGAAAAAGGCGCGGTTGCATTATACAAGGGGTTGGGATAACCATGTGTCTTGTGTGCGGTAATGCTAACATGAAACCATCGGTTTTCGGCGGGTACGCGTATTCGGGCGCGCGATACGGCATTGTCCGGTGCAGGACATGCGGCTTTATGTATCTTGACCCAATGCCATCGCCGTCTGTGCGCGATTCCATCTATGAGAATGACGATTATTTCTGCGAATATTATATTCCCGGCTCGGAGCGGCTCGGATATTGCGAAGGGAATTTTGAGCATAACGAGCATCATAGCCGCGCACTGGCTGCGTTAGCCCGCTTCAGGGCCACAGGCAGGATTCTGGACATTGGGTGCGCCGGCGGAGGCTTTTTGATCCAGGCCAGGAATGCGGGATATGAGGTCGCGGGAGTCGAACCCAATGCCGGGATGGCAGAGCGCGCTGCGGCAGCGGCCAATGCGCCTGTTATCAAGGGCAACTTTGGCCCGGGCATGTTTGCCGACAGCTCGTTCGATGTCGTGCATCTGGGAGATGTTCTCGAGCATATGCCTGACCCCCGGGAGTCTTTATCCGCCATATCGCGCCTGCTTTCAGATAACGGCCTGCTGATGCTTGAACAGCCGCTGACGTACAATCGGTCATTATTCACCACGTTCCTGGCGCTGGCCATGGTGTTCACGAGGTCGCGGTACGCGGCAAATCCGCCTGCGCATCTGTGGGAGTTCGATCCGCGGACGCTGCGCAGATTCCTGGAGAACAACGGGTATTCTGTCCTGTGGAGCCAGGTCTACGAGAATAAGGCAAAGCCGTTGTTCGTGTATAAGACCGTCAGCCTGAAGAACAGGATATCACGGGTCATCAAGAATATATCCGCGTGTATCTCGAACAGCCGTTTATTCCGTTGGGCTGAGCTCGGCGATCGTATGATCGTGATATGCAGGAAGGTGCCGCAGCCCGGACGGCCGCGTGTCGTGTTCGTCCATCCGAATCTTAAAGTCGGCGGCGCGGAGACCAACAGGTTGAATGTCCTGAAGTATATGGACAGGAAGAAATTCGATATTACGGTGTGCTGCCTTGTTGAGAAAGGTAAGGTGGCGGACAGGATAGAAGCGCTCGGTTTTCCCGTTGATTGCCTTCATGTGTCAGACAGGTCGTACAATATTTTCACGACAATCGCTTTATACCGGTATTTCAGGAAAAACCGCTTTACCATCGTCCACACGTGCTTATCCACTACCAATCTGCACGGCAGGATCGCTGCGCGGCTGGCAGGTGTACCGATCGTGATCGGCGAAGATCAGAGCGAATACGAACGATATAATCCGATGTTCGGTTTTGCGTTCAGGCTGCTCAACCGCTGGCTCGCATCAATGACTGACCGGATCATCGTATGTTCGAATAAGACCGGCGATGTTATTGCGGCCGAAGAGGGCGTTGCCCGGGATACATTCCTCGCGCTGCATAATGTCATCGATACGAATTCGTTCAAGCCGTCGCGCGCTGCGGACGATGTTCGCAGGGAATTCGGAATATCCCCGTCCGATACGGTTGTCGTTTACGTTGCGTCGTTAGCGACGCGCAAAGGCCATGCGTACCTGCTTGAGGGCTTCGAGCAGATCGCGCGCGAGCGCGCGCATCTGAAGCTGGTTCTTGTCGGAGACGGGCCGTTACGCGCGGAATTGCGCGAGTGGTCTGCTTCTCACGGGCTTGAGTCTCGGATAGTTTTTACGGGGCAGCGTATGGATATCGCTGATATCCTGTCGATTGCAACGGTATTCGTATCACCGGCATTGAACGAGGCGTTCGGCATCGTGTTGATCGAGGCGATGTTCTCAGGTTTGCCGTGCGTGGCTACCAGGGTCGGAGGCGTACCTGAGGTGGTCGATGACGGAATTACGGGGATCCTTGTTGCGCCTGCGGACCCCCGGGCTCTGGCAGACGGCATACGTACGCTGCTCAGCGATCCCGACCGTGCGCGGAAGCTGGGAGCTGCGGGAAGACAGAAAGTCCTGGCCGCGTTCAGCGCCGATCAATATGCAGCCAAGCTGGAAGCCTTATATCGCGGTTTGATCGCTCAAAAGCATGTTCTGATACAATGACACAGCCCAAGGAGACGTTATGTATAACTGGAAAAATAAGAAAGTCCTGGTAACCGGCGCCGGCGGGTTTATCGGCAGCCATTTGACTGAGCGGCTGCTTGCACTGGGATGCCGTGTCCGCGCGTTCCTCGAATATAACCCGCAGGGGGATGCAGGGTATCTGAATCCGGTTGTCCTGAGCAAGTCCGCGAATATCGAGGCTTTTTACGGCGACATCAAAGAGATGGAAACGGTCAAGAAAGCGGTCAAGGGCATCGACGTCATATTCAACCTGGCTGCGCTCGTCGGTATCCCATATTCCTACGAGCATCCCCAGGAGGTTGTCGATACCAATACGCTGGGAACGCTGAATATCCTCATTGCGGCCAAGGATGAGAATGTGTCGAAGATAGTCCAAACGTCGACAAGCGAGGTGTATGGCACTGCCTTGTACGTGCCGATCGACGAAAAGCATCCGTTGCAGCCCCAGTCCCCGTATTCTGCAAGCAAGATAGCTGCGGACGCATTGGCGAAGAGTTTTTATTGTTCGTTCGGCCTGCCGGTTGCCATTATCAGGCCGTTCAATTGTTTCGGGCCGCGCCAGTCGCTGCGTGCGGTGATCCCGACCATCATCAGCCAGGCATTGAAAAACCGGGTTATATTCCTCGGCAGTACCAAACCGCGTCGGGATTTCACGTACGTGGCGGATACGGTCGCAGGATTTATCAGGGTCGCGGAATCCCCCCGGAGCGTCGGCGAGGCGATCAACATCGGCACCGGCAGGGATATCAGCATCGGCGAATTGGCCCAGAGGATAGCCCGCATCATCGGAACAGACGTGCGGATACAGGAGGACAAGGTCCGCAAACGCCCGGCAAAAAGCGAGGTCATGTGCCTGTGCGCGGATATCCGCAAGGCTCGGTCACTCCTGAAATGGAAACCGGCGGTTTCGCTCGATGAAGGGCTGTCCAATACGATCGACTATATTCGCACGCATCAGGAAGAGTACAGGCGAAAAGGATACGCAATTTAGCGGAGGGTGTATGAGGGCGATTATTCTTGCAGGTGGCGAGGGAACGCGTTTACGGCCGCTGACCTTCGCGATCCCCAAACCGTTGATCCCCATCGGCGAAAAGCCGATCCTCGAGATCATCATCAAACGCCTTAAAAAATTCGGCTTCAAGAAATATATCTTCTCCGTGGGGTATAAGGCGGAACTTATCCGCACGTATTTCAGGCATGGCGAGAAATTCGGCATTCAGATCGATTACATCCACGAAGAGGAGCCGCTGGGGACTGCGGGATCATTGCGCCTTATCGCGGATAAGTTCCATTTTGGGAGCGATGAATCATTCGTTTTGATGAACGGGGATATCCTGACGCGCCTTGATTTCAAAAAAATGGCGGAGTTCCATCAAAAGAACAGATCGTGGCTCACCGTAGGCGTCAAGGAATATTCGCACCGGCTGCCGTTCGGCGTTATCGAAGTGAACGGCAATTCAATACGCGGCATAACCGAGAAGCCCGTTGAGACATATCCGATCAGCACGGGCATTTATATCATCAATACGAGCTGCCTGCGGTATATGCCCGTCAATAAGCCGTTCACTATGCCGATGCTCATAAACGCCGTCCTGAAGGACCGCAAGAAGGTCGCTGCGTATTTCTTCAAGGAGGATTGGATGGCAGTCGAGCATTTACAGCATCTTGAGGAGATCAACGGGGACCTTGAAAGGTGGGTGCGCGAATGAAGCGGTTGTCGGTAATCGTTCCTGTGTACAACGAGAAGAAGACCATCCAGGAGATCATCCGCAGGATCGATCATGTCGATGTCGGCATGGAAAAGGAGATCATCATTGTCGACGGTTGCTCGACGGACGGCACGCGCGAGATCCTCGATAAGCTCAAGCGCAAGGATATCAAGGTCATCATCGAGAAGAAACGCAGGGGAAAGGGCGCTGCGATCCGCACGGGTTTTAAGGAAGCAACCGGCGATATCCTGCTTATCCAGGACGCAGACCTCGAGGTTCATCCCGCGGAGTATCCCTATCTGCTCAGCCCTATCCTGAACGGCGGCAAACGCGTCGTATTCGGCTCACGATTCCTCAAGGGACGCGGTCTGACCCCCCGGGGCAGTTATATCGGCAATAAATTGATCACGATGGCCATGAACGTCCTTTTTTTCGTCAATCTGACCGATATCGCGACGTGTCACAAGGTTTTTACCCGGGACGTCGTCAAACGTATGAATCTGCGATCGAACGGGTTCGAGATCGAAGCGGAGATCACCGCGCGTATCATCAAGAACGGGGAGAGGATATACGAAGTCCCGATCGATTATATGCCGCGCACGCATCAGGAAGGCAAGAAACTGCATTGGCGCATCGGATTCAAGGTACTTATGTCGATCATCAAATTCAGGTTCACCCGATAGTGATGATGAATAACGTATTGACAGTCGATCTTGAGGATATGTCGCATTCCCGGTATGAGAACGCCTCGCAGGCGAAAGACGATATCGACGGTCCGTTCCTCGATTATTCGACGAATCAATTGCTCGATGTGCTTGACCGGTATAGCGCGAAAGCGACGTTCTTCACTCTCGGCGTGATCGCGAAAAAGATGCCCTCGCTCGTAAAGCGCATCCATGACCGCGGCCACGAGATCGCAAGCCACGGGTTCTATCATAAACCGGTGTATGCTCTCACGCCGGAAGATTTCAGGCATGACCTCGTTGATTCGCTTACCGCTCTTCAGGACGCTACGGGCCAGAAGGTGTACGGTTTTCGCGCTCCGTATTGGTCGGTGACGAACAGGTCGCTATGGGCGCTTGATATCATCGGTGAATGCGGTCTTGCGTATGATTCGAGCATATCCCCGGTAATGAGCTTTCTGTACGGAATCAAGGGCGCGCCGCGCTTTATGTATAAGCATTCGAAGGGGTTTTGGGAGATCCCGCCTACTACATGCGCGGTTCTTGGGAAACTGGTCATTGTCGGCGGAGGGTTTTACCTCCGGGCTCTGCCGTACTGGTTTACGCGTCAAGTTATCAGGTCGCTGAATAAAGACCGCCGGTTTGGGCTCGTATACCTTCATCCGCATGAATTGGTCAATCAGCGCAGCGCAGATGTGTTGTCGGTGGGCGAGTATGTAATTTTGAATTTCAATAAGGGCAGCTTTCGGCGCAAGTTTACCGGTTTACTTGGTGAGTTCACATTTCTTCCGATTAAAAAAATGCTGGATGTATCATGATGATCGAGACGGCACACCATGCGGTATCTGATGGGCAATGGGATGAATATATCGAACGGCATCCGGACGCTACGTTGTATCATGCAAGCGCCTGGAAACGTATTGCCCGTGATAGCTACGGCATAGAAGATGTATCGTTGACTGCGTTGGACAACGGCAGGATCGTCGGGATTCTTCCGTTATTCAAGGCGCGGCAAATTTCCGGAGGCTCGTATGTCACATCCGGTATTTTTGGCGCGTATAACGGGGTTCTCTCCGAGCGTGACGATGTTAGATCGATATTGAACGAGCGCGCCGTGTCTATGTGCGCCGGCGATGCACGGTGTTTTCTTGTCATTAAGGATACTACCCATTATCCAGCGCCGGGTTTTGCCGTGTCTCAAGAATATGTGACGTTTACGCTGGCATTGAATCGAATCAGCGATCAGGTATGGGCGAAGATTAAGGATAAAACGAGGAATCAGGTTCGCAAAGCCGAGAAATCTGGGTGCGTGGTCATCCGCGATAATACGGGAATCGATGAATTTGCTCGGGTGTACGCGCGTAATATGCGTGATATGGGAACGCCATTTCTCGGATGGAAGTTTCTCCATTGTGTTTTGAAGCATTTCGGCGCTAAGGCGAATGTTTTCTGTATCCGCCGCGGGGTGAAGACGATTGCCGGGGGCATAATGCTTCGGTTCAAAGAGTGCGCGTATATGCCGTTTGCATCGTCCCTGCGTCGCTATAATGAGTATTGCCCTAATAATCTATTGTACTGGGAAGCGATCAAATTTGCCTGCGCTCAGGGGTGTGAACAATTCGATTTTGGCAGGTCGACCGTTAATACCGGCACGTACAATTTCAAGAAACAGTGGGGAGCGCAGCCAAGGCAGTTGTATTACCGGTACTATCCCGCGGTTGCCGGCACCCGGACGTTCAATCCGAATGATAAGAAGTACAGCATGATGATCAATTGCTGGCGGCTTATTCCGGTTCGCCTTGCTAGTTGCGTCGGTCCTGCAATTGTCAGACATTTCGTATAGGTGCGTATGATAGGTATTGTGCCTGCATTAGGAACGCCGTATCGGGTGCGTGATGTCATAGCGGGGAGTATGCGTTTGCTGTCGCCGCGGCATGCGCTGGAGTCTGAAGCACGCAGCGGTATGCGCAGCGCCGCCGGTGTAGACAACGTGTATTTTTTTAATTCCGGGTCGTCGGGTTTCGAAGCGATCCTTGCATGTCTGCGGCGTTTTGATGCGCGCGATGAGGTCATTATTCCGTCCTATACGTGCAGGACCGTCGGTCGCACGGTCAGAAAGGCAGGGCTTGTTCCCAGGATTGCGGATGTTTCATTGCGCAATTTCAGTTTGGATCCTGTTCAGGTAGAACAATGTTTGTCGGGTCGTACGCTTGCGATCATTGCTACGCATCTGTTTGGATCGCCATGCGATATCAGCAGGATCGTCACGCTCGCTCGCGCGCGTAATGTTCACGTTATTGAGGATGTTGCGCAGGGCATGGGGGCATCGGTTGACGGCCGGAAGGTAGGAACGTTCGGTGATTTCTCGTTTTACAGTTTTGGCAAGGGGAAGAATTTGTCAATAGTATCCGGCGGTGCTGTGGCAGTTAACAATCCCAGGTTCCGCGCGGAGTTTGAACGATTGTACGCGGGGGTGTCATATCCGGGTTTTTTCGATCAAGTGCTGCGTTGTGTTCTCGCGTTACTTTACCCGATAGGGTTGCGGCCATGCCTATATTATTTTATCTATACAATGCACCTTGATGGCGCTGTGGCGCGCACGCCGGATATGCAGTGTATGGCGCTGGGAAAATTCCAGATGTCGTTATTTTTGCGGGTCGTTACTATGTACGACAAGCTTGTATTGTGTCGCATATCCAATGCCGAACGGTTATTCCATATCGTTCAAAAATGCAGGCATTTTTCGTGCATCGTGCCGCTTGAACGTTCGCGACCGGTATATCCGAGCTTCCCTGTGCTGGCTCCGGATATGCGAACGCGGGATCTCGTATGCGCGCGGCTCAGAGCCGCGGGGATTGCGGCGTCATCATTATTCAAAAAAGCGCCTGACGAGACCCATGTCAGCGAGCACGGTGATGAGTTGTACAGACGCTTGTTTGTATTGCCGACCATTCCATTTTTGAACGATACTCATTTCATGACTATCCAATCAGTACTCAGTGAGTTCGATACGCGAGGTGCATAGACTATGGTAGCGCAATCGATCATCTTTTGCATTGCTTTGTTTGCCAGGCTCATAAGCGCGTTTGTCTGGCGTGTTACGCCCGCGGCCGATGCCCTCGTATATCGGGATCTTGCTATGAGTATAGCGTCGAACGGCGTAGTAAGTATTCCTGCTTTTATGTCATTCCCGACCTCGGATCACCCTGTATATCCATTTTTCCTGAGCGTGTTCTATGCTGTTTTCAACGGGTCACATGATGCTGTTTTGTTTGCCCAGGCTGTTCTTGGAGGATTTGTGTGCCTCCTGATCTTTAAGACCGCAGCGGAATTCTTTAATCCAAAGGTCGCCGTGATCGCTGCCGCGATAGCAGCTGTGTATCCTGTTTTTGTCAGAGTTCCGGCCTTTTTGCTGACGGAGAATCTTTTTATGCTGCTGTTCCTGGGTTCTGTCCTGATGCTAGCCCGGTTTATGCGAACAGAACGGTTCCACTATCTTGTTATTTCAGCGATATGTATGGGCGCGTCGATCCTGACCCGATCGGTTGTTCTGTTGTTCATACCGTTTGCTGCAATTGTTGTGTATTGGATCTTCGTTCGGTCGCGCGGACTGCGCACTGCGGTCGTATATTCCGGCTTGTATATTACCTTATGCGTCGTGTGTATTCTCCCATGGTCGGTGAGAAATTATATTGTATCAGGAGGCAGCATCATCCCTGTGACTGACCGGGGGGAATGGGGGATATACCTGTCTTTTTGTCCGTATCAGGGCAAGATCTTCGGCATTCGTTCGTCTGACGATCCTGTAATACGGGAGGCGATGACAATTTCCTCGTATGATCACAGGAAAAAATTCCTTGTTGATGCAACGTGTAATTTTGTCCGCTCCAATCCCTGGCAGGTGCTCAAGATCGAGATGCTCAAGATTCTTTATCTGTGGTCTCCGTTTGATTGGGAAATCCTTGGTAACGGCCAGGGGCGATACAATTTCGGGTACATGTTTATTATACCGTTTTGCTTTGCCGGCCTTTATTATATGGTGAGGAACTGGATCAGCATCTATGCGCTTTTTTTTCTGCCAATCGTGTATTTTCAGTTGTTGCACGTGATATATTTTGCGCTCCCGCGATTCCGAATGCCCTTTGAGCCATTTCTCATTATCGCCGGCTCATACGCGATTCGCTCATTGTATGAGAAGTCGCGCAATAAACAAATATTTCTTATTGCGTTGGGAATCTACGCCGCAGCGCAGGTGTCATTGTTTATATTTTCATCCGAGGTTAAGATCTTTTTTCGTGTTCTCTGCCAGGCACTGCACGTTTGGTAGATATACTTCGTAAGGAGCGAATATGCAAAAGCGGATCAAACTGATTAAGTATGGCGACGTTATGGATTATACGCTGCGGTCCATTTCGGGTCCGTTGGCGTACGCGTTTCAGCGCGTCGGTATTTCTCCGAATACTGTTACCCTGGTGCGTTCCTGTCTTATGCTCGTTGTTATGTGTCTGTTCGCCCAGGGGAGGGTAATGACGATTGTATGGGGCGGAATCCTTTTGCAGGTCTGTGATATTCTCGATTACGTGGACGGCGATCTGGCGCGTTTGATAGATAGACCGTCGAAGCTCGGAGAATGGATGGAATATGTGGAGAATAATTTCCAGGGAACAACCGGGTCTCTCCTAGGTTTTTCGCTTATACTCGGTATCTTTAATGCGACGCTTAATGTTCAGCTCTGGGTTTTGCTTTTTTTTCTTGTTTTTGGCGTTCATATGAAGAAATCGCTCATTGTAACCTCCGTTAAGTCCGATCATTGGGTTTTTAATATTCTCGAGCGTAGTTCGTTCGATCAATTCCAGAATACGATGGAAACGAGCCTGGTATACCGCATCGGAAGGTTGTTTGTGTGGATATCGACGCGTGATATCAATCTGATTTTTCTTGCTTCCGTCTTTCTGCCGCTATCGTTTGCATCTCACGGATTCCTGTTACTCAATAGCACATTGCTGCTTATTGCAATTGCTCATAATGCGACATGGCTGGGCATAGCGTTCTTCCAGCTTCGCCATCTGTGCCTGTCGAGCGGAAAGGCGCATTGACGTGGCCGAGCATATCGAATACACGAATTGTCTTCTGTGCGGTTCGAAAGGAAATAATAAGATCGGGGATTTCAATTTTTGCGGTTCGGTTCTCGCGCTCGTTGAATGCGAGCGCTGCGCGTTCGCCTTTGTCAGCCCGCGACTGAGCGCACAAGGGATGAACCGTTTTTTTCAGACGTATACACATTTAACGAATGACAAAATCGAGTTTTATCGTATTAATAAACTTAATAATGTCCGTTTTGATTTACGGCTTTTGAATCGTGCTTTATCCCCGGGTCGATTGCTCGATCTTGGGTTTGGATACGGGTTGTTCATGCAGCATGCGCTAAAGTCGGGATGGAATGCGATCGGCCTCGAGATAAGCACCGGTGCGTGCCGATATGCGCGCGCTGCATTGGGCTTGCGCGTCGTTAATGCCGATTTCTCGCGCATCCCTTTCAGGAAAGCGGCGTTCGATGCTGTAACATTGTTCGATTCGCTGTATTATAACCATGATCCGATCACGTTGCTGCGGCAGATCAACCAGACATTAAAGCCCGGCGGGGTGATTATTCTGCGCGTGCATAATAGAATCGGTGCTATTAAATGGGTGCATGGTATTAATCGTAATCTTGATTCCAATCCTTTTTTTATCAAGGACCATATTTATCAGTTCTCAAGCCGCACGATAAGCGCATTGCTTGAGAAATGCGGATATAAAGTGTCGGGGATTTATAATTCACGTATTCCTTATTTTAAGGGTCAGATTGCCTCTTATATCATATGGAACGGTTTGTTGTGTTTGTTTGATCTCGTCCGGTTTGTTTCTGGGGGGCTGATTGTCCTGGGTCCTTCGATAACGATTATCGCTACGAAAATGGATGGAGCCGCAGTCGATGAATAATTTGTCCAGACGCAGCAATGATATCGCATTGCTATTATGTGTGGCATTGCTATTTGCTATGGTTTCTCCGGGAGGTATGTTCATCGTTGCGATTGTCGGATTATCCTTCGCCCGGCTCTTGCACGCGAGATCCTCGGATACGATATTCTTGAGGAACCTGTTTCTCGCTTCGTTCACGATACGGGCAGTGCTTTTGGTTCTTATCAGTGTTGTGCTTATTATAGCCGGGCGTATTCTTACGTATCCGGATTATCCCGGATGGGCGCCTAATCTTATCGGTGACGCGTCATATTATACCCTTCGCGCCTACTGGATGTCCCTCGATTGGCGGGGATTCGATCTTTCAGATAAAGTGTTGCTCTCAACGTATAACCCGATCTACGGCTGGAACGGATACACATTCATGATAGCGTTTTTTCATTATATATTCGGTTTTAGTCCTGTTATGTCGGTAATGTTCAATTGTCTGCTCGGCTCGTGTAACGGGATCCTGATCTTTTTTATTGCACGCGAATATTTAAGCGGTGGCGTGGCGAAGATTGCTGCTGTCCTGGTTTCGTTTCTGCCGTCCCTGGTGCTGTGGTCGATCACGAATTTGAAAGATACTGTTTTGATCACGGTAACGCTTTTTATAGTCCTGGTATTTATCAGATTACAGCGAAGTGCGATGGGACACCGGTTTGTGCTGATTCTTCTGCTTATCGCAGCTTTAGTGCTTCAATCGGCGGTAAGAAAATACAGCGGTTTACTGACCGGATCCGCCTTGCTGCTCAGTCTCATGTTCCTTGTTCGTACAAGGAGAGCGCGGCTCGTTTTGATATTTGTTCTTTTGATTGTTGGTATTACGGTAACGGTAACTCCGGGCCTCGCTAACAAAATCAACGAACGTGTTCATATGTCTGTGTACCGGCTGTTATCCATTCATCAGGCTACCGTTCCCATGCCTGGCTCCAGTTATAAGATCCTGGACGATAAATATTATAAGCATAATCCCGAGTTCAAGGTCGATTACACGCCTGATGTGTATTATTATCAATATCCTACATGGCAACTGAGCTATCTTGATTATGCGGGTATTTATTGCCGCGCAATGGTGCATTTTCTCTTTGAACCATTTCCCTGGGCGGCAAATAGTTCCTTGAAATTACTTTCATTGATCCAAATGGGATTATGGTATTGTATACTTGCCTGTGCGGCGTTCGGTGCGGTCGTGCTCAGCAGGCACGCATTTCGCGAATATGCATGTTTGTACGTTTTTTTTCTCATCATGAGCTTCTTTATTGCCATGACCCAGGGCAATGTCGGCACGCTATTCAGGGTCAGGGATATAGTCACGCCGATCATCCTGTTGTGGGCGTCAGTCGGTATAGCAGGGATCTTAAAAATCGACATTATCAAAAAGGACCGCACGTATGCACCGTCGCGTTAACGTGATCATCTGTTCATTGTGTTATACGGCACTCGCGTATGTAATTGTATTCAATAACGCATTAAACCGTTTTTTTACGGTTCCGTTACCGATCGGGTTAAACGCAGGGTTTCCCGTGCCTGTTTTGTTCTGGCTTTCAACGGTGGCATACTGGCGTATCGTTCGTATCAGGACATCAATTCAGGCTACCGGCAGGGTTCTTGTTCTTGGCGTAGCGCTTCATTTGTGTCTATCGCTCGTAAAGTTGATGTCCGGTATTCTCCATGGAACAGTTGAGTTTGCGTCGCCGGTGTACCAGGCGTACTGTTACGCGTTCATTATCCTTATGTTTTCTGTGTGGGCAGCTTTCTCTGCGTCGAAAATCGCTGCGTGGCGGTCCATGAGCGGGGATACGGTGTTTTATATTCCTGTGGCGCTGTCGTTTATCGTTATGCTCGGTATATGTTTTCTCAATGGCGCCGCTGTCCTGGCATTGTGCCTTCTGGGTATTGCGGGTTTTGTCTGGCGCATGCGGCAAAGCAACTCAATGATCGGCGCTATCCGCCGCCACGGCGGCATGGTACGCCGGCTTTTCTCGAACGAAAAGACCGTTGTTTTCTCTATCGCAGTAAGCGCGATTGCCGTGCGGCTGGTTTATTTGAGGAATATCATGCGCAATCCGGATTATTTTAATACGGGGTCGGATGCTCCGATCTACGATGGCCTTGCGCGTTCATTCGTTGCGGGGGAGAGAGTGACTGAACCGTTGGTTACCGGATATTGGATGTTCCTCGCCATGGTGTATAAATTCATTTCTACGGATTATGTTGTCGTCGGACTGGTCCAGATCGCTTTATCGTCGCTGGCGTGCGTATTCGTATATTTCAGCGCCCGCTATATTTTCAACGCCTCGGTCGCGCGCATATGCGCGGTGTTGTCCGTGATGAGTTTTACATCTATTTTTTCATCGGTTGCCATCGGCCATCAGGTGCTCGATACGTTCTATTCGACGCTGGTTCTGCTGCTTATTGCCTGGTATGCCCATGCGCGATCCAACGGCGGCTTCCGCGCGCGCTCGATACTTCTGTGCGCCGGACTCGTTTCCGGCGTGTCGATAGCTACCAGGGAAATAAATATGTTTTATCCGGTTTTTGCCGCTGGATGGATCTTCCTGTACTTTGCGCGAAAGATCGGCGCCAAAAAAGCGTTATGTGACGCGTGCGTGCTGATTTTATTTACGGGCGTTGCGCTGTTCCCGTTCGCCTACCGCAACGTCCGGAATCTTGGCGTTGCCTATCCGGTAACGCAGACAAAGGGTGCTGATTACAGCGTTATCGAACATTGCCTAGTCGGAGAGAATCCCGCATTGGCTAAGCTGGGGCTGGACCTTTCCGATCCCGGCAGGGTTGCGGCTGCGTTTACGCGCCATCCGGTAGCCGTTTCCGGTGTTTTCATGAGGAATTTTTACGATAAGTTCAAGATCCTGTATTTCAGCCAGGATTACGGCGGATTCGATATGCTGTTCCTGACGCGAACGAGCGACTACTATTACGCGTGCTGGTTTTACGCGTATGTGCTGACTGCTGCCGGCATTATTGCGGCGTGTGTCCGGTTTGGCTGGGGCATGCACCTGTTGGTATTGCTGTTCATCCTTAACCGTACCCTGGTCCATATTGTAACCGAATCTCAGTACCGCCACCGCGCTCCGATCGATCCGTTTTTGATCCTGTACTGCGCGTACGGGCTGTATTGTCTTGTTACATCCGCGAAAGGGAAGGAATAATGCAGATACGGACCGTATGCAATATCTGCGGCAATACACGGTTCAGGCGGGTCTTCAGGCTTGACGGGTTCGATGTCGTCTGCTGCCGTTCGTGCAACACGTATTTTCGCAACGTCGTATTCGATAAAGCGGAAAGCAAAGAATTGTACGGCAAGGATTATTTTTGCGACCTGCAAAAAGATTATTTTTTCTCCGGCAAGGAACTGCGTGAAAAAGCATGCGCGGGTAAGATCGCAGTGCTTGATTCATTGCGGCCCGCAAAAGGCAAGCTGCTTGATATCGGCTGCGGTACGGGGTATTTTCTGGATGCCGCGCAACGCTCGGGCTGGGATATCGAAGGCGTCGAGATTTCCCAATTCGCGGCAGATTACGCGCGCACGCGCCTGAATGCGCCGGTACAGGCTGCAGATTTTCTCGACAGTATTGTGGAGCCTGAATCGTTCGACGTCATTACCATGTGGGATATGATCGATCACAGCGAGTATCCCGCAGATGTCCTGAAAAAAGCCTGCCGGGCGTTAAAACCGGGCGGCCTTGTCGCGATGGATACCTTTATGATCGACGGATTGCTGTTCAAATTCGCGGAATATGCATATCGCGGGTCGCTCGGGATCATTCGGTATCCGGTGCGTAAGGCATATCCGGTGCACCACTCGCATTATTTTTCCACACGCACGTTCGCTGCGCTGCTGGAACGTAACGGATGCGACATCATACTCAGGCGCGGCACGCAACTCGAGGCAGAGGTGGTAAGCCTTGATTTTTGGGGAAAGAAAGCGGTATCGCTGGTTAATTGGATGACGAATTTCTGCGGAAAGAAGATGGAAATGATGCTGGTAGGGCGCAAACGTGGATAAATCCCGGGATACGTACATAGCAGCGATCCTTGCCGCCGGTACTGTCGCCTGCGCAATTGCGGCTTCGGTAACCGGGATATCGGGGTTTATCGGAATTCCGCTGCCGATCGCGATCAAACGCACATTTCCGATACCCGCGGTTTTGTGGGTTACGGTGATCGCGTATATGTGTGTGTATTCGCTGTTGTACAAGATAAACGTCCGTCGTTTGCTCGGGCCTGCGCTTTTCATCGGCTTTTCATGCCATGTGGTCCCGTTATTGCTGAAGTTCAAGCATGAACTATCCGCAGATCCCGGTATGCTCAGCTCTGTATGGTATACCGCCTACAGCGTACTGTTCGTTGCCGGTGCGATGTGTGTGCTGACGTGGTATTGCGTGTATCGAGTCATTATCCTGCCATCGGCAGGCCCTGACGCCCGTTTCTTGACGTATCCGGTTATATTCCTCTGGGCGTACGGCGTGAGCGCGCTTGCGGTTAACGCACATGTCGCGGATCTGATCGTTGTTACGGCAGTTACTGCAGCGGCGTTCGGGTTCCATGCTACGACGTTCGGCAGGACGCTCATCGCATACGCGCGCGGCACCGGGAGCGTTGTTCTGTCGCGGCCGGTTGTTGCGCTGGCGCTGGTCGGTATCGGGGCGTTCGCGATACGCGTGTTCTATTTGTACAGGATCATGTCGGACCCCAACTGCATGCTGACCGGGTCAGACGCTGTCAGGTACGATGCTATGGCGCGCAGCTTTCTTGCCGGAGAGAATATAACGGATTCGTATGCGTCCGGATACTGGATGTTCCTGGCTGTCATATATAAAGTATTCGGCACGGGATATTTCTCCGTCGGGATAGTTCAATGCATTATTTCGTCCGTGTCGTGCATCCTGTTGTATTATGTAGGGGCCAGGATATTCAACGCCCGGGCCGGGTTGATCGCTGCGGTCCTTTCAGCGCTTAACTTCCTGCTGGTCTTTTCCGCCAGCTCCATCGGGTATCAGGTAATGGATGTTTTTTATTGCACTGCCGTTGTGCTCCTGGCGCTTTTGTATACGGATAGTTTGTACAGGGTACAAGGTCCGGTTCCGTGGTTGCTGTTGTGCGTGACCGGAGGCGTGATGGCGTGTGCAGTTGCAACGCGAGAAACTAATTTCTTTTTTTCAATAATCCTGGTAGTATGGATGTTCCTTATGCTCCGGCAACGGGTCTGCGTCAAGTCATCTCTGGCAGCTGCGGCAGTCGTACTTATATCGTATTGCCTCGTACTGGCGCCTTTTATCGTGCGTAATATCAGGCACACCGGTGTCTGGTATCCGGTTTTTACGACATACGGGGCATCAGACAGCGGTCAGGGCCGGGATAAGGCTTTTTCGCACTACTATGCAGAATACGTCAATCTCGAGAACAGGGACCTTGAAGCTGCTGGCGTTGATCTGTTCGACGCGCGTAAAACGTTCGCTTCGTTTATGCGTTCCCCCGGCGCGGTGTCGAGCGCGCTTATGAGGAATTTTACAGGTAAATTCGCGAATATGTTCTTTCAGCAGGGGTACGGCAGTTTTGATCTTTTGTTCCTGTACCGGCTCAGCGATTATTATTATGCCGCGTGGTTTTACGCGTATGTGCTCGGCATTGTCGGGCTCGTCGCCGCGTTCCGCAGCAGGCATGCCGTTCTGCATACGCTCGGGTTCGCGTTCATCGCGTATCGTACCGCAGTGCATCTATTCACCGAAGCGTGGTATCGCCATCGCGCAAGCCTTGAACCGTTCTTGTTGCTCTACGTTGCCTTCGGACTATACGCGGTTATCGCGTATAGCAGGCGGCAGGAAGGCCGGATATATGAATAAGCGTATTTTCACGGTTATTACCTTTTGTATCACCCTTGCTGCGCTGTACGTGTCGTTCAAAGATACGGACATCGGTGTGATCGGGCGGTATATGCGCGAGGGGAATTACCTGTACGTGATACCTGCATTCATCGGCTTGATGTTGTATGCGTATCTGCGCGCTGTCAGATGGGGATATTTCTTCGATGTGAAATTAAGCGCGCGGTTGCTGTTTTCGACTACCATGATCGGCCTTATGGCAAATAATATATTCCCCGCGCGGGCCGGCGAGATCCTCAAGGCGTATATTCTCGGAAAACATTCCGGGGTCAGTAAGAGCGCCTGCCTTGCCACGGTCGTGCTTGAGCGCCTGTGGGACGGTATTACCCTTGTCGCATTTATCGGCGGCATGTTCGTATGGGTGTTGTGCAACGGCTCGTCCGTTCTCGGCAGTAATTCGGATATCGGACTGATACGGTATGCCGCGTACATCTCGATCGCCGTGTACGTGGTCATCGCGGCAGTCATCATTGCGTGGAAATGCGCTGCAGCCAGGACGATCTCATGCATCGGTTCGGTCGTGTCGCGATTTTCTCCCAAACTGGCGGCGTATGTTACCAACAGGCTTGCTGCGTTTAGCGGCGGCCTGTCAATATTCAATAATCCGCGTAACCTGCTTATCGTTTCCGCGTACTCGGTGCTCATATGGTTCTCGGCTGTCGTCACGCTGTTCCTCATGTTCAAGGTATTCTCGTTCGATGTCCCGTTCGGCGCTGCATTCATGCTCGTTATACTCATTGCGTTGTTCGTCATGATCCCTTCAGTGGGGAGCCTGGGAACGATGCAGCTCGCGTTCGTGCTCGGCCTGGCAATGTACGGCATTGACAAGAGCCGCGCGTTGAGTTTTTCGATCCTGTACCAGTTCTTCGATACCGTGCCGATGATCCTTATCGGTTTGTTCTATTTCTTCAAGGATGGAATAACGTTCAAGCAGGTCTCGGCTATCAAAGAGGAGATGAAATGAAAAAGTTGGCCATTTCCGCATTTTGCCCGTGCTACAACGACGCAGGTTCGATCGCCAGTATGGTAGTGTTGATGGATAAGGTCGTGCGGTCGATCACCGACGATTATGAATTACTGGTCATCGATGACGGGTCGACCGATACGAGCAGGCTGATCCTGCGGGAGCTGGAGGCAAAATATCCGAAGCTGCGGCTTATATTCCACGAGAAGAATAAAGGATACGGCGGAGCGCTCCAGGCGGGGTTCTACGCGGCGAAAAAAGAGTTCATTTTCTATACCGACGGCGATTTTCAATACGATATTACGGAGCTCCCGAAGCTCGCAGCGCTCATGAGGGACGGGGTAGATGTCGTCAACGGATATAAGATATGCAGGTCTGACCCCATGAACCGCATCGTTATCGGATTCCTCTACCAGCATTTCATGAAAGCCCTGTTCCAATTCAAGATCCGCGACGTAGACTGCGATTTCAGGCTCATGCGGCGGAAGGTGTTCGATAACCTCAACTTGAAGTACAAAAGCGGCGTTGTGTGCGTCGAGATGATCCGGAAGATGCAGGACCGCGGCGTTGTCTTCGACGAAGTTCCGGTGTCGCATTATCACCGGGTCTACGGCCGGTCCCAGTTTTTTAATTTCAGGCGCGTTTTCCAGGTCGGCAGGGACCTTCTCATCCTGTGGTGGGACCTGGTTGTCATGAGGAGGGGATAAATGGAAGGTTTGAACGATGTGCGCATGATCGATCTGCCGTCGGTCAGGGATGCGCGGGGTGTTTTGACGTCAATAGAAAGCGGAATCGACACGCCGTTCGAGATCAAACGGATATTCTACATGCACCATATCGTGTCAGATCGCGGCGGCCACGCGCATACCGATACGGACCAGGTTATCGTGGCGTCGTACGGAAGCTTTAAGGTTGAGATATCGGACGGGACGGACTCGCGTTCCTTCGTGCTTGACGACGCGCAAAAGGGTTTGTACGTTCCCCGGATGATATTCATCAAGCTTTCGGATTTCTCTCCCGGCGCCGTGTGCACGGTCCTGGCAAGCACGCATTACGATATCAAGAGATCGATCAGGACCTGGGAGGATTATCTGAAGGCTATTCGTAAGGATACACAATAATGAGCAGACTTTCCCGGCCCAAAAAAGACGCCTTTTCATTCCCCGCTCACGCGATGAAACGCGCATTCGGCTGTGAAGAGGAGTTCATGGCGTGGTTCGAGTCGCGCCGTCGCGCCGGGTATTTTGCGGTTGAGCAGATCCCGTTCTCAGCCCTGCAAGGCTGGAGCTTTGAGAAAGGAAGCCGCAATCTCGTGCACAGCTCAGGAAAGTTCTTCAGGGTGTCCGGTATCAGGGTCAGGACCAATTTCGGCGCTGTGCATAATTGGGATCAGCCGATCATCGTCCAGCCCGAGATCGGGATTCTGGGCATTATTACCAGGAAGGTCTCAGGCGTGAGGTATTTCCTCATGCAGGTCAAGATGGAGCCCGGCAACGTCAATATCATACAGCTTTCGCCCACGCTCCAGGCCACCAAAAGCAACTATACTCAGGTGCATAAGGGAAAGCTGCCGGCGTACCTGGAGTATTTTCTCGACCGTAAGAAAGCACGCTTTCTGGTCGATCTTCTCCAGACCGAGCAGGGCGGCAGATTCCTGCGCAAGCGTAACCGTAACATGATCGTTGAGGTTGACGATGAGGTTGAGCTGAAAGACGATTTCTGCTGGCTGACCTCATGGCAGATCAGAAAGCTTTTGACCATCGATAATTTTGTCAATATGGATGCGCGCTCCGTTCTGTCATGCGCGCCGTTTGCGGACGGTAATCTTAAGAAACATTACGAGATGCTTCGCCATCCGGAACGGGAAAAGGTCTTTCCGTACCTGGTGGACGATACGTTCATGAACGACCTGTTGGAATCGATGAACGAGGAACGCCGTGTTTGCAATTCCATGGATGATATCCTGAGCTGGTTCACTGAATGGAAGACCCGGTATGAACTTCAGGTGACGGAAATACCGCTTACGTCCGTCCGGGGCTGGAAGCATACGGATAACGAGATATGCCATGAATCAGGCGACTTTTTCTCGGTTATCGCGGTACTCGTTCGCGCGGGAAGCAGGGAAGTTACGAGTTGGAGCCAGCCGCTGTTAAAATCGTCATCGTGCGGATTGATCGGTTTTATTACGGCAAAGATCAACAATGTGCTGCATTTTCTGGTACAGGCAAAGGTCGAGCCCGGTAATTTCGATGTCGTAGAAATGGCGCCGACTGTTTCGTGCTCGAACTTTGAGCGCAGACAGGGCAGCACGCGCGCCCCGCAATTCCTCGACGCGTTCCTCGATGCGCGAGGCGCGGCCGTGAAATATTCGGCGATCCAATCCGAAGAGGGCGGCAGATTCTTCCATGTCCAGAACCAGTGCATGGTCGTGGAGCTCGACCACGGCCACCGGATCGACATTCCGGACAACTATGTCTGGATGACGCTCGGGCAGATGATGGAATTGGTCAGAAGGGGGTATTTCAACATCGAGGCGCGGTGTCTTCTTACCTGCATAGGATTATTCTAATGAAGATATTGATCGTCGGATATTCAAAGATAGTTCAAAATCGCGTATTGCCGGCGCTTGCGAAAATGCCGGAGGTAACGGGTATCGATATTGCGTCTCGTTCTAACGCCGGGGCTGTGGCTGCAGCGAAACACCGGTTCCAAGGAGTATTCGATGATTACGCCGCTGCTTTCTCTCACAGCGGTGCGGACCTGGCCTACATTTCGACGATAAACAGTACTCACGGCGCGCTTGTCGAACAGGCCCTGCAGCGCGGCATGCACGTCATCGTTGATAAACCGGCATGTACGAGCTTTGATGAGAGCCGGCGCATGATCGATCTTGCGCGCAGGAAAAAATTGTGCCTTGCTGAAGCGACGGTATACGCGTATCACGCTCAGATCGGGTTGATCAGGGGCGCGTTCCGGGAGGCGCAGAGCAGCCCAACGCGCCTTACCGCGGTATTTTCATTCCCGCCGCTGGAGCAGGACAATTTCAGGTACCGTAAAGAGCTGGGCGGGGGTGCGTTGCTCGATCTCGGGCCGTATGCGGTCAGCGTGGCGCGGGTTTTTTTCGATAACGCGCAGCTGCTTGACATGTCGTGCACGGTCGTCTCGCGCGGCGGTACGGATAACCTTGAAACCGCCTTCAGTATGACCGCGTTATATTCTCACGGCCGCTCGATGGTGGGCCACTTCGGGTTTGATACCGGATACCGGAACACCGTGAATCTTCTCGGGCCCGGGATGTCTGCCGATATCCACCGGATCTTCACTACTCCCGCGGATATGGTCAATGAGATCAAGGTCCAGCATAACAATACCGCGTCTGTTGTTCCGGTACCCGCGTGCGACAATTTCCTGATGTTCCTTAATCAAGTCGCTGCCGCGATAAAAAAAGGGGATCACTCTGCGTTTGTATCCGATATGGAATATGACGCGCATGCGTTGCATGTATTGCGATCGTCAGCACAGGAGGCATAGTAATGTCGATCAAGGTGTGGGATTATCTTGTTGAGTACGCGCATGAGAAGAAACAGATCAATGCCGCGATCCAGCGCGTTCTTGATTCCGGCTGGCTGATACTGGGCAATAATGTCAGGGAATTCGAGAACGAGTTCGCGCGCTATTGCTCGGTTACCTACGGCGTCGGCGTCAATAGCGGAACTGACGCATTGTTCATCGGTCTTAAGGCGCTCGGTATCGGCCCCGGAGACGAGGTAATAACGGTTTCCAATACTGCTGTTCCTACGGTGTCGGCAATCGTATCTACGGGCGCGACGCCGCGGTTCGTCGATATCGATCCCGCCACGTACCTCATGGATACCTCGATGCTCGAGGATGCGATCACGAAGAAGACACGGTGCATCCTTCCGGTCCATCTGTTCGGGCAGTGCGTGAATATGCGCGATGTCAACTCGATCGCCCGTAAACACCGCATTGCCGTGCTTGAGGATTGCGCGCAGGGCCATGGCGCGCTTTTTTACGGGAAGAAGGCAGGTTCGATGTCGGCCATTTCCGCATTTTCATTCTATCCGACGAAGATACTCGGCGGGTTCGGCGACGGCGGCATGGTGCTTACCCGCACAAAACGGCTTTACGAAAAGGCACAGCGGCTGCGTTTCTACGGTATGAAGAAAACGTATTACGCCATCGAGCATGGGTATAATTCGCGGCTCGATGAGCTTCATGCTGCGATACTCCGTGAGAAGCTCAAGCATCTTGAAGGCTATATCCTTAAACGCATCCAACTGGCAGGCGTGTACGATGCGTTGCTGAAAGATACCGGGCTTATCCTGCCCAGGACCGCAGCCGGCAACCGTCACGCGTACTATTTGTACGTGTGCAGGCATGCGCAGCGTGACCGCATCATTGATGAGCTCAAACAGAAGGATATTCTGGTCAATGTGAGTTATCCGTGGCCTATTCATACCATGACCGGGTACCGGTATCTCGGATACCGCAGGGGAGATCTTCCGCATACCGAGAAGGCTGCGAAGGAGATATTCTCGCTGCCGCTGTATCCATCGTTGACCGGCAGCCAGCAGATGAACGTGATCGATACGCTTAAATCCATAATGAAAAGGCTCGCATGAACGTAACGCTCGTATATCCGTTATTGTCGCGGCAGAGAAGCAGGGTGGATGAGAACAAACAGTATTGGCCGCCCCTCGGATTGGCCTATATCGCCGCGGTGCTCCGTCAGCACGGCCATCATGTCCAGATCCTCGACCGGGATTATATCATGCGAAAGCATAATTTCGACTTTGAGGCGACTGATACGGCAACGCTCGATCGTATCAGGGATTTTTCGTCGGATATCGTCGGTTTCTCCGCAACGACGCCTAATGTCTCCGACGTGGACGCATTCTCGCGCAAGGTCAAGGCCGCTAACTCGCGTATTACGACGGTTATCGGAGGTCCTCATTGCGTGGGCGAACCCGAAGATACGTTGCGCATATGCAGCGCCGTCGACCTCCTTGCCCGCGGCGAAGGCGAAATGATCATGCGCGCCATTGCGGACGGTAAAGACGTTACGGGGATCCCGGGGTTGACATACCGGCGTAACAACGGGTTCGCATCGAATGAAGATCAACCGCTTATCGAATCACTCGACAGCCTGCCGATGCCTGCCCGCGATCTGCTCGATATGAAATTCTATACGCGCCCAAGCAGGTTCATCAGCAGGAATCTGTCGCTGCGCACGACCCATATTTTCACTGCGCGCGGCTGTCCTTTTAATTGTTCGTATTGCGCCGGACCCCTCATGGGCAAGCGCAAGGTCAGGTATCATTCCCCGCAGCGCGTTGTCGACGAGATTTCTGAATTGATCGATACCTACGCCATCGAAGCGGTCTATTTTGCCGAGGATATGTTCCTGAGCAATAAGAAGCGCGCGATCGAGATGGCGAATCTGTTCATGGAGCGCGGCATTCATAAAAAAATAGTCTGGATGGCGCAGGTCGCGACCAACGTCGTCGATGACGAGCTTCTGACCACGATGAAGAACGCCGGGTGTGTCCACGTCGAATATGGGTTCGAATCAGGTTCGCAGAGGATACTCGGGCTTATGAATAAATCGACGAATGTGGAGAAGAACAAGCGGGCTGCGCTCTTGACCAGGAAGCACGGATTCAGATTCCAGGGTAATTTCATCGTCGGTTATCCGGGTGAGACCAGGGATGATTTCGGCAAGACCCTCGATTTTATCAAGGAGGTCAAACCGAACAATGTATCAATGAATCTTTTCATGCCGTTACCAGGCACCCAGATCTACCAGCAGCTTAAAAAAGAGCAGAGGCTCCAGATGTCCTGGGACGATCTGGGCAATCCTGAGGCGCCTCAGATCAATTACGCGGATATGCCGGGAGCCGAATTCGAGAAATTGTTCTTCAAGGCTAAGCTGTTCGTCGTTCTGCCGTTGAATCTCATGTATTTTCTCAAGGATAATATCGGCCATCCGGTCAGGCTCGTGTACGTGCTTTCGACGCAGTTCAAGAGTGTTCTCATACGAATATGCAAGGCGGTGTCGGGCTTGCTTAAAGCTGAGAGATCCCAGACGCGCGTATTATTCGTCGCGTATCATTCCGCAGCTGAGCCGATCATGGAATCCCAGGGCCTGTCATATATGCGCGGAATAGCGAACGACACGAAGACCGCGTTTTCGCTGTTGACCTTTGAAACGCCGCTCAGTACCCCCGGCGCGCGAGCTGCCGTTGCCAGTGCCGGATTCCCGATACGCTGGCGTTTCTCGTATTATCATCAGACGCCTCGTCTTATTGCAACCCTTTGGGATATCGTTCGAGGGATGTTCATTATCTGGCGCATGATAGCCGTTGATAAGATACGAATCATCCATTGCCGCGGCCTTATCCCCGGGATCATGGCATATGCGCCCGCGCGCCTCAACCGCGTGAGGTTATTCTTCGATTCGCGCGGCTTACTGGCTGATAAATATGTCGGAGGCGGGTTGATACGGAATAATTCTATCACCTACCGCGTCATGCGCCGTTGCGAGGATTTCCTGCTTACTCACGCTGATTTCTCAACGGTTGAGACCAGGAGCCATGAGGCTCTGCTTTCTGCATCGCGTATCGGCCGCGCGCTGCGGGGGAAACTGGCAGTTATTCCGTGCTGCGTGGATACTGAAAAATTCGGCATTCGCGCCGGTGATGTCCCGCGGGCGCAGGGCGGTTTTACCCTTGCGTACCTCGGCAAGCTCGGGACATGGTATTTGATCGATGAAATGCTTGATTTTTTCCGCGTTCTTTCAAAGCGCATGCCTGCGGCGCGGTTCCTGTTCATTACTCAGGAAGATCCTGAACCGCTGTTTGCCGCAGCGGGCAAAAAGGGGATAGCCCGCGATGCGATCGTTATTCGAAAGCCGAGCGCCGGAGAGGTTCCCGCGGCATTGGCCGCAGCCGACGCCGGGATCTTTTTCATCAATCCGTACAAACGGTACAACTCGTCGCCTATCAAGTTCGGCGAATACCTTGCCTGCGGTCTTCCTGTCGTTGTCAATGCAGGGATCGGTGATACCGACAGGATATGCGTTCAGGAACGGGTCGGCGTGGTCGTCAACGATCTTAATGACAGTAATTATCAGAGGGCCGTTGATGAGCTGGTGGGGCTGACGCGGGAGCGGGTGCAATTGAAGCAGCGTTGCCGTAAGGCAGCAGAGCACCATTGTTCCCTGCGTGAAGGTGTCCAACAATACCGTGCAATTTACCAAAAGCTTGCGGGGTTACCGTGATGCGCGTACTATTCTGGGTTCCGTATCCAAAAGAGGGGGCAAGTAACAGATACCGCGTGGAACAATATCTGCCGAGCCTGTCGAGATGCGGCATTGATTTTTCGGTGCATTCGTTCTGGACCCGGCCGGCATTCCGTATCCTGTACACCAAAGGCAATTACGCGATCAAAGTCCTTTTCTTTATCATCGGCACTATCTGCCGCCTCGTTGACGTGGCAATCATATTCCGGTACGATATTGTTTTTATCCACCGGGAAGCCTATCCGGTAGGCCCGGCGGTATTTGAAACGATCCTGAAGACGTTGCGAAAACCCATGATCTTCGATTTCGACGACGCGATATTCCTCGCAGCCAGCAGCAGGCAGAATTTCTTTGTCGAGCGGTTCAAGTGCACACGTAAGATCAAGGATATTATCGGGATGTCGTCCCATGTTATTGCGGGTAATAATTATCTTGCATCGTTCGCGCGCCCGTTTAACTCAAAGGTATCCGTGATCCCAACCGTTATAGATACGGACCGTTATGTCCCCGTCGATCATCCGCGCGGAGACCGCATCGTGATAGGATGGATCGGCAGCGCTACGACGGCTGATTTCCTCCGGCCCATGGAAGGGGTGTTGCGCGCGATTGCGGAGCGTTTCCCGCAGGTTGATTTTGTTCTTGTCGGAGCAAGCGAACCCGTGCCGGGCATTGAGCGTATGATTGTCAAAGCATGGTCATTGCCGACCGAATTACAGGACCTGGCGTCATTCGATATCGGCATCATGCCTATGCCGGATGATCCCTGGACACGGGGGAAATGCGCGTTCAAGGCAATCATCTACATGGGCATGTCCATCCCATGCGTATGTTCTGCAGTCGGGACGAACAACGAGATCATCGATGACGGCGTGAACGGGTTCCTGGCGACGTCAGATGAAGAATGGATCGAGAAGCTGTCGTTGTTGATCCGGGATCCGGCCGTGCGCCGGAAGGTCGGTGTTGCAGGCAGGAAGACCGTTGAGGATAGATATTCTTTGAAGGCATATGCCGATACATTCGTCCGTATACTGGCCGGTTGTCGTAAAGGAGGGGCAGGCTGTGCTTAAAACTTCGTATGAACGGGGTGGAACGCAGAAAGATGTTTATTCCGAGTCCGATGTGATCAAGGTTGCCTGCCCGCTATGCGCTGCGTCGGGGTCGCACCGTATCTATCGTGAACGCGGGGCATTGGGCATTGTTCGCTGCGATTCGTGCGGGCTCATGTATGTCAGCCCGAGGCTTAAAGAGCCCGAGAAGGTGTACTGGGGCGATGCGGAAAAGTATTTTACCGAGGCGCGGCTCATATTCGAAGGAAAGGCGCGCCATCACCGCGATCCGAATTACCTGGCAGACCTGTCCGTGATCGAGCGGTACAAACCGAGGGGCAACTTCCTCGATATAGGAACGAATATGGGCTTTTTCCTGCGCAACGCGCGCGGCAGGGGCTGGACGATCTATGGCGTCGAGCCGTCGCCGTCGTTGTCTGAGATGGCGCGGAAATACTTCGGGTTGAACGTGCGCACGGCGTTCCTTGAAACCGCCGGCTTTGACAGCTCGTTTTTCGATGTTGTGACCATGACGGATGTATTCGAGCATCTGACCGAACCGAAGAAAATGCTCGCCGAGGTGCATCGGATACTGAAACCGGACGGTATCGTGTTCATCAAGGTGCCGAACGGCCTGTTCAATATCTTGAAGCTCTCGATAGCGCGGATGGCGGGAAAACTGTCCGATTACGATATTTTCGATTCATACGAGCATGTGGTTCATTACTCGCAGGATACCCTGAAACGTATGCTTCACGCGTGCGGGTTCAAAGCGTTGAAGTTCTATATCGGGGCGCCGATACAATTGCCGGTCTGGCACAAATACGTCGGGCAGTATTATCAGTATCCGTCGCCGCCGGGTCTGGATCGTAAGCGGCAAACGGCGCGGAGCCTTTTCCATCTGATATCGGTCCTTGAATTCTATTGCCGTTTTGGTTCTATCGGCTATTGCGCGCCGAATATCATCGTAATCGCGGGGAAATCGGGATAATGTGCGGAATATGCGGTATTATCGATTATCGGAATGATCCTGAGCCCGGACAGCAGCGGATGCGTGCTATGCTGCATGCGATGGAGCATCGCGGTCCTGATGACGAAGGCATACGCATTTCAGGTCAGGAGCCGCTCGTGCAGCTTGGCCACCGGAGGCTAAGCATCATCGATCTATCCGCTGCCGGCCATCAGCCTTTATCGAACGAGCGCGGGACTGTGTGGGTGGTCCTGAACGGCGAGATATACAATTTCCATGAGTTGAAGGACCAGCTGATCGCACAGGGCCACACATTCGCGTCTGCGACCGATACCGAGGTCATCGTTCATTTATACGAAGAATATGGCGTTGATTGTATTAATCAACTCAGAGGCATGTTCGCGTTTGCCCTTTGGGATGAATCGAAGAAAATGCTTTTCATCGGGCGCGACAGGGTCGGTAAGAAACCCCTGTTTTATCATAATAGGAACAGCATATTCTGTTTTGCATCCGAGCTCGCTGCGCTTTGTGCAAGCGGTTTGATCCGTAAACAGGTATCTGCCGCTGCATTGGACCACTATCTCTCTTTCGGATACGTTCCTGCGCCGGCATCGATATTCGAAGGCGTGTGTAAGCTTATGCCGGGCCATTATCTGACTGTTCAGGAAGGGAACATCAGGGATGTTGCGTATTGGTCGCTGAAGTACGACGATAAGATCGATATTCCCGGGCAGGAAGCAGAAGAGGAACTTATCAGGCTGCTTGACGAATCGGTGAAGATCCGCATGTATAGCGATGTTCCCCTGGGTGCTTTTTTGAGCGGAGGCGTTGATTCAAGCGCCGTTGTCGCGATCATGGCGCGCCACGCCGGCAGGGTAAAGACGTTCTCCATCGGTTTCGAGGACGACGATTACAGCGAATTGAAATACGCGCGCGCTATCGCGCAGCGTTACTCGACGGATCATCATGAATTCATCGTCAAGCCGAATGCCGTTGATATCCTGCCTGTTCTGGTCGAGCGTTACGGCGAGCCGTATGCGGATTCATCGTGTATACCGACGTATTACGTTTCCCGCGAAACAAAACGGTTTGTGACCGTCGCCTTGAACGGGGACGGCGGCGACGAATCCTTTGCCGGATATGAACGGTATCAGGCAATGCTCATTGCCGACCGCATTGCATCCATGCCGGCCATTGCGCGCACCGCGATGCAGGGACTGTGTTCGGTATTACCCGATTCTGTCGATCCTAAGAATAAATTCCGCCGGATCCGCCGTTTTTTCGACGCGGCATACCTGCCGCAACACAGCAGGTATATGAAGTGGGTCAGTATCTTTGACGAGCGGATGAAACAGGCGCTGTATGAGCCTCGGTTTGCGGCACAATTGTCCGCCGGCAGTTCTGATGCGGCTATGGGAGCCTTGTTTTCGCACTACCGCCATTCATCGGTCCTTGACACGTTGCTCGACATCGATATCCACAGTTATTTGCCGGACGATCTTCTTGTAAAGGTCGATATCGCCAGTATGGCTAATTCCCTTGAGTGCAGGTCCCCGTTCCTTGACACCCGTCTTATGGAATTTGCCGCGCGGTTACCGGTCGGATTCAAATTACGCGGTTCAGTGAAGAAATACGTTCTCAAAAAGGCGGTCGAACGTTTTGTCCCGAAACAAAACCTTTATCGCAGGAAAATGGGGTTTGGCGTGCCGGTCGGGAAATGGTTCAGGTCTGAGTTGAACGGTTTTCTCCGTGATACGCTGTTAAGCAGCGCATGTGTGCGCCGGGGTTATTTCAGGCCCGGCGTGATCAAGAATTTGGTCGAAGCGCATTCGGCAGGCCGCGCAGATCATTCCTTTCAGCTTTGGGCACTCCTTATGCTTGAGGCATGGCATGAGAAATTCATGGATTAGACCATATGGCCGGTAAAACGCTGTGCATATTCCTGACGGACCCTTTGAGCGTGCTCTATGAAAAAGGCGAGATCAAGGAACGGTATTACAACCCTGCCGGCTTTTTTACGGACGTGCACATGATATCGTTCACCGATGCGGAGATCGACGCTGAAAAGGTGCGCGTTACGGTAGGTAACGCCCGGTTGCATATTCATTGTGTCGGAAGACGATCCATCCGCATGGCATGGGGAGTATTCTTCGGCTGCGATCGGCGTGTCCTGGACCTGGTCAGGTCCATACATCCGGATTGTGTGCGTGCCTATGATATTTCGTTATCCGGGGCATTGGCATGTCAGTGCGCGCGGGTGCTCGGCATCCCGAGCGTATGCTCGATCCACGGCAACTTTACCGATCAGCGCCGGTACGATAAGCGTCCGATATTGCATGCGCGGCGATTGTTCGAGCGGTATGCACTTTCCATGTGCGATATGCTTATTTGTATCTCCCGGGCGCTCAAGGAGTATGCGGTTTCCCGGGGCAGGCCGGATGCGGTTGTGATATACGAGGGTATCAATATCCGCCAATTCTCGCCCGCGAAAACAGCGCGGCCTCTATCGCAGACGCTGTCGCTGTTATGCGTCAGCAGGCTGGCGCGGCCAAAGAATCCCGAGTGTATCGTCCGGGCCATCGCCGGCCTCGATGTCCGGCTGGTGCTTATCGGGGACGGTGAATATGACAGCCGCCTGCGTGCTCTGGCACGGGAATTGAACATAGAGCACAAGATCGAGTTCATTAAATCAGTGCCAAACAGCAGGATCCATGAGTATTATCACCGGGCCGATATATTCGTGCTGTCGACGTTCTATGAAGGATTGTGCATTCCGGTCATCGAGGCTATGGCTGCGGGAGTCCCGGTAGTTGCATCGGATATCCCGGTTATCCGGGAGGTCCTCGGCGATTGCGGCGTCCTGTCCGGGAACACGGTTGATGCGTTCAGATCGAACATTCAAAGACTGATGAACGACCCGTCATTGCGCAGCACCTATTCCGCAGCAGCTCTGCAACGGGTATCCCGGTTCGATTTCGCGGTCTCAGAAGATCAGGAAGCGGCCGCGTATGCAAAATTAGTGAGGGGTATGCAATGAAGAAACTATGGATCGTCATAGTCGCATGTATTGTCGCGCTCGAAGTCGTTTCAGCGGTTTTTATGAATATCTACACGCGTAAGACGAAGAATGTCAAGGCCGGGGTTGATCTGGTAGCGTATTGGGAATACGATCCGTATCTGCTGTGGGCCGCCAAGCAGGGCGTCTCTGGTTTTGACCGCTACAGCAGCTATACCATGAATAATTTCGCGTTTCGTAACGATTACCCGGTATCGAAAGACAGGAAACCGGGGACGTTCAGGGTGATCGTGCTGGGCGGGTCGGTTGCATGGGGTACGGGCGCATCGTCGAACAAGACCGTGTGGACCGCCGTTGCGCAGGAGCTGCTTCAACGCGATGATCTCGCGGTCGAAGTGCTGAACGCCGGATGCGCAGGATATATCTCGTTCCAGGAATTGATGTATCTCCAATTCAGGTTGCTTGAATTCTCGCCTGATATGATCGTCGTTCTCGACGGATATAACGATATTTTCATGTCGTCGTTGTACGATGTGAATAGATACACGCCCCATACCAATCCCTATTATGATATGGAAAAACGGTTCCACGCACTGCCGCTTATATTCCAGATCGGAGGTTTGATAAAAGAGCGATCTGCCTTTTTCAAGCTCATGAAGCGCATACAGGAAAAGATCCTGTATGAACGGGGGAAACCCATGTTCCCCGTCAGCCATCTCAATACGAGGGGCATAGACGCGTATTTTTCCAATGTCAAAAGCATGGCTGACATTCTTCGTGGCAGAGGGATCGTCACGGTTTTTATGCTGCAGCCGTATATTATGGAATCTAAAAAGGGTTTATCGGCAGATGAGGAGCGCATGGCAGCCAAGGCGCGCCAGGAAGCGCCGGTTATCAAGGGTGCATACCAGGTTGTAAGGCAGCGGTACCAGGATCTCGCCAACCGCGAACATATCGCGTATTACGATCTGAACGGCATTTTCGACCGTTATGACGCGGCCACAACGGTATGGTTCGACCATGTACATCTTAACGATAACGGCCATCGGGTGCTTGGCGAGTTGCTCAAGGATATCATCTCAACGCATTTTCACGCGAATAAGGATCGGTAAGGGGAACGGCCGTGTATAACGTCACAATACAACGATCAGTCGATGCGGGCGTATGGAATAGCCTGGTACGCAGCGTGCCTGAAGGGACCGTGTTCCAGACGACGTATTGGGCCGACTATGTGGGGTCGACCGGGTATTGCACCCCGTATTTCTGCTCGGTTAAAGATGGTGACGCCTATAAGGCTGTTTTGCTGTTCTGGGTCGAGGGCGTGAACGCGCGCGTCAGGCCTGAGAATAAGATCGTCGGCATGCTCGGGGCCATTGCGCAGCGAATGCGCCTGTCATACGGGTATTGGTTTTACGGCCCGCTTGTCCTTGATCGCGCTGACGCGGCAAACGTGCTCGCGGAACTGCTGGATGAGGTGGACCGTTTTTGCCGTACGAATAAACTGGTGACCATGCGCAATATTGCCGAACCCATACATGATCCGGCTGCTTATGCCGGCGATCATGCAAGCGCCGTGTACAATGCGCGTGCGTTCACACGGATCGAGCGCGCCACGTTGTTCATGGATCTGCGTACGGATGTCGATACCGCCTGGTCGCGATTGAAGAAGTCTACGCGCAAGGATGTCTCAAGCTGCGAGAAACACTCCCTGACCGCCGGATTGCTGTCTGCGGATGAGCTTGACGAATACCGCGCGGTGATCAGTGAGAATGTCAGGCGGGTGCGCGCTGACTTTCCGCCGTATTATCCCGATATCAACATGTGGAATGCTTTGCGCGGCGCGGAGAATTGCCTTGAGGTCATGGCGATCAAGAAAGACGGCCGCATCATGGCCGGCGCAGGCATCCTCGATTTCAACGGCATTCTATGCCATATGACCTCGTGCCAGACCGACGAGTCGTATTTCAAGAAGATCAATGTTAATGACCTTTTGACGTGGGAGATCGCTAAGTGGGGGATATCGCGCAAGCGGCGGCTGTATGACCTGACGGGCATTCCGCTGAGGCCGAAGGACAGGAAAGAGCAGGGATTGCGTAATTTCAAGATGAAGTGGAGCGAGAACATACGGGTATACAACGCGTACGATAAAGTGTATCGCAGCTCCATGCGTGCACTGATACGCACAGTGAGGCGTTTTCTATGAGCGATCGTTCTTTTGGGAGTCTTGCCCGGGAGATAAAAAAGAAATGGCGTATGGTCGAGCGGTCGTTGTACTGGGGCGACAATCTCGATGTACGGTATTATCTTTGTTATCGCCTGCGCGATGTTACCGGCAAGAGGGTACTGGATGTCGGGTGCGGACCGGGGATCGTATTGTCGGTAATGGATGCGTCGAACCGGATATACGGCTTGGATATAGTGCCGGAAAACATCCGATATTCCAGGCAGTTCAACCCGCAGGGGAAGTTCCTTATCAGCGATATGCATCGGCTGCCCTTTAAGGACGGGAGCTTTGACGTTGTCCTCTTCAATGCAATGCTTCCGATGGCTCAGGATAAAGCGCGCATGATCGCTTCATTGCACGCGTTGCTTAAGCCGGGCGGCAGCCTCTACCTGACCACGCATAACAGGAATTATTACGAATACGCATCTGACGCGTCGATGGTGACCATCCCCGAATTAAAGGATTACCTCGCGCCGTATTTTGAGTATGCGGTGGCCGGGTTCAATCCGTTTCCCCGGTACCCGTTTTTCGTGCCGAATATGTTCATAGACAAGATCCCGTTTATTTGGCCATTGATCAGGTATTTATCAGAGCGAGATCTGTTCTCGAACCGGTCAGTGGGCATTTATGCGCACGCGATCAAGAAGAAGGTGTGATCGATGAAAATAACATTTATTTCATTCTATTTCCTTAATCCGGGTGTACGATTTTTGTCATCGTACCTGAAGGCTCAGGGGCATGCCGTCAATATGGTTTTTTTACCTCCCGATGACATGTATAATTCCTATGAAACCTATCCGGCAAGCGTACTTCAATCGTTGAAGCGCGTATGCGCCGATTCGGATATTGTCGGTTTATCGGTTTTGACCAACGATTTCTACAGGGCAGTATTGGTTACCCGCTTCTTGAAAGAGAACCTGAGATCAGCCATTATCTGGGGAGGGATCCATGCAACGATCGATCCATCATCCCTTCCGAAAGAGGCTGATTATGTGTACATCGGCGAGGGAGAGGCGGGCATTGCGGAAATGGTCGAGCGCATGACAAAAAGAACGAGCCTTGACGATATGCCGAATCTTGGGTTCTGGCGCAACGGCGAATTTGTGCAGAACCCCGTCCGCCCGCTGATGAAATCGTCGCAATTGTCCCATGTCCAGGATTTTGACCTGGAAACACAGTACATCCGGGATCATGATCGCATTGTCAGGGTCACTCCGAGTATCGTCGAGAAAAACCTGTACCGGGATTTTGAGGACGACGCGCCGGTGTATCTGGCGATCTTTTCCCGCGGATGCATCCACGGGTGCACGTATTGTTGTAATAATAAGATCAATAAATTGTACGGTTTTGAGCGGAATATCTATCGGTCAAAGCCGTTAGAAAGCATGATCTCCGAATTGCAGGATATCCTCCGCAAATTCCCCTTCATTAAATTCATATATATCAATGACGATAACTTCCTTGCAAATACGGTTGAATTCATCGAATCATTTGCCCGTGAATA
>JAKPTF010000006.1 GCA_029571225.1 Candidatus Omnitrophota bacterium | reverse complement strand
CGTCGGCCTGACCAATGCGTATAATTACTTGGACGGCCTGGATGGCCTTGCGTCGGGGTCAGCGACCATTAACCTCTTTTTTTTCGCGGTCATACTCTATAGCGTCGGCCAGTATGCCCTTGGCTTAATTGCTGTAATCTTGACCGCAGCATGCCTTGGGTTTCTGCCGTATAATCTTCATAAGACAAGCAAGATCTTTCTCGGTGAGGCCGGCTCGACCTTCCTTGGCTTTACCCTGGCCTGTATTGCCATTCAGGGAACGTGGGCACGGGATGATACGGTGCGGCTTTTCATACCCGTTTTGATACTCGGCGTTCCGATATTCGACATGATCTTTACGACAGTCATGCGCGTCAAGGAGGGGAAAGTGAAGACCATTATCGAATGGCTCCAGTACGGCGGCAAGGACCATTTTCACCATTATCTGGTAGATATCGGCCTGTCCCCGTGGGGCGCAGTTCTGTTCATCTTTGCGATGACGACTGCTCTGGGCATAAGCGCTTTTATGGTAAATAATGATAACGGGCTCGAAGGGCTATTGACCGTATCCCAGGCTGCTATCATATTTTGTGTCATAGCTGTGCTTATGGTTGTCGGCCGCCGTCGCCGCACAGGATGGAAATCATAGGCATTTCCCATATTTAGAAAATGCTTGACTCCGTAAGAAATTACTTTATAATATCATATAGAATCATTAATAGAGTAGCTAATCCGATCTTTAGAAAAAAGGGGGATTTTTTACTTACCGGGCGCCCTTGACGAAAGGGCGAATGCATGGTATACTTTTTTCTGACAAGTAGGGTTCTGGGAAAACGAAATGGCAAACTCAGGGTAACCTGGGGACGCAAAGCCGTGCACCAGCCGGAAAATCGGCTGGAAAGGCAGGTTGCCGAAACTCCTCACAGTTAATCTCAGGTATAGTTTGCCTGAGATTTTTTTTTGACTGAAGCTAAAGTGCCAGGCACTAAAGGGGTTTAAAGCAAAAAGTGCCAGGCAAAAGGCCAAAAAATGCCCAGGTTGCCAAGAATATATCTGAAAAACGCCCTGTACTTCATAACATGCAGGGCTGAGCATAATGAGAATATCTATAAAGATGAAGGGGATTATGCGATGTTCCTAGAACTCCTCAAAAAATATCAGGAACAATATGGCATAAAGATCTTTTCTTTTTGCCTTATTCCTGATCATTTTCATCTTTTAATAGAGCTTGAAAAGGAATTAAGCAAGGATGCGCAGACCCAGAATACCACGCAGGAGATCTCGGATTTTATGCGCGACCTCAATAATAACTATACAAAATATTTTAACGGCAGGTATGAAAGAAAAGGCCACTTGTTCCGTGAGAGGTATAAAGCAGCGTTTATCGAAAAAAATCCCTATTTATTAAAAATGACCGCATATATCCATTTAAACCCGGAGAAATTGAATCTTACCCAGGATGCCAGAGATTACCCGTATTCAAGCTATCAGTATTACCTATATAATGACCTTGCGCAGCAAAAAGGCATGGGTTTCATGAAAGCGGCTGTTGATGAGGCTTTGCATCTTCTGGGCAATGCGAACTACGCGGAATTCGTCCGCGGCGTCTCTAAAGAAGACGGCGAATATATTCACAAGAAACTCCAGCGCGGAGGCATCCTCGGTTCTGAGGAATTCGTCAAGCGGGTCAAAGCAGAGGTCGAAGCATACCAGGCAGCGGGCGAAGGCCAGAAGGTCGAGTTCAACGCAGGCAATCACTACCGTCTTTATTTTGTTTTCGGCAGCATATTCATCATCCTGCTTGCGGGTTTGGGCGGCGTATATTTCGTTTCAGTGAGGGCAAAGATCAATAATACCCAGAAGGTGCCGCTTGTATCGGCCCAGACCGATAAGATCGGAGAATTGCGGTCAAGCGAGTGGCAGATCAAAATGGTGTCAGACGTCTCGAAAGAGGAGCAGGCAGATACCCTCACCTTTGTTGACGGCAAATTCGTTTCAGCTAAGATGAACGAGCTGGGATATACAAGCTCGAACTATTCCATCACGGTCGAGGATGACAACAAGATCATCTGGGAGACCATGCAGACAGGCCCGGACGGCAGCGTCGCATCATGGCGCGGCGAGATCGAGGCGGGCAAAATGTCAGGCGTTGTCAGCCTGCGGCAGAAGGACAAGGAGCCGCAGGATTTTTCATTTATGAGCCTCAAACACAGGAGACGGTAAGATGAAAAAACTCATCGCGCTTTTCGTTGTATGCCTTATTACGTTTGTATCCGGGGTAAGCTTTGCAAAAGATGATGCCCAAAAAGGCAAGGCGAAAAAAGAGCCTGTTGTCAACAGCCTGGTCAAGCAGGTCCAGGGCGAAGTTTCAAATATAACTAAGAGAGCCATCTCTGTCGTCTATGAACGCAACGCGGCTACGGGCGAAGAATTCGAGATGATGTTCCCTATAGATAATAAAAATGTAAAGGTCGAGCATAAACAAAGTATAAGCGAGATCTCTCAAGGGGATACCGTTCTGGTAATATATAGGGAAGAAACAAGCGATTACGGGGACAGGACCGCCACCGAGATCAAGACCGACGTTGTCCGCTTCTTAAAACCCGCGGATGCCCAGTCAGTGTATAAGCCTAAGGCTGCCGCCACGGAAGATGCCCGGGATGTTGAGGGCCTTTCTCTAAAGGGGGTAAAATAATGAATACTCATACCTTTATGAACCGTTCATTCAGTTCATCCCTGCGGAGGTTCGCAGCGGTATCCGCGTTTGCCGCGGCGGCGTTTTTCCTGTGTGCGGCTTTGTCCGCGCCTTTGGCTCACGCGTATCAGGTAAAGCGTGTTATTAACGGCTCGGCAAGCGTTGGCACGGATACCGAAGTCGGCACCGTGCCTTTGGGAATTGCGGCTGATCCTCTTGATATGACAAAATCAGCTATATTCTTCAGTTCTTTCTCCGCTTCTAATGATACCGTACGTACGGTTACGGATATTATGTGTATCATAGACGACCCTGAAACCGTGCAGTTTTCCCGCCGCGCAACAAGCACTAACTCGATATATGTCGGTTATTCTGTCGTAGAATTCGCCCAGGGCGTTACGGTTATCTCCGGTATGACCACGGTAGCTGAAACGTCGCTGAATAAGACGATCACGCTGCCGGTTTCCGTTGATCTGAATAAAGCGTTCCCGCTTGTTTCCTGGAAACCGTATGGCGCTACCAATGCCCGTGATGAGCGCGTTCTATTCAGGGCTGAAATAACGGACACAAATAAATTATACCTTGAAAGATCCGAATCAGGTTATAACTCCGATGTCGCGTATCAAATTATTGCGTTCGATACGGATGATGCTGATGTGAACGTGCAGCACGGCACGATCGATATCGATAACAGCGGCGCCGCGGATCCGGGGGAGACGTTGGATAACGGGACCTCTTGTACCGTCACGGTGAGCGCAGTCGATACGAATAAAGCCATGCTTTTCTTTACGATCATGCCTGCCGGAGGCGTAAACGGTTATGAGGACCGATATTCCGTAGATGGGATTTTGACCAATAGCACTACGTTGACATTTAGAAGAAATACGAATACCAGCGGAGTCACGGTTACCTGGTATTTGGTCGAATTAGATAATATGTTCACGAATTCAGTTCAGACCAACCGGGTCACGGGTTGGACCAGCACTCCGCGGACAGTGAACCTGGGTACCCCTTTATTTGATACAATGACAATGCCCATTTTTTCAGTATCGGGCCCCACGGTGGCAACCATCGATGGTTTATACGATATCGCGTGGAGAGGCCAGTTTGCCGCAGCTGCGGGTACTCCTCCTGTAGTCTCGACCATTAATTTCAGCAGATACGCGAGCGCCACGAGGTCTACCAATGTTACCTGGCAGGCAGTTGAATTCCCGCTTCTGCATTTAACATCGCCTAACGGAGGCGAAGCTTTTTCGCGTGTTGGAGAAACTATTCCCATAACCTGGAACCATGCCAAGTGCCTTGAGACAGGGGATGGAGGTAATCCCGTTACCGTAAAACTTCTGCTTGATAAGAATGAGGGGAATGACGGATATCCATTGACCATCATTACAGGTATTTCATCAGCCGCAGATACGTATAACTGGCATGTGAATCCGACGCTTAAAAATGCCAGCGAAGAGGATATAAGCGTTATCGGCGATAAGCTCAGGGTGCGAATTCAGTGCGAAAGCATTTACACAACGCGTAATTATGACGATTCAAACGGTAATTTCGAGATCAAGGGTAAGATCGACCTTGTTTCTCCAGTCGGCGGAGAAACATGGCTTTTGACAGATACGAACAGGAATATCAGTTGGAAACCATGGGGTAATTTAAGCGGGACATCAGGCACGGATACGGTTATAATCTCGCTGTCTACCGACAACGGCGCCTCATGGGATGTCCTCGCTACACCGGTAGCGGGCGACGGCGACGGCGATGTTACCTACAATTGGCCATGGAATCCTATCCCTTCACATATTCCCAGCACGACCCACAATCTGATCGGCAATGATAACCTTGTCAAGATCGAGTTAGCGGCTGATCCGACGAATGTCAACGCCACCAGCGCGGCTTTCACGATCAAAGG
>JAKPTF010000059.1 GCA_029571225.1 Candidatus Omnitrophota bacterium | reverse complement strand
GAGGTCGTCAGCATCGCGGATTTCGGAAGGTATGACCTGAAGACGCCGATTGCCAGGCTGCGCAATCCTGCGGGCCGGGAAGTTGACGTGTATATGAAGCAGATCTGGCCTGTCAAGATTGCCATCAGCGCATTCTCCGAGAAACTAAAGCCTATCAAGCCCCTGGTGACCAAGATGAGGATCATCGATTCTATGTTCCCAGTAGCGCGCGGAGGGACATATTGCATCCCAGGCCCGTTCGGCGCTGGCAAGACAGTGCTCCAGCAGCTTGTCAGCCGCCATGCCGACGCCGATGTTGTGGTTATCGCCGCATGCGGCGAACGCGCGGGAGAGGTCGTAGAGACGCTGAAGACCTTCCCGGAACTCATAGATCCGCGCACGCAAAGGCCTTTGATTGACCGGACCGTGATTATTTGCAATACGAGTTCCATGCCGGTCGCTGCCCGCGAATCAAGCGTGTACACCGCTGTGACAATCGCGGAATATTACCGGCAGATGGGGCTGCACGTCCTTTTGCTGGCGGATTCGACCTCCCGCTGGGCGCAGGCCATGCGTGAGATGTCAGGCAGGCTTGAGGAAATTCCCGGAGAAGAGGCATTCCCAGCGTATCTTGAATCCCGCATCGCGTCATTCTACGAGCGGGCCGGCGTGGTCAGGCTGAACGACGGCGGAGTCGGTTCCGTCACTATCGGAGGGACCGTAAGCCCTGCGGGCGGGAATTTTGAAGAACCTGTGACCCAGGCGACCCTAAAGGTCGTCGGCGCCTTTCACGGGCTTTCGCGGGAACGTTCTGATGCCCGCCGGTATCCCGCGATCGATCCTTTGATATCATGGAGCAAGTATCCGAGTATCATCCCGGAGGAGTACAGGCAGACAGGCCAGGATGTCCTGCGCAAAAGCAACGATATCAGCCAGATGATGAAGGTCGTCGGAGAGGAAGGCACGTCGCTGAGAGATTACGTCGAGTATCTCAAGGGAGACTTTTTTGACGCGGTGTATCTTCAGCAGAACGCGTTCGACCCGATTGATGAGGCCTGCCCCAAGGAGCGGCAGGAATATGTGTTTGGTTTCCTCAAAGAAATCCTCGATGCGGAATTCGCCTTCGAAGGCAAGGATGCGGCATTGCACTTTTTTCAACAGATGCGCCAGCTGTGCAAGGGCTGGAATTCAAGCGCCTTCAAATCGGAAGAGTTCAGGAAGATAGAGGAAGAGATTACCTTGCTGTTTGAGCAGAAACGCGCCCCTGCAAAGGAGAAGCAGCATGCATAAATCATACACAGAGATTATCCAGATCTCCGGGGACGTCATCACCGTAGAGGCTGAGGGCGTCGGATACAACGAGATCGCGCAGATTACGACCCGGCGAGGCGTTTCTCTCGGCCAGGTCATCCGTCTTGACGGCAAACGGGTATCTTTGCAGGTGTTCGCCGGCAGCAAGGGCATCTCGACCGATGACAGGGTGAGGTTTCTGGGGCATCCCATGCGCGTGGCAAGCGGTGACGATCTTCTCGGCAGGATCTTTAACGGCAGCGG
>JAKPTF010000039.1 GCA_029571225.1 Candidatus Omnitrophota bacterium | reverse complement strand
TGTATGTGTTCAGCGCCATATGCCTGAAACGTATCGCCGAAAAGACCGGCCATGCTGACAAATCTTGGTACGCGTGGGTTCCGATTGCCAACGTCGTGTTGACCTGTTTTATCGCAGGCAAGCCAGGATGGTGGACCGTTCTCATGTTTATCCCGCTGGTTAATATCGTCATATCCATTTTGATATGGTTGAAAGTGGCTGAGGCATGCAAGAAACCGGCATGGCTGGGGCTTATTGTTGTCTTGGTTCCGGTCGGCAACCTGATAGCATTGTGGGTTATGGCATTCATACCGGGTAAGTAAGGAGGCTGGAATGAAAAGAGCGCTTTACATCCTGTGTTTGGTCAGTCTGGCGGTCGGCGTGCTCGCGTCCATCGAGGTGACGACAAGCTTTCAGCACGTTGTCGCGGCCATCGCTTACATGTCGGCTGCGATCTTTTTTTCAGCTGCCGCAGTCGTTCGTTCGATCGACAGGCTGCGGGAGCAATTACTCGGCAAGAGATAGGCCGGTTCCCCACCCAGCCCTGGAAATTCGTCAACCGCTGTGACGAATGGTATTACTCCCTCGATAAATGATCTGCTGCAAAAGCGCCCCTTTTGCCCAGAATTAAGTTGATTCGACTGCTGTTTCGGGCTAAAATAACTAAAACCGGACGGAGGGTATGCTGACTTTGCATGCGAATATATGGCGGTATGCATCTATGGCGGCTGTAGCGGTCTTATGCATTCCGTGCGCTGCCCGATGCCAGCATATCGAGGTAAAGACTGACAAGAACGCGTATAAGGCCGGAGAAAAAGTCGAATTAACGATAACGAACATATCCAAGGTGAGCGTGTTCTGTGTCGCGGCGAGTTCGAAACCAGAGATGGGCTTGAGCAATCTTGAGAAAAAGGCGTCAGTCGGATGGGATGCGTTGCCTTTGCGTTGCCGTCAGCCTTCCTGCACAGCGGATTATACGATTCCCGCGCCGGAGGAGATAAAAGCAGGCAGCAAAACCGCGTTCTCATGGACGCCCAGTATATACGAGAATAACAGTTACGTAAGCCCGGGGCCGGGCACGTACCGCGTGTCTATATTGTATCAGGTCAGAAAAGAGACCGAGCCGTCATCCTGGAACTGGACAACGGTGCGGTCAAATACTTTTACTCTGGAGTAACCAATGTCTTTCAAATATATCCGTCAAATACCCAGCTCCGGAGAAATCCTGAGCCAGATGCCTGTTCCAGAGGAGCTTAAGAAGGTCAAAAAATCCAGAGACCGGCAGATCCTAGATATATTTGAGGGCAAGAGCGCCAGGTTCCTGATTATCATGGGGCCATGTTCGGCCGATAACGAGGATGCAGTATGCGAATATGTATCCAGGCTTGCGAAGCTCCAGGAGCAGGTAAAGGAAAAGTTTTTGCTGATCCCGCGGGTATACACGAACAAGCCCCGCACGACCGGCGAAGGGTATAAAGGAATGATGCACAGCCCTGATCCGAAGGACCAGCCGAATATAGTGCAGGGTTTGAAGGCCTTGAGGAAGATGCATCTGCGGCTTTTATCCGAATCAGGGCTGACGAGCGCTGACGAGATGCTCTATCCTGGGAATTATCCGTATCTGGAGGATATCCTGTCCTACGTCGCCGTAGGCGCCCGGTCGGTCGAAAACCAGCAGCACCGCTTGACCTGCAGCGGCCTTGACATCCCCGTGGGCATGAA
>JAKPTF010000014.1 GCA_029571225.1 Candidatus Omnitrophota bacterium | reverse complement strand
GGACACGGGACGCTTGATGTGATGGGCGGCTTGAAATATTCCTGCAACGTCTTTTTTTACCGGACGGGAGTGTTGTGCGGTTCTCAGATGATATACAATCAGGCGAAGAAGTTCTTTTTCGGAGAGAAACCGGACATCGACCTCACGCCTGCGAAGGCGGCAACGGCACCGAACGCGTCGTGGAAACGTGAAGTGATCAAGGCGCCGTGGGTAGGCGGCGATACGGTCAATTATGCCATCGGCCAGGGGTACATGCAGGTGACACCCATACAGGTCGCTTCGATGATAGCGGCGGTCGCGAACGGCGGTATCGTATATAAGCCTATAGTCGTGGAGAAGATGGTCCGGCCGAACGGCGAAGAGATACCGTTCAAATCGGAGGTGCGGGGGAACATTGATGCGCAGCCCGAAAACATAGAAGTCGTCAGAAAAGCGCTGTACAAGGTGGTAAATGAAAAGGACGGTACCGGCGGAAACGCCTGGCTCCCGAATGTCGGCGTATCAGGTAAGACAGGGACGGTGCAGTTCGGGCCGAAGGACAATAAGAAAACGCATGCCTGGTTCGCCGGGTTCGCGCCGTTCAAAGACCCCGAGATAGCAGTTGCGGTTCTTGTCGAGTCTGCCGGTTCCGGAGGCTTGAATGCGGCCCCGATCGCCAAAAAGGTGATCGAACAGTATTTTCGGGTGACGAATCCGTCACTCATTCCGCCGCCCGTGCCTCCGCCGGCTGATCAACAGAACGCCCATGCAGCGCAGGAAGGCCAGGCGCAGGATGCCGCTCAAACGGCGGCGGGGAATAACGCCCAGCCTCCTGCGCAGGCGGATCCGGCAGCGGCGCAAGGACGGCAGGCGGCGCAGTCGCAGAATACGCCGCTGCAAACAGGGCAGGGTCCGGTCGATCAGCAGGTAAGTGCGCAAGCGGGTGCACAAACGGGTGCGCAAACGGCACCCCAGCAACAAGCACCGCGGCAGGACCAGCAGCCGGCAGAAGGCCCGCAGGGACAGCAGGTGCTGGATCAACCGGCACCAGAAACGAATGAGCCGCAAACGCAAGCGCCGTTGCCGCGGACACAGCAGGAACCGGTCACTGCGGACCGGAGGACAACAAAGAAGAACACGGGTGGTTTGCTCGATATATTCGGCATCAAGTTTCCGTGACAGCCATAGTGTGTTGGCTTGATACTCGAATTCAGCGGATTGAATGCTGTGCTGTTTTCACCGTCCAAGGTGCCGCAATCGCGGGGACGCGCGCGCGGAAGGAGGCATAATACGTGGATAAACAACGGCTGATAAAAAATATCGATTATTCGATCCTCATCTGCATGCTCTGTCTGATCGCGATGGGGAGTCTGGCGATATACAGCGCTACCTGCACCGGCGGCGGCACGATGTTCATCTCAAAACAGCTAACCTGGGTTGTCCTCGGATTTGTCATTTTTTTTGTTTTTATGCTGGTTGATTACAAGACGCTCCTGACCCTGTCGCCGGCCTTTTATATAGGCGCTATCCTGCTGCTCGCCTCATTGTTCGTTTTTGGCAAATCACGGGCGGGGTCATACAGCTGGCTCTCGATCGGGGGGTTTACGCTTCAGCCGTCAGAGATCGCAAAGGTGGTTCTCATTATCTCCCTGACAAAATACTTGGTGTGGGATCATGATAAAAGGCAAACCTTTTTCTATGTCGTTAAGGCGCTGATCATTTCGGGCATCCCGCTCGCCCTGATCCTGAAGCAGCCGGATCTGGGGACCGCGCTTGTCTTCATCCCGATCATATTCGCCATGCTCTACATCGCCGGCGCAAAACCGCGCTATCTGATCACCCTGATTGTTTTGGGAATAGCCGTCCTTCCGGTTATGTTCATGTTTCTCAAAGAATATCAAAAGGCGAGATTGCTGGTTTTTATCAATCCGAATATCGACCCGCTCGGTGCGGGATACAATATTATTCAATCAAAGATCGCGATAGGATCGGGCGGGATGTTTGGAAAGGGATGGCTTCTTG
>JAKPTF010000101.1 GCA_029571225.1 Candidatus Omnitrophota bacterium | reverse complement strand
CGCAATGGCAGGTGTTCACAACAACGGGTTTGGGATATACTGGTCTAATATGACCTACGGGGTGGAAAAGGCGTATGATTCCAACGGCAACCGTTTGATCCCCCATGAGGACGGCAATAACCGGGGCGATTTCAAACATTGGATAAGCGCTGCATCATGGGAGTATTTTAAAGAAGACGTCCTCCCTGTTCAGGGTGGTAACTATTATCACGCCGATACCCCGGGAGTTTTTGTCAAATATTATACGAGTACCTACAGCACTGCATCGCCGCTGAAAGTCGGTGTCTCGAACTATAACCTTTCGTTTTATATGAGAGCTGTACGCGTGCGCAAATACGCGAGCTCTGAGCCGTCTGCGTCCGTCGGGAGTGAGGAAGCAGGCAGCTGGTCAATGCAATAAGAGGAACTGTCCAATGAACAGAAAAGGCGGGGTTTTGTTAATGGCTTTGATGCTCGTTTCGATCTTCAGCATCATTCTCGGCGCGCTCGGATATATGTGGCACAGCCGCTGGAAGGCGCACCAGCTTGATATGGACGGCATGCAGGCGTTCCAGATCGCCGAAGCGGGGCTCGAGTACGGCAGGGTGCTGGTCTTGAACTCCCAGGGAGAGAAGTTCTATAATATCCCGCGGTTTATCAACCAGACATACGCGGTCAACGAAACCAATGCGGTCATTAACGGCGCGTTCAACGTCACAATCACCGATACCGCGCTCGTCGGAGATCCGGTCAAGCAGTGGGATATCGATTCGATCGGCAGATACAAGTCGGCGACCAGGGAAGTTTTTGTCAGCATATATCAGACGCTTACGGGAAATTTTTCCACAAAGCCCTGCAGCTGGCAGGAGAAATAGCCGTGGGCCGGCGCGGGTTCACACTCGTGGAGGTGCTCATCAGCCTCGCCGTCTTTACCATCCTCGTCACCGTCTCGTCTGGCTGGATGATCAAGATGGCCGGCGATTGGAAAAAACAGCGGGATTATATCGCCGTGACCGAAGAGGCGGACTGGGTGCTGTCTTTTATATCGCAGGAGATCAAACAGTCCTATTCCAGCGCGTATATGATCAACGCGACCGATCATTCGCTGTTCCTCCAGACAGGCCCCGGCCAGTATGTGGTATACCGCAGGTCCGGCAATGTGCTCGTGCGCAAATCAGGCACCACGCCTGTGGAATCATCCTGGACTGATGTCCAGAACCTGTCAAAGACAGTCGTCAATGATGACATTTTTCTTCCAAGCACTGACCCCGCCTGCGTGAACATGACTTTTTTCAACCTCACTGCGGTCAAACCCGGCCTGTGCATCAACCTTGTTTTCAGGCCTTATCCTTCACAGCCAGCTACGGTTAGCGGCAATAAAGAGTACACACTCAAGACCCTGGTCAATTTCAAGAACTGATTTCCGAAAGCACTTGACAAAAGACGCGCGGGATATAAAATAAACTATATATAGTATATAAATATAATATAATATAATATGCCACGAGTTTCCTAAAGGGGAGATACCATTTTTAACCTAAAGAAAACAAATGGTTTGTGTATTGGTTTAATGTTGTTTGCATTATTGAGTGTTGACGCCCGGCTCTTATCCGCCAATACCGCCGGCCCCACGACCAGGAAAAACCCGTTTTTGTTCCCTGATGAGGAAGCGCTCCTGGAATTGAAGATGGCCCCTGTTCCTGTGGCGAAGCCCGCTGCGCAGAAACCGAAACCCAAAAAGAAGATCGTTCAGAAACAATATTTTGAGACAAACGCGATGATCGTGTCGGCGATCCTGTTCTCGCCGCCGAAGAGCAAGGCGGTCATTGACGGACATATCATCTCTGAAGGCGATACGTTCGCGGGCAGGAAGGTCATCAAGATCAATGCTGAATCGGTCATCGTTGAAGAAAGCGGCTACAAATATATCGTCAGATTAGCCAGGGTGGGTCAATGAAACCGGGGGTTTCTTTGCGCACGTTTTTATGCATCGCCGCATTGTTCATCTGCATCGGATCGCAGGCGGTTATATATGCCCAGCAGCCGGTGCAGGATTCTGCCGGGGAAGCGGATGCCGGAGAAGCCGAAGTTCAATCTGACGGGGTCACCGCAGGGCCGTTGGCGGAATCGGGGCCGGTCCCTTCAGGGCCAGTTATGGTGCCTGCGGTTGCGCCGGGAACGCCTGTTGCAGATGCTTCAAAGAACACAGCGGTCACCAGGATCACCGCGGTCGAGGGTAGTTCTGATACGTATTCCTTCGAGCTGCGTGATACCAGGGTTCTTGACCTGTTCCGCATCCTCTCGCATGATTATAAGCTCAACCTTCTCGTCGATAATTCAGTCAGCGACGCAAAGGTTACGGCGAGCCTGAGCAATGTCACCCTGCAGGAGGCGCTTGAGGCGATATCCGAGCTTGCCGGGCTGAAGATGGAGCGCAAAGGCTCCATCATCAAAGTGTATGTCGATATCGTGACCGAGGTAATTGCTTTAAAATATATTCCGGCGAAAAAAATCCTTGAACGGACCGGCAGTTCTACGGGTTCCGCGTCTTCGGGGATGCCGCCCGGCATGCCGGGAATGGGGGCTGCGACATCAGGCCAGACGTCTGAAAGCAGCATCTTCGATCTTCTGTCCCCGCAGGGCAAGATATTGCTCGGCAGTCAGCCGAACTCAATCATCGTGATGGATCTGCCCGCGTATGTGGAACGGGTCAGGCAGTATGTGTCAGTGGTCGATCAACGCATGGAAACACGGGTCTTCAAATTGAAGTATCTCAAGGCGTCGGATCTGGTCGGTGACACCGTGCCGTCCCGGGGCACTGCCTCGACGGCCAGTTCCTCGACGGCCTCGCCAGCGACGGCGGCGGCCGGCGGGGCCATTGTGTCAACGGGCACATCAATGTGATGGATGATAAATATCGTCAGATAAAGGCGGGAGTGCAGGCGGCAGTCCTGGTCCTGATCGTGATATGGGCGGCCGCGGCGCCGTATCGCAGCGCGTCCGGCCAGGCGGTTACTGGCACGACTAGTGCCTCGACCGCGTCCACGGGGAGCGGGCAGGTCAGCACAAGCATCACGTCACTGCTGTCGGAGGACGGCAGGATCATTTATGACAATGCGCCGAATTCCATCACCGTCATAGATCACGCAGACAATATCCGGCGCATCGAAGAGTTCATCTCGACGGTAGATGTTCCTCCGCAGCAGGTGCTTATCGAGGCGCGGGTGCTGGAGGTCAAACTTTCCAAAGAGCATAACCTGGGCATCAACTGGCGGGCGCTTGCCGATCAGGGCGGATTGAACCTCGGTTCCCTGACAGGGACAACATATACTGACAGCGCTGGCTGGGCCGCGCAGGGTTCCGGAATAGAACAGGGTCTTTCCGCGCTCCAGATTGCCTCGGTTCCGGGCGCATCGTCGGGATATCTTGATCCGTTCACCTTCGCCGTCTTCAACGAGCATCTTGATATCGTCCTGAAGACGCTTTCGACCGTTCTCGATACGAACGTCCTTTCTGCACCCCGGATCACCACGGTCAATAATTTCCTTGCCTCCATCACGATCAACAAAAAAATCCCCTATGTCGTGCCGACCGACACCTCGACCGGCAACACGGACGCGGTGAGCACCAGCTGGGAAGTGAAGGAGAAGGACGCGGGAATCGTCCTCAATGTCACCCCTACCATTAATGCCGACGGATTGATCACCATGCTTCTGAATCCGTCCATCAGCGACCAGGTCTCGGAGATCGAGGTCAAATCTGGTTCCACGACCTATACCGTGCCGATCATCGACAGCAGGTCTGCGTCCACCAAGGTCGTGGTGAGCAACGGCCAGACCCTTATTATCGGCGGCCTGATTAAGGATACGGTAAAGGATCAGCACGTCAAGGTTCCCCTTCTTGGAGATATACCGGTGCTGGGTTATCTCTTCAAGCATGACTGGAAGTACCGCGAGAAGACCGAACTGCTCATCATGGTGTCTGCGACCATCGTCGACGCCAGGGCAATTGCGGCGATGAAGGCCGATTACGGCCGCGTCGCCGCAGACGCATACTGGCCGAAGGACCGGCCGTACGATGACGAGGCGTGGCGTTTTGCCAAGGACACGGCGCAGGAGAAGACGATCAGCGACCCTGACCTGCATGAAGTGGCGGTGTTGACGCGCCAGATCGAGGATCTGACCCGACAGCAGAAAGAACTGGAATCGGACCTGTCGGAGTATGACAGGCGCATGAATGCGATGGAGGGCCGCCGCCGGGATCTCTCCGGTTCAGGCCAGAGCAGCGGGGATGACCAGAAACGATGACCGGACCCGGCGCTTACAAAGAGGGGCAGATAAAACGGCTGGGCCAGATCCTGATCGAACGGGGATGGATCATCCAGGAACAGCTTGACGAGGCCCTTAAGGAGGCCGAGGCGACTCATACGCCCATCGGCCAGGTGATCGTCAAGAAGGGGTGGATCACCAACGATGAGCTGCAGCGCGCGCTGGCGCTGCAGGGCGGGGTAAGCGTCTTCGATCTTTCAAAATATATCGTGGACCCGGCGGTCATAAAGCTTATTCCTGAGTCCTTCGCGCGCAAGTATAAACTGCTTCCGGTGTTCGTGGTGGAGAACGACCTGACGGTCGCCATGGTCGATCCCTCCAACCTGTACGTCATCGACGAGATACAGCGGATGACCAAGATGCAGGTGAACCCGGTGCTTGCCGACGAGATCGAGGTGCACAAAAGCCAGGACCAGTATTACGGCGGCGCGGGCAACCTCAACGATCTCATCGCCTCGATCGACAGGACGAAGCTTCTTGACGAGGAAAAGCTCGGCGAAGAAGCGCCGGTCATTAAGATTGTCAATTACGTGATCGTCCAGGCGATCCAGAAGAACGCCTCCGACATCCATGTGGAGCCGGAGGAAAAATTCCTCAACATCCGCTACAGGATCGACGGGCTTCTGCACAAGCAGTTCGCCCTTCCCCTTGACCTGACGCCGGCGGTCATATCGCGCCTGAAGATCATGGGTAGCCTCGATATTGCCGAAAAGCGCCTGCCGCAGGACGGCCATATCGTCATGAAGGTCGGGAACAGGAACATAGATTTCCGCATGTCGACGTGCCCGACCATACACGGCGAGAACATCGTCCTGCGCGTGCTGGACAAGAACGAGGGCCTGATGGGCATGGCCGCGCTCGGTTTTGAGGACAGGGAGATGCGGCTGTTCAACGAGATCCTCAAGGCTCCCTACGGGATCCTCCTGGTGACCGGCCCGACGGGAAGCGGCAAGACGACGACTTTGTATTCGGCTCTGCAGACGATCAACAAGGAAGACGTCAATATCATGACCGTCGAAGATCCGGTTGAGTACCATTTTATGGGGATCCGGCAGGTCAACGTGAACACCGTCGCGGGTCTGACGTTCGCCGCTGCCTTGCGTTCATTCCTCCGCCAGGACCCGGATGTGATCATGGTCGGCGAGATCCGCGACAAAGAGACCGCCGAGATCGCGACACAGGCGGCGCTGACTGGACACCTGGTGCTTTCGACGTTGCACACGAACGATTCGCCGTCTGCGTTCACCCGGCTCGTGGATATGGGGGTCGAGCCGTTTCTGGTATCGTCGTCTATGCTCGGCGTGCTCGCGCAGCGGCTCGTGCGCAGGGTCTGCGAAAAATGCAAACAGCCGTTTGAACCGTTGCCCGAGTTGCTGAAGGACCTCGGTCTTGACGCATATATCGGCAAAGGGATCAAGTTCAACAAGGGCCGCGGCTGCGACTATTGCGGTAATTCCGGATACAAGGGCCGCATCGGAATTTATGAGATCCTGCGCATGTCTCCGGCGATTCAGGAGCTCGTCCTGAAGCGGGCAAGCGCGGATGACATACGCGCCGTCGCGGTCAAGGAAGGATTGGTCACGTTGCGACAGGCTGTTTTAAACAAACTGCTCGCCGGCCTTACCACGCCGGAAGAGGTATTCCGCGTCACTATGGAATAGAAAGGAGGCGGATACAGAAACGATCGCGCAGTGAAAACCGGTTTCATTGAAATAAATAATGGTTGGTCCGGAAAAATCAGCCAAAAAGGAGGATACATGAGAAAAGGTTTTACTCTGGTCGAACTGGTCGTCGTCATTGCCATCATCGCGATCCTGGCAGCGGTCATTGCTCCGAACGCCTTTAAGTCCATTGAAAAGGCGCGTATTTCCGCTACGGTCTCGCATTTGAACGCGATGAAGACCGCAACCATGCAGTATTACACGGATGTTTCCGTATGGCCGCAAAACGGCACGACAACGGCGAACAACGAACTGTTGACCAATGTCCAATCATATGCCACCTGGGACGGGCCGTATATCGACAAATGGCCCGCGGCAGGACAGTGGCCTGGTTCGGTTTACAACCTGCGCAATGCCGCTGATCAGAATTGGAACGCTGCCGCAGGCGGCGATCTGGCCCGGTATATCGAGCTGACCAGCGTTCCTGTCGCTGCCGCGCGCAAGATTGACATCGCGATGGACGGGGTGCAGAACGCCACATCGGGTGCGGTGCGGTATGACGATACCGCGGCGACACCGACCGTCTATTATCTGATCTCAACGGATGTTTCCGTGAATTAAGGATTCTTATCGGCCACCCTCCGGCCTGTTGCTGCGCCGGAGGGCGGTCTTGTACGATCAGGCCATATGCGTCTAACCGGCAGCAAAGGCATCACGCTCATTGAAATAACCGTGGTCGTTGCAATCATCATGATCATGAGTGCCAGCGTTATCGTCTCGTTTTCTCAGGTCGACCGCCGGTCGCTCGATACCGAGGCGCGCAGGCTTATCTCGGACGTATATCTGGCAAAGAAAATGGCCATGAATACGCATGAGGGATATTACATTATCTTTGATCAGGCGAACCGTACATACCGTTTGTTCAATAGCACTGCCTTTCTGCACAAGCTGGTAAAACTGCGAAGCAATATCATCGTCTCCGGAAATAATCTGTCTATCCATTCTCCCCGGGGAAATACCTCCGGCATTTCGACGATCACCCTGCGGTTGTCGGGAAGGCAAAGGAACATAGAGGTTCATAACGCAAGCGGCTATCTCGATCTCAACTAAGGCAGGCGGCAATGCCTAATTATTCATACAAGGCGCGGGACGAGCAGGGTAGGGTTTTTTCGGGAATTATCGCGGCGCAGAACGAGAACGAATTGTTTGCGGAGCTGCGAAGGCAGGGCCAGTATCTTATCGAGCATAAGCTGACAAAGTCCGTGCCCGTGTCGGTTTCGGCGCGTAGGTTCGGCGCCCTGAACAGCCAGGACCTGCTTCATTTCACCGAAGAGCTTTCCATTTCCCTTGAAGCAGGGGTTACGCTCCTGCAGTCGCTCAAGAACCTGATCAAGAACGAGAAGAAGTCCCGGACCAAGTCGATCCTTGACAATATCGCCTATCGCGTCGAGGCGGGATCGTCGTTCAAGGAGGCTCTTGAGGCGCATCCGCAGTCTTTCCCGAAACTGTATGTCTCTGTCGTGGGCGCGGGCGAGCGCACAGGCAAGATGCATCTGGTCCTTCGGGATCTGGCGAATTTCATTGAGTGGCAGCTTGAGATGAAGGCGAAGGTCACCGAGGCGTCGGTCTATCCGATCATCCTGTTTCTCACGCTGTTCGGCGTCGTGACGGTGCTGGTGGCCGTCGTCATCCCGAAATTCGAGCCGATGTTCAAGGACCTGGGCGTCGGTCTTCCCCTGCCGACGATTGTGATCCTCTCGTTAAGCAGGTTTGTGAGCGGCTACTGGTGGCTTCTGGCGCTTGGCCTCGGCGCGCTTATCGGCGGCTTCATATTTGCCTTTTCGACGGCTCAGGGCAGGTACCGTATCGATAAGTTCATGCTGGGACTTCCCGTTGCCGGCTCTTTGATCAATAAGATCGCATTGTCGCGGTTCTGCCACACTTTTGCTTTGTCTTTGAGCGCCGGTATCGACGTCTATACGGCGCTGGGCATGGCAGCCGAGGTCGTTGACAACAGCTTTCTGGAGCGGGCGATCTCGAACGCCCGCACGTACGTGAACACGGGGGAGAAAATATCGGATTCGTTGAGCATCGCGATTAAGGAGGCGGGAAGCGAATTCCCCGACATCGTCATCAGTATGATCGACGTCGGCGAACAGACGGGCAACCTCGTCGCGACGCTCAACAAGGTGAACGAGTATTACGAAAAAGAGGTCCCTTCGACGATCCGAAAGATCTTCTCGATGTTTGAACCCTTGATGATTGTGACCATGGGCGTTGTGGTCGGCGGCATAGCACTTGCTGTGTTCCTGCCGATGATCCAGTTGATCAGCAATGTGGGGGAATAAAGGCATATGCCTTCGCGTCTTTTGATCGGTATTGATATCGGCACTGCCTCGACGATGGTCGTCTCCGCCGAGAAGAAACTTGATCTCAAGGTGTCGGTATTGACCTTCCCCACGCCCGTCAAGGCAGCCGGCGCGGAGGCTGGCCCCGGCTTCAATGCCGAAGCGGTCGCTCAACGGATCCGTGAGGCATTTGGCCCTGACGCCCTGAAAAGGGTCAGTTTTTTTATCAGGATACCGTCCTCCTGCGTGAACGCGCTTCTGGTCAACCTGCCCGTGGCAAGCAGGAAGGACGTCAACGCCCCTGTGTCGGTGGCGCGGCAGAACATGATCCCGGCGAGCGAGCCCTTCCATGTCTTCCGGTCCGCATATGTCTCGACCGGCACCGTTCGCGACGTGGCCAAAGTGTTCTTTTTCGTCACCCGGGTGGATAGACACGATGTCGAACGGCTGCTGGATGTGATAAAGCCGTTCAAGGCAGCGCCCCGCGCGCTCGTTCCCGCTGATTATTCGCTTCCCGCCTTTATCGGGGCCGAGCACTGGAAAAAAGAAGAGGATATCGCGTTCATTGATATCGGCGAGACCGCCATCAACATCGTCATCGGGCAGAGCGGTTCCGTTGCGTTCCACCGTAATATCGCCTTCGGCCTCAAGGATATTTTTGCCGACCTCGCGCAGAAGCTCGGCGTGTCCGCGGCAGCGGCGCAAGGCTTCACGATGATCGAGTACGGGGTCCCGAAGGTAGATTTTGACGTGAGCAATAAGGTAGCTTTGTCGGAAGAGATCATGCGTCAGAAATACGAGTCCGGCCAGACTCCCGGCCAGGTCAACATGCTGGAACTGCGTATGCACTGGCAGGCGCACCTGGACCGGATCAGCCAGGAGATCCGCAGGTCGCTGGTCTATTATAAGGAGCAATCAGGCGGCCGCAGGGTGTGGCGGCTGTATTTTTCCGGTTACGGCGCCGGCATCAAAAACCTTATTTCAACGCTGGCCGCAGGCGTGGGAGGCGAGTGCCGGCTGTTGACGATCGCCGACTGTAATAGGTCCCTGGCAGGTTCCGTGAAATTTCCCGTTGAAGGTCAGTTCGCCGCATGCGCCGATCTTATTGGTCTGATGATCCTGCGGGACAAAGGCGGCGGCAAGGCCGCAGGCAGGATCGATTTCATCCCGCCTGAATTGCATCAACGCCGCATTTCCCGCATACTCTCGCTTGCAGGGTTGTCTTCGTTGATACTGGCATGTCTGATCTTCGGTGGATTGCTGTTGTCCACGTATCTTAATAATCAAAACCTGCAGAGCAGTCTGCAAAAGCTCGAGGCGGATCTTGCGAAAAATAAGCAGAAACAGGGAGGAATGGGCCAGCTTTTAGAGCGCGAGGCCCAGATAAGGCAAAGGCAGAATCTCATGGAGTCAAAAACCAGGGATCGCAACGGCTTCACGGATATCCTTGTTTTGGTCGCCGGCGCGGTGCCCGCGGATGTCGTCCTGAACAATACCGAGTTCTCCGGCACTACGGTGCGTATTTCCGGCCTGATCAAAAAAGATTATGAGACCGCCAGCAGGCTCCTGGTTCAGTTCGGGGAGGGGCTCGAGGCGCTCAAGGTGTTCCGGTCAGTCACCGTGCCTGTTCTCGCGCTTGAACGCATCGAATACGGCCAGGGTGGTGATCTGCCCCCGGGCCAGATCACGCGTGAGGCATTGAGGGAGTTCATGATCACGGCGGAGTTGATCGATCCAAGGGCGGTGCAGAAATGAAAAACCTTCCGGCAGTGCTCAATATCGCGCTTGGCATCGCCGCGGCGGTCCTTGCCGGATCGTTCGTGTGGCAGCGTTCCATGAGCGGTCCGCTTACTGCCAGGATCACGGACATTCAGGGTGATCTCACAAAGGCCGTGTCCCGGCAGCAGCATCTGGAGCGGCTTAAAAGCTCCTCGGAACTCGATGAACTGGAGCGTCGGATTGTCGCTCGGGTGCCGATCGGCGATATCCATGCATTGTCTTTGGCGAAGGAACTAAAGATCAAGGTTCAGGAGCTTGGGCTGAAGAATTTCGTGTTCATGCTCGGGGACGGAAGCATACAGGGGGCAGCGACGGCTGTGCAGCCGCCCCAGCGGCTCGATATAGTTCCGGTGACCGTAACGGTTTCGTTTGAATCACAGTTCCCCCAGATCGTTGCCTTCCTGCGGTATCTGTATGACGCAAAGCGGTTCGTCAATATCGAACGTCTGACGATCGCGCGGGTCGAGTCATCTGCCGGCGCGGTTCCTGTTGCCGGTCAGACTGCGGTACCCGGCATGCCGACAGGGATGCTTTTAAACGGCATTGTTCAGCCCGGGCAGGCAGCGGGTGGTATGGTGAAGAACATATGCCAGAAGGCGACGATCGTGCTAACCGCCTACACCTTCACGCAATGATGGGCATGCCGGAGGTAAAAAAACGATAAAATATCTTGATTTTTTTTAGGCTTTGTGTTATCCTTTGATATCTTTTACATCTCTCCGCTTAAAATCCCTAAACAAGAGTGCTGGTAAGGTGAGATTTATATGGAAGAAAAAGCTGTTTCTATTGAGATAAAAAATTTAGTCGAGAAGTGGAAGGGCAAAGAGGGCAACCTC
>JAKPTF010000085.1 GCA_029571225.1 Candidatus Omnitrophota bacterium | reverse complement strand
AACGCCTCCTTGGCTACGTTATGGATATTGTACCACTAGGACATTTCTATTTTGGCTAATTAGGACATTATCATATTGGTGTTACATGTTTTCCCCCGCGCTTTTTACCGTTTAAAAACTTTTTTAATGATTGTGTCGGCTATATTGCGCGCAATAAGCCTGTTCCCCTCATCGGTGCAATGGCCGAAATCGCCGGCGAACATGTCCCTGAAAACGGATTGCAACCCTTCTTTTGCGACTTTCTCCTTGAAACTGGCCTCATTATCGACAAAAATGACGCCCGTCTCTTTGTCGAATATTTGCTTAAGCTGGGCTATCTTGCGCATGGGATACTGGACGCATACGAGCTTGATGCCGCGTTTATCCAGGATACGCTTGAGATTCCTGAAACTGTTGACCGTGACAGTCGTATAATAATTGACGTTCGTGCTTGCTATAGAGTCTTCATATTTTTTCGCCAGCGCAAAATCTCCTTTTGCTATGCTCAATGCTATCAGCGCGCCGCAGACCCCTCCGTCATCGGGTTTCATATCCATCGCTTTCTTTAAGATCTTTTCTGCCTCGGCGAACTTTCCCTCCTCCATGTATAGCCCGCCTAACTCGGCGTATGCCTTGATATTCCTGGAGTTCAGTGCCAACCCCCTCAGGTACGCCTCTTCGGCCTTTGCGAAATCGCGCATATACTTATACACGATCCCCAGCTGGTTGTAAACGGTGTCGTCTCCCTGGTCTATGGCCAGGGCTTGATGCAAGATATTTTCTGCCTCCGCTATTTTGCCCTGTTCAAACAGGACGCCGCCCAATCCGCTGTATCCAGTGATAAACCGCGGATTTACCGTTATGGCCTTTCGAAAAGCCTCTTCAGCCCGCTCGAACGTCCCCATTTCCTGATAGAGAAAACCCAGGTCCGCATGCGCATTTGTGTTATAAGGATTGACCTCAAGGGCCCTTCGCAATGCGGCTTCGGCAGGGCCGAACGCGCCCTGTTGACAATACAGTAACGCCAGATCGACACAGGCAACATCATTATCCGGGTTTAAAGCAAGTGAACGCTTGAACTCGATCTCGGCCTGAGTGAACTTGCCCTGTTCCGTATACAAGGACCCCAGTGCAGCGTGGACCGAGTCATTCTCCGGATCGAGCGATAACGCCTTCCGGAGCAGCCCCTCAGCCAAATCGAACTTGCCCTGCTCCAGATATACCCAGCCCAGCTCCAGATACACCTCGACGTGCTTCGGGTTTATGCTTATCGCTTTGCCGAACGAGGCTTCCGCCTCGGAGAACTTCTTCTGGATACGGTATAAATACCCCAGATGAATATGCACATTTTCATCCGCGGGGTCAATGCCGACCGCCTGCCTGAAAGCTTCTTCTGCCCTGCGGTATTGCTTCTGCTCCTGGCATACCAGCCCCAGGGTGACGTAAAGGCTCTGATTCCGGTCATTCAAGGCAAGAGCCCTGTGCAACATCTCTTCAGCAAGGTCATATCGAGTTTCCTGCCGGTATACTGATCCAAGCCCGCCCAGAGCGCTGTCGCTCTGCGGATTGATCGACAGCGCCTTCTTGAACGATTCCTCCGCAAGGGCCGTTTTGCCTTCATTCAGGTACACCCATCCCAATGAAATGCGGGCGCCCTCGTTCAGCGGTTCGGCTTCGATGGTCCGCTTCAACGTTTCTTCGGTCTCAACCGGTGCCGCGAAGGCATATCCCTGATGAACACAATCCAGCAGGGTCCGCGCGCCCTGGACGCCGCGACAGCGCTCCCACAGCTTCTGAACCCCGGCACTATTGAGTTTCTCGCGGAAGTAAAAAACAACGAGCCTGGCTAAGTTATAAATCCGCATTGACTTGAAAAAATCCGTTATCTTCACCGTAAAGTCCGGCCGGGCAGACATCACCCTGACCCAGTCGTTGTTTCCATCATCACGACCACCATATCGGGCCGATACTCGTCCAGTTGCGATTCCAGACGGCTGATGATGGACGGCGTCGTCGTATATGCGCAGCCCTCGTCAATCACCGCGAAACGGACGCCGATATTGCGGCGGTTCAATTCCTCTTCAAGGAATTGCGGGTATTGTTCCTGCGTTGTGGATTCTCCCAGGCACAGGATACGATACACTTCAGTCTGCGAAACAGCGCGCTGGTTGCGATAATCCTGAACGCACTCCTTCACAAAGCCTTCCAGGCGCAAGCCGGATTCAAGCAGCGCAAAAACGAGCAATAAAAAAAGGCCGATCCTTTTAAAATATGAAATATATGAAGGCCTGTCCATTCGGTATTCCCTTTTTTACGATAAGATAACAGCAAACGGCAAAAAAAAGTGCTTTCATAAAGAGATTCGCTTTCAGGATAAAAAGCTGGTCCCGCGTGCGGAACTGCGCCAGTTCAACAACGATCAAAAACCAGATAAAGAAAACAACGTCCCCTAAGACGGGCAGGATGTCCGTTTGAGGAACGTAAAAATTATAGATCATGGCATGGAGCATCGCCGATGCCTGCGATATTGACCCGGACCTGAAGAAAAGCCAGCCGAGACAAACCAGATGGAAGAAAAAGACTGTCCTGAACAAAGCCAGGGGTTTCGAGATCAACGGGAACGCCGGCAGGCGGATATTCTTCAAGAAAGGCTCGGTTGCACGGTGTATCACAAGCATGACGCCGTGATACAGCCCCCATACTACAAAGGTCCATGAGGCCCCGTGCCAGAGTCCTCCGAGGAGCATGGTCAATCCCAGATTCCGGTATGTCATAAGTCCGCCTTTGCGGTTTCCTCCGAGCGGGATATACAGATAATCCTTAAGCCAGCGGGAAAGGCTGATATGCCAGCGCTGCCAGAACTGGCGGGGATTGGATGAAAAATACGGCAGGTCGAAATTGATCATGATGTCAAAACCCATGCATTTACCGAGGCCCCGGGCGATGTTCGAATATCCGGAGAAATCGCAATAGATCTGAAACGCAAACGCATATAAAGCAATCAACACCATCCCGCCTTGATACGGAGCCCTGGCCGCAAACACGGGATCGACTATTTTCGCAAGGTTGTCCGCGATGAACATCTTCTGGAACAGCCCCCAGAAGATGAGGTAACAACCCTGTGCAAACTTTTCAAGGGTTAACGTTCTCGGCGCAGAGACCTGCGGCAGAAGGTGGCTTGCCCGCTCAATAGGGCCTGCGACAAGCTGGGGAAAGAAAGAAACAAAAAGAGCGAAATCGACGAATTTCCGCGTCGGGGCGATGTTGCCGCGGAAAACATCGATCGTATAGCTCATTGTTTGGAAGGTATAAAAGGAAATCCCCAAGGGTAGGATAATATGCAGCATCGGGGGCTCTATCGATATGCCGCAACGGATGAGTAAAGATTGCAGACTCGAGACAAAGAAATTATAGTATTTAAAGAAACCCAGGATCCCGAGGTTCGCCGCGATACTGCACCATAAAAAAAATCTTCTCTCTCTGACATCGCGCGAGCCGTGGATCTTAAGTCCGCAGAAATAATCTATGACCGTCGATGCCGCCAGCAGGAATAAGAATCTCCAATCCCACCATGCATAAAACACATAGCTTGCCGCAAAAAGCATGATGTTCTGGCGCTTGTGATCGAGCGCAAGATACAGGCTGAACACAATCACAAAAAAGACTAAAAAAGCGAAAGAATTAAAAACCATAGTTATCTTCTGGCCGAGCCAACGGCCCTGAGGATCGCATCGGCTATGTTTTTTGCCAACAAGCGGTTGCCTTTATCGGTGCAATGGCCGAAATCCCCTGCGAAAAGGTCCTTGAAAACCGCTTTGACCCCCGCCTTCCTGACCAGTTGTTTAAAGCTTGCCTCATTATCGACAAAAACGATGTTATTCTGGTCCTTGAAAATGTTCATGAGGGAAACGACGCTGCGCATCGGATACTGCACACAGATCAGCCGGATGCCCCTTGTATCCAGTTTCTCTTTCAACAATCGATAGCTGTTGACCGTGACCGGCCGGAACCAGGGAGAATCCAGGTTGTTCACTTTCCGGGAATATTCCATCGCTGCGTCGTATTGGCCCATATTCGCGTATATCCCGGAGAGCACGGCGCACGCACGCTGGTTGTAAGGATTCAGTTCGATCGCCTTGACGGCGAAATCTAGCGCTTCAGACAAACGCCCCTGCTCCCGGGCTATGTATGCCAGCCCGACATAAGCAGAATCGTCCTTCGGATTCAAGCGAAGCACGCGCGAGAACACTTGGTGGGCACGGGCATAATTGTCACGTGCAATATAAAACTCCGCTAACCGAAAATGCCATTGGGAATTGTCCGGGTCTAATTCGACAGACTTCTGCAAACAATACTCGGCTTCAGAGAAACGCCCGCATTCATAATACAAAAACCCCAATTCGCAATATAAACCGGCACTGAGGGGATTTATCTCTATGCCTTTTTTAAAAAAAGCCTCGGATTCGGAGAACGCCATTTGAGCTTTATAACAAACTCCAAGCCCCAAATACGCCCTGGCTGCGCCGGGGTCTAATTCAAGGGCATGCTGAAAAAACGCTTTGGCTTGTTCCAGGTCTCCCTTTTGATGATAAAGAAAACCTGCTTCACAATAGACATCGGGATTATACGGATCCAGGCTGACGTATGCACGGAACGCGTCCTCAGCCGCGGCTAATTTCTTCTGCATACCGTATGAGACCATGAGCCCGAAATACGGTTGAGGGAATTCGGGGCATAATTGAGTCGCTTTCATGAAAAAAGATTCTGCCGCGGGAAAGTCCCTCTGCCCCAGAGCGCGAAAACCCGAACTACAATAAGTTTCTGCTCGAGAATCCTTTTCCCCGCGAGCCCCGGTAACGGCTCTCCGCTCGATTTCGGAGCCGGCGCCTTGAGCCGTCACGCGATAATTCTTCGGACTTTGAGCTTTCGCAAGCAATCCTGTCTGCGCTGCTTTTGCCTGCCAATGCAGGCAGATATACCTGAACAGCTTGTATGCTTTGAACGGCCTCAACCAACTCGCTGCTGCGGGCAATTTGGCGGGCTCAGAAGTCATACGGGTATTGTCGTCATTGATGCCCATCATGGCGACAACCGCATCCGGTTTATATTCGTCAAGATACGAATCGATGTGGCCTAATATAACCGGCGTTGTTGTTGAAGCCTTGCCTTTGTCGATGACGCTGAACCGCAAGCCTCGCGAGCGTTCATTCAATATCTCCTCCAGGAACCTCGGATACTGGCCCTGCGTCGTCGATTCTCCGATGCACATGATGCGATACACGCCCTTTCGGGCGAGCGCCTGCCTGTTGCCGCATTCCTGCAGGAACAGAATGGTGCAGC
>JAKPTF010000079.1 GCA_029571225.1 Candidatus Omnitrophota bacterium | reverse complement strand
CCGGAGCGCGAGTTCTGGGTCCAGGATTGCTCTGCGGCAAGCGAGAACATCCTCCTTGCGGCTGAAAGCATGGGCTTAGGCGCAGTGTGGTCGGGCATGTATCCTTTGCAGGAACGCGTTGACCATGTGCGCTCGGTCCTGGGGCTTCCCGATACGGTCATACCGCTCAATATCATCGCAGTCGGCCATCCGCAAGGCGTTGAAAAGCCCCAGAACAAGTTCAATGAAGCGAATATCCACTGGGAAAAATGGTAAATAACAGGATTCCTATTATTTTTCTTGACAGAAGCGCCTGGTTTGATATTATCATATTCAAGGATGTAACCTGCCCAAATTCCAGAGAGTTATCCAAAATTGATACCTCAAACAATAAGACATAAATTTTGGAAGTATTCCGTTTTGAGCCGTACGTCCTCAACGCCATCCTTTTATTGATTCCCATGCAGACATTGTTAAACAATGGGTAACGTGAAAGTCTATTTAATCGACGCCACGGCGTTATGCTACAGGGCATTTTATGCCATCAGGGGCCTGTCGACTTCGGACGGCAGGCAGACCAACGCAATATTCGGTTTTGTGCGCATGCTGCGCAAGCTGATCAAGGATCATGATCCCGGGCATATGGCTGTGTGCTTTGATGTGTCCAGGGAAACGTTCAGGCAGAGGAAATATGCCGCCTACAAGGCGCAGCGACAGGCCATGCCTGACGGCCTGTCAGGCCAGATTCCGGTCATCAAGGATATCATAGCCGCCTATGGCATACCGTTGTTCGAACAGGCGGGTTTCGAGGCGGACGATATCATCGCGACCCTTGCCCATAAAGCTGAGAAGCAACGGATAAAGACGGTCATCGTCTCATCCGACAAGGACCTTCTGCAGCTTGTGGACGAGTATATTTCCGTGTTCGACCCACAGGCGGAAGAAAAGGCGTATGATATTTCCAGGGTTAAGGAGAAGTTTGGACTTGAGCCGCGGCAGATCCCGGATCTTATTGCGTTCATCGGCGATGCGGTTGACAATATTCCCGGGATAAAGGGGATCACGGAAAAGAAGGCCGTTGCGCTTTTGTCCGAATACGGCACTGCGGAACAGGTCATAGCCTCAGCAGCCGGTATGCCGGCTGGGAAAATCCGCCAGGCTATAGAGGAAAATGCCGGCCAGATATCTCTCAATAAAGAGCTTGCTTCGCTCAATGACCGCATGGACCTGGAATTCGACCTCGACAGCCTTGCCATCCGGCCCCCGGATATCAAGAAGCTGGCAAATATTTTCACCGAATACGAGTTAAAGGCTTTTTTGCAGGATCTTCCCGCATCGGTACAGCCGGCTATGCCTGCTGTCACGGCAGAATTCGCGTCAGATAAAGATATGCCCTCGGCCTGCGGCCAAGGCCCGTTATATATCGCCGGCAGCGGCCTTGATTCCCTTGCATTCGGGTTTTGCGATAGGGTCTTCCGTGTTGAAACGATCGGCCCAGGAGCCAGAAGCGTCCTCGCAGACCCGGCAGTCCCCAAGATAGGCCATGACCTCAAAAAGATGAAGGTCGCCCTTGCTTCCGAGGGGGTAGAGCTTAACGGCCTCGCGTTTGATACCATGATCGCGGCATATTTGCTGAATCCGGCGCGCAGCAATTTTTCGCTTGAAGATATAGCCTGGGAATATTTGAAGGAGACCCGTGGCGCGTGCGCGGAGCCTCTCGGCAGCCCTGACGCGATAGGCCTGATACGCCGCAT
>JAKPTF010000114.1 GCA_029571225.1 Candidatus Omnitrophota bacterium | reverse complement strand
TGTCGCGGTAGCGGCTCTTCAACGCGTCGAGATCTGAGTCTGGATTATCGTTGAAGTTCTTGATGCCTTCTTTGACGTGTTCGGCCAGGCTCTTCGCCCGCTCAAGCTCCTGCATATCCTTCTGATACGCCTCTTTGCCTTTTTCGCCCTCATATTCGCCTTTCCATTGCTTATCCTTGATCTCTTTCTCTCTTTGCGCGATCTGTTCGTCTGTCATCACCTTTGAAACGGGAAGGCTCTTCGCCTGCACGGTATATGTGCCGTCCTGGTTCACCGAATAGGTATAACCGCGCTCTTTTGCGATGCGCTCCGCCTGCATCGGGGAGATCTCGCCCGAATTGAGGGCATCTTCAAATTGTTTGCGTCCCTGCTCGGCGACCGGCGTGCGCGCGCGTTCGATCGCCTCCTTGTATGCCTTCTGCTCGGCGATGTCCATATTGAGCTGTTGGCTGTTCCGCATCCGGTTTTGCTCGTTGTCCGCCTGCGCCTGGTTCAATTTCGCTTTCTGATCCTCATAGTCTTTATCGGATATCTTTCCCTGTTTCTTTTGGTCCTCGAGCTGTTCCTGCTGTTTTCTCAAGGCATCGCTTTCCTGCTGGAGCTTCATATCCTCATTTTGGCCTTTTGCCACTTTATCTGAAGCATCCTTGTACCCCTTCTCATACTCCTCGGCCTTTACAGCGTTGACCGCGTCCTCGACGGCGTAATTATCCGCCTCCTGCTGAGCCTTTTCAGCTGCCTGCTCCTTCTCGGCCATGGCGGACTTTGTCCATGCCATACACATCATTGCAAAGTTCACATACCCCTCTTCACCGGTTCCCAGCCCGGACAGGATACCACCCGGCCAGACCGGACCGCGGTTCTCCGGCAGCTGCCCAGTGGCGGCTTTCATTCGGTATTCGCCGCGGAGCCGAGCCTCCAGCGGACTCATCCCTGCGGCGATCATCTCTTTGACCTGCCTGGCGATCCTGCATGAGGTCTTGTAATCCCTTATCTCCTTGCTCAAAAGCAAAACGACCTTCGTGTCCAGCGCGTGTTCCGCCACCGCACGGCCGAGCTTATACGCTTTGCCCAGCGAACCCTTCATCGCGCCGCTGATTCTGTCGCTCTTCACGCCCAGCTTCGAGAGCAGTTTGTCAACGAGATCACCGACTGCGGACGGCACCTGTGGCTCGGGCTTCTCCTGGGGAGCCGCTTTTTCAACCGGAGGTTCTTTTGATTTCCGCGCTACGAGCTGCTGCTGCTTTAAATCTCCTACCTCTGGAGACGGCTTCTCAATCGCCTCCCCGCCAGCGTCCTTCATAACCTCTTTTACCTTAACATGCTCACCCCGCGCCGTGGCAATGGCCGCACCCATATCCTCTGACCTTTTCTCCATGGCGGCCGCCTTCTGGCCGAGGTCATTCGCCCTGAACGCGCTGCTCGAGGCCAGCGCCGCATATTCACCCTCTTTATCCGTCCCTTGGGTCAGTCGGGCCAGTTTCGCATGTATGTCGGCGATGCTCCCTGCCGCATCGGCATTGTTTCTGGCCAGACCGGTCTTGACATCATGCGCCTGCTTGCGCATATCCATGCCGAACGTGTCAATACCGGCCCCGGTCACCGCCTTCGCGAAGGCTTGCGTCGGGCCTCCCTCCTGACGGTCCTGTCCCTGGACTTCACGTATCGTCTTCTTTGCGCCCTTGTCCGCGCCCTTGTCTGCCCCTCCTCTCAACCCGGCCAGAGCTCCGCGCAGAACATCGCCGAGGGGTCCACCTGCCGCTTGCCAGCTATTCGCAGCATCACTCTCCATCTTTGCTTTATATCCCCCGGCCACCTTCTCCGCCGAACCCTGATCCTTTTCTTGGTCATTCCTGCCTTGAGCCTGCGCTTGCGCGATTAAGCCATTGTAACCATCTATGAGATCCCTTGCCTGGCCGGCCGAATCCGCTTCGGCGCCAACCGCGCCGTACACATCG
>JAKPTF010000048.1 GCA_029571225.1 Candidatus Omnitrophota bacterium | reverse complement strand
TCACCAGACAGCTCGGCATAAAAAAACACGACATCCTGCTCGGCCTCTATCAGGGCGTCCCGCTCACGAATCGCGATACCGCCTACGGCAACGTCCTCCCCGACAAAATTACCTTATACCAGAAACAGATCGAAGAGCTCTACACCGGCCCGGAAGAGATAAAAAAAGCGGTACGCGAAACGGTCATCCACGAGATCGCGCATTATTTCGGCATCGGAGAGAAACGGCTGCGGGACTTGGGGATCGGTTAACAACCTGCCTTGACGCAATTATCTACGTGGTTCTTTTTTTTTAACCGCTCGCACATCGCGATCATCTCGCGGGAGACGCGGTGGACGCTTACCTGGTCGAGCTGGGCAAGTGCATTGCGGACATACTGGATCCTGAGCGGCGTGTCGTCATAGACCGCGCGAAACTGACCGAGGGCATCCAGGAGCGAATCAGGCGTCGGGCTTCCGTTGTAATAGGCCACCTCGAACCCGTTTGCTCCCTTCACCTTCTGGCCGGGCCGGTGGTAGATGACCGATTCCGGAACGGCACCGTCAGGCGTCGCGATCACCATCGCGCCATTCATCTGCGCCTTCATGAAACCAGTCGCGGCCGCTTCCTTGCCGACGTCGGAGACCATGATCGACGCGTCGATCCCCGAAAAGATCTGCGGTGCTTCCCAGATATTGAAATTATCCAGGATGATCACCTGGTTCTCGAGCTCGGCATGTTTCTGGATGAGGTCGAGGAGCTCGAAGACCAGCCGGTCGGAGTGCGAATCCTGCTGGTGGATCCTCCCGCCGACCAGCAGGCACAGGTTCATCCGCACCAGCCGCTCGCGGAGCCGGTCATTGCGGACAATTTCCTTGAGGATATCGAGCCGCTTGTATCCGGTTACCCGGCGCATCCACAGGATGATCGGTCTGGTTTTCTTGTCTTCCTTCCACGCCGAGTCGAACTTGTACCGGAGCCAAAGCCAGTTGATGAATTTCGCCTTCTCTTCGCTCTTCTTCGCCAGGAGCGTTTCGTCATTCATCTTCTTAAAATCGGTGAACGATGCGGCCTGCCAGATCTCGGGGCTTACGCCGTTGGTGATGACTTCGATCTTGGACGCGTATTTCTGGAGCGTCGGCATCGACCGCATGACATCGCCGTGGATCTTCGAGACGCCGTACACGCCGTCGCAGGCGTCGATCAGCAGTTGGGTGATATCGACCCGCTGGGGATCGCGCTGGTAGGTATCGAGTTCTCTGTAATATTTCGGATCGAATTTGAGCCGTTCGAGACTGGCCTCCGGCCAAACGGGGTGGGCGTATTCCAGCGGCGTATGGTCATTGAAAATGTATTTTGTGTTCTTGAAAAGCGTGTCGCCGGTATAGGCGTCTTTTACCAGGCCATCGTGCGCGAATATCGTCGGCGTCTCGCTCAGGATAATGGTGTCGGGCGCGACCTTCAGCCGCTTCAGGAGCGCCAGGGTTCCCCTGCCGACGATCCAGCTTTGCCGCAGGCGCATGTCATCGGCCCAGCGGTTCGGATCCTCGGTGTTCGGCGGCGCGTCAAAGCCGCCGGGATACACGATCGTGCCGATATCAGGGTTATCGAGGAAAAAGACGCGCGCCTTGCCGTACTGGGCCTCCCACACCGTCAGCTCGACCTCCGTTCCGTCAAAAAGCTTGATGTGGAGCGGGTCGTGATGTTCCTTCAGCACCCGGCGGAGATAATCGCCGGCCTTCACGCGGTCGAGATAGAACTGTCCCCATGAATGCCAGCGCTGCATCCAGACCTTGTCGTAGAGCAGCGTCACGCCGATCACTTCGGCCCCGTCATCTGCCTGGGCGATGATCCGCTCCCGCAGGAGCGGCCCGATCCCGCCAACGGAGGTTGACATCCCTGCGCCGATCGCGGCATAAAAGCTGACC